>CAJLCI010000025.1 GCA_905205065.1 uncultured Eubacteriales bacterium | reverse complement strand
CATAGATTGCGAAAAGATACTGCGCGTATATAGAAGCATGATCGCTTGTTCCTCTGGCGGCAAAATAGATGTTGTTTACACCCGCTTTCTTGGCGGCTAAAACCAGTTTGCGGATTTCCTCCATATTTTTATCTGAAATTCCGGCGAGAACTTCCGGCTGTTCTCTGATTTCTTTTTCAAGATTAATCATAACTGATATTCCTTTTCATACGGTTATTTTTTGTCGGAACAGACGTCTTCCTTTTAATCATTTTATGTAATAAATAATAAGTCTTAATAAATTAAGAACAACTGTCCGCAATGTCATCGTCGTCCCAAAATGTATGAACGGCCAACAACATCTAATTATATATATTATTATAATACAACGTAAGTTTAATTGCAAGAGATAGTAAAAAAAATGATTGTTTTTTTCGATAAATTAACAAACAATTCTTCTTTTGCCTGTTAAATCTGAAAGTGAAAATACAATTTACTTTAGATTGTTCAGACGCAAGCCGTTCTGTCTGCCATACATCAAAATCATATTGCGGACAGGCGGAATATATGATAAAATAATTTCAAAGCTAAAGCTTTTAGATTGTCAGGTCCTGTTTCGCCGAGGCGTACGGCGGTTTTGAAAAACAAAGCCAAAAAGCATCGGAGTTTAACTGACCTTTGTAAAAAATACAATAATTAATTTATAAAAATACAATAATTAAAAGGAGGGAATAATTTATGTCTCTGGAATACATCTGGAATCCGTGGCATGGCTGTAAAAAGTACAGCGAGGGATGCGCAAATTGTTATATGTATTATCTTGACCGGGAAAGAGGACGTGACGGGAGTGAAATTTACCGTGTGAAAAACAATTTTAATCTTCCAATGAAGCATACGCGGGGCGGAGAGTGGAAAATACCTCCAGGAGCATTGCTCCATGTATGTCTGACTTCGGATTTTTTCCTTGAAGAAGCGGACGGATGGAGAGATGAAGTATGGGACATAATGAGAAAAAGAAATGATATAAGCTACTTTTTGCTCACCAAGCGCGCCGAACGGATTGAACGGTGTCTTCCTGCCGACTGGGGCAGAGGCTGGGAGCATGTTTGCATAAATGTAACTGCGGAAAATCAGCGGCGCGCTGACGAAAGGGTGCCGATTTTACTGAGTCTTCCGGCAAAGCACAAGGGAATAATGCTCGCGCCTCTGTTGTCTGCCGTAGATTTAACGCTATATCTTGAAAGCGGTCAGATTGAAAATGTTCTTGCTGACGGTGAAAATTATGACGGAGCGCGTCCATGCCGCTACGAATGGGTAAAATCACTTTCGGATCAATGCCGTATGTTCAGAGTGCCGTTTACATTCTGCGGAACCGGCAATATATTTATAAAAGACGACAGAGTATACCATGTATGCAAGGCCTATCAGGGCATTATGGCTTTGCGTTCCGGACTTTCTTATCCCCAGCCAATGTATATTCCCGATGTTCAGAGACGCTGCGCCGGGTGCAGCCGCAGATTCAAATGCGGTGGATGTACATACTGCGGCGAGTGCGGTGAAGGGCAGATGCATGAAGACGAGTGAGGAGAAAAGTGTGTGGTGAAGGCGTGTAAGGTAAAGATGAGTGGGGTAAAGATGAGTAAAATGAAGACAAGTGAGATAAAGACGGATGAGACAAAGATGAGTGAGGTAAAGATGAGTGAGGTAAAAGTTAGGTACGGTAAAAATAAAAATCAGGGTACGGTCCTAAAACGACTGTACCCTGATATTTTTGCGGTTTTAACGTGCGGTCCTTTTATGACTCAAGCTGTTTTGAGAGAAATCCGGCCGCCGTCTGTATGAGCTTTGATTCGAGCTCACTGCCGACCTTGGAAGCTGTTTCTCCGTCAGGAATGAGAGACACGACGCTGCCTGTTATGTCGCCCTCTGTTATTATCGGCATCACGGCGGAAACGAAATATCCGCTGTCCTGATTGTCTGTTACATAGACGCGCTTTCCTTTTCCGTCGTAAGCGTAAAATCCGCGAGCGTTTATAATACTGTCAAGCTCTGCCGACAATGATTTATCTGCGAATTCCTTTTTCGGAGCTCCGGATACCGCGATTACCGCGTCACGGTCGGTTATTACAACGCACAGATCGCATGTCTTGTGAAGCGTGTCGGCATACTGAGACGCGAAGGAGTTAAGTTCTCCTATCGGTGAATATTTTTTAAAAATAACTTCGCCTTCCCGATCTGTATATATTTCAAGCGGGTCGCCCTCGCGGATTCTCATTGTACGACGTATTTCCTTTGGAATTACCACGCGTCCGAGATCGTCAATTCTTCTTACAATTCCTGTTGCCTTCATATATAATCTCCTGTTTTTCAAATTCATTCCGAATATATTTTTATTGTTTGTAATTTTTATGATACTATACGGTAAAATAAAAAATACTCCGTTTTTGTGCGAAGCTGATTCTAATGTTTGCTGAATAAATAAAATAGCGAATTGATGGCCGGAAGCGCCGCCGGAAAAAGTGAGTGAAACCCGACGCTATAGTGGCGAACGCCTGTACACCCGGCCGCCTTTGCATGAGAATGTATTGCAGACGCAGACATCTCGCTTTCAGCTATAAAATATGCACATATAATACCTTTATAATACCTTGCTATGTTAGTTTGTACAAATGGCGGAAGATTATACAAGCGCAGCCTTTATAGCGCCTTTATTTTTTATTTGTTTTTAGTATAAGCTGAAGACCGCGTTATATCGTTTCTTGCTGAAATATTCGGAAAATCAGCTGCGGACAGATTTGTTAAATCTTGTTTGATTTTTTATTAATAGGCGAAATTCAGTAATAATGCGTTTCGGCGTAAAACCAAACTGCCGCCGGAAAAAGTTTCTTTTTTAATTTCATACCGGTTTGATTTCATACCGGGCGTATTTAATATCATATATTATCATTATGTTACTTTTTAAAAATATTCTTTCCTCGGCAGAAAGGTATGGTTTAATGATATGAAATTTAAAGTGCCGACGATTACGGTGATATTCCTTACCGCGTGGTTTGTTGCGGCGCCTAACATGATTACTGCGGCAACGCTTGCCGCGGCGGCAGTTCATGAATTGGGACATATTGCCGCGGCAAAACTGATGAGGATCGGTATTTCGTCTATTACGCTTCTACCTCTTGGAGCCGACATAAGTTTTTCACGCATGCGGAGCTACCGTGAGGAATTTGTGACTGCGTCCGCCGGAGCTGCGGTTAATCTTGTGACCGCAATTTTTTGCATGCCGCTGGCAAGAAGCGAATTTGCAGATTTATTTGTAACGTCAAATATTGCGCTTGCTGTGATGAATCTTCTGCCGATTAAAACTCTCGACGGAGGAGGTACGCTCAAAAGCGTGCTTTTGATGTGCCTTCCGCAGGATACAGCCGAGCGGGTTTCCGGCTTTATTTCGTCTTTATTTCTTTTCGCTCTTTGGCTTTTATCCGTTTATTTAATGCTGTCATCAGACGGAGGATTCTCACTGTTCGCGCTTTGCTCAGCAATTTTTATATCTGCCTATATGAGTTAAAAAACGTTTATTTTTAATATGCGCGTGAAATATCAGCGGCAACAGCCAATCGAATAAAATTTACAATGTAAGCAAAAATATTTTAACAATTTGCATATCGTATGATATATAATATATAATGTATATTTATGGGTAAAACGCTGAAATAATCTGAAAGGATTTCGAAGGATGAAAAACAAAAAACGCCAGAGTTCATCACGGCCTCTTTTAGCATTTCTTCTGATAGTAATAGGTGTGGGATATCTTCTTAAAAATCTCGAAATCATTCCGGAATTTACGATATTTTTTGACGGATTCTGGACTTTGTTTATAATTATCCCGGCGATTATAAATATAATTTCAGGAAAATCACGCCGTGCGGGATTTATTTGGCTTTTTATAGGTCTTGCTCTGCTGTCATTGTGTATAGATGCGCTTCGCGTCGTTCGTCCGCTGTTGATTCCGGTATTTTTAATTCTTATCGGGTTTATGCTTTTTACCAAAAAAGGTACTTTTAAATACAGGCGGATATACAATAAATTAAGCGAAGATTATGCAAGATATCCTGTGTACCGCGCGTTTTTTTCCCGCAGGAGTATTTCCTCTTACGATAAGTCATATATCGGAGCGTTCGCCTCGGCCTTTTGTTCGGAAATGTCACTTTCCTTTTCCGAGGCTGATTTTTCACATCCGTCTGTTCTTGATATAACTGCGATTCTCTCAACAGTGGATATTACCGTGCCTGTCGGAACGGATGTACGCATTACTCACGGAAAGAACGGGAGAGATTCCAAATCAAGGTCGGTTTCCTTAAATACTGCCGCTTCATACTGCGGCGACGATATGCCCGTGCTGTTTTTAACGCCGCACAGTCTTTTCAGCCGGATTAATGTAAGTTTCAGCTGACTCGGTCGAGGATTTAAACGAAACGGAGTCATATAAGCGTCAGATATTTGTGGAATATTTGTTGAAAAATGATTGGTGATTATAACAGTACGAAAGACCTTTGGATCCGTCTGAAAAGCGAATCCCGTCCTGTGCTCTTATACGGAATCGGAAACGGTGCAGACAAAATTTTTGATACATGCAGTAATTATGGTATTGAAATACTCGGAGTATTTGCAAGCGACGGATTTGTCACTAAAAGCGGCGGCAGGCGCCGGTGTTTCCGCGGCATGACGATAATGTCCTACAGTGAAGCGAAGGAAAAATTCGCACACCGTGATTATGTTATTTTGCTTTGCTTCGCGAGCCGGATTCCGGAAGTGATAGACAATATATGCAGGATATCCGAGGAGAGGGAGCTGCTTGTTCCGGATGTACCTGTTTGTCCGGACAGCGAGCTTTTTACGTCGGAGTTCTGCAGGAAGAATACAGATAAAATCGATAAGGCGAGAAAGCTTTTTTCGGATTCCGAATCACTTCGGATTTTTGACGGAATTATAGAGGCGAGGCTTACCGGATCGCTTTCTGCTCTTCTGGAGTCGTCTTCCTCAGATGAGTATAACGGAGAAAATTTTTTATCTTTTGAAACATATCGGACTTATGTCGATCTCGGTGCATATAACGGCGATACAGTATATGAATTGTTAGGCAAGGCGGCGGCTTTGCAGAAAATATATGCGGTTGAGCCTGACAAAAAAACGTTTAAAAGGCTAAGCTCGTTTTGCAGCGGGCTCGGCCTTAAGCTTGACGGAATTAATATAAAACCGAAAATTTGTGTTCCCCCGGACGGATATACGGATATTTGGGCTCAGCCGGGGACCTTTGGTTCTTTAAGTGTATGCGCTGATAAGTGTGATAATAAATGCGGAGACAAATGCGGTAATGGCAGGGTGTGCGAGATTTTACTTTACAACGCCGCCGCGTGGAACATGAACGGAAATCTTGCTTTTTTTAGTAATGGAAACCGGGGCAGCGGTAGCTTCCGCCGTGAGAATTGCGGTTATAAAAATTCTGATACAATCTGTACCATAACGCTTGATAGTATTTTGGACGGTCAGGGCGCAGATTACATAAAATACGACGTTGAGGGGGCGGAGCGGGAGGCTCTTGAAGGATCAAGCAAAACTATATGCGATTTTATGCCGGATATATGTCTGTCGCTTTATCACCGTTCGGAAGATATTTTTGAGCTGCCTCTTGTCCTTAACAGAATGGAACCGAGGTACAGTCTGTATTTGAGAAGAAAAAGATGTCTTCCCGCATGGGAAATTAATCTTTATGCCGTAAAATGCTAAGGCTTTGAAAGCATTGACAAATAACAGAAAATGGGTATAATAAGAATTTGATAGTTTAAATCAATAATAAAAATCTCCGGGCATATAATGTTATATGCCCGGAGTATAGATAATAAATGCCAAATTTTAATAGGCGTTCAGCCGCACTTCGGTAATCAGAAAAAAAGTATTAAGTTTACATGTTCGATTATACGGTATTTGCCTGTGCAGCGTTTAGCTATACGACGTTTAACTGTACGGCATTTGGCTGTACAGCGTTTATCTATACGATCATGCTTGCTGATGATTATGATTATACGGAGTTCGTCTGCACAGCTTTTGTTATACTGTATTTCGCTGAACGGCGTTTTGTTACACAGTGTTTAGTTCTGATCTTCGTTTTCCTGTTCGAGGGCGGCAACGGTTTCGTGGTATTTTCCGATGACTTCATCTTCAAGAATTTTTCTGAATTCTGCGTTGATCGGATGAACTATATCACGATATGTGTTATCAGGATTCTTTTTGCACGGCATAACGTTAAAATACCGCTCGCGCGCATAAATAACCTTTACATCATGAACGGCAAGAGCTCCGTCAAACGTTACCGACGCAATCGCTTTCATAGGACCGTCGTTATCAAACAATTTCCTAAATTTAATGTCCGTGATCGTCATTATGATAACCTCCTGTTTTCATTTGATAAGTTCGGTCTTTTCCGATATTAACAGGTGTATCGGCTGATAATGCGCCGAAATACATTGACCGATGTATGTAATTATAGAGTAACATTATGAATTTTGCTTTGCTGAAATAAAATTTTTCTTTTAACGTTATATGTATTTTTTGATTCTTTTAGATAAAATGTATAAAAACTTTGTTTATATTTGTTGCACATGCACAAATGTTAGGGAAAGGTGTCCACATGCTGACAATAATTGATTCGGATAAAACAAAAAATGAAGATATTTTCCTTAAGGGAAAAAATCTGTTTTTTATCGGTATAGGCGGAATTAGCATGTCTTCTCTTGCGATGATTGCATTAAATGAAGGTGCTAATGTTTGCGGAAGCGACCGCACCTGCTCGTCTCTTACGGAAAAAATGGAACGGAACGGAATAAAGATATTTTATTCGCATTCGGCTTGCAATTTGCCGGATACATGTGATGCTGTAATTTATACGGCGGCAATTCACAGCGGGAATCCTGAGCTTTCGGAGGCAAGGAAACGGGGAATTCCCTGTTTTTCCAGGGCAGACTTTTTGGGAAAGATTATGCTTCCTTATGCAAACAGAATCGGGATTGCCGGGACTCACGGGAAAAGCACTACGACGTCGATGACGGCTATGATAGCTCTTCAGGCAAATACGAATCCGACAATTGTAAGCGGCGCCGAGCTTGAAGCGATAGACGGGGCATATAAAATAGGAGGCAGAAATTACTTCATCTTTGAAGCGTGTGAATACACCGATTCCTTTCTTTCGTTCTGTCCGACTACGGCGGTTATTCTTAATATAGAGCTTGAACACGTCGATTATTTTCACAGTATTGAACAAATAACGGATAGCTTTAAGAAGTATATTTCAAAAGCCGATACCGCTGTTATATGTACTGACAGCGATCCTGCTGTAAAGGCGGCCGGGGGATTTAACGGAAGACTTATTACATATAGTATAAAAACCCCTGTTTCTCCGCTTAAATCCGACGCTCATTATTTTGCCGATAAAATTACAGTCCGCGGGGAGAAAATCCGTTTTGCTTTAGTCAGAGTTGCGGATAATAACAGAGAGACGCTCTGCGTAATAGATTTAAATGTACCTGGTGTTCACAATGTTTCCGATGCCGTGGCTGCCGCTGCTGCCTGCATAGAAAACGGAATGTCCGTATATTCTGTAAAAGCGGGTTTACAGAGCTTCAGGGGAACAAAAAGGAGACTTGAATACCGCGGAACCAGTGTTCACGGAGCTTCCGTTTATGATGACTACGCTCATCATCCTACCGAGATCAAAGCGACGCTTGCCGCCGCGCGCAGCTTCGGAAAAACTGTCTGGTGCATATTTCAGCCGCATACCTATTCAAGAACGTACGGACTTTTTGATGAGCTTAAATTGTCATTCGGTGATGCGGACAGACTTATAATAACCGACATTTACTCGGCGGGGAGAGAAGAAAACAGAAGCGGAGTAACGTCAGAGCAGCTTGCGGATGCCATTATGGGAGCGTTGTATATTCCTAAGGGAAAGCAATTTGAGCAGATCAGTGAATATATATCGCAGGTTACAAACGAGGATGATGTCGTAATTGTTATGGGAGCCGGTGATATAATAGCTTTGTCCTCCGATCTTATAGAAAAAGCAAAAAAGAAATAAAAAGGAATTAAAAATGTTTTATCTTGTACATTTCATACTTCTTGTAATATTTGCAGTTACCGCTGTATACTGCGCAATGCATGACTGACTGTCATGTATAACTGACTGTCATGTGTGACTGACTACGATGAATTGCTGTATGCACCGTACGTATGACATGGTGCAATTCATGACCGAATGAAATTCATGACTGACTGAAATTCATGACTCGCTGCAATGAATTACTTACGGCAATGAGTAACTGACTGCAGCGCAGACCGATTGTATTGTAATGAAAGATTTATTGAAATGCCGCTGAGAACGTTGAAAACTCTCAGCGGATTTTTATAATTATTTGATATGAATACAAAGATTTTAAAAGATTTTAAGAGAATATCGGAGAATTTCGACGCAAAATCCGGCAAATTGTAAACAATTAATATAACTTACAAAAAATATAAATACAGCATATTGACATAGGAAATCAAAAATGTTATAATCACACGGTGGATGTTATTATTAACAGACGCGAATGTTAAAAACGTTATTTTTTCACAGCAAAATTTGTTGAATCATTTAAGAATTTAAACCTCATTTTGATATTATAAAAAAGCGGTAAAATGTTTAGACAGCCGAAAAACAGGGGTTGAAAGGAAAATTGATATGAATTTTGATCGCAGAGAAAAAATTCGTGACATGCTGCGAAATAAGCCTTTTGTGTCGCTGCATGAGCTCGAAGAAATGTTTCCCGACGTTTCAAGTATGACCCTTCGCCGTGATATTGATTATTTTGAAAAGCAGAGTGAAGCTATCAAGGTTCGCGGCGGCGCCCGTTCCATGAAGTTTATAACGTCATGCATGGAGGGGAAGTTTTCGCTCAGAATGAACGAGCATCCTCAGGAGAAGCAAAAAATTGCAGACGTTGCCATCAAAATGATAGAAACGGAAAGATCGGTTTTTCTTGATTCCGGGACGACTATTTTTCAGCTCGCATCGATGATGCCGGACGAAAGACTTGTAATTACCACAACTGGTCCGAATATCGCTCTTGAGCTTATAAAAAAGAAGCTTCCGATTGTAAATTTAGTAGGCGGTATGCTGAACCGCGACAGCATTTCTGTTTCGGGAAATGTTGCCGTAAAATATTTGTCCGATATTAATATTGACGTCGCGTTTATAGTTCCGTCAGGCGTATCTTCGGATAATGGATTTACCTGTGGAAATTACAGTGAATGTGAATTTAAGAGGCTGGTTATTGAAAAGGCAAGAAGAACTGTGATTCTCACGGACAATTCAAAGCTGGACAAGACGCTTCCTTATACGTTTGCGGATTTCAGTATGATAGATACGATTATAACAGACAGGGTTGTACCGCAGGAAATTGCGGACGAGGCAAGGAAAAGCGGAACAAAAATAATAGTCGCCGATCTCGGCGTCTGAAATTTCTTTTGACAGAAACGGGATATTTTTCCTGGTTAAATATAATTCTGTACCAATAATAAAAAATAATGGAGGAAGATAAATACAATGGCAACATTAGTGATTATGCCAAGACAGGGTCAGAGCGTTGAAAGCTGTGTTATTACCGAATGGAAAAAGAAAAAAGGCGATAATGTAGCTGTAAAGGACGTCCTGTTTTCTTACGAAACAGATAAGTCGTCATTTGATGAAGAATCCGCTGCCGAGGGAACTTTATTGGAGGTTTTTGCCGAGGAGGGAGACGATGTTCCGTGTCTGAATCCGGTATGCATTATCGGTAATGCGGGAGAGGATATTTCTGCTCTTGTAGCCGAGGCAAAAAAACAGCTCGGAGAAGACGGAGCGTCCGAAGAGGCTCAGAGCGGCATGAAAACGCCGGAGGTAAATGATTCGCCGGAGAAAAATGCTGTGCCTTCAGCGCCGGCTCCTGCGGCTTCCGCGGCGCCGGAGACGACGGCAGCTCAGACAAAATCGGAAGACGGCTTTATGAGAATTTCTCCCCGCGCGCGCCATCTTGCTGAAAAAACGGATGCCGATTTGTCAAAGGCTGTGCCGACAGGTCCGATGGGAAGAATAATTGAACGGGATATAAATTCTCTTTTGGATAAGGGACTTACAAACTCCGCCGCTGCGAAAGAGGAGCCGGCGAGCGCGGCTCCCGCAGCTTCAGCGCCGTCTGTTCCTGCCGCCGAATATGAGGACGTAAAGCTTCCGAATATTCGCCGCGTAATTGCAAAGAGTATGCATGCTTCGCTTTCAAATATGGCTCAGCTTACGCTCAACGCCACATTTGACGCATCCGAAATTATGTCATACAGGGCGTCGCTTAAGGCAAACGGCGAGAAGCTCGGCATGAACAACATAACGCTTAATGACATGGTTCTGTTTGCAGTTGCCAAAACTCTGCTCGGTCACCGCGATCTCAATGCAAATTATCTTGATGACAAAGATATTATGCGTTATTTTTCACATGTCAACCTCGGCGTTGCGGTTGATACGCCCCGCGGACTTCTTGTTCCTACGGTATTCGGCGCGGATACGCTGTCGCTGAATGAGCTTGCAGCCCAGACAAAATCGGTGATCAAGGACGCTCAGGCAGGAACGATCAACCCTGATCTCCTCCGCGGCGCTTCATTCACCGTTACCAATCTCGGCTCTCTCGGCGTTGAGAGCTTCACGCCTGTAATTAATCCTCCGCAGACAGGTATTCTCGGCGTCGATACGATTACAAGACGTGTAAAGCTTGTCGATGGTAAAGACGTATTTTATAATGCGATGGGACTTTCTCTTACATTTGATCACCGCGCTCTTGACGGCGCTCCTGCGGCGAAATTCCTTAAGGAGCTATGCGCAAATCTTGAAAACTTCAATCTTTTGCTTGCAAAATAAGCCTTTATAATACAGAAAGGAATATATACTGTTATGTATGATCTGATTATTCTCGGAGGAGGTCCCGCAGGATACAACGCCGCTGAGCGCGCTGCTCACGGCGGTTTCAAAACTCTTGTAATTGAAAAAAGAGCTCTCGGCGGAGTGTGTCTGAATGAGGGATGCATTCCTACAAAGACGCTTCTCTATTCAGCTAAAATATATGATTATTCAAAGCATTGCAGCGAATACGGCGTTAAGCTTGACGGAGCCTCCATCGATCATGAATTTGTAATTGAACGCAAGAACAAGGTCGTAAAAATGCTTGTCGGAGGTATAGGCGCAACGCTGAAAAAGGCCGGAATTGACGTTGTAAACGAAGCCGGAGAGATTCTGCGCCGTGACACAGAAGGCTTTGCGGTAAAAGCCGGCGGCAATGAGTATATCGGCAAGAGACTTCTGATATGCACCGGTTCAACCGCCGCGGTTCCTCCGATACCAGGACTCCGCGAATCGGTCGAGTCCGGATTTGGCATGACGAACCATGAAATTTTAGATTTAAAAGAAGTTCCGAAGAATTTGGTTGTTATCGGCGGAGGAGTTATCGGTCTTGAGATGGCTTCCTATTTTTGCAGTATAGGAAGCCGGGTTACGGTTATTGAAATGCTTGATCACATAGGCGGACCTACCGACCGCGAAATTTCCTCGATGCTTCAGAAAGAGTATACAAAGCGCGGAGTGGAATTTCTTCTCGGTGCGAAGGTCACATCTGTCGGCTCTGACTGCGTAAATTACGAGCTCGGCGGAAAACAGCTCTCGGCAAAGGCAGACCGTGTGCTTATATCAATAGGCCGCCGTGCGATGACTCAGGGAATAGGACTTGAAAATATCGGAGTTCTTACCGAACGCGGAGCGATTGTCACCAATGATTACGGACAGACTAATGTCGCCGGAGTATGGGCTGCAGGCGATGTAAACGGCAGATCGATGCTTGCGCATACGGCTTACCGTGAAGGAGAAGCGGCAATTAATAATATGCTTGGCAAAAAAGACCGCGTGAATTATGACGCAATTCCGTCTGTTATTTATACAAATCCCGAGGTGGCTGCCGTAGGCGAAACCGAAGAATCGGCAAAGGCTAAGGGGCTTGATGTAATTTCCAAGACGGTTACTCTTAAGCTCAGCGGAAGATACGTTGCAGAAAATGAGGGCGGAAACGACGTAATTAAGCTTATCGTAGGAGCACAGCATAAAAATATTCTCGGAGTTCACATGATCGGAACATATGCTTCCGAAATGATATACGGATGCGCTATGATGGTAGACAAACAGATGCGCATCGAGGATATTCAGAAGAGCGTTTTCCCGCACCCGACGGTCGGAGAGGTTCTCAGAGAAGCCGCATTTATGTTCTGAGTATCTGATGCTGTTTATTCTGCCTGTCCGGCGTATTATTGTCCGGACGGCATAAAATAAATCAAACAATAAAATAGTAATATAAAGAAGGAGTACAATTATGCCAAAGTCACAGTTTGTTGATCCGAAAAAAGCTTTTGAACCCGGCTATATACATTTCGAGGATATAGCCGTATGCCAGTACAATAAGACGCTTGCGGAAGAAAAAAAGATTTACAGCAAGGACGATTTTATCCGTATCTACAGGGATATGCGTATAATCCGTGAGTTTGAAACAATGCTCAATGAAATCAAAACAAAGAGCGAGTACAACGGAGTGGCATACAATAATCCGGGACCTGCGCACCTTTCGATAGGTCAGGAGGCTTCTGCGGTCGGAGAAGCTTACAGTCTTGATATTGACGACCTTACCTTCGGTTCTCACCGCAGCCACGGGGAAATACTTGCCAAAGGTCTTTCTTCAATCAATAAGCTCGACGAAAAAGAGCTTTACGATATAATGAAAGATTTCCTTGACGGAACGGTTCTGAACGTGGTTGAAAAGCATATGAATGCTGGAGGAGATATTAAGGAGCTTGCAATCAATTTCCTCCTTTACGGCGCGCTTGCCGAGATATTCGCAAGAACAACCGGCTTTAACCGCGGTCTCGGCGGATCAATGCACGCGTTCTTTATTCCTTTCGGAATTATGCCGAACAATGCAATCGTTGGCGGTGGAGCGCCTATCGCGCTCGGAGCTGCTCTCTATAAGCGCAGCAACCATAAGAGGGGAATCGTTGTTGCCAACTGCGGCGACGGCGCATGCGGACGCGGTCCTGTTCTTGAATCCTTTAACTTTGCGTCTATGGATCAGATTACTAAGCTTTGGAATGACGGCAACGGAACCGGAATGCCGATTCTCTTTAACATATTCAACAACCACTATGGAATGGGCGGACAAACGAGAGGCGAGACAATGGGCTATGACATGGCTGCACGTCTCGGTGCAGGCTTCAATCCCGACATGATGCACGCTGAACGCGTAAACGGATATGATCCTCTCGCGGTCATCGATGCTGTAACAAGAAAGAAAGAGCTTCTTGTGAACGGAAAGGGTCCGGCTCTGCTTGACGTTGTTACGTACCGTGTTTCCGGACATTCTCCTTCGGACAGCTCTACCTACAGAACTCCTGAGGAAATTGAAGCATGGAAAGCGGCAGATCCGATTATCGCGTTCAAGAAAAAGCTCATCGAGGGCAAAATTGCCACAGAAAACGAGATTGCATCTATTGACGAAGGTATAATTAACCGCATTACTGAAACTGTTAAGCTTGCTATTAACGATGAAATATCGCCGCGTATGGATCTTGATAAAAATCCCGACGCTATATCGTCTATCATGTTCTCGAATCAGAAGGTTCACAGCATGGATCCTTCGCGTGAGGCTGAGATGCTTACAGCCAAAGAGGACTGCGCCCGCGTGAAAGAAATTGCGGGAAAAATCCGTACCGCTAAGGATGAAAACGGAAAGCCCGTTTCAAAAATGAAGCTGTACAATATCCGCGACGGTCTGTGTGAGCCGATAATAGATAAATTCTACGACGATCCTACGCTTATCGCTTACGGAGAGGACAATCGTGATTGGGGCGGAGCGTTCGGAGTATACAAGAAGATCACCGATTCTGTTCCGTATCACCGTTTCTTCAACTCTCCGATTTCCGAGTCCGCAATTGTCGGTTCCGCTGTAGGATATGCAATGTGCGGCGGACGCGCGATTGTCGAGCTTATGTACGCTGACTTTATTGGCTGTGCAGGCGATGAAATCTTTAACCAGATGGCAAAATGGCAGGCAATGAGCGCCGGTATTCTCAAAATGCCGATTATTCTCCGTGTTTCTGTCGGTTCAAAATACGGTGCGCAGCACTCTCAGGACTGGACGGCGCTGACAGCTCATATTCCGGGCCTGAAGGTTGTATTCCCGTCTACTCCTTATGATGCTAAGGGCTTGATGACGGCCGCGCTTGAAGGAACAGATCCGGTAATTTTCTTTGAGTCTCAGAGAATTTACGACAAGGGAGAGGAATTCCACGAGGGCGGTGTTCCGAAGGAATACTACGAGGTTGAATTCGGTGATCCCGATGTCAAGCGTGCCGGCAAGGATGTGACAATTTTAACTATCGGAGCCGTTCTTTACAGAGCTCTTGAAGCTGCCAAAACGCTTGAAGAAAAGTACGGCATTTCGGCAGAGGTTATTGATACACGTTCGATTGTTCCTTTTGACTACACAAAGGTTATAGAGTCGGTTAAGAAAACAGGAAAAGTGATTATAGTCGGTGACGCATGCGAGAGAGGCTCTATCATGAAGGATATGGCAGCAAATATCAACGAATTCGCATTTGACTATCTTGACGCTCCCGCCGTTGCTTACGGCTCACGCAACTGGATTACGCCTGCATTTGAGCTTGAAAAGTATTACTTCCCGCAGGCGGACGGCATCATAGACTGTATTCATGAGAAGCTTATGCCGATTCCGGGATATGTACCTACTCACAATTTCAGCGATGTTGAAAAGATGAACCGCTCAAAGCTCGGACTTTAATTTCCGGAATATGCTGATATATTTACTATAGTAAAAACAGGCTGAATATCCGTTTGCTTAAATAAGACGGATACCGTTCGACGGTTTCGGCGGCGCTTTGTATTCGCCGCCGAAATAATGATAACGGACTTTTTGAATACATATAGTTTCCGCATAGCCGGACTCGATTATCCGCCTCCGAAAATACAGAATGTGTTTTTGGGGCGCGATATTCGCGGTTCGGCTTTTTTATATGTCAGCGGACAGAGGAACGGAGGAATAAAATGATTATATATCACAACGATTGTACGGAACCGTACGAAAACATGGCAACCGAGGAGTATCTGCTCGATTCTGCCGGAGAAGAAGATATTTTTATGCTTTGGAGAAACGAACCGGCGGTTATAATCGGACGCAATCAAAACGCGTACGCGGAAATCAATCTGGAAACAGCCGAGAAGAAAAATATTAAAATTGTCAGGAGACTTACAGGCGGCGGCGCGGTTTTTCATGATCTCGGTAATTTGAACTATACATTTATCAGTTCTGATATTGAAAACGGAACTCTGAATTTTGCAAGATTTTGTGATCCTATTATAGCTGCTCTGAGGGAGCTCGGACTTAATGCCGAAATGTCGGGCAGAAATGATATTACCGTGGACGGATTCAAGGTATCCGGTACTGCGCAATGCGTCCGAAACGGACATATCATGCACCACGGAACGCTTTTATGGTCGGCCGATTTATCGGATATGGCAGACGTTCTGCGGCCTGACGAGACAAAGCTTGCGAGTAAGGGCATAAAGAGTGTTCAGAGCCGTGTCGGAAATATTTCTTCACTTCTGAAAAATGCTAATGGCGGCGGTATATCCGACAGTGCGGAAAATACAAAAATGAATTCGGATCCTGTAAATGTTGAAACAAACTCCGAGGGCGCAAATACGAAAATACTGCCTGAATCCGCGGATGATTTCAGAGGTTATCTCGAATCGCGCTTCGGCGGTAACATATCTTTTTTTACAGACGAACAGCGGGCTGAAATTCGAAGACTTGCAGATGAAAAATATTCTTCATGGGATTGGATTTTCGGTAAATCAAAGGAGTACACTCAAAGAAAAAAAGCAAGATTTGCGTATGGGCTTGTAGAAATATCGGTTACACTCGACCGCGGAATTATAAATGAAATATCGATACAGGGAGATTTCTTCGGAAGCAAGCCGATAAACGAGCTTGAGGAAAAACTGTGCGGAGTCAGATTTGTCCGCGAAGAGATTATAAAAGGTCTCTCCGACGTCGGCAGCTACATTTACGGCGCGGTTCCGGGTGATATTGAACAGCTGATTATCGGCTAACCGAATTTATTTGTAAATTCTGCGTTAATATTTAAACGCTTTTATTTACTAATGTGTAAAAGTGTGATATTATTAAAATAAAGTATTTTATAACTTAAATGCGAAATGTTTATGTCTGTAAGACGTCGATTCTGAAGCGGCGGTTTCCGCTAATTTTATCCGGTGGTATAAATCACCTCCGGAACGTCTTATAACGGGCCTTGCTCCATATTGAGATATAACTTTATGAAAGCGTTTTGCCATATTATGTCATAAACGGAGGAAAAATCATATGTCTGCAAAAGGTATTCGTGATGAAAATACGGATTTTCTTTTTAACGCGATTGTTTCCCTTAAAAATGTTGAAGAGTGCTACAGCTTTTTTGAAGATTTATGCACAATAGCGGAAATTAAAGAGATGTCTAAACGCCTTTTGGCCGCAAAAATGCTGAATAATAATTGTGTTTACAATAAAATTTCCGAGACGACTGGTCTCAGTACCGCCACTATCAGCCGTGTTAACAGATGTCTTAAGTATGGAAATGATGGCTATCAAACCGTACTTAGAAGACTGAGTGATAATGAAGGCGATATTAAAACCGACAATTAATACAACAATGAAATTGACAATAGAATCGGTGGTTAAGGCAACGACGAAGGTTAGAATAAAGCTATCTTTATTTGCTGTTCATAATAAAGATTATAACTAAAAGCAAGATACTCACGTCTGTAAGGCATTTGTCTGCAGAGTGTCTGTAAAGTTATTGTCTGCTTGATGTTTGCCTGAAAAGGCGTCTGTCTGTAAAGTTATTGTCTGTTTGGTGTTTGCCTGAAAAGGTGCCTGTTTGCAAAGTTATTGTCTGTTTGATGTTTGTCTGAGAAGGCGTCTGTCTGTAAAGTTATTGTATGTCTGGCGTTTGCCTGTAAGGTGTTTTCTTAAAGTTCGAGACTGGTTAGTTATTCCGGATTTTTCCGGAAGAGGTACAGTTCACTGCCGAAAGCTTTATGATGAGGTTTTACCTCTTATTGAATTGAATCCTTTGTCAGGCATGACAAGGGATTTATTTTATACTTGAGGCGGCATGCTTATACGTGAGCAGCTATGCTGCCAGGAAGGAAATTTTATAAATGAATGCAGAAAAATCGTACGCGTCCTGCGGCCGGCAATACTCCGTCCTCGCTCCTTATTACGAAAGACTCAATTCTGAGGTTGACTATAATAAGTATGCTGATTTTATAGAAAGGGAAATAAAGCTGCACGGAAAGGAAAAAAACGAAATAGTTCTTGAGCTTGCATGCGGTACGGGAGCTATTACAAGAAGGCTTGCAAGGCGGGGCTTTGATATGATTGGAATTGATATTTCCGAAAATATGCTTTCAGAGGCGTACCGACTTGAACATTCACAGTCTTTTGATTCGGAATCTGTGCATAATGCCGGGCAGCGGCGCCGAAAAAAATCAGAAATCTTGTATCTCTGTCAGGATATACGCAGCTTTGAGCTCTACGGTACCGTAAGCGCGGCTGTATGTTGTCTTGACAGTTTGAATTATCTGACGAGGCCGGGTGATCTTGAAAGATGTTTCAGAACACTCCACAATTATCTTGAGCCAAGCGGAGTTTTTATTTTCGATGTAAATACGCCGTACAAATTTCAGAATATTTTTGCCGGACGCGACTTTATTATTGAAGCCGAAGATGTTTTGTGCGCATGGCAGAACGAATATAATGAAAAAAACAAAATATGCAGATTTTATCTGTCGCTGTTTACTGACTGCGGGAACGGCAAATGGATCCGGAGCGATGAAATACAGAGTGAACGGTGTTACAGTATGACTGCAATAAAAAGGGTTCTTAAAAAGTGCGGTTTTGAAATTGCAGGAGTGTACGGAGACATGAACGGAACGCCTGCGGATGAAAAAAATGAACGCTGGTTTTTTACTGCAAGGCGAATATAGCTGAATGCGAAGCTGACGGAGGAATGGTCCCGGTTAAAAATATTTTTAATTGTTGTCACACGGATGTATCGGATTCATATAATGGTAGATATAAGGGATCCGGCATTAAATATTATGGCAGATAAGAAGATTCCGGATAAAATATTTCGTTTTGTATTTATCTGTGCTTTTGCAATTTATTCTGTTAAGGCAGGAAAGACTGCCGCAGTCTTAACCTCGGACCTCTCCATGCCGCTCGCCGCGGTGCACTTAAGATATATGTTGAAAACGGGTAAAATTTTTTTCCAAAAAACTATTGACAAAAAGTTTTTTGTATGATATAATCTTAAACGTCGCAGAGATAACGGCATAATATGGGAGCATAGCTCAGCTGGGAGAGCATCTGCCTTACAAGCAGAGGGTCATAGGTTCGAGCCCTATTGTTCCCACCATTTTATTGTCGTTTCTCTGTACAATAAGGCCCGGTAGTTCAGTTGGTTAGAACGCTAGCCTGTCACGCTAGAGGTCGTGGGTTCGAGTCCCATCCGGGTCGCCAGATGTGCCGGTTTTACGGCGTAAAACCGGCACGATTTTTGTCTTTTGTTATTTTTTTGCCTCTGTAGCTCAGTCGGTAGAGCAGGGGACTGAAAATCCCCGTGTCGTTGGTTCGATTCCGACCGGAGGCACCATTTTATTCTTGGAATGAATAAAGCAAAGTAATTTGCTTTATGCGGATTTAGCTCATTTGGTAGAGCGCGACCTTGCCAAGGTCGAGGTGGCGGGTTCGAGCCCCGTAATCCGCTCCATTCAGCAATATTTGAATAGTGAACAGTTTCCTGTTCACTGTTTCGTTTTATATTACGTTTTTGTTATGGCGCCATAGCCAAGCGGTAAGGCAGAGGTCTGCAAAACCTTTATCCCCGGTCCGATTCCGGGTGGCGCCTCCATTTCGGGTAACTTGGGTTTAGGAAATATCCTTCGCTTTGAGTGTCCCGTACGCGGATTT
This sequence comes from uncultured Eubacteriales bacterium, assembly GCA_905205065.1. Taxonomy (GTDB): domain Bacteria; phylum Bacillota; class Clostridia; order Oscillospirales; family CAG-272; genus UMGS911. Next base: position 18,117 of record CAJLCI010000025.1, on the reverse strand, counting down.
AGCTCATTTGGTAGAGCGCGACCTTGCCAAGGTCGAGGTGGCGGGTTCGAGCCCCGTAATCCGCTCCAGCGAAAAGTTCCGACACGTATTTTGCGTATCGGGACTTTTCTTTATTTTTGCGTTTCAGAAATATTGACAATATATTCTTAACATGCTATAATTTATACAGTGTTTAACTATTTTGTATAAATATATTTTGCCTTTGAATCTTTGGACTGCTGTATTGCTGTACATGGCCGACAAAATTCAATAAAGCTTCGGGGCGGAATCTTTAGGTTTATTGTTCGGAAAAACTGCCGCACACAAAAACAGCGTGAAAAAATTTTCACGCCTGTTTTTGTGTTTGCTAAGGCCTGACATCCGGTGCGGAGTTTTCGTCAGCGGACGGCAGAATAATTCAAACATTAAAATGTATTTGCTGATATGAAAGGAAATCTTTGTTTATTCAGGGATTCGGTGACATGTATGACGGGCAAGGTCGGATTTGATCACGAAAAGTATATCCAGACTCAATCTAAGGAAATCGAAAGGCGTATTTCGAGCTTTGGCGGGAAACTGTATATGGAGTTCGGCGGCAAGCTTTTTGACGATTATCATGCGTCCCGTGTTCTTCCGGGATTTCAGCCTGACAGCAAGGTAAAGATGCTTGCAAAAATGTCGGACGACGTCGAAATTGTGATTGTAATTAACGCCGGCGATATTGAAAACAATAAAATGCGCGGTGACATCGGTATTACATATGATGCCGATGTACTTCGCCTTATAGACGCGTTTCACAGCATCGGGCTATATGTCGGCAGTATTGTAATTTCCCATTATACCGGTCAGAAATCTGCGATGGCCTTTCATGATAAGCTTGAACGTCTCGGTATGAAAGTATATTTTCATTATATTATCGACGGATACCCTCATAATGTCAACCATATTGTGAGCGACGAGGGTTTCGGCAGAAATGAGTACATAGAAACGACGCGGCCTTTGGTCGTAGTGACCGCGCCGGGACCGGGCAGCGGAAAAATGGCGACATGTCTTTCACAGCTTTATCATGAAAACAAGCGCGGAATTAAGGCCGGCTACGCCAAATACGAAACATTTCCTATCTGGAATCTTCCGCTCAAGCACCCTGTAAACCTTGCATATGAAGCGGCTACTGCCGATCTTTCAGACGTAAATATGATAGATCCGTATCATATGGATGCTTATGGGCGAATGGCTGTTAATTACAACCGCGATATCGAGGTTTTTCCGGTTCTTGACGCAATTTTTCATAAAATATCGGGAGCGTCTCCTTACCGTTCTCCGACGGATATGGGTGTCAATATGGCGGGAAACTGCATATGTGATGACGATGTGGTGTGCGAGGCGTCCAGAGACGAGATCATAAGAAGATATTTTGCGACTATGTGCGACAGCCGTAAAGGAAGAGTATCCGCAAGATCTGTCGAAAAGCTTGAGCTGTTAATGCAGACGGCAGGGGTTTCTGTTGATGACCGTCCGGTCGTCGGCGCGGCGCTGAAACGCTCGGCTGAGATGGAGGACAGAAATCATCCGGAGGCAATGGCGCTCCAGCTTCCTGACGGAAAGATTGTCACCGGAAAAACTTCTGCGCTTCTTGGACCTGCCGCGGCCGTCCTTTTAAATGCTGTTAAGGCGCTGTGCGATATACCCAAGCACGTTCACTTGATTTCTCCTCAGACAATTGAACCTATTCAGCGTCTGAAGCTTGAGGTGCTTGGTAACAGCAATCCGAGGCTGCATTCGGACGAAGCTCTTGTCGCGCTTTCTATCAGCGCGTCAATGAGTGATGTTGCGGCTAAGGCCTTTGAAAAGCTTCCGATGCTGCGGGGCTGTGAAGCTCATTCAACTATAATTCCGTCTCAGGTGGATGAAGACGTTTACAGAAAGCTTGATATACGCCTGACTTGTGAGCCGCGGTATAATACAAAGAAATTATTTCATAAATAAAAGTCTTTTAATATTGGAATATTGTCAGTGTACGGCTTGCTGATGGTATTTTCAGCCTTTGTGATTCTTATAGTCAGCGTTGTTAAAAACACCGTAAATATGATGAGAAGGCAGCACAGCTCCATGTGCTGCCTTCTCATTTTCCCGACAGAATTATTCCTGCAAGAGTATCAGCAAGAAGCACAGCCGCATTCTCGGCTTCGGCAAGCGTATTTCCGCATGCTCCGACTTCAACTAAAATTGATCCGTCGGTGTATTGTTCGTTATATGCTGCTCCGCGCAGAGATATAGGACGGACAAGATTTGCGGTTTTGCTGTTGAGCGCGCTTTGCAGTCTGACCGCAAGCGAGAGATTTTTTTCCCAGTTCGGATGGTTTGCTCCGAGTTCATCTGTTCCGATTACAAACATAAGCTGTGCGGTATCGCCGAGATCTGTTTTTATCGTCGGTCTCGCAATTGAGCCGTCCTCATACTGAATAGCGTCCCGGTGCAGATCAAGCACGTATGAGATTGACGGATATTGGGCGATGAATGATTTTATGGATTTTGCGGCGTAGTTATATGAATCGTTGTATGATTCGGCGTCATGCATGATTGTGCAGTGCAGAACTGAAATTCCGAACTGGGATAAGGTCTGTGCTGTTTTTTTTCCGACCGCAATCATATTTTCTTCGGTATCTTTTGACCGAAAGCCGATTTCGGCGTCGCTGTACGTGCTTCCGTTCTGACTGTAGCATTCGGTTCCGTGAGTATGTACGATCAGGACTGCGGGGGGCTGGTTTCCTGCGGAGTACAGCACTGAATTTTCTGTCTCGGTTACTGTAACCTGAGCGGTATTATCCATGCGGGCTGAGCCTGAAACGGCGCATGAAGAGCTTAACATATCGCTTATATTCGGCGTATATGATGTCTTGTTGTCAATTAGTATGTCCGCTCCGGGATTCCTGCTCAGGTCAGTTGTAATTATCTGATGGCTTCCGGAAGCTACATTTGCCGGAAGCTGTTCGGCTTCCGAGTTGGGATCGGATTCGGAATCTATTTCGGAATCTGTTTCGGATGCCGTATTTGTATTTATTTCCGGATTTAATGATGAATTTTCATTTTCTGAATTTGATATTTCGGGGGATACTGCATTACCGCCGATACTGTACTCCGGGGTGTCTTCATGAAGATTTTCAGACGCATTTCCGGATTCGGTTTTTGCGGCAAAGCTCAGTCCTATGCTGTCGGCAAACGACACGATGCATGCCGAGACTAATACGGCGGAGCCGAGCATACAGCACAGTGAGCGCAGCGCCCGGCGTCCTCCCTTTGTTGTATTTCTGACGTATGGTGTAGATATATAAATAATATCCGGTTCTTTTTCTCCGTTCATTTTGCTTATTTCCTTTCCAGACAGGAAGTTTTCTTGTTTCTCAAGAAAAATATATGCACGGGGGAGCCGCTATATGATTCGACGATTAAAATGTATTAAAATGTCTGATCGTGTATATTAACCGCATGATATTAACCGCGTGCAATTAACTACATGAAATTAACAGAATGAGAATTAATGAAATAAGAATTGACGAAGTGAGAATTAACGGAGTGATAAATTAACCGAATGGTAAATTAGGCGCGCGGCAAATTAATCAAAATGTGTTCCGAATACAATTCCAATCATATCTCCGATCAGCTTTGACAGAGTTTTTGTGGCCTCATCGCTTTCCTTTAATGAAACAAAAAAGCTGCGGCCGTTTTCAAGAATTTTTTCAAGTTCCGGCGGTATATTTTCAATTCCGGCTTGTGACAAAGCATCATAGACGAGCGTCGAAGAATCGACAATAGTCGGAACTCCTATTGCGATTACCGGAATGCCGAGCGTTTTATAATTAATTGCCCCGCGGAAATTACCAATTCCTGAGCCGGGCGATATACCGGTATCACACAGCTGAACCGTTGTTCCCAATCTCTCGGTTGATCTTGCCGCAAGCGCATCTATTGCAATGATGACGGACGGAGATATACTTTTTGCCGTACTTTTTACAAGCTCCGAGGTTTCAATTCCTGTTTGCCCTGCGACGCCGGGAGCAATCGCGGCGGTTTCGGACGCGCCGAGCTTGCCGAAAAGTTCTTTGTCCGACAGTTTTATATGCCTTGTCACGGTTATGCCGTCCACGGCAAGCGGTCCTATGGCGTCGGCGGTTACAAACCTATTTCCGAGACCGACGATGAGTACCGTGCCGCAGTCTATTGATCCGTCCTCCCGAACGGTTGTTTTTATTCCCGATTTTTTTACTGAATCTGAGATGAGAGAGCTGAGAATCTGCGCAAGTATTTCCGCAGTTTTTTCCTGCTCGGTCTTTCCTTTCTGCCACAGACGGCCGATTTCCGCCGTAATATACCGTCCGAGCGGCTTTCCTATCTTTTCTTCTCCGGCTTTGCTTGTTACTTCAAGCTCGGTAATTTTAATTCCTTTGCTTTCCTTTACCTTGTATATAAGTCCGTCAAAATCCTGCTCTGTTTTTTTTTCTTCGTCGGTGTCAGCGGCGGCCGGAGGATAGCATTCCGCCGCAAGGTCAGTACGTATATATTTTGACTGTTCTTCTTTTTCGCATGTTTCTTTCATGTTTACAGGCATTCCTTTCATATGTTTTATGTGAATATTATTGACGGCTGTAAAAGACGAAATTCCGGTTAAGCAAAAAATCCGGTGATAAATTTTTGAATGGGAAATTACCCCCCTCACTGATCTGTTTTAGTGATTACCGAGGTTTAAAAAAGTTTACAAATACATGAAATAAACCATTGATAAATTATAAAATAAATGGTATAATGGAAATTGGTTTATTACGGCTTTGTCCGCACGATTGTTACAGGAGGAAATTTATTAATATGAAAAGAGTCATATCTTTACTGCTCTGCGCGGTTATGATGATGTGTGTGTTTACAAGCTGCGGCAGCGGTACAGAAGGAAACGGACCTGTTATCCCGGTTTATATTTCGTCTCCGATTTCCAGCTTTGATCCCGCGCTGTCTTTGAACGATGAAGCCGCACTTAAAGTTATCGGAATGATTTATGAGGGTCTTACCAGAATTAACAGTAAGGGTAAGGTTGAAAACGCACTTCTGAAAAAATACACCTATACTTCCAATGCCGATACCGGAAGCTATATACTGGAGATAGAGCTTAAGTCCACACAGTGGAGCGATGCAAGAAGCGTCACGGCTGATGATTTTGTATATGCATGGAAACGGATTATGGAGCCGGAATTTCAGTGCGAGGCCGCCGCTTTGCTTATGGATTTGAAAAATGCCAAAGAAGTTAAATCAGGAGACGTGTCGGTCGATGATCTCGGAATTTGCTCAGCCGATACGGATGTTCTTCAGATCAGTTTTTCGAGAGATATTGATCCGGAGGCCTTTCTGGAGCTGTGCGCAAGCCCCGCTCTGTATCCTCTTCGCGAGGACATTGTAAGCAAGGCGACAGACTGGTCGTCGAATACAACTATTCTTGTGACAAACGGACCTTTTACCGTCCGTACCTTCCGTCCGGAAGAGAATACTAAAACCGGTGACGGCAAGGCTTTTATTCTTGAACGCAATATTTATTACTACAGAAATGTAGATAAGGATGCGGTCGATAAGTATGTCACTCCGTACCGCCTTACGACAGACTGGGAGCTTACATCAGAGGAGCAGCTTGAGCTTTATAAAAACGGCGAGATACTCTATATAAGTGAAATTCCTCTTGCAAACAGAGCTGAGTATGCTGACGATGCCGTAACTCAGGATACATATAATACGCATACTTATTTCTTTAATACAAATAAAGCGCCGTTCGATGATCCAGATGTCAGACTCGGGCTTTCGATGGCGATTGACCGTGAGGCCGTAGCGGAAATTGTAACCTTTGCCAAGGCTGCCGAGGGATTTGTGCCCTCCGGCGCGGCATCCGTGGGAAAAAGTGATTTCCGTGAGACTAACGGAAACCTGTTTTCATATGATGTCGAACAGGCCAAGGAGCTTACAAAAAATGCAAGCACAAAAAGCTTTACAGTTCTGACCCGCGACAACGAGGTTGATATTGCGGTGGCCGAATACTGTGTTGAACAGTGGGAAAAGCTTGGATTTAATGTAAGTTTAAAAACTCTCGGCGTAAGATTTTACAGCGAGAATGACTATGACCTTTACAGAGACAGATTTAACGAGGCTTATATGTCGGGAGACTTTGATGTAATCGCTATAGATTGGCAAAGCCTGTCAACAGATGCTTGGTCTACTTTGGCTCCTTTTGATAAAGACTACTCCGGCTCTGCGCTTGATCTTGCCGAGGCGGCAAAAACAGGCGATTTTGAAAGCCAGCCGCATATTACGGGCTACACCAGCGAAGCATATGACGAGATTATAGAACGCGCTTATGCTGAGACAGATTCCGAAGCAAGGGCACAGATTCTCCTTGAAGCAGAAAAAATGCTTGCGAGTGATATGCCGGTTATGCCGTTGTTTGTATATCAGGACTATTATCTTATGAGCAAGGAATTATCGCATAAGGGTTCGCTTACTTCGTATTGGTCGTTCCGTAACTTCAGTAAGCTGAACTGGAAGAATTACGTCGAGGAAGCAGCAGACTGATTCTTGAAAAACAAACGGCCGTCTTTACTGTTTTTACTTTCACAGTTGGCGGCCGTTTACAAATAACGGAGGCGGTAAAATCCGCCCGCACCGCCCCGTGATGGAATTACTGCCTTTGCCGTACAGCCGGGGTTTTGCTGCTGAATATAGTTTTAACTGATTTCAGAAAGGAATAAACTAATATGCAGGCGGCTCTAAAGGATAAAAATGATATAAAAATATTCATACTTTATCTTATGCGGAATGTCGGGTATCCTCTTGAATTTGAAAATCTGAATGATATTGTTGTGCAGGACGGCGTCGTCGGATATTTTGATTTTGTAGAATGCTTCGGGGAACTTCTTGACACAGGAAATATTGCCGAAATCAAGAAGGATAACAGCGACATGTATATAATTACAGAGCAGGGAAAGCAGGTTTCCGATAATTTAGAGGGCAATTTGCTTGGAATTATCCGCGACAAAAGTCTTAAAAGCGCTCTCCGTCTCCTTTCATTCAAGAAGCGCGGCTCGGAGATCAAGTGCAGTTCATCGCAAAGGGATGACGGACGGTATACGTTTGTTTGTTCGATTGTTGATCAGCACGAAGAGACGCTTCATCTGGAACTGATTGTGGACAATAAGATTGAACTTGAAAAGATGAAATACAATTTTTCCGATAAGCCTGAGATATGTTATCGGGGAATTCTTGCACTTTTGTCCGGAGAGGTTAATTATCTTCTTGAGTAAAAATATATGAAAGCTGTGTGTGAAAAGCTTTTATTTATAAGGAAAACAGTTTTATTTTGGTTGATTTAAATGTCGAATCAGTAATTGATTCGGCATTTTTTTCATAATAAAAACGCATCAAATAAAAAACTTGTGTAAAATACAGAAAAATATTGCATATTTTAAATTTTCTTTGAAAAAAGCTATTGACTTTATTACATAATATGGTATAATTAATACAAAGAGTTCTGTAAGGTAACTTTGCAGAATGATTGGCGTTTTAATTTATTGCATAATGTTTGCGCCGCAGTGCGGTATTTACTGTTAATTTCAGGCGGTTGGCCTGCCGGGCGGTTTTTTGGAAGGATAGAGGAAACGTGGAAGAGGTTCTTGCAAAACTGTTGACAGACGTTAAATCCGGGGATGCTGACGCTTTTGAGAGACTTAGCATGCGGTACGCGCCTCTTATTGACTCTTTGCTCAGAAGATACCTGAATGATCGTCGTTTCGATATTGAGGATTTTCGTCAGGAGGCTGAAATCGCACTCTATTCGGCAGCATGTGCATATAACTGCCGCCAAAACAAGGTTACATTCGGTTTATTTGCGGGAACATGCATCAAGAATCGGATCATTTCTATTCTCAGACGTGAAAAACGGATTTTTCGGGAAAGCGCAATAAAGCCGGGCGGTGAAGGTGATGGCTTTATCTTCGTCTCGGATATGCTTTGCTCGGATTATCATGAGGATCCGGCATCAATAGCAGTGACTTCGGAGATGTACCGTTCGACAATTGCGGAAATTTCGGTGAGACTTACAGACTATGAAAGGAGTGTTTTCAAATTATATCTTAGTGGACTCGGAGCGGAGGAAATCGCAGAAAAAACGGGACGCGAACGCAAGTCGGTTGAAAATGCGATTTGCAGAATTCGCTCGAAAATCAGAAAACTATATAATGAAAAAAGTCACGGTGCGGACTGAAACGGTAAACGATATGCCCGAGTAGCTTAAATAGAGCGTTGTTTTATAAAAGGGTTCAGTGATCAGGTCAGGGTTTTGTTCTGTCCTTATTCTGCGGGCGCGTGAGTAACCAGGTTGCTTATGTGCGAAGGACTATCGAGATGAAACGAAAAATAGCTTGCATTAAATCGGTGGGATTTCTATCCGGAAAATTCTTGAAATGTGCGCAGATCCCAGTACAAAGGTGACGGTGTGATTCCGTCTTGGGCAAAGGTAAATATTCAGCATCAATTAACAGAAGCGAGGTAAATGACATGTACGAAGATAAGGTATTAAAGTGCAGGGACTGCGGCGAGGAATTTGTTTTTACAGCAGGCGAACAGGAGTTTTATGCAGAAAAGGGTTTTCAGAATGAACCTCAGAGATGCAAATCATGCCGCGATGCAAGAAAGAACGGCGGAAAAACGCCGAGAGAGTACTTTACAACCGTATGCGCTGATTGCGGAAAAGAGGCTAAGGTTCCCTTTGAACCCACAAACGACAGACCTGTTTACTGCAGCGAGTGTTACGCGGCAAGAAAGCAGTAATTAAGTCAGTAATTGAGACGGAGCAGTATATTGTCTCTGTATTTAATTTATAAGGTTAGGGCGTATCCGCAGATACGTCCTTTTTGTGTTTTGCTTTCTTTATTTTTTAATCTTTATTTGATGATACACATATATTTAAGGAGGATATTTAACTTTTTTGAGTTGAAAAAAATAAAATTCATTTTTTGCTATATACAAATTGAAAAAAATATGATATAATCTAAATAATTATATAAAAAAACAAACGGCGAACAGCTTCGAATACCGCAGTGTAATTAAATTTATATATCGGCGGAAAAGGTCAGTCTGCGGATTAAGCTGCGGATTAATTAAAAGGTATGGTCATTAAAATATGTATAGTAATGGATATAACCGCGGCGGAAAACCGGGGAAACGCTTGAACAGACGAGAAAATTTTAATTCTGTGGGATACAAAACAGCTGAAAGCAAAGCGGAGGTGCCGGAGGGTGTGGTCGCCGGAAGAAATGCCGTGATTGAACTTCTTAAATCCGGCCGCTGTATAGACAAGCTTTATGTAAAAAAGGGCGAGCTTGAAGGTTCTGCAAAACTGATTGTTTCCGAGGCGGCCGCACGTGGGATTCCAATCATAGAGACGGAGCGTTCCGGACTTGACCGGCTTAGCGGGGGCAGCGCTCATCAGGGAGTTGTTGCTGTCGCGGCGGCTAAGGATTATGTTGGTATCAGTGATATTCTCCGTATAGCTGAGGAAAGAAATGAAGCGCCTTTTGTCGTGATACTTGACGGAATTGAAGACCCGTATAATTTGGGCGCTATAATACGAACGGCCGAGTGTGCCGGCGTACATGGCGTAATAATTCCGAAAAGAAGGTCTGCGCTTCTCTCTGCCGCAGTTGAGAAAGCTTCAGCCGGCGCGCTTGAATATATGGCCGTTGCGAAGGTATCAAATCTTACATTAGCTGTCGATGAGCTTAAAAAGGCCGGTCTATGGATTTATGCCGCGGAGGCTGACGGGCAGGCTATACATAAAACCGATGTGCACGGGCCCGCCGCTTTTGTCTTCGGAAGCGAGGGAGAGGGAATATCCCCGCTTTTGCGCTCAAAATGTGATTTTGCTGTTTCTGTTGATATGAAAGGGAAAATAAATTCTCTTAATGTTTCCGCCGCCGCTGCCGTCGTACTCTTTGAGGCGTGCCTGCAGCGTGACGGAATAAGATAACAGGCTTTTAATAGTTGCTTATATCAGATGACTTTAAATTGTTTAATTAAATTTTCTTTCTTAATTATATCTTAATTATATCTTAATTATATCTTGGCGAAATTTTGTTGGATTATAACTGAAAGCGAGATGTTCTCATTAGCCTTTACAGGCGGTGGGTTCCTCTCACTTTTTCCGGTGGCGGGCTGGTCAATCGCCGGAACACCTTATGACGGAGCTATGCTCCTTATTGAAATGAGGGTATAATATGAATGGGAAAAAGCGTATAGAAAATGGAACCGGTAATAATGCTCCGGGGATTGAAACAGCTGAAACAGCTGCCGAAAAAGCGGTCGCTGAAATAGAAGCTGACAAAAAAGAAAATATCAATAAAGCAGTGGAACAAGCGGCCGTAAATGCGGTTTTCGAAAAAGGATCTGCCGAAAAAGAGTCTGTCGAAAAAGAGCTTGACAAAAAAGAGACAGATAAAAAAGAAACCGAAGAAAAGGAACGGAAGGCTGCTGTGTCCGCGGATGATTTGCTCGGTAAGCTTAGAGGAAATCTTGGCATCCTTAAGCAGAAAAAAAGCGTAAATACCGGAACGGCTAACTCCGAAAACAATGAAACGGTGGGAAAAGAGAACCAAGACGGTAACGACAACAAAGAGAATAAAGAAAGCAAAGGCGGCAATGAAAGCAAGGACGGAAAAGACAGAAAGTCTTCCGACTCTTATGAAATTTGTGAAGAAAAAGCCGCAGAATCTGAGGATGCACCTGATGAGGGCTCCGAACGGTATGAAACTGACAAATCAGGCGATTCGGACATTGCAGGAACGGAAACTGAGGCATTGGCTTTAAATGATATTGATCAAATTTTTAAAGCCGCAGGCACCGTTGCGAATGAAGAGAGTGGAAAATCTTATTTGGACTCGGAAGATTCTGATGACGATGAATTTACTGAATCTGGAAATGCATCTATTGATAATGCGGTCAGAATTGCTGTGACCGATTCTTCCGAAGCCGAAAACGATGTGCTCGATTCTTCCGGGGATTTATCGGAAGATGCCGAAATTGAGGCGGATGCTCATGATGAAGAAAAATCAGATGATTCAGATGATATCGAAGATTCGGTAATTTCAGCGGCGAATTCCGGAGATTTTGGTGATTCCGGAGATTCTGGTGATTCCGATGATTCCGATGATTCCGATGATTCCGGAGATTCTGGAGATTCTGCGGAGCCTTTTGACGACTTCGATTCTGATGACAGCGTTGACGACACAGATGTTCAGCTTATGGTGGCTTTCGGAATGGACGACGAGTTGGTTCAAACAGTCGGTCTTGATAAGGCAGCAGAGCTGTCGGAAAATACGGATAAGGCCGGAAAGCTGGTTCTTTCAAATGATAAGAAAAAAGAGAAAGAGAAAAAGGAATTCACCTCCCCCGATCAGATAAAAACGATTTTGTCGGACTACAAGTCAAAATACAGGCTTCTTCTTCTTCGGATGCTTGGCGGCGGTTTATTGCTGATTTTTTCATTTCTTTTTGAAAATCTTTCGGAATTTGGTGCAAAGCTTCCGAATTGGATGGATTCAAGGACCTACCCGGTTGTATACACGATGCTTGGTTTACAGCTTCTTGTTTTGGCGGCGGTACTTGTCAAGGACAAGCTTATCTGCGGCTATCGTTCTTTTTCCCGTTTTCAGCTTACGCCTGACAGCGCCATGTTTACAGTGACTGCATTCAGCGCGCTGTATGAAATTTTAATGTGTATTCTTCATTTTCACGCTGTCGGCGATAAAATCAGATTTTTCAACTTTCCGGTAATTCTTATGATCTTTATCTCGCTTATCGGAGAATATATGGATCTTAAACGTGAGATATTCAGCTTCAATGTTGTCGCCTCTAAGAAACATAAATTTGCGATAGAAAGTCTTAGCGAAAAGCAGGCTACGCTTGAGACGGCGGCTTTTGCAGGATTTATGCCTGAGAATTCCTCTATATTCAGAATTGCAGAGACGGAATTTGTTGACGGATTTTACTCCAGGATGAAAACACCGGTTTCGCTGCGACGTATAATAAATATACTTCTTCCGATTTCTTTCGGTGCAGCGGTAGTATTTTTTGTCTGGGATCTGATTATGGAACGCAATATAGCTTCTGCCCTTACAGTCGCTGAATATACACTGGTATTCGGCGTACCGTTTATTACAATGCTGGTTTTCAGCTATCCGTTTTATTCAGCTTCAAAACGCGCATACAAAATTGGAAGCGCTGTTATCGGTGGCAGTTCTCTTGAGGAATACAGTTGTACGACGTCTGCAATTACCTTTGAGGATAAAGACGTTTTTCCGGCGAGCGGAGTAATGGTAAAGAGTATAAAAACATACGGGGATTCCAGAATCGATTACATAATCTATAACGTAGCGAGTCTTTTTATGAATGTCGGAGGACCGCTTGCCGAAGTATTTGAGTCGGCGACGCGCGACCTTGAGCATACAGAGGATGTAAAGCTTACGAGAGTCGTCGCCGGGGGACTTGAAGCATATATATCCGGCGAACATGTCTATTGCGGCAGTTTTGACTTTTTTGCGGAAAACGGACTGAGCGTTCCTGCCGATCCGGAGGATGAGGCGCTTCTTGACGACGGTGCCGTAAGCATAATGCTTCTTGCAATCGACGGCGAAGTTGTTGCAAAGCTTTACGTTCAGTATATGTTTGACAGGGATTTTGAAGTGACTATCAAACAGTTCAGCAGACTCGGAATCTGTGTTGGAATTAAAACGTTCGATCCGAACATTACAGACGAAATGCTCAACAGGAAAATAAGGCTTGCAGATTATCCGATTAAAGTTCTGCGCTGCAGAACAATCGACGATTTATCGGTTTCGTCCGAGCACGTGGATTCAGGCGTTGTTTCAAAAAGGTCTGTTAAATCGATGATGCAGGCATATTCTTTGTGCGAAAAGGTTCTTCATGCCATGAAAAGCGGCATAATGCTTAAGATTCTCTCAATGGCCTTTGCCTTTCTGATTGTCGCGCTGGTTTTGCTGTTCGGCGTCGGCGGAGAAATCTGCTCTTATCAGGTCGCACTTTATCAGATTCTCTGGGTTATTCCTGCCGTCTTTATAACAAGGCTGTATGTAACCAAAAATTGAGCCTTATATGGTCTTATATAGTGCTGACAGGGTGTTAAAGCTTTATCAGCACTGTTTTTTTCTGTACTTTTCTGCGTGTTTTTCTGGCTGATAAAGCATGTGAAAAACAGAAAAAAGCATTAATCAGATATTTTAAAGAAATTCATATAATCGAAAGGTATGATTGTTAATATGAGATACAATACAATTCTGAAGGGAGTAGAAAAGCCGGGACGATATATCGGCGGAGAATGGGGACAGACTCTTAAGGATAAGGACAAGGTTAAGGCAAGAATTGCCTTTTGCTTTCCAGATACATACGAAATCGGGATGTCCAATCTCGGCGTGAGAATTTTATATGGAGTATTGAATAAAGAGCCCGATGTCTGGTGTGAACGGTCTTATGCGCCGTGGCCCGATATGGAAGAGCGGATGCGTGAGAATAATATACCCTTATACGCCTTTGAAAGTGGCGATCCCATTTCGGAATTTGATATCGTTGCCTTTACGCTTCAGTATGAACTTTGCTATTCCAATGTCCTGAATATGCTGGAGCTTGGAGGTATTCCGCTTCTTGCGGCGGAACGCGGGGAAAATGATCCTATTGTAGTCGGCGGAGGACCGTGCGCATACAACGCTGAGCCGGTCGCGGATTTCTTTGATGTTTTTAATATAGGTGAAGGCGAAGAGTCGCTTCCCGAATTTGCCCGCCTTTATATAAAGTTAAAGGCTGAGGGTGCTGACCGCGAAACAATGCTTCGAGAGATATCTCATCTTGAGGGTTTCTATGTACCTTCGCTTTATGATGTCAGTTACAATAGCGACGGAACGATCGCTTCATTTTCTCCCAGGTACCCTGATGTGCCTGTACGTGTTCGCAAGCGTATTATCTCCGACATGGATTCGGCTTATTTTCCGGACAAGCTTATAATGCCGTATATTGAAACAGTGCATGACCGTATAGTTCCGGAGGTATACCGCGGGTGTATACGTGGCTGCCGCTTCTGCCAGGCGGGAATGATTTACCGTCCCGTGCGTGAAAAAAGTCCGGAAGTTCTTGATTCTCAGTGCCGCATGCTTTATGAAAATACCGGATTTGACGAAATCTCACTGTGTTCACTGAGCATCAGTGATTATTCACGTCTGAGCGAGCTGACCGACAGACTTTTATCCTGGACGGAGGATAAGAATGTCAGTATATCTCTTCCGTCTCTTCGTGTAGACAGTTTTACAAAGGAGCTTATGGAAAAGATTTCAAGTGTACGCGCAAGCGGGATAACATTTGCTCCGGAAGCCGGTACTCAAAGGATGCGCGATGTAATTAACAAAAACGTCCAAAGCGATGATCTTATGCGCGCGTGCAGGACAGCGTTTGAGGCTGGAAAAAATCAGGTAAAGCTGTATTTTATGAATGGTCTGCCTACCGAAACCAAAGAGGATATCGAAGGTATAGCCAAGCTTGCAAAGGATGTGATAGAGCTTTATTACAGCCTTCCGGGAACAAAAAAATCGCGTCAACCGCAGGTGACAATTTCTGTTTCCTGCTTTATTCCGAAGCCGTTTACCCCATTTCAGTGGGAGGCTCAGGACAGCTTGGAGATTCTTGAAGAAAAACAGCGGTGGCTTCGTGACGCTATCACCGACAGAAAGATCAGGTATACATGGCATGATGCGCGCGTAAGCCGCATTGAGGCCGTTTTTGCCAGGGGAGACCGCAGGCTTGCCGGGGCTTTGCTTGAGGGAAGGAGACAGGGCAGGCGCTTTGACAGTTGGGATGAATTTTTTGATTACGATTCGTGGATTGGAATTTTTGAAACCGTAGGGATCGATCCGTCCTTTTACGCGAACAGAAAATTCGGAAGGGACGAGATCCTTCCGTGGGATGTAATCGACTGCGGGGTTGAAAAGCGTTTTTTTGCATCTGAGGCTGACAAGGCATATGCCTGTTCTACAACACCGAGCTGCGCGGAAAAATGTTCCGGATGCGGAGCGAATAAAATGGGCGGAGACTGCAGATGGTGTCCGGGTATATCGGATAATAAAAATTAAAATCGGTTTGGTCCGTCTCTGAAGAGCTTAATTATGGGATTTTGTCCCTTACTGAAAGTATGACGTAAAAATAACCGTAGAATATATTTTTATCTTAGGAAGGCATGAATTTTTAATGAAAAACGATAATATTACCAGTAATCTTCACGAACTTAGAGAGGCTAATTCCGCAAGGGAAAGGGGACGGGAACTGCCTGACCGGTTATCTGATCAGAATTTGCCTGTTTGGAATCTTCGTGTAAAATTTCAAAAAATCGGAAGACTGCAGTTTATATCTCATCTTGATTTGGCGCGGACAATGCGTACGGCAATAGTACGCGCCGGAATACCGGTAAAATATTCGCAGGGTTTCAATCCGCATCCTCGTATGTCGTTTGCGCTTCAGCTGTCGGTAGGAACGCAGAGCAAGTGCGAATTTATGGAGCTTAAGCTATGCGATAAGCCGGACTGTGATAAAATAAAATCAGAACTTAATAAAAATCTTGTTGACGAGCTTCGTGTTTTCGATGTATACGAGCCGGAGCGTAAGGCTTCGGAGATTGCATGGGCTGAGTACAGCATAATTTTTTATCCGGAACCGTTTGAAACACTTCCGGATTATAATGAGATAATAGGAAATAAGCTTGTTGTTTCCAAAAGAACCAAAAGCGGCGAAAAAGATGTTGATATCAGACCTCAGATTTTAAGATTTTTTCAGTCTGATAATATTCTTAATACGGTTCTTTGCGCTGACAATACATCGTATTTGAATCCTGAATATATCGCGAAGCTTTCAGGCGTAACAGATTATGATATAATACGGCAGAGATGTTTCCTTAGTGACGGCGTTACCGAGTTTAGATAAATTTGCGCGTCTTTACGTTTTAGAATATCGAAAAAAGAAGCGGTTTGCTGACAAGATGGTCCTATCGGCAATTAAAAAATACAGAATAGTTTTTCGGGAAAAATTTATATGATATTTTCCAAGGAGAATTCCTCAACTTCCTGCATTCGCTTAATAGCCGTAATCAGCATATTTCTCTGAGTACTGTAATCGGTATAATATTCTCCGGCGTAAAAATCCGTTAATTGATCAACGGCAGCCTGAATATTATAAATATAATCGTAAACGATAAACAAACCGAGTTTGTTTTTGTTTTTATTCCAAATGTCGGTGAAGTTTTTTATTGCGTTTTCTCCGGATTTAATAATTTCAGGAGTTTCGGAAACATTTTCGGCGTTTATATTGCCATTTTCTCCATTCTCTCCGTTGCCTCCGTTCACACTATTTTCTCCATTTCCTTCGTTATCTCCATTACCTCCGTTTGCACTGTCTCCGCCGTCTTTAATTCCGTTTAATTTTAGGTCTTCAAGATCCGGAAGTGCATTCGCCGCCTCAAGGAGCTGCTGTGACGTGTCATATACATATACGGCGTTGATTGAAACAAAGGTTATTACGACAGCAAGAATTACAATTGATGTGATAAAAGCTTTCATTAAAATTTCCGCGTCTTTGTCCGCAAGGACTTTATTGCTGGATTCAATAGTTAGTATAGTTACGTTATAAGACGTTCCGTCGATGGCCTGCCGACGGAAGAAGTGAGCAGAACCCGCGCATGCAGAGCCGAACGTCAAGCAGCCGAACGTCTTACAGCCGAACATCCTACAGCTGAATGTCATGCAGCTGAACGTTTTAAACCTAAACGTCTTTAACGTCGAGCATCTTTACAGTCAAGAGTCTTGCAGACGCAGACATCTGTAGACATCTCGCTTATAGTTATAACTGAAAACAGCATACAAGTCTTTGCGTATATAGACATCCTTTCTTTATTTATTTTTTTTCAGAATATACTCTCCGCCGGCATCGTCAAGCGTGAAAAGATATACATCCTTGAATGACTCGAATCCATAGGCTTTAATTCGTTTTTTAAGCCATATTTCGGTTTTTCCGACAAGACTGAGATTATAGGAGCTGACATGTCCGTCTACAATGAGCTGATGCGCTATTCCTCGGTCGCTTTGTATAAGATTCATGTCGCCGACAGTCAGCGGTCTTGACGCGGTTTTTGGAGTCACAGACAGCTGCCCGTTTTGTTCGAGTATGGCATATTCTACTTCACTTATATCGTATATATCTTTTAGCCGGAGTTCGGCAAAGAGCTCTTCCATGCTCATTCTTACTTTCGCCAGTTCTTTTTGATCGAGTACGCCCTTTTTTATAATAATGTTTGGCACACCGTCAAGAAAACGGCGGGCGGCCACATTTTTTGTCACAAGAAATGTGTTGATGATTTCTATGCATACAAGAGTCAGAATAGGCACAAAAGCATAACTGAGCGGAATATTGTTGTTTGTAATCGGAGATGCCGCGAGCTCTGAAAGCAGCAGAGCGGTTATCAGCTCTGACAGCTGAAGCTCTCCTATCTGTCGTTTTCCAGTCAGCCGCATGGCTATAACAAGAAAAATGTATACTATTATAGTTCGTATAAATATCATTACCATAGATACGCGCTACCTCTTTGTTCTGTTATTTAGTATGTGTTGAGTAATAGTATTTGAATTTATACATTGATTTATAACTAAATAAATTATTTCTCTGCATTAAAATTATTATTCTACATTGAGGCATATAAAAGGTATACAAATATGATGATTTTTATACATGATAATTCCGATTTTGTTTTAGGTGGAAGTGTAATACTATACCGAAATATCATATAACAGACATTCATTTTTTGACTGTTAAAAGAGCATCCGTTTGATTATTATTTCTCGGCGCTAAAAAAAATAAAAAAATATTGAAAAAAGTTATTGACAAGCTGTGGAAAATATGGTATACTTTAAAAACCGTTTTTCAAAACGGTTGTCACTCTTACTTATTTGTCTTAACCCCGAAAAAAAGTGAAAAAAAGGTATTGACAAAGAGGGAAAGGAGTGATATAATAGA
>CAJLCI010000024.1 GCA_905205065.1 uncultured Eubacteriales bacterium | reverse complement strand
TTCATCGACTACCTCATCAATCGCTCTTCTGTCAATTCCTTCATAGTGACCGCATATTATAATCAAACGATCATATTCCGTAAGCATTTCAGCTTTCTTTTGATTAAAAACTCCCCCTTGAGGAGACATATAAACGGTTCTCGTTTTCATATCGGAAGCACAGCTCCAAACCGCCGCATGACAGTCGCATACAGGTTCCGGCGAGATAAGCATTCCTCTGCCTCCGCCGTACGGAGTATCATCAACCCGACGGTGCTTGTCCCGGCTGTAGTCTCTCAGCTGATGAGTAAACAGCTCAATCGCACCGCTTTTCATTGCCCTTCCTATTATACTTTCTCCGAGAACATTTTCAATCATATCCGGAAACAGGGTTATAACATCAAATCTCATCAAGAAGTCCCTCAATCGGGCGAATATAAACTCCGCTCTCCAAATCAACCCGGTCTATAAATTGCTTTACATCCGGAATGTACCGTATCTTCCCGTCCTCCTGATACTCTTTTCCATACGTATTAACTCTCACCGCATACAGCTTCTGAGCAGACGAGGAGATATAGTCGCTTACTTCTCCGTAAACAGTACCGTCGTCCGCATCAATTACCGGCAGCCCAATTAAGTCACATATGAAAACGGACCCCTCTTCGCGCGGAATATCGCTGCGCATCGCATAAACGAGCGCCCCCTTATACTTCAGAGCCTCATCAAGAGTGTCAATTCCGCGAAGCTTCATCACGGCATGTCTTTTGCTTACAAAGGAGCTCTCTCTGTCAAGCCTGATGAATTCACCGCTTTTTTTCTTAATAAATATCTTAGTCAAAGACGAAAGCACCACTGGCGTATCGCACCAGGACTCTATTTTTACCGAGCCTTTTACCCCATGAGTGTTTACTATTTTCCCGGCCTCAATATAAACGGAAGAGCGCTTATCCTCTGTAAAGACAGTATCGTTTTTTTCAGCCATATAATTTTCCCTTAAATTTATACAATATTGAAAAAAGCATAATCTGCATTTATATACAGATATATACATAATATTAATCGCTTTATTATATACCATATCGTCTTAAAATGCAAGGATTTTTTGTATTTTAATATTTCAGTCTCGATTTTAATTATAAAATTGGAAAACGAAACGTATAAGCCGTAAACCTAAGCTTTTAATACATTACGTCTTCTGACGCATATTATTTTATATTTATATTTCAGCTAATATCATATTCTGCAATATATTTCATGAGTCGGACTAAATCTATAGCGTTTACATTTTAGTCCCTATTTATATCTGGGTTTAAAATTTCAACCGGTTTTTCAACCTATATTTATTCATCTTTGTATGTTTTAATTCTCTCGGCAATATCACATGTATAAATGCGTTTTAAAATAAATATTGCGTCAAATATAACGAAAAAAATTGTAATTAACTATTTACAAAACGTAATTTATGGTTTATAATAGTAAATATGGAAGCGGCCGCGCTTTTCAAAAATAACATATACAATGATTGGAGCGAAAAATGGACAGACAAGGTACAGATATTTTCGATACATACACCAAGATAAAGAATAATATCGGACATGTAATCGTCGGTAAACAGGAAATAATAGATCTTATGATAATTTCTCTGTTTTGCGGCGGACATATGCTTCTTGAGGATGTACCGGGAACAGGAAAAACAATGCTTATTAAATCGCTCGCGGCGTCAATCGACTGCAGCTCCAAGCGAATTCAATTTACGCCTGACCTCCTTCCTTCGGACATAACCGGAATCAACTACTTTAATATAAAAAAGTCAGAATTCGAGTTTGTTCCGGGCCCAGTATTTTCAAATATTCTTCTTGCGGATGAAATCAATCGTGCGACTCCCAAGACGCAATCGGGACTTCTTGAATGCATGGAAGAGCATCAAACATCTATAGACGGAAAGACATATCGCCTCGATGAACCGTTTATGGTTGTAGCAACACAGAATCCTGTAGAAAATGCCGGAGTATACCCTCTTCCGGAAGCGCAGCTTGACCGCTTTCTCGTCAAGGCCTCTATGAACTACCCGTCTCATGAAGAGGGCATCGGGATTATAGAACGGTTTGACGCTTCAAATCCGATAGCGGATTTAAAGCCGGCCGTTTCGAAAGAGGATGTAATTTCGGCTCAGGCTGAATTAAATTCAATTTTTATACACCGAGATCTCATTGACTATATAGTTACAATCTGCGAAATGACAAGGGATTACGAAAATGTACTTTTGGGAGTAAGCCCGAGAGGTTCGCAGAGTTTTGTCAAAGCGTCAAAAGGCTTTGCCGCAATCGAAGGAAGAAACTTTGTAAAGCCGGACGATATAAAAAAGGCCGCAGTTCCCGTTCTTGCTCACCGGCTCATGCTTTCAAGTTCTGCACGAATCAGAAAAGACGCTCAGAAAACCGTTATAAATGACATACTTGACAGAACAACGGTTCCGACAGAAAAATCACTCGGAGCCTGGTCGGGAAAATGAAATTCTTAAACTTTATAGTTAAAAACGCCGAGTATATTTTTGCCGCGGCTTTAATTATTGCATTTCTGCTGTTTCTTGTGTGGCTGTATATTAAGCTTCGTGAATCCATGATAGGAAGGCTTGTATACTCAAGAAGCTTTTCCGAAACCGGAGTTTACGAAGGCGAACATGTTATAATGACTGAAACGCTCTATAATCCGACTCTTCTTCCGATTTTTGCAGTCGGCATAGAAAGTTATTATTATAACGGCATACGCCTCAAGGACTGTGAGTTTGATCCCAAAAAAGCAATGCAGTATTATGTAAGCCGGTTTACAATAATGCCGTTTCAGCAGATAAAGCGTTCGCACGAAGTGCTTTGTGCAAATCGCGGCTACTATACTCTTGAAACAGTAAGTATTTATTATAATAAAAACACAAGATATATAGACGCTCCGGCTGAGCTTTACATATACCCCCGGATTATCCCGCTGGCTGACCGCGCAGAGCCGGTCAATGTCTATCAAGGGGATTCCCTGTCAAGAAGGCATTTGATAAGCGATCCGTTTTCTTTCAGCGGAATAAGACAGTATGCTCCCGGTGATCCGTTCAATAGCATCAACTTTAAGGCAACAGCAAAAACCGGAGCGACTAATATATCGGATTTTCGGGTAAACAACCGGGACTTCTGTTCAAACCGTACTTTTATGGTTTATCTTAACTTTCAAACGTCTATAGGGGAAACGATAGCCACTCCCACCTATAACAAAATGATGGAGCTTGGCATGTCGTACGCATCAGATATGATCCGGGAAGCAGCTTACAACGGCCACCGGGCAGGCTTTGCGTCTAATCCTGTAACAGTAGATGGAGACGAGACTCTCAGATTTCCTGTCGAAAGCGGGGATACACATCTTGTCGAGATACTCAAACAGCTGGCTAAGGTAAGAAACCGTGCCGGAATCTCATTTCACAGTCTTATTGAACAGGATATAAAGAACGGTCTTTCAGAAACGGAAATATATGTTCTGACTCCCTTTATCGACGCCGATATGGAGAAACTGTTTTACAGTCTCAGAATGCTTGAAAATACAGTATGCGTAGTAAATCTCGCTGAACATGTAAGCAATATACGTGAAAAGGAAGAGTTTGAAGAACGCATGAAATGGTACCGGGGAGACGACCTGAAAAAGAAAAACGATAAAGTACACGGCAGGTCGAAAAAACGAACAAAGAAATTAATACATTAAATTAAAACAATATATTATAAATACATTTGTTTTAAGCTTTAAATCTGAGTTAATCTAATTTATAGGTAACACTCTTTGTGCCGTATGCCAAAGCAGCCGAAGAAAAACTCCGGCTGTATAAGAGAGGAATTATCACACCAATGAAAGAAAAATTTTCGGATAAGTTCAATAATATTAACAGATCAAGACTGATAAAAACCGTTTTATCCGGAGTGTTCACTGTTATATTTTATTATATTCAGTATTATATATCAACAAGAGAGGACTACTCGGAGCTTAGATACCTGCGACAGGCTTTTTTCGTCCTGATGTTGATTTCCGCAATCATTTTTCTAATCTGTTTATGGAAACTGTTTCCCAAAAAATTATTAATCAACTACGGAAGAATTTTCATGAACGCTCTCGGCATATCCGGAGCAATTGAAAAAATATACAAAAAGCTTCATGAAATTTTCGGACTTCCCGACAGAGCCTCCCTTCGCGGAAGTAAGGATAAAAAAAGCTTCATTGTAGATAATCCTCTTAAACATATATTAAAAAAACGTACAGATGAGGATAAAACAAAGCTTAAATGGAAAGACCTTGAAACAAATCAGGCAAAAATCAGATATATTTACGCAATGTATATACGAAAATCTATAAAAGAGGGATTTCATTTTGACGCTTCAAAGACTCCGGATGAATTATCAAATAAACTGACGCTTAACGATGAATCGAAAAAGCTGTTCGGTATATATGTCGGGGCCCGCTATTCGGACGGAAGCTTTGAAATAGATGATAATGATGTTGACAGCGCGGCAAGACTTGTAAGCAAGAACGGAAAAATCACTTAATGAGAAATCCGTGCAAAATGTTACGGAGAAAACTTATCAATGACAGATTTTGAATCCATAAATCACAGTACTGCGGCCTTAAACCGCTTGTTTTCACCGGAAAACAACTCTAAAAATAACACGAAAAATAACATATCAGCACCGTTATTACAGATAATTGAAGAGGCCGTCGAAAGAAATATATTTGAAAAAGCAATATTCTCAAAGCCTAATGACAAGACTGTTAAAAAAACAGTCCTTACTCTCTTTAAAGGAAATTGCAGCAATATAAAAAGCGATATAAAAAATGGAAATAACGCTGAAATGAAAATTTCCGTCATGCTTGAAATATTTAAACATGACGGAAAGGTTTTTCACAGCAATGCGGAATTTTTACATCTGAGCAGTATCCTTGAAAGACTTATTACCGAAAACAAACAGTGCGATATTATAACAATCTGCGGAGCATGCACCGCAATGGTTTCTAAAAAAGGAAAAGTACATATTTCAAATAATATCGGTTACGGCAAAACCGAAGAAAAAGTCAAAATATCCGAACACAACCGAATAAAAAATCATCTTCTGTCTACGGAAGCTCCGTTTTTATATTCACTGGGAATTACAGACCGAAACGGACGTATTCTCGACAAACGGAGAGCTAAATACAAACAAATCAATCGATTTCTTGAAATGGTAGATGATGTTTACAGCGAGCTTCCCCAAAACGGTCCCCTTACAATCTGCGACTTATGCTGCGGAAAAAGTGTTCTTGCGTTTGCTGTCTATTGGTATCTTACGGAGTACAGAAAAAGAGAAACCGAAATGTACGGTGTTGACCTTAAAGAGGACGTTATAAAACTTGAAGCCGGTATTGCCGAAAATTTAAATTATCATGGTATGCATTTTATATGTCAGGATGTAGAAAAATTTGTGCCGCCTAAAAAGCCATCAATGGTTTTATCTCTCCACGCATGCGATACGGCAACAGATCTTGTCCTGTCGCTCGCAGTAAAATACAAAGCTGATGTTATTTTATCTACTCCGTGCTGCCATCACGAAATTTTTCATCAGATAAAAAGAGTTCCGGATGAACTTTCGGCCGCGTTTGACGATAGATCTATCCTTAGACAAAAATTTGCGGACACACTCACAGACGGACTTCGCGCAGCACGTCTTGAAATGGAAGGATACGCCGTCACCACAGTGGAACTCGTGGATCCTGACAACACACCTAAAAATGTACTTATACGGGCAATAAGAAAAAGAAAAATAAGTGACGAAGAAAAATCCGTTCTTCGCAGAAAATACGATAAATGCTGCGAATTTTTCGGTATCTCTCCGTCACTCGACAGGTTAATTTAATTCGAATTAATCAATTAACGCAGTGTAGCTCTTGTAAAAAGACGTTTCAGTCCTCTTAAATTGAATGGAATTAATGGATATAAATATCCCCTTCCTCCCGGTACAGTCTTATTCGTCACAATCAAAACGAGCATCAATACAAAACCTGCAATAAATCCCCATAATCCGAACAGTGCGGTTAATGTCAGTGTAATAAGTCTCATAAATTTATTAGCATATCCAAGTTCATAACTTGGCTGAGCAAAGCTGGCAAGCGCGGAAAAAGATATAAGCAGTATTATCTGAGGAACAAAAAATCCCATTTGAACCGCAAAATCACCAAGTATCAATCCGGCGACAATACTAAACGAGTTTGAAAGCGCGTTAGGTGTATTAAGAGATGCAAGTTTAAGTCCGTCAACCATAAGTTCGCCAATAAGCAGCTGAAAATATATTGGCAAGGAGTAGCTTTCTTTAGGCAGTATAAATGACAGCCATTCCGGAATAACTTCGGCGTTTTGTATCAAAAGATACCAAAGCGGCGGTAAAATTAAAGAAGTAAGAATCGTCAGAAGTCTAACGATTCTCAGATATGTTCCTACGACGGCCGGAAAGTAATAATCATCGCTTTCCTGAAGAAAGTCAAAAATTGACGTCGGGAGTATCATTACGGACGGCGTGTTATCACATATAATTTCTACACTTCCCTCCATAAGCATCGCGGCGGCGGCATCCGGCCTTTCTGTATAGCGTATTTTAGGAAACGGATTAAATTTTCGTTTATCAGCTATAAGCTCTCCGAGGCTTTCCTGCTGAAGATTCAGAGCGCCTATTTTTATAGATTCAAGCTTTTTTCTGACAGCATCGACAAGCTTTTTTTCCGCTCTGCCCTCAATATATGTCAACACGATATCTGTCTGTGTAAGCTCTCCGATAGAAAATACCTCTGTTCTGAGCTTGGGATCACGTACACGCCGGCGAATTAAGGTAGTATTGAAAATCAGTGTCTCGCAAAATCCATCGTGAGGTCCTCTAAGTACCTTATCCTTTTCAGGTTCGGCAATTCCGCGCGACGGATACTCGCGGGTATCGATCATAAAGGCGTCATCGCTTCCGTCGATTATAAATATCGCCTGACCGCTGAGAACCGCCTTTATAAGCGTATTTATATCACGGGTTTTCTCGAACTCTATATAAGGAAGGTTTTCGGTAACCGCTTCCAGAGAAGACGCGCCAAGCATATGCTCGAATATTTTTGCCATGGATGTGTCCTTTGTAAAACCGTCTATATAGTAAAATGTAGCCTCTGAAGCATATGTCAGCGTAAAACTGCGTTTTAAAATGTCAAAACTTTTATCAGGCTCAAGAATTGCCTCTATATCTTTTTTATATTGGGTGTATGCAGACATAAAGTATACCTCTCTCTTCCTCTCAGATGAAGGCAAATCATTATTTATATACTGAATTTATTATTAACAGTTAAGTGTTTTATTATTCTGCAATACTATTATTTTATATTTTAAGAAAGGATTTATAAAATGAATAAGACTGATTGGTTTGGTTATGAACAATTAAATTTTGAAGTGGGAGGAAGAGAAAGCTTTATAGTATGTCCCAAAACGCCGATGAACGGAAACCCGTGGGTATGGCGCACCGAATTTTTCGGCGCTTTTGACACCGTGGACAGAGCCTTGCTTGAAAAGGGATATTTCCTTGCTTATCACAGAGTAAGCGACATGTACGGAAATCCTGAATCTGTAGAAATGCTTCATGAATTTTATCTTATTTCCACTAATGAATACAAGCTTTCAAAAAAACCGGTGCTGTTCGGATTCAGTCGGGGCGGACTGTATGCGGTTAATTTCGCGGCAAAATATCCCGACTGCACCGGAGAATTATATCTTGACGCTCCGGTTACCGACATCCGTTCTTGGCCCGGAAGCTTTACCGAAAGCGCGGAGTGGAAACAATGCCTTGAATGCTATGGGCTTACCAATGAAACCGCAAAACAATTTTCACAGAACCCAAATGATTTTGCAGAGAAAAACGCGAAAGACGGCATTCCGGTTATAATTGTCGCCGGAGATTCGGACAGCGTAGTTCCCTTCTCTCAGAACGGCTCTGTCTATTTTAAAAACTATAAAAAATACAGTGACACTATTGAATCAATAGTAAAACCGGGATGCGACCATCATCCGCACAGCCTTTCAGATCCCGCTCCGGTTGTAGATTTTATCGAAAAGTACGCAGCTGCGAGAGGCGTAAGAGAATAACGTCAGGATACGGATAAGCGCTTATGAGTATAGTAAGACCGCCGGATTGCTGCTATATATACTACGACGGAAAGACAGAGCTGTATATATCCGAAGAAAAAGCGAAAAAAATAGTTGTCTCATTTAAACCGACATCAGATGAGAAAGGAATTGAAGTTTTAATAGACGCCGAAAATACATACCTCCGGCTTCTGAGACTTCGATGGAATTTTACTGCTTCAGAAGAATTATCGATGCAGAACGGTTTTGAATCTATCAGGGTATTCAGTGAAGGCGGCGGAGGTTTTATATCGTCCTCCTTTCACGGAATAGAACCTGATACCGTTATGCCGTTTTACTTCTATGTGACAAACGGTTCTGATCTAGCTTTCAGGCATGGCAACCTTATAAAAAAGAAAACATATGCTTTCGGAGTTAAAACGGCTCCATCGGCATACCCTTTCTGGCAGCTTGACAGTTTCGGAGTTACCCTTTGGCTTGATTTTCGCAGCGGAGGAAACGATCTTTATATATGCGGAAGAAGATTACATGCTGCCGTGATATTAAATGAATCATATGAAAATATCAGCACATTCAATGCCGCTAAATTATTTTCTAAAGAGATGTGCAGAACAAATCTTCCCGTGTACGGTTTGATTTACGGCATTGAACATACACTGTACGGTGATGAAAATACAGCTGTAAGAAATGCAAAAGAAAACATCCTGGCCCTTCAGCAAATGACAAGTTCACTTGTATTTGAGCCTCATATGATATTAAAAAACCCGAGTAATGTTCTTTCGATTGAAAAGCTCAAGACCTTAGTCTCCTATATCAAATCTCACAAGGCAGTTCCCGGTTATATATATTGTCCGAACAGCAAAAGCAATATTAAATATGTCGGCAGATATGACGGTTATTCCGTCCCCGATATTTCAAATCCGAATGTATACAATACGATTTACAATGATTTGAAAAAAATAATATATGCAGGCTTCCGCTTTATAGGTATTGATTTTAATTCTTTTGACCTTTTTGGAACATCTCAGGGCCTGTTCTCCGCGATAACACCGAATGCAGATTATCGGCTCGACAATGATAAAAAAACGTCCGCGGAGATAACAAAAGACTTTCTCCGCGGAATAAAAGCTCTGATCGACGAAGAATGCGGCAAGCTTGGAGTAAATATAAATCTCTGTATTCTTAATGCCGTTCCTCATCTGTGCTGCGAAAGCGCAAACCTTCTGGGAACACGTTCTGATTATAAAGAATACGATTGTATAACATCAATAAAGAAAATAGCCGGATCTATAATTCCGGCATTGATGAAAAATAATCAAAGCGGAAACTTTTTAGCGGAAATCCCTTTCACGATACCGTCTTCCGCGAGGGAGCTTACTCACAGATATATTAAACTGATATCCAAAAGCGGCTTCCCGCTTATTTTTGAATTTGACGTCAATTACAGCTCCGCTACTCAAAGCAGGGATCTATCACACGCATTTTCAACAATATGCACTTTGAATAACGATCTCGTCCCTCTCGATTTCACTGAAACGTCTTTTCCGATAAGATGGTTACACAATGAACGAGAATTTACCTTCCACGGCAGTCCTGAAGAAGGTTTTGACTATTGCGGAAAATGGAATCTGTAAAAAACGATCTGTAAAAAAGAGTCTGTAATAAATAAAACTAAAAATAAAACTAATTATGAGATGTTCACGTTTGCAAGACATTCGTTTTCAGAGCGTTCAACTCTGCAAGCGGGCAGATGCAGATAGATTTATACTATACTCACTTCTTCCGGCTGCACAATTGCTGCCAAGACATCCTGCGGCGAAGCTATACCGTTATTAATATATCAACGACCGTATGTCAATTGCCGTATTAATACGCCAAAATCATTTATCATAAGAATATGGAAAGGCATATTTGTAAGTGAAAAATTATCGCAAAAACACCCCGATTTTATCCCGACAGAAATCCCGCAATGATAATAATTATAATAATATTAATATATCCGATAAAAGCAATTGCAGCTGTCAGGAGACATTCAACGAAAAATCCGACAGATTAATTCAGGCAACAATTATAAAAAGCATCGGCGGCAAATTTGCAGTAATCGACAATGATAAAAATCAATATTCCTGTTCGGCAAGGGGAATATTCAGATATGATAAAATAAAACCGCTTCCTGGAGATAAGGTTCTCATTAATATAAGCGGATATAACAGACCGGACGGTAACCGGGGAAGTGACGATGGAAGCAACGGCATCATAGAAAAAATACTTCCGCGGAAAAATACTCTTATAAGACCTCCTCTTGCAAATCTCGACAAGCTTTTTGTAATTATCTCTTCGGCATATCCGTCTCCGTCAACAATTATATCGGACAAGCTTATTACTATAGCGGAATTTAATATGATCGAACCGGTAATTATAGTTTCAAAATCTGATCTTGATGAAAAAAGCTCCGATCGAATTGAAAAAATATATAAGCAATGCGGATTTACAGTTTTTGAAACAAGCTGTGAAAACAAAACAGGAATTTCCGATTTAATAGCTTACATCTCTCAGACATGCAAAAATGAAATCAGTTCATTTGCGGGAGTATCAGGCGCGGGAAAATCTACTCTTATGAATACGCTTTTTCCTTCGCTCAGTCTCGAAACAGGCAAACTTTCGGAAAAAATCGGGAGAGGAAAAAACACAACAAGGGTAGCCGAGCTCTTTCCGCTTTATACACTTCTTCCTGCCGCAAATAACTGTGAAGGCTTTATAGCGGATACACCCGGATTCTCTATGATTGATTTTTCAAGATTTGACTTTTACAAGCTTGAAGATCTTCCAAATACATTCAGAGAGTTCAGACACGTATTTGAAAAAAATAATTGTCTATATAAAAACTGCACCCACACAAAAGAAGATGGATGCGCAATTATGGACGCGGTAAAAAACGGAATTATACCGGAAGAAAGGCATCAAAGCTACCTTGAGATATATTCTGTTCTTAAAAGCAAGCATGAATGGGAATAACTGTTCCAATCTAATATTTGCCGAACAAAGGCTGAAAGTCCGATATCGGGCTTTCAGCCTTTGTTCAATCTTTATAAGATCCCTGTAAAGCTATATATAACTTATTAAACTATTCAGCATATTAAAACTTATTTAGCTTTAAATAGCCTTAAAAGCGTATTCATAAATATTCAGCTTTTTTTTTGGAGATTTACTTGTCTATTTTATTCTGCCTTTATTCAGCCTTTATTTAACTCCATCAGCAATTCTCTGACAAATTCTGCAGATAACTGCGACGCCATTTTGCAGTTTTTCTCAACTTCACTTAAACCTCTTTGTTTGGGTGTATCTGTAATTGTACGTACCGAAATAAATGGAGTTTGATTCACATAACATACATGTGCAATAGCCGCAGTCTCCATATCAACGGTAAAAGGCGAATACACATTATTTATTTTATCGCTGTTTTCATCGGTTATAAATTGCTCTCCTGTTACCATTCTTCCGAATACAATCTTACGGTCACAGTTCTTTTTATCAACTACTTTTTGTGCGGCGCTAAGCAACTTTTCATCAGCTTTAAAATATACCGATTTAAGCCACGGATGAAAGTCATTCATAACATCATCACTAACATCATGATAAGCAGTTTCGTTAGAAATTACCGTATCGAAAATTTCAAGATCATCTCTCATAGCTCCGGCAGTACCGGAATTTATTATACAGTTACAGCTAAATATATCAATTAACAGCTGAGACGCGATGGCCGAATTGACTTTGCCGGAGCCAGAGTAAAGAGCTATTACATTTTTGCCTTCAATTTTACCGCAATAAAAATTGAGCATAGCCTTTTCAACTACTATACAATCCTTAAACATCGGAATGAAGGGGGCAAACTCGATGTCTCCTGCACATATAATTCCAAATTTCATATGTATCATTCCTTCCCATATACAATCTAATTTCTTAATATTTATTTTCCGGGAAATATTTTAGGCGATTAAATAGAAATATATAAGAATTACTACTCCAAGAATTATTCTGTACCATCCGAATACTTTAAAATCATGTTTTCTTATATAATTCATCAGAAACTTTACAACAATGAGAGAGACAACAAAAGCGACTAACATTCCCAAGAGCGTAATACAAAGCTCTAAAGCGGTAAATCCAAATCCAAACTTTATTATTTTAATTGCACTGAGCCCAAACATAACCGGCACAGCCAGGAAAAAAGTAAATTCTGCCGCAGCTACCCGTGAAACACCGATAAGAAGAGCACCGATTATTGTAGAACCTGACCGTGATGTCCCGGGAATAATTGAAAGCACCTGGAACAAGCCTATCAAAAATGCAGTCATATATGTAATATCATTAATAGTTTCAATTTTAGGTTTACGCTTTCTATTAAAGATTTCAATAAGAATAAATGCTATTCCGTATAAAATCAAAGCTGAAGCAATAACTTCCGGAGTCTGAAAATGCGCTTCTATATAATCGTCAAAAAGCAGCGTAATTACAGCCCCGGGAACGCATGCCACAACAACCTTGAGCCAGATAGAAAATACATCTTTTCTAACCTCGATTTTATTGTTGACACTGCGCTTGAAAGGCCACATTTTGTTCCAGAATAACAGCACAACAGCCATAATTGCGCCAAGCTGAATTACAACAAAGAACATATCTTTAAAGTCCTGAGATTCGTTCAGCTGCAAAAACTGATCGACAAGAAGCATGTGTCCGGTCGAGCTTATCGGAAGCCATTCGGTAATTCCTTCAACAATTCCAAGAAATATAACCTTCAAGGCCTCAATAAAATTTGCCATAAAATTGTCCCTTTCTGTCATACATACGCTCATATTCAAATGTCTGCGGAAATTCACGCTCCGACATTTTTTTACTCTTCAAGCATATTTACTTTTACCGCGCAGCGTAAATCAAAATTAGGTCCGATCCTAAGTGTCCTGTTCTCATACGGCGCAAGCTGAATTGAAGCTTCATTCCATGACGAACCTCTGACATACAGTTTTCCGGCAGTATATTCGGAAGAACGATTGGATAGTCTCATTATAAAATCATCACTGCCATCCTCCGCTTTTTTCAGAGCGTCAAGTGAAATTGCTCTATCGCCCTCGAATGAAAGAAAGCTTCCTGTACCGCTTAAAATACCGTCATGCTTAGCTTCGCATACCGAAACAGGCGCAAACAAGAACCCTTCATACGCTTCGTTTAAGGCCTTTCCGTACGCATCGCCGGCATCAAAATAAAATCTTACCGTACCCTCGGTGATTCCCCTTCCTACATATCTGTAATCCTCATCCGGAGAAAGAGCTTTTTCCATGCGAAGATCTCCGCATACCGGATTACGCAAAACGGTAAGACGGAATGTGCCGTCATCTTTAAGCGTATCATAAGCAAATATATTGCCGCTTGCCACGGATATACCTCCGTATGATAATGTCTCTGTGAGGGGATACTCAAACCCGTCAAGCGTACGGACCGTTTTCCCACCGGGAACACCGGCATAAATCTTATCATCCGGTTTTAAATTATTCTGTCGTACGGTATATTTCAAAACCGTATGCGGATCCTCCCAGTTTGCGCGGAAACGAATATCAACATATCCCTCTCCGGGATATACGGTAATATGCTGTTCAAGCGAAGATTTTCTGAATATAGAGCGCGTCCTTACAGTAGATATAATATTTCCCCGCTCCGTACAAAATGACTCTTCATGCTTAAACGCCTCAAGCTTACCTCCGAAACCGCAGGTATTAAAGCTCCAAACATCCCCCTCGTCCTCGTAAACTTCCGGTACAACACTTACATGCTTGCCGGTTATTTTGTCCTTTATAAACATTCCCCCGCCATCGCCGCACGTATCAATTTCAAAACGCTCAGTCCCAAGCCGTGAGGCATCTCCTCCAAGCTTATGAGTACCATCCGAGTCTTTCTTCTGTGTAAAATGATACACTGCATACCCAAACGCCGGAATATCACCCACAAAAGCAACGCGTGTACGGAAACCCGGAATTGTTGATCTCTCAAGAATAATCTGACATGGAATTACATGTCCGTCATTGTCTCTTACTTCTATGCCGCCCTCATACAAATCATATTCCCATGCCCACTGAAGCTCAGCTTCAAGCTCTCCGTGATACGGCGATAAATTAAAATTAAAATAAACATAGTTCCAAAATCCATCGCCCGTATTTATTCTTCTTGTTATACGCTGAAGACTGAAGTTCATAATTTCAGAAGCGTTCTGCAAGGCTCTTCCGTGAAGATCACGAGCGTCACGATACGCCTGCATGATTGACGCTCCGCCGAGAATATCATGAAACTGATTAAACATTATGTCTTTCCATATTCCGCAAAGCTCATTAAGAGGGTATTCTTCTCCGTAAAACGAAGCCATTACAGAAGCGCGTTCTGCCGCGAGCGCTGTATATTCGGCGCGTCTGTTATTAGTTTTTATCTCTGAAAAGTTAGAAAATACTCCGCAGTCGCGGGTGTTGATTCCTCCATCAACTACAGGAAGTTCTTTTCCCTCCCCGCGCGTTATGCTTCCGGGCACATTATTATACAGTTCGCGCTGCCTTAGGAAAAACTCATCAAGCGATCCAAAAGCCGCATATTTTTCACTCTCCGCAGTTTTTTCAAGCGCGGACAGTATCGCTTTGGTCGGAGCTCCTCCGTGATTGGTTACTCCATATACGAGAAATCTGTCCGCTCCGGTCTCTGCCGCCTCTTTTATGTACTTTTCAGCAGTAGACACAACCTCATCCGGCGTATGCTGATAGAGATCCGCCGCACGATAAGCTGTTACCGTACTTCCGTCCGGAGATCTCCAGACAAATAATTTATCGGGAAGCTCAACATGATAAGACTCAGGACGTGAAAATACATACGAATCAATCCCGCATCCGCGCAATATCTGAGGCAGCATATCGCTGTGACCGAAGCTATCTATATTAAACATTATATGAGAATACTTTCCGAACTTTTCTTTAAGATACCTCTGCCCGTAAAGTCCCTGCCTTACATAGCTTTCTCCAAGCGCAAGACCGCAGTCGGGCTGAAGCCACCATCCCTCCTGAAGCTCCCATCTTCCTTCAGAAACACGCCTTTTGATTTCTTCAAAAAGACCAGGATCTACTTTCTCAATCATTTCAAAAACAGCCGGAGTACAGAATGAGTATGTATAGTCTGGATATTCGTTCATACGGTCAAGAGCACTGCGAAATGTTGATCGTATGCTCGCGAGAGCTTCGTCCCACGTCCACAGCCATACGGGATCATAATGTGTATTTCCGATAAAATATACCATCGGTTTAATATCTCTATCCATTATATCAATTTTCCTTTACATAAGTATTGAATACATCAGATATGAACGTCAAAATGATGCCCGCACTTAGGGCATGACGCCTTATGATCTCCGGGCTTTTTGGGAAAGCGAAGCATCGCACGGCACGACGGACACTTTTTGTAAACGTGTGTTTTTCTGTCATGAAATCTATCTTTTCCAAGCTTAAAAAATCCGGTGATCTTGCTTTTAATCTTTAAGTATTTAGCGTTTTCATCCCGTCTTTTCAGAGTATTTTTTGAAAACGCACGAAACAGCGAGTAAATTATTACAGCAAATTCAATAAGAGTAATAATACTGTTTCTTGCAAATACATTAACTAAAATAAGAATAACTTCTGCCCACATCAAAAAAGTAAAAAAGCTGTCGGTTCCATATCTGCCATTCATAAACATACTCATTTTATATCGCAGCTTATTAAAAAAATTACCCAAAGCAAAAATTCCTTTCTGTATCATGTCAGAATAATCATATTTTAATAAAACAGCCCACCGTCGGCTAAGCAACAGCGGGCAAATTTTGTCGGCGCTGACAGGAGCTGTTTCAAAGCTCAGATTTCGGTTGAATTATCGTTTATCATCTGAAGAACATCCTGCTCAATCATAATACGTTTTATGGCTTCCTTGCCGACTGCTTTTTCCATCGCTTTTGCAGAATCGTATCCATAGTCAGAATACATTTCTTCAAGACGGGATGTATAACTGTCATCATCAATTACGATATTCTCTGCATTTGCAATTGAAAGCGCAAGCATCTCCTTAACCACATCGCTTTTCGCAGCATCTGCCGACTGTTTATATATCTGCTGTGCAGAAGTACCCATCATAGAATACACAGACTCAATTGTAGTATTCATAGAATTGGCATAAGACTGATACATGTTTGTGTAATAATTTATATAATTATCGTAATATGTTCTTATGTTTTTCTCCGGATATTTCAATATCTCCGAGCCTTCGGTTACCATGTCCCAAAGAAGCTCTTCTTTAACATTTTTGCGCGTTGCGGACTCAAATTCGGCATATGATGAATATTTGTCGCTGTATTTTTCAGCTATAAACGCATCGTCAATTTCAGGAACATCATACGCTGTAATCTTTCCGACGGTAATAGAATATGTCGCCTCAGCTCCTGCATAATCCGCATTGCTGTAATCATCCGGCAATGTTACCGTTTCAGTATATGTATCGTCGGTTACGTGTCCGATAAGACTGTTTTCAAAATCCTTGCTGCCCGATCCTACGGTTACCGTATAGCTCTGCTGACTTTCCAGCTCTGTATCCCCGGATGTCAGAGTATAATCAACACTCACCGAATCATCTTTCTGAATTCCTCTGTCCGTAATAGTTTCGGACGTAGTATACTGACTCTGAAGCGAAGTTATTGTACTGTCATATTCAGTCTGAATTTCATCTGCCGAAACTTCAAGACCCTTGTACTTTCCAACCGTCACATATTCGTCAAGATTAAAGTCATATGATACCTTTTTTGAACCACAGCCGCATAAACCTGCAGCTACAGATACCGCAAGACACGCAAGTATAATTTTTTTCTTCATAATGATATTATAACTCCTTGATAATAAAATACTGTCACAGCTTTTTCATGCAAGATTAACGAAGAGTCTCAGACAAAGCCAAACAATAAAAAGAAATGGAAACAGCGCCATGAAAATCATTAATACTGTAAAAAATGCGTCCGAAATTTTCTTTTTGTTACGTTTAAACATAATTATATTCTCCCTTTAAGACCTACACATTAAATTCTTATTTGGAACCAGCCAAATTATCAGATTAAAACGTACAAATTAGATGTCATAATAGTATATAATATATTTATTAATTCAGTATGAATAAAGTGAAAAAATCATACCCTCAAAAAAATAGTAACAGCTTCGGCACAAAAGCATATAATGATAACAAACAGAATTTTTACACACAGACATGAAAGGACACGGTACATATGAAAATCGTTGTAATGAAATCACCCAAATTAATTGCTCCGCTGCTCAGAAAAATTCTCAAAATTAAAAAGCACAGAAAAGATTAATACGTTCTCTGACAGTTACTGTTTTTAATAGTCACCGATTCTGATGAAATCATAATTTCCCTTTATTCAAGTTTGCCTCTATTAAGATTTTACATGCCCGGCGCACAATTGTGCGCCGGGCAATTATAAATTGAAAATGCCATATATTGTGTATTGATTTTGTTTGTCTTATCTTATAAAATTGTCATATAAAATTACAAGTATACGTTTTCGCTGACAGTATAAAATCACGCCGGAAGCGACGGTGACAAGCTTTATCACTCATTATATCGCTCATTATATCACACATTATTTTTGTCCCCTTTTGTCGCCGTTAACCATGAAAGAAATAAAAAATTATGGAAAGAGTCATATTACATTCTGATCTGAATAACTTTTACGCATCAGTTGAATGTCTTTACAATCCGTCTCTGCGAGGAAAACCGATTGCAGTTTCCGGAAACCCCGAAGCACGCCACGGAATAGTACTGGCAAAAAACTATGCCGCGAAATCCTGCGGAGTGGATACGGGAAATCCTCTGTGGCTGGCAAAACAAAAATGCCCGGATATAATATTCGTTCCTCCTCATTATGAGTTATATATTAAATACTCGGAAATTACAAGAGAAATTTACAGCGAATACACCGATCAGGTAGAGCCATACGGTCTCGATGAATGCTGGCTTGACGTAACCGGAAGCTCCGCTTTGTTCGGAGACGGTCAGACCATCGCCGACAAGATCAGGGAAAGAGTAAAATCGGAGCTTGGAGTTACAGTATCGGTAGGCGTATCCTATAACAAAATTTTTGCCAAGCTGGGCAGTGATATAAAAAAGCCGGATGCAACCACCGTCATAAAACGCAGCCATTTTAAAGAAATTGTCTGGCCTCTTCCCGTAAATGATCTGCTATATGTAGGAAAATCTACACACAAAAAGCTTTTAAATTATAAAATAAAAACAATAGGCGATCTCGCAAACTCAGATAAGCATTTTATGCAGTACCTTCTCGGCCGGAACGGAGTCATGCTTTGGAATTTTGCGAACGGACTCGACACATCCCCTGTTTCAAATATAGGCGCAAAGTCTCTTATAAAATCTATAGGAAACAGTACAACAGCCCCCCGCGATTTAATAACAGACGAAGATATAAAAATCATTCTCTACGTGCTGTGCGAAAGCGTATCCTCCCGTATGCGTGAGTATAATTTTATATGCAGTACGGTGCAATTATGAGTTAGGGATAACGAGCTTCACAGTTATGAGCGCCAGGGAAAGCTGCCATATCCCAACAGAACATCAAAATCACTGTTTGACAAAGCTTTCGAGCTATATAAACAGCATGCTACCGATAAACCTGTCCGTTCTCTCAGCGTCAGGGCATGCGGTTTGTCGCTGAACGAACATGAACAGCTGTCATTTCTTCCTGAAATTTCGCAAATTCAAAGGCAGGAAGATTTAGAATATACGGTCGACATTATCCGCTCGCGCTTCGGACATTATTCTGTCGGACGAGGGATTATGCTCGCCGACAAAGGATTGTCCGATATAAATCCCAAGGACGAGCACATAATCCATCCTGATATATTTTTAAGAAAATAAACAAACCGATTAAACGAGTTTAAGTTCCGAAAAATCCGTTACAGGCGCCCTGCAGCTTCCATTTTCGCACAGATACCATAAAGCACCGTGGTCCGGAATCGGATATGATCTTGTAAACGGAGCTGACTCCGAGAGCTTTTCTGCGTTTTCGGCTGTTTTAAGCAGAATATTCAAATCGTCTGTCCAGTGATATCTTATATATTCTTTAAGCTCAGTAGGTTCTGAATGACAGACACATATTAATTCCCGACGGGTATACAGGCTTTGCGACATGGCAATCAGAGCAAAGCAATGAGCCGACGGATACCGTTTCATCTGCCCCGCCATATATTTTTGCTGTCTGTCGGCAGCCTCACGGAAAATAGTTTCGCCTGTCAGAATGGAAAGCTTTTCAAGAACCATTGCAGCTACAGAATTACCGGACGGAACAGCGCCGTCAAAGCTTTCCTTCAAACGAACAATAAGACGCTCGGCATCAGACGCGCTGATATAATATCCCCCGCCATTTTTATCCTCAAAATATTCTATCATTTGTTTCGCGCGCAGTACAGCCTGACTAAGAAAATAAGGATTAAAGGTCAAACTATACAGTTCAATCAGGGAAAGCGAGTAAACTGCGTAATCCTCCAGCTGCGCCGCATACGCGGCATCTCCGTCACTGAAACGCAGATACAATCGGTTATTACTATCCGTCATATTTTCTTCTATAAACCGCTGTGCGTTCTCTGCGGCCTCTCTGTATTTTTCGTCGCCAAGTATCTGTCCTGCACGCGCCATAGCTATAATTGTCCATGAATTCCACGAAAGCAGTATTTTGTCATCCTTGTGAAGAAAAACACGCTTTTTACGGTATTCATACAGCTTTTTCATACGAGGATCATCGTAACGCCAAGCTTCATTATCAGTTCCTATAAGATTAGGTATATTTCTTCCCTCAAAATTTCCGCCTTCCGTTATCCCGTAAAGCCTGCAGAACTCAGCGCCGTCATGATCGCCAAGTACATCCTTTATTTCATTCGGCGTAAAAACATAGTATTTTCCTTCTATCCCGTCGCTGTCAGCATCCTGACCGCAGTAAAAACCTCCTTTTATGTCAGTCAGTTCGCGAAGAATATAGTCCGCAGTCTGTCTTGAAACCTCGAGATATGATTTATTATCAGTTCTCTGATATGCCTCTAAATACAAAATAATCAGCAGCGCATTATCATACAGCATTTTTTCAAAATGCGGAACCAGCCATTTTCTATCAGTTGAATACCGGCAAAAACCGCCTCCAATCTGATCGTGAATTCCTCCTCTGAGCATTGCATTAAGCGTAACCTCAGCCATATGCAGCGACTCGGAATCATTTTCAAGATGCGAATATCGCAGAAGAAACATAAGATTATGCGGAGACGGAAATTTAGGTGCGGCTCCGAAACCTCCCCATACGCTGTCAAAGCTGTTTTTTAAGGCATTATATGCCTCTTTTAAAATACCTTTATCGGGATTTTCAAATAAAACGGATTCATTGCTCCTATTAAAGGCCTGCGTTATCTGTTCTCCTGTTTTCTGTAATTCTTCCCGATCTTCTTCCCACAACAGCTTTGTCTGTTCTAAAATATCAATAAGTCCCGGTTGTCCCAAGCTGCGGCGCTTTGGAAAATAACTGCCGGCAAAAAACGGCTTTTGTTCCGGCGTCATTATTATTGTAAGAGGCCAGCCCCCCGCGCCGGTCAAAGCCTGACATACTGTCATGTATACTGAATCTATATCCGGACGTTCTTCCCTGTCAACCTTTATACTGATAAAATTTTCATTGAGCAGCTTTGCAACATCAAAATCTTCAAAGGATTCATGTGCCATCACATGACACCAATGACATGTAGAATATCCGATACTTAAAAATACCGGCTTATTCTCATCTCTTGCCCTACGAAATGCTTCGTCACACCAGGGATACCAATTCACCGGATTTTCACTATGCTGCCTAAGATACGGTGATTTTTCATTTTTAAGCATATTACTCATCTGTATTTTTCAAGCCTTTCATATCAAAATATTTTAACCTCTGCAAATACACAAAGCACTGGCATGTTTTTCTTTTCGGTTATACCTACACAAAATTTAAAGTATCATTTAAGGTATCTTAGTATATACACCGAATAGTATTGCCGATTTCTGGAATAATTATTACAGGAGGAGGATTATAAATACATGTCAAGAAAAGTATTTGTAAAGGTGACTGCAA
Source organism: uncultured Eubacteriales bacterium (assembly GCA_905205065.1). Lineage (GTDB taxonomy): Bacteria > Bacillota > Clostridia > Oscillospirales > CAG-272 > UMGS911. Next base: position 20,496 of record CAJLCI010000024.1, on the reverse strand, counting down.
GCTTTGATACTGACGGCAGAATTACACCCCTTTCGCTTGAGTGGGAAGACGGAAGGCTATACACAATTGACCGAATAACTGATTTGCGAAGAGCAGCGTCACTCAAAGCCGGGGGAATGGGCCTTAGATACACAGTCATCATAAACGGAAAGCAAAGTTATTTGTTTTATGAGGGACCTAAATGGTTTGTAGAAGGCAGATAGTTCTTTCTTAAGTTCACAAAAAATAGTCTTAAAAAAATTCCGATACAAAAAAATTACAAAAAAATGCCGCAAATAGATAAAACCATTTGCGGCCAAAAAAGCAAAATGAAAAAACGAATTGAAAACTACTATTTTATTTATATTATGCCAAGTTTATTTATATCTTTTATACCGAGTCTCATTTCAGGAATTGCGGCAATCTCCGGCTTCGCTTCCTGAATCATTGTCCTGAACGCCTTGATTGCTCTGAAAAGATTTCGATTCAGGCTGCAAATTTTCAGCAACATCCCGCGTCTCTGATTTTCCGGAAGCAAAGGTTAGCGTGACCTTGAATAAATCCGCATCCGTATTTATACGGAATCTGCCTCCCTGAATCTCGGTCAGATTTTTTGCAATTGAAAGACCTAAACCGCTTCCTTCTGTTGTCCTTGAAAGATCTCCCCGGACAAACCGATCTGTAAGTTCGCTTTCGGGAACATCAATCGCGTTTGCCGATATATTGCGGAATGTAATATCTGTAAGATTATCGTTTGAAAAAACAGAAATATATACTCTTGTTCCTTCAAGCGCGTATTTATTGATATTGTTCATAAGATTGTCAATTACCCTCCACAGCAACTGACCATCGGCCATAACATATGAATTATCATCAGAAAGTTTTAGTATCATTTCAAGCTTCTTCGCATTAAATTTTTCTTCATATTCGCCCATAGCCTGAGAAAGAAGGACTCCGAGATTTGTATTTTCAATATTTGCCGATATATTTCCAGTTGAAGCCTTTGACAGTTCTATAAGATCCTCGGTAAGTTTTTTAAGACGGGCAGACTGCTTTGCAAGTATTTCAAGGTATTCGGGCGCACGCTCCGAATCTAATCCTTCTCTCTTGAGAATATCAACATAATTAACAATAGAAGTGAGCGGAGTTTTTATATCGTGCGACACATTGGTAACAAGCTCAGCTTTCATTCTCTCGCTCTTGGTCTGCTCATCAACGGCATGACGAAGTCCTTTGCTGATATTATTTAGATTTCTTGCGTGATCGGCAAGTATCCGCGGCATTCTGCAGGTATCAACAATATACGCAACATTTCCGGAGGCAAGTTCCTCACCTCCGCGCTGAAGCCTTTTAAGTGCCGAAGAAACGTATATAATAACCGCAAAAATCATTAGCTTTATAAGCAAAAACAAGCCTATCATCGAACCGCTGCTCATAACAAACAGCTCAAATATTGTCAGTGCTCCGTATATCAAGACCGCCTTCCAGCAAGCAGGTAAATTTCTAAACGAAAATCCGATTAATCCTACAAACTTTTTTAAAAGCTTATAGCCAAGACGAAGACACATATAAATTACTGTGTTTTTTAAAACATTGCGGCTTTTTACTCTTACAGCGAGCGTCCAGAAAAACTCAAGCAAAATAAGAAACCAAAAAATTAAAGAAACACAGAAAAGAAATACCAAAACTGCGGAGTCATAAACCGAATCAATTATTACCGCGGGAAGAAGTGCCAGAAGTATTAGAACTCCCGTTAGAACATCAAACGGTATACGGTCAAGATAACCGATGTAAATTCCGTCCTTTCCGGTTTTATGCCCTGCCGTACACATAATAAATACAAAAAGCACAATGCTTAAAAAAGCAAATACAACCGTAATCCATATAAGACTGTATCTTAGAGCTACGATTCTTTCTATCGCTGAATCAGCAAGATAAAATATATCCTTTACAGGAAGCTCTGAATCGATTCCAAGACTAATATACATCTTAGTCTTTTTAACGTCGCATCCATAAATCCTTGCTGTATATACGCCATTGCCTTCATAGTCGTCATTATATTCAACTCCATAATCGGTAACTTCAAATCCCTCTCTGTTTTTATAGTCATTTATAAAGGAATATGCGTCTATCGATGTAGCGAAAGCCTTTTCTACATAAATTTCTGTGTCATCTATCTCTTCTGTAAATGTGCGGTTAAAACTGTCCAGCTCAGTAAAAGAATCCTTATCGGCATTAGAAGCAACATAATTATTTTCACTGTCACTGATATAAAATCTGAGATTAGTTTTATCAGAGCTTAAAGTCTCTCCGAAATAATAATTTTTAGCTTCCTCATTGCCCGAATATACAGCATCCAGATATGCATCCATAGCATAGTACTTACTTGAAATCAGCATCTGAACAGCAGTTGATTTAAGTTCCATGCCTCCGTCCAGATAAGAGTTATAGAAGGCCATGATAAAACACAAAAACGCCGATAGAAAAGTTCCTGCGCATGTCAGAAACAACAGAATGACAGCCGTAACTTTAACAGCGGTATTCGATTTCAATTTCATAACCATTTTTATGACCACACCTTTTTCTTATATACATATATACGCAGATTTTTGTACGGTTCTATATCCGAATAAAAGCCTTGTCGGTCGGCAGGACAAAACTTCCGCCGTGTCAGAAAAACACCGCGTGAGAATTTTCCTTTAGGCTTTCTTCAGATTTATCTGAGATGAACAAGCTTTTTGTTCGGATTATGATTTTCCGTATTAAGCATTACTCGCCCTTAATCTTATATCCCTTTCCCCAAACGACAGTTATATACCTTGGGTCAGCAGGGTTGATTTCAATCTTTTCGCGAAGATGCCTTATATGAACAGCTACGGCATTTTCAGCCCCATACGGTTCTTCGCCCCAGACATTGCGGTAAATATCGCGCGGAGAAAACACCGTGCCGACATTTTTCATCAGAAAGTGCAAAATATCGTATTCACGCGGAGTTAAAGAGACCGGAACAGAATCGACCGTAACACTTTTTGAATCGTCATCAAGCTTTATGCCGCCTATAGTCAGCTGAGACGGCTTGGCAGCACCGCCGCCAAGCGTCATGTACCGCCGCAGCTGAGACTTTACTCTTGCAATCAGTTCGACCGGATTGAACGGCTTGGTAACATAATCGTCCGCACCTACATTCAAGCCAAGTATTTTGTCAGTGTCTTCAGATTTCGCCGTAAGCATTATGACCGGAACATTTGAGATTTCACGTATACGAGCAATAGCTGTAATACCGTCCATCACCGGCATCATAACATCAAGAAGAACAAGCTGTACATCTTCACGGTTTATTATATCAATAGCCTCTTTTCCGTTATAAGCTTCAAAAACGTTAAATCCCTCCGCGGTCAAGTAAATTTTCACCGCTGATACAATATCTCTTTCGTCATCGCAAATCAGAATATTATTCATTACACTTCATGCCTCCTCAAACAGTTAAATTACATAATATAGTTTAGTTTATTTAAGCGCATCATTCAAGCCTTTTTTTCAGCCTTGCAGGCAATGATGTACAGCTTCCTTTGTGAACAATCGGTTTCCAGCTGACTTTTTTTGAAAATAAAGCGACAATTGCAATCGGAAGGTATGAGAGCAGAAAAATCGGAAAAGTCAATGAATAAATGATTTTTTTAGAAGCCGATGTATGAATACGATTCCATTCGCTTATTACTGTGATAAAACCTATTATAAACATAGTACCATATGCCAGAATAAGCGGCTCCGCAAGCACTGCGGCGGCAAGTACGGCAGGCTCCCCTGAAAGCAGCATCAACAGTGCATTAATCGCATTAGTGAGAAGACCGACTGCCGACAAAATAAAGATCGGGGTTAATGAAGAAAGCATATCAAAGCATGCAAATTCTCCTTTGAATACACCGCAGAGAAGTTTTAACCCGTATTTTCTGAGGACCTGCATATATCCCTTTACCCATCTAAGTCTCTGATCCCATGACTGTTTGAACGTAACAGGCTGTTCATCATAGAAAACCGCATCCTGTGCAAAACCGATTTTTCTTCCGTTAATTATATGATACGCGGAAAATTCAATATCTTCTGTCAGCAAATGAAATTTCCATCCGCCCTGTTCTTCGAGTATTTCTCTCGAAAACATAAATCCCGTTCCGCCTATAGTACATCCTGATCCTACAACATACCTCGGATAATTCAAGAACCTTCCTTCTCTTAAAAAGCTAAGCGCATAACCCGCTGAAATCATATTGTCCCCGTAATTTTTTGAATTTCTGTATCCGGTAACTATATCATACCCTGAACAAAAAACCTTGTTCATTTCAGAAATATATGCCTTGTCAAGCACGTTGTCAGCGTCAAAAACAAAATAACCGTCAAAACCGTCGGGATAGTCCGCCGAAATACCATCAAGAAGTGCTTCAAGCGCATATCCTTTACCAATTTTCTCTGTATTTTGACGTTCATATACAACAGCTCCGAGAGCACGGCAAACCGAAGCCGTTTCATCTGTACAGTTATCTGCCATTACAAATATTTTTATAAGCTCCTGATTATAAGTCTGACTTTTTATACTGGATATTAAATCGGGAATTACTGCTTCTTCATTTCTTGCACATATAAGTACAGCATAGCTATTCGTTTCTTTAGCTTCCGCCGCCTTTTTACGAATAAAAAGTGCGATTGGAATATACAACAGCTGGTAAGCACCGAAAACAAAGAGAAGAACCGCTGTTATTTTACCGATTAACTGTAGTAAGTATATCATTTTTTTACCTTCTTGTAAAGTTGATATAAATAAAGACGCATTGAAATTAAGCTAAATAATAATTTGGCTAATAGAAAATTTTAACCTGCGCCTCTGCAAAATTGGCCGGCAATCTTGTATTGCTTTACGCTGAAATAATTATACAAGATTTATTTTTAAGATACAATTATGCAAATCCTTAAGAAATTCTTAACCGACACAGATTGTTTTTATTATTGACTGAAATAAACTTCCACCAGTCGATAAAATAAACATAAATTAACTTTAAAAAGCTATGGATTTTTTTATTAAAATATGTTATACTTATAGTAGGTAATATCTACGTTTTCGCAGTTATAAAAGCAAAACAAATTTCTGCAAACAGGACGGTAAAGCGGTATGAAAAAAGAAGAAAACGCTCAAAAGAAAATTGTGTCTGATAATAAAGTGTCCAAAACTGAACGCACAATAAATTTTAATCAGGATAGCTGCGCGACAAATGCTATATCCACTTCCGCAAATAGGTTCCTCCGAGTAGGAGCCATAATCAGTGCCTGCGCCTTATTTCTCCTATGCTGCTTTTCCATTGTAAGCGGACTTCTTCCCTATTCGGAAAACGGTGGATTTTCACTGTCATCCAAATACAATATCGGTATGCCGAGCGATTGGATGTCAACGGTTTCATACAACACATCCGAAAAAAGTCTTCCCGCAGACGAAGCAGATTACCGATCCTCTTTTATATCGAACACCGAATCTGAAGGAAACGTCTGGTTGATTTGTGACGGAGAAATCGAAGAATATGAAATCTATACAAGTAATTATTCCAATATACCGATAAATACAGTATGTAAGCTGACAATAAAAATTTCTGAAGTATACGAGCAATACGAAAATTCTTTCAGAACTTTTAAAGAGGGAGACAAAATTACCGCTTTTGTATATCCGGAAAATTTGTCTGAATATACAGACGAGGCTTTAAAAGACAGAACTTTTATGTTTTATCTTACAACAGGAGCAAATGAAAATCCTACAGATAAAAAAAGTATGGAAATCGGAGCATATAAAGCGTGGTCAGTATACGGCTGCTTTGATTCGTAAAAAATTTATAGTCATCTATACTTTTTGAGTGCCTTTATTTTAACACCAATAAATCATTTAATATATTTTGAATAATTTATTAGTTGCATTTTCATTTCAAGTAAGAATTTTTGCTTAATTAAGATTTAATACCTTAAACCTTAACGCTTTAAGATGTAAGTTTCGCTTCTGAGCGGGTGGCATCAATTATACAAAGTCCTCGAAGCGGTGAGATTAATTCAGCTTTAAAGTATTAGTACTTTAAAGCTGAAAACTTTATGGTGCAGTCTTCGTTTCACTATGGGCAACACAATTTCCCAAGGCAAAACCACGATACACTGCGGTTACTCAGTTTCTTTATAATACAAAAAAGCACCCTTTCTGACAGGTATAAATATCCCTGTGAAAAGGTGCCTTTTATTTTAATTGACCTTTTGTTTTAATCAATTTGGTGATACGTCTCAATATAATTACAAATTACATCGAGCCGAATCAGCAATTAGAAAATTTCTATGCCTTCACCCTCATTAGCTATATATTGCATAAGACGAACGATATCCTTAGCATTTTCTTTGCCATCGTTATTCAAATCTGCCTTGGTTACAGTTACACCCTTGCCTTCATTTGCAATGTACTGCATAAGGCGAACAATATCTTTAGAATTTACAACGCTGTCTCCGTTTACATCACCGGGTACATAAACATAATCTTCATCTGTAAGCTTGAGTGACACAGCTTTGTCGCCTGTACCATTAATAACCCATTTTGTTGCACTGCCATTGCTAATATTAGCTCCGAAAACTACAGGCATAGCATTTACATTCTGCGGTACAAAGCCAATTACATTATCATTATCTTTAATTGCAGAGATTGCATCTTCGGTAAGCGGAATCTTCATTTCTGCAACATATCCTGTGTCAGTAGCTACAATAGCAACATTTTCAAGATTTTCCGCTCTTCCTGCATCCCTTTCGGCCAGTCTCTCCTCAGTCATAATATGACGAGCAATAAAACGGTTCGCATCTTCTTCACATGTTTTCTCATCCTCAACGTTATCCGAACCATCACAAATCAATGCACGGCGCTCTGCTCCTCCTGGATAATCATCAGTATAAAATGCATATTCATACCAATTAAGACAGAAATCATTAAGCGTTGTCAATTTCTTTCCATAAACAACTTCATTAATGTCTTTATCAAAGTAGCTTTCTCCGCGCTCCGCATAATAGAAAATACCGTCGTATTCAGTACCGGTTTTTGACGTTCCGGTTCCAGACGCTACTATACTAAGATCAGTATACGACTTGGAATTCTCCTCATCAACGTAAATTTCTCCCTTAGGATGATCTCCGTCTTTCTCCGGATCGCCGGCTGATACTTTATATGCCGTGTAAGGAACATTATCAAATCTTAAAGTTGCATACACACAATCAACAAGCCAAGGCCTATTTCCCCAACCAGTTGAAAAAGCATCATTATATTCCTGCTGTGTAAGATCCAAAGGACTCTTATCAGTTACTGAAGCATATACATAAATCGCCTCGTCATCCCACAGAAATGAATATGTTACATCTGTAAAATACTCGCTCGCATATCCTGCATCTGTCCATTCAAATGTACATGTAATTGAGCCATCCTCATCCTTCGGAAGAGAATCATAATCATTGTCATAAGTATCTGCAAACATCTCAGGAGTGATTTCACTTCCGTCCGCTGCATATATTTTTATGTAACCGGTCGGGTTGTCATCTTCATCAAAGTAGATGGTATTAAATGCGTTTGATTGAATCCAAAAAGGTGCAATTCTAACATTTTCAGACTTCATCACTTCCGAAAGCTTAAAGCTGTATGACGTAGCGTACTCCTGATCAAGCACTCCGTCAATCAAAGGAGTAGCTTTCCTGACAAGATTCTCTTCCGACACTGCCCCGACACTGGAGCCAATCATCGGCGCAACCGCCTGTACAGCTACTAAGCCGGCCGACAGTACAGAGAGAAACTTCTTTTTTGTTTTTTTCATCATGTACCTCCCATTTTAACTTGCTTTGTTTTCTGATATTATAACAGAATACTTTATCCACACGGAATAAACACCTCATAAATAAAAACTATTCTGTTACTACTTACAATTATGATTATAACATTATCTTTTTTATTTGTCAACATCTACTTTGAAATAAATATCGTTTTCCATAATTTTTACATATCGGATTTGTAAAATACAAAAGCCAGCTGCCAGTCAATTTTGTTTTTTAGCGGAGAAAAACAGCCGTATAACGTTCTCTGCAGTACGTCTCAAATATTCATAGCTATGTTCCTTAGCCTCTGAAAAGGCAACAGGTTCATGCTGGATAGAAAAAACAGCGGTAATTCCTTTACTGTATGCATTCGAAACCTCGGCGTCACCTCCGGCGAGTACAACAAGAGGAATTTCCGAATTTTTGAGCCTGCTGGCTATCCCGTCTGCTACCTTACCATTTATACTCTGCGAGTCGAAATGTCCTTCTCCAGTTATCACAAGTTCGGCATTCCTCAAATAACCGTCAAAGCCCGACGCGTCAAGAACAACTTCAATTCCGCTTCTGACTCTTCCCTTGAGAAAAGCGGCAAGTCCCGCTCCGCAGCCTCCTGCTGCTCCTCCCCCTGACATTTCTGAAACGTCAAATCCAAGTTCTCTCTTTATTATTTCGGATATATGGACAAGTCCGGCGTCAAGAATTTTTACAGCACGGTCGTCAGCCCCCTTCTGAGGTGCAAACACATATGCGGCCCCGTGTTCCCCGTAAAGAGGATTATCTATGTCGCACATTATATCTATCTGTACCCCGGAAAGAAGCTTCTCCGCGGCTGTTGTATCAATATGTTCAACACGTGATAATGTTCCGCCCACAGGCACAAATTCAACGCCGTCTGAATCCGTGAAACGTACTCCCAAAGCCGATGCAATTCCGCAACCTGCATCATTTGTACAGCTTCCCCCAAGTCCGACTGCGATTTTATGTATTCCGCTCTTAACCGCGTGAAGAATAAGCTCCCCTACACCAAATGTAGATGCGGTCATCGGATTAAGCTTTCCTTCCGCAAGGGGAAGTCCCGCGGCTGCGGCCATTTCGATCACTGCGGTGCCGTTCGGAGAAATTCCGTAAAACGAATCAACACATTCGCCAAAGGGACCGCTAACAGTCATACGTACTATATTATCACCGCAAAGAGCTGACACAGTTCCCTCGCCTCCGTCAGCAACCGGAATTTTTACAGTTTTGATATTGTTATCTGCGGATTTGATTCCTTTCTCTATTGCCTCGCATACCTGAGACGCCGAAAGAGTACCTTTAAAAGAATCAGGCGCAATAATTACAAGCTTATTTTCCATAGACCTAAATTACCTCTTTAACTGTTATATGTATATACAAATTATTCTATTTATAATCTGTCATTATCTGCTTTTATCTTTATGTAAATATAAAAATCAACACGCCCAACACGCCGTCCGACTTTTTAGTTTCTCCGTAAACAGCTCTGAACAGCTCTGAATAATTATTCATGCTCCTATATACGGGTGCTTTGTAGTAAAATAACCGGGGAAATAGCCGGCTGCGAGCGCGTAAAGCTTATCCGCACATCTCTCATATTCTCCTATTCCGTCCAGTCTGCGGTCAGACTGAGACAGGGCAATAAAAGGAATGCCATCCCGTCCGCAATTATTTAGTCTACAATCATTCAATCTACAATCATTCAATCTGCAATCATTCAGTTTGCAATCATTCTGTATGCTATTATTTCGTCCGCGAAGCGATGCTAAAAATCTACGCCCAGACGAGGACAACCCCAGTACAATTGTATAATTAGGTATTTTTCTCAGCTCATCTGATGTAACACCGAAAAGATTATGCAGAAGTACGCGCCTGAGTCTTGCATCGGTATATTTTTTCGTAGCAGTTCGCCTTATAAGCTCATTAAATCCGCAGCTTCTGTCTGCCGATTTGCGAAATCTGAAAAAAAGATCCGGGGTCATTCCATCCGTATATTTTTCCTGAAAACCGCTCTGCATCAGGCTCATATAAACCGCCTGATATATTTTCTCCGAAGATACGGCTGTATATCCATCTATAAGCCGCGTGACTTGTCCGGGACATATCTCAGACAGAGTCTGCATATCACGGGACATAAAGCAAGAGCGAGCCGCAGACGCTGTTTCTTTCCCTTCACGCTTCATTGTATAAGGGACAATTCTGTGAGCCTTATCTAATTTCATAAGTGCCTTTATATATTCCGTTCCAAGTATGTCGTTTGGACAGCGCGGCATACTCTCGCCAAAGTGTTCCCTGAAAATTCTGTCACGCATTCTGATGTCGGATTCGCTTCTGTCTGACTTTATAGCGCGTTCGTTTTCAACGGCTGAAATATATTTTTCATCTAAAAGGCATTTCGCCGTTTTAACAATTCCATGTAAATCTCCGCTTTCACTTCCGAAACATAGCTTAAACTCCGTTTCGGGCACAGCGTCCGCTATAGCTGAATAAAGTCCGACAGCGCCGTAGGAAAAGTACTCCGCACTCCCGCAGCTCCACGGATAAGGAAGTTCAAGCACAATGTCTGCTCCGCACCGAATTGCCGCTTCGGCGCGCACGTATTTATCAATAACCGCCAGCTCTCCTCTCTGAACATAATTTCCGCTCATTATTACAAGCCTCAGCGCATCTTCTCCATCGTGCTCTCTTATGTATTCGAGCTGCCTTATATGTCCATTGTGAAAAAGATTGTATTCGGCTATAACAGCTGTCACTTTCATAAAAATTATCAAGCCTTTCTTTGTATTTGCGCCGACAGGCACAAACAGGTGCAAAACATGCACTGCGGTTTGCAGATTTCTTCATTTCTTGTCCTGCCTTTACGCCCCATTTACGCTGTTTTTATACTGTTTTTACGCTATCCTCTGCGCCGTTTTTACAGATTCAAGAACATTTAAATGTTAAATAATGATATTTTTAACATTAGTACTCTTTATACAAACATTTTTTCAGAAAAATCTCAAAAAAATGTTGAAATATTCTGCTTTATGATATATAATAAATTGGTATTGAATTTTATTATTGAACAATTTTTCGTAACCGGATTTTACCATACTCTCTGTAAAAAACGAAAAATTTTTTGCCGGGCTGTTCTACGACCGCAAAAAGAGAATGAATCCGGACGGCATACGGCAGAAAGGATATGAAAACAAAATGAACGTATTAGTAGTAAACGCAGGAAGCTCATCGCTTAAATATCAGCTTTTTGACACTTCAACAAACACCGTAAAAGCAAAAGGTATCTGCGAAAGAATCGGAATTGACGGCCGCATAGAGCACCGCAAAGGCGAAGATGGAGAAAAAATCAAGAAAGATATTCCGATGTCCAATCACGCAGAAGCAACAAAAGTTGTAATCGAATACCTTACAAGCTCCGAAACCGGCGTAATTTCAGACATGAGCGAAATAGAAGCGGTCGGACACCGTGTTGTCCACGGTGGTCCGTACTTTTTTGAAAGCTGCCTCGTTACAGATGATGTAATTGAAAAGCTGAAGCTCTGCCACCCTTTCGCTCCGCTTCACACGCCCGCTCATCTTATGGGACTCGACGGATGCCGCGCTATAATGCCTGATATTCCTCAGGTTCTTGTATTTGATACGGCTTTTCATCAGACAATGCCGGAAAAAGCATATACCTATCCGATTTCCTCGGAAATAGCCGAAAAATACAAAATACGCCGTTACGGCGCACACGGCACATCGCACCGCTTTGTTTCTGAAGAGATGATCAAACTTCTTGATATACCCGCAGAAGAAACGAAAATAATTACCTGTCACATCGGAAACGGAGCTTCGATTTCCGCGGTTAAGGGAGGAAAATGCATCGACACATCTATGGGATTTACTCCTCTTGACGGAATCGAAATGGGAACTCGCTGCGGTTCTATTGATCCCGCAATTGTTACATTTATAATGAAAAACGAAGGGTATACTCCTGATGAAATGGACAATTATATGAACAAAAAATGCGGCTTTCTCGGAGTTACTCATGGATATTCTTCCGACAGCAGGGATCTTGAAAAATCCATTGCCGAAAACGATGAACACAAACCTGACGCCGTTAGAGCAACCTCGGTAATGGCATATCAGATTCAGAAATATATAGGATCATATACAGCTGCCATGAATGGCCTTGACGCTGTTGTTTTCACTGCCGGAATGGGAGAAAACAATCCTGAGCTACGTGAGCGCGTATGTACAGGCATGGAATATTTCGGAATCAAACTTAACAAAGATGTAAATGCTGTAACACATCATCAGTCAAAAACAGTTGAACTTTCGGCTTCGGACTCTAAAGTTAAAATTTACCTGATTCCTACAAATGAGGAGTTAATGATAGCCCGTGATACAGAGAATATTGTAAGTTCCCTCTGATAATAAATACATAGTCAGCATACGCGTTGATAATATGCTTATATACATTTTTAATTATACTTTATACAGACAGCTTTGTCAAGTAAACCGATTTATTGAAAACAATAAAATATAATTATTAAAGGAGATAAATAATATGCTTAAAATTGGAGTAATGCCGTCTTCTTTCCGTATTCCTTTCAAAGATGCCGTAATAAAGGCACGCGATATGGGAGCAAAAGGACTTCAGCCATATGTAACATCAGGAGAACTTGATCCCGACAATCTTTCGGCCGACGACCGCCGCGACATATTAAAATTCGTCAGAGAAAACGGTCTTTGTTTTTCTGCGCTCTGCGCTGACTTTGGAATGGACTTTTCCGCATACGGCGAAAACGAGGAAGAGATTAAGCGCACAATGAAAATGATGGATCTCGCAGTTGACTTTGATACGCACATTATTACAACCCATATTGGTCACGTTCCTGATGACGAAAGCAGCGTTGAATATAAAAATATCTGCAAAACAATCGAAACTCTCGGCAAATACGGCGACTCAATAGGCGTTTGCTTTGCGACCGAGACAGGCCCTGAAAAGGCAGTAAAGCTGCGCGGAATTCTTGAGAAAACCGACACAAAGAGCGCTAAAGTTAACCTTGATCCCGCCAATTTTGTAATGCTCTGCGGACAGGATCCGGTCGAAGCGGTACATATACTTAAAGATTATATAGTACATACACACGCAAAGGACGGAATTAAAACGGGACCGGATACATTCGAAGAGCTCCCTCTCGGACATGGAAACGTACCGTTCCCTGAATACCTGGCGGCTCTCCGTGATGAAGGATTTGACGGATTCCTTACAATTGAACGCGAATGCGGAGATACTCCCGAAAAGGATATACAGCTCGCGTTTGACTATCTCACGCAGCAGCTCAAAAAGTTATATTAAAAATTTATATTAAAAGTTATATTACATATTAAATATAAAGCTACATTTTCACCCAAAATGTAGCTTTATTAATCAGAAAAAGATGTTATGTCCTTGCATCCTAAAATTACAACAAGCTAAGTTCCAAAGGGAGGAACATCTTTATTCAGTTATACGGAGAAAAATTTTATGATATCATTTGACGCTCAACAAAGAATATTTAAGCTTGATACTCCGGGATCCAGCTACGTTATAGGAATATTCGACGAAAATTATCTTCTTAATCTCTATTACGGAGCAAAAATTCCTGATATAAATCTTTGGCCCAATGCAAGGAGATTAAAAAGCGCATCTTTCAGTCCGTCCAATCCAAATTTCAAAGATGAAGCTACGTCTATCGACGTACTTCCTATGGAGTATCCAGCATACGGTGCGGGTGATTTCAGAATCTCCGCATTAAAAGTTAATAATTCAGACGGAAATTCCGTAACCGATATTCGTTATGTAAGTCACAATATCTATAAGGGAAAACCGTCTCTTGCACCGCTGCCGTCAGTATATGTAAACGATAACGGCGAAGCAGATACACTGGAAATCCTTGCAGAAGATAATCTGACAGGTATAAAAATCACTCTTATATATACCGCATTCAACAATCTCGATGTAATTACAAAAAGCGTCAGAGCTGAAAATCACGGAAAAGTTTCCGTAGACATCGAGAGAATATTCAGCTCGTGCGTTGATTTTCCTTCAATGGATTTTGATTTTATTACACTATATGGCAGACATGCAAAAGAAAGATGCCGAGAGCAAAGAAAACTTGCACACGGAATTCAGGGTGTAGGAAGCAAAAGAGGCGTTTCAAGCCATAATCAAAACCCATTTGCGGCTCTTCTCAGACACGGAGCCGGTGAAGAACAGGGCGACGCTTACAGCTTCAATCTTGTTTACAGCGGAAATTTTGAAATATCCGCCGAATGCAATTATTCAGGCACAACAAGAATTATTATGGGTATAAATCCAGAGGATTTTTCCTGGCATCTCGAACCGGGTGAAAGCTTCCAAACCCCGGAGGCCGTTTTGGTATATTCCTGTCAGGGTCTCGGAGGCATGAGCCGAACATATCATAAACTCTATAACAATAACCTTGTACGGGGCAAATATAAATACGAAAAACGCCCCCTTCTTATAAACAGCTGGGAAGCAGCCTTCTTTGATTTCAATACCGATAAACTTGTCGAATTTGCCGAAAACGCAAAAGAACTCGGTATAGAAATGCTTGTCATGGACGACGGCTGGTTCGGAAAACGAAACAATGACACCTGCTCTCTCGGAGATTGGTACGTCAATGAAGAAAAGCTGCCGGGAGGTCTGGGCGTGCTTATCGACAGGGTAAACGCGTTGGGAATGAAATTCGGCATATGGTACGAACCGGAAATGATCTCACCCGATTCAGAGCTTTTCAAAAAACATCCCGATTGGCTTGTTCATGTCCCGGGAAGAGCTCCCTCAATTGCAAGGCATCAATATGTACTCGATGTTTCGAGAGAAGACGTAAGAGATAATATCTTCCAACAGATGTCGGAGGTAATTTCAAAATATAAAATTGATTACCTGAAATGGGACTTCAACAGAAATATCTCCGAAGCAGGTTCGGCACTGCTCCCTCCTGAAAGAGCAAAAGAATTTTTCCACCGTTTCATCCTGGGTACCTACGATCTTATGGATCGCTTTACTAAGGCATTCCCGAATATTCTGTTGGAAAACTGTTCGGGAGGCGGAGGAAGATTCGACCCTGGAATGCTTTATTATTCTCCTCAGATATGGGCAAGCGACAACACAGATCCTATTGAGCGCCTTACAATTCAGTTCGGAACATCCTTATGCTATCCGGCGCAAACTGTGGGAGCGCATGTTTCGGCAAGCAACAGAACAGGCTACAAAACAAAGGGCAATATAGCTCAGTGGGGTACCTTCGGATACGAGCTCGATCCTACAAAATTAACGTATGATGAAAAGGAAATTATAAAAAAACAGGTTGAAGATTACCACAAATACTACAATCTGACTCATTACGGTGATCTTTACAGACTAATTGATCCGTATTTTGACAATTTCCGCTGCGCATGGGGACTTGTAGCTCCCGATAAGTCAGAGGCTCTTTTTACCGCTGTAATAATGAGGAAAATTGAAAGCGGATTATTCTTCCTGAAATTCGCAGGTCTTGACAAGAATAAATTCTATAAAAACTCATTTGACGGCGAAATTTATTCCGGAGCATTGCTTATGAACTCTGGGATTAATATTTCCGGTATTATATGCAATGACGGAGACAGTATTCAGATTTATCTTGCCGAATGCAAAGACTAAACCAAAAATTTACTTGAATGAAGCTGTCTCACGCCTATCTAAAGGAGGCGTGAGACAGCTTCATAATTTATTGACAATCAGTTCTCTTTAAATATATATGCAGATTCCGCGGAAAGCTCGGCTTCCTTTAAAAACATTCCTTCAAGTCCTGAACCAGAGGTATCTTCAATACAACAGGAGGGAACATCCAGCTCGTATCGTATATTTTTATCTCGCGTAACACAAATAATAAGCCGTTCCTCGTCATTATATCTATGAAAAACAAATAAATCCGGTGTACAGACAATAAGCCTGAAAAATCCCTCCCGGAATACCTTTTCACTTCTGCGTAATTTTCCAATACGGCGAAAGAATGAAGTAAGCTCATTATTCTGGTGTTTCCACGGAAACGGTCTGCGGCAAAAAGGATCATCGTATCCCTCAAGACCAGCTTCATCACCGTAAAAAACAGACGGTACACCGAACATTGCAGCCACTATAACATACGCTCTTTTAAGCCGGTTAATTCCCATCTTCAGCTGTTCTCTTTCCAATTTCATATGAGCGAGCTCGTCAGCAGTTCTTCCGTCACCGGAATCGCCTCCGAAAACCGTCAGTATACGTTTAGTATCATGCGTGCCGAGAAAATTCATAAGAACATCACACACGCATTTCGGATATCTGCGGTAAATACCCTCCGTCGCGCTTCTCATCTTTTCACATTCTCCGTAAAGAATATACATAATTACGGCTTCGCGCAAAGGATAATTCATAACCGAATCAAGTTCATATCCCTGCAAATAACGGCGGCGTATACCGTATGAAATTTTATTTGACGCATCCTCCCATACTTCGCCCAGTATCAAACCGTCTGGATTTTCCTCTTTTACCGCAGATCGTATTCCTGATATAAAACCGTCGGAAAGCTCGTCCGCAACATCAAGACGAAAACCTGAGGCCCCGAGACGCATATATTTCTTTACAACTCCGTTTTCTCCCAGTATAAATTCGCGATAACCTTCACAGCTGCAATTTACACGCGGAAGAATATCGACACCCCACCAACATTCATATTTGTCCGGATATGAATAAAAATTATACCAGGGATAAAAAGGAGAACTTTTTGAATTGTACGCGCCAACGCTGTCATAGTGATTATACTTGTTAAAATAAATACTGTCCGCGCCCGTATGATTAAATACACCGTCCAGAATTACATAAATATCCCTCCTGCGGCATTCCGCGCAAAGTTCTGCAAAAGCTTCCTCTCCTCCGAACATAGAATCAACATGCATATAATCAGCAGTATCATACTTATGATTGGACGGTGATTCAAATATGGGGCTAAGATATATCACATTTACGCCAAAAGACTGGATATAGTCAAGTTTTTCGATTACACCCCAAAGATCTCCTCCGAAAAATTCATTGTTCTTAAGCGGAGCTCCTCTGTACGGAGGATACATTGGTATTCCATTATCCCAATCATAATTTATAACAGCGTCTTTTTTAGCTTCGGCGCGACCTGACGAAGAAAATCTATCTACAAAAATATGATATATAATACCGCCCTTCATAAAGGCAGGAGTTTCAAAATCACGGTCATAGAGCATAAGCTGACGTTCGCATATGCTCTCCGAGCGGAGAAGCCTGATCGGTTCCTCTCCGCCGTAACACCCCGAATCAAAACCGTCAGAAACAGAATAGTAATAATAATAAAGACCACGGTCCGACAATGAGCTAAGCTCTTCCGCAGTTATTACCTTTTCAAAAAAATTCTCTGCGTCGTTATGACCCGTATATTCCAAACGATATGAAGCGTGGCGTTCTCCGTCATCATCGCCCAAACCGTCCGAATGAATATACATAATCAGAGAATCAACATAAACAAAGTCGGGAACTGAAACGACAAACCGTATTTTACCGGTATTGCAAATTGCACCGGTCAAGCTGACGTCGATTTCAAATTTGTCGTTTTTAAATCCGTTGATTTCAAAGCCGTCGGATCTAAATTTGCCTGGCTTAAATTTAAATCCGTCTGGGCAAAATCCGTTGGGGTTAAATTTGTCAGGTTCAAATTCGGAATGTTCAAATTTGTCGCTTTCATAAATCTGATATTTATATTCAAAAATACTGTCACATAAAGACATATCAATAACCGTGCTTTCCACATTCAATAAGGAGCATAAGCTCAGTCATAGGGCATTTCATTTCGGCGGCAGATTATTCCGCCACCAGAAAAAGTGAACTTAAGCTGACAGTACAGATGCGAACGCCTTCACACGCCCTTTGCACTCCAACACCTTGTACACTAACACCTTTGTACTCAAACAATTTTATACACGAACACCTTATATGCGAACTTTTGTACATTAACACTTTTACATGCGAATGCATTTACACATAATCGTCTTATAGACGGTAGCATCTCACCTATAGTTATAAATATCCGAGTCCATGAGAAAACAACTCAATTAACAGGATATATTTCCCAGATATTTTCCGCATAATCCACTATACTGCGGTCCGATGAGAAAAATCCCGCTCCTGCTATATTGTAAAGAGCCTTTTTCTGCCACTCGATTTTATTCTCATAGTCAGCTCTTATCTTTGATGATACATTCATATAAGATTCAAAATCAGCAAAACACATATAAGGATCTGAAATACCATGGCTATACATAAAATAGTTTACCAAATTTGAAAATCTGCTGCCTGCAAATCCACCGCGAAGCGTGTTCATAACACCGGCTAAAGCCTGACTTTTCCTGTAATAAACCCCAGAGTCATAGCCCGCTTTCCAAATCTCGTCAACCTCATGCGCGTCGAGACCGAAAATATAGATATTGTCACGTCCTACCGCATTCCGCATCTCAACATTTGCCCCGTCGAGCGTACCTATTGTAAGCGCGCCGTTTATCATAAATTTCATGCAGCCGGTTCCGCTTGCTTCTTTGCCGGCAAGTGATATCTGCTCGCTGATGTCCGACGCAGGAATCAGAATTTCCGCCGCGCTCACATTATAATCTTCAAGAAAAATCACCTTTATTTTATCGCGTACCCTTGAATTATGCGATATTTCCTCTCCAAGACTCCAAATAAGTTTTATTATATCTTTAGCAAGGTAATATCCGGGCGCAGCCTTTCCCCCAAAAATAAAAGTACACGGAGCAATATCCGCATTCGGATTTTCAAGAAGCTCATTATAATAAGCAATTATTTTAAGAATATTAAGAGTCTGTCTCTTATACTCATGAATTCTCTTCACCTGCACATCAAATATAGATGATGTGTCTATCGAAATTCCCTTTGTCCTGCTGAGCCATTCTGCAAAACGCTGTTTATTGTGCAGCTTTATTTCCGTCAGTCTGTCAAGCACGGAGGAATCTTCTCCAAATTTTTTAAAATCAGAAAGACACTGAGGATCTTTTCTGAAATCCTCTCCGATACACTCTCGGATAAGCCCGGAAAGCTCCGGATTGGAATAGCAAAGCCATCTGCGATGCGCAATTCCGTTGGTCACATTTCGGAATTTGTACGGCATAGCCTTGTAATAATCATGAAAAACGGTTTTTTTCAAAATATCTGAATGAAGCTCCGAAACTCCGTTTACAGCATGAGATGCCGCTACGCTGAGATTAGCCATACGAACTTGATTATATCCAATAACCGCCATTCTTGAAATTCTGTCCCAGTCTCCGGGATAGAGCTTCCATAAATCGGCGCAAAGCCTGCGGTTTATTTCCTCCGTTATCATATAGATTCTGGGCAGCTTAAGCTTAAACAAATCCACGTTCCAACATTCGAGTGCCTCCGGCATAACTGTATGATTGGTGTATGAGACGACAGATGATACGACAGACCATGCTTTGTCCCATGAATAAGAATAGACATCCATAAGAATACGCATAAGCTCCGGAATTACAAGAGCCGGATGTGTATCGTTAATATGAATTGCCACCTTTTCGGAAAAATTATACAAAGAGCCATATGCGGTAAGATGATCAGCAATTATACATTGCAGCGAAGCTGAGACAAGAAAATACTGCTGACTGAGACGAAGAAGTTTCCCCTCGTCATGCTCGTCCGAAGGATAGAGTACCTTTGAGATAACCTCGGCATTTGTACTTTCCTGCATTGCGCGTTCATACTGCCCCTGCGAAAAAAGACTCATATCAATATTTGTAGAGCTGCGCGCACGCCAAAGCCGAAGATTGTTTACGGCATTACAGTCAGATCCGGATATAAGAATATCGTAAGGTACGGCTGTCACTTCATCATACCCCTCGTGAATAATGCTTAACTTGCCGCTCTCCCAATTTTCGGTTATACGTCCTCCGAAACGTACCGAAAAGCTTTTGTCACTTCGCGGAACCAGCCATCCGTCAGCGCCTGAAAGCCATGTATCCGGAAGCTCAACCTGATTTCCATCTACAATTTTCTGTTTGAACAGACCGTATTCATAGCACAAGGTAAAACCTGTCACAGGATAATCAAGCGTAGTCAGCGAATCCATAAAGCAAGCTGCAAGTCTTCCAAGTCCTCCGTTGCCAAGGCCAGGATCGGGTTCTGCGTCATAAAGCTCGGTGAGACTGAAACTCATATCATTTAATACCCTATTAAAGTCATCTTCAATGCTAAGATTCTTAAGATTGTTCCTCAGAGAGGGGCCAATTAAAAATTCCATGCACATATAATAGACTTTTTTAGCCTGCTGCTTTTTCACCTGCTCCTTAAATTCAGAACGCTTCTGCATGAGAATATCCTTTACGCAAAGGATTACTGCTTTATACATCTGTTTCTTAGTTGCATCTTCCGGAGATGTTCCCAAGTAACACGATAACTTGCGTTCAAGAGATTCTCTTAGATCATCTTGTATGCCATTAGGACTCATATATAATACCTCATTTCACTCAGAACTCAAAATATATCCCAAACAAGTCAAACTTTTCCGCATGTCAAACTATCAC
>CAJLCI010000023.1 GCA_905205065.1 uncultured Eubacteriales bacterium | reverse complement strand
TTCGGTATTGGATGGGCACTCTATTATAATGAATAAATATTGGGGTGCTTTTTAATCTGACACACGATAATGTGGCGCATCTTTACATTTCATTAAAAATGCTCGAAAGTATAATTTGGCTGATATTATTTATATTAAGTGGTGTAATATAATGAAAACAAAAAAACAACAAGAATTGATAGAGACATACTTATCACAGCTTGAAAACAAAGATCAAACAATATACCGTGAGCTTATAGTATACCTTTCAAAGCTTGGCTACAATCCTAAAAAAGAAGGTTTGCGAATTTCTTTTAAGCACGATTTACACAGTAAACAGATTGCAAAAATCGGTATATCGAGGGGCAAACAACCAAGACCGATATTTATGCTGCGGTTTTCCACTTGTCAAGATTACTCTAAGAGATTTAAGGATATTGTGAATACAGCAGTCAGCAAAGATAATTTTAACGAATCTCGATGTATATATAATAATTGTGATTGGTGTGCCGGAGATGCTAAATCACATGTTTATATTGGAGAATCGGCTGATGGCACTTTGAAATACCATTGTGGAACCAGCGCACTTGAAATTCCCGATGTCAAGGCAGAAGATATTGCAGAGATAAAGAGACTGTTAAAAGAAGAACACATCTACTTAATGAAAAATGAAGCAGGTATTGAAAGCGAAAACCTCTTGTAGTTTGAACAGTAACGGTCGAACTGGAATACGCAATATCAGTTTTCTCTGCATCTCTTCACACGATGCTTTGCATTCTCCCTCTCCCTGCACCACCATTCCTTAAACTCACGAATCAACGCCCGATACGTATCACTTGTGGGTTTTGATAGCTTTTCAGGCGAAACTGCGTAGAAGATAAACTTAGATTTCGGTATGTACCGTACTGCACCGATTTTAATTTCATGCAGTACATTTTTTTTATAAATTCATATTTCATTTGTGCCCGGCATCCAATTAATGCTGATGTATTCTTATCGAGCAGAGCATCCAGTTGCTCTGTCCATTCTCTTTAAAGACACAGTCGTAAGGCATTACAGTTTTCAGTTTTCTTCCGTTCCCTCGATGAGAGGTCGAGGATGTTGCTCGGTACGGTTAGAGAATAAACCGTTTAACTCAGCAAGAAATCCAACCTCATTGTCAATACGGCATTTTACTTTTTCAGTTCTTCATAACGGAAGAATACATTTTTTCTGCATCATCGGCCATTTTTGAAACCGAGTAATATTTTGTCACTATATTTCTGCCATTCATTCCCATATCTAAAAGTTTGTCCTTATCATATCCAAAGATTTCAATAAGTGCCTTTGTCAGTTTGTCTGAAGAGGATGCTTCCATATCTCTGAAGCAAAAATTTGTTCTCATTGCGGTATTTAAGCTTTCTTCCGACTCATCAAATATCCCGAAAAATCCCTGTGCACCGGCAAGAATAACCGGCAAGCCGCAAGACATAGCTTCAAGCGCAGCACGTGACACCCCGACAAAACAATCTCCGCAAGACAAAATCCGGGCAATATCGGTCCTTGCGCCCAAAAGAAAAACCACCTTACGACCGATTAAATTATTCATTTCATCCGCTTTTTTTTTCAGAGCCTCATATTCAGTTCCGTCTCCTATTATTATAATCTCAATATCGCTATACCTTTTATAAAGCTCAGGAATCGATTCAATCAACTGGTATGCGGCATCTGATGAAGCTGAATCTATTCGGCTCACATGCATTACCCTGTGCCTGCAAGATGAGGAAAAACCGAGTATTTCTGTAATTTTAACTACCTGTTCATCATTTCCGGCGGGAGCAAAGCATTCTGTATTTATTCCATTGACAGTTATATCAATATTATTAGGGCTTACTCCGTAACAGTCAACAAGATATTTTTTTACGTCATCGCTGACAGCAAGAGAACGCTCTCCCCAATCAGTAATATATTTCTCCCCCGGCAGCTTAGAATACACACCATGAGCTGTTGTCACATAGTGAAATTCGCCATGGAAGTTTTTATGAAGACGTCCGCATATCATACACGGAATCCGTGCGTGAGCATGTATTAAATCTATCTGACTACCCTGCTTTTTTCTATTTAAAATATACCTTTTAAGTCCGCGGTACGAAGACACAATCGCCTTAGGACTTCGGCTGTCAAGTGGAAGAATCAGGATTTCCGCGCCTGCCGCACGAAGCGTTTCGGAATAAATTCCTTCATTTGCGGCTATGCATACATTACTTCCGCGTTTTATAAGCTCCTTTGCAAGCTCGGCTATGTGAGTTTCCACGCCGCCTATCCCCAAAGACATTGTAACAAGCAAAATATTCATTTTTAGTTTACAACCGTTCCTTTCACCTGGCATAATCAATACGGTCAAACTGTTCCGAGCAGACCGAAATGCACTCCGACCTTGCATATAAGCCAATTTACCAAAAGCCGGACCGAAAAACATTCCGATCCGGCACTTAATTCATATTATATTTGTTTTAAGGCGTAGTACCGTCTGTATTTCCCGCGGAATCAGATGCGGCAGCATCCGAAACATTTACAATTACACCATTTTCAAAATATCCCGTGAAAATCCGTCCGCTTGGCCATGTATATGTTCCGTAACCATTGAGCTGATTTTCTGAAAATTCTCCGGTATAAGTTTCTCCGTTTATCCATGTATAAGTTCCCTGGCCTGTACGAACTCCCCGTACGAACTCACCGCTGTAAACGTCGCCGTTTGAATATGTATATACCCCGGTTCCCTCCTTGAAGTTATTAACATATCCTCCGGTATAGCTCGAACCATCAGTCCAAGTATATGTTCCGTTCCCATGCTTCTGATTCTCTTTATATTCCCCAACATAGGAAGATCCGTCCGCCCAAGTATATGTTCCCTGGCCATCCCTCATGTTGTTTGCAAACTGCCCTTCGTATGTATCGCCGTTGCTGTATCTTAAAATTCCGGTACCGTTTATCTTGTCGTTCAAAAATTCGCCTTCATATACATCGCCGTTTTCAAAAGTAAGCGTGCCGGATCCGTTTTTCTGAAGATTTACAAGCGTGCCGCTGTAAACATTTCCGTTTGAATACACAATTTCTCCGGTTTCGCTGTTCACGTTCGCCGATGATCCGTCGGAATAAAAAAGCCTGCCCTTTATAGGATTGCCGCTGTCATCAACCATTCCGCTGAACTTAATTTTTTCTCCGCTTTCGGTTTCGATTCTTACATAAGGTCTGAATCCGCTTTTATAAAGAATGATGTAAACTATTACAAGACATAATACCGCTGCGGCAATTATAATGCTGACAGTAACGAACTTGTTTCGGCGCGGTTTCTTACGTCTTATTTTTGAAACACCCTCATCCTTTTCAGAAAAAATATTTGCATCGGTATTACTCATTTTATCAATCACCATTCCTTTATTTGATATTACAGCCTGCACTATATCACAGACAGGCAAATCACTTTGGCCGTTATGCCAATAGACAAAGATTGTAATTCCTTGTACATTTTCATCCTATCATTACTGAAGCAAGATTAATTATATTCGGAATAAGCTTGATAAGAAGAAGCATGGCAGCAAGCAAAAGCAAAAAAGACAGTACTACCAAAATCGGGTTTAAACTTTTATCGCAAAAAAGCGCTTCCGCCTTTTTACGTCTGCTGTCAGGAATATAAAAATGAAGTGACTTTATATCCCGTTTTACACGCCGTTTTTTCTCCTTTGCCGCACCGGCCTCTTCCGCTGTAAAAGTCGCTTCTTCACGCGACAATGTAAGAGAATTTAGCAAGCTTTTCCTACGCTTCAATGCCGAAAATACAAATACATTTTTCTTAATACCAAGCTCATCAAGCGTTTTTGCATTATCCGGAGAAAATGAATTACTCTGAATTAACCTGCGAATAAAAACTCCAATGACACCACGCTGAAATAATGTAAAAAGAAGCGCCAAAAACACTCCGAATGCAAGAGAAACGATCAACATCCCAAGCGTCGAATCAGTAAGCGAATTCAGCGTACGTATAATTCCGTTCATAGTTATGACCATTTCCTTATGACATACTGCAAATTTTGCAGTGGTTTCGGATTGCCGAAAGGACAGCCGCTCAGACTGTCAAAGCAGAAATTTTCCATTTGAAAGATTTATCAAAAGTTTTATTGAATATCTATCTTTCAAACTTCACTTCTTTTTCCGAAACATCAGAACACGTAGTTGAACTAAAGTTGATTTTGTCTCACAACTGCAAATAAAAGACTACTTTATCAGATCAAATCCTGTATATTTGCGAAGCGCTTCAGGAACTGTGACCGTACCGTCTTCGTTCTGATAATTTTCTAAAATTGCCGCTACAGTTCTTCCGACTGCAACCCCTGATCCGTTCAAAGTATGTACATACTGCGCTTTGTCGCCTGAGCTGCGCTTAAATTTTATATTTGCACGCCTTGCCTGATAATCTATAAAGTTCGAACATGAGCTGATCTCTACATAACGATTATACGACGGCATCCAAACTTCAATATCATATGTCTTGGCAGAAGAAAATCCCATATCGCCTGTTGACAGACATACGACTCTGTGAGCAAGTCCCAAGCCCTTAAGAACCCTCTGCGCGTCCTCTACAAGGGCATCAAGCTCCTCCCAGGATTTTTCCGGATCGGTAAACTTTACAAGCTCTACCTTATTGAACTGGTGCTGACGTATAAGTCCTCTCGTATCTCTTCCCGCACTTCCCGCCTCTGCGCGGAAACATGCGGAATATGCACAGTATTTTATCGGAAGCTCCTCAGAACTCAGAATTGTATTTTTATGCATATTTGTCACCGGAACCTCTGCCGTGGGAATCAGAAAATAATCGGTTCCCGCAACCTTAAAAGCATCCTCTTCAAATTTCGGAAGCTGCCCTGTACCGCGCATTGAATCCCGGTTAACCATAAACGGCGGAAATATTTCCGTATACCCGTTTTCGGAATGAGTATCAAGATAAAAATTGACAACCGCTCTTTCAAGTTTTGAGCCAAAGCCTCGGTAAAAATGGAATCTTGTTCCCGTTACTTTAGTGGCAGATTCCGGATCTAAAATTCCAAGTTTGGCGCCGACATCCCAATGCGGCTGAGGATTGAAACTAAAGCTCCGGGGCTCACCCCATCTTCTGATCTCTACGTTTGCGCTGTCATCGGGACCAATCGGAACACTTTCGTCCGGAAGATTCGGAATTGAAAGCAAAAGAGATTCAATCTCCGAATCAAGATCGTCAATTTTATCTGTGTCAGCTTTTACTTTATCGGAAAGCTTTCTCATTTCCTCGAAAATCTCCGAGGTATCCTTTCCTTCTTTTTTAAGCTTGGGAATCTCTTTTGAAACGGAATTCTGTTTGGCGCGAAGCTGTTCGGTATCCGTTATAAGAGAACGGCGCTGAACATCCGCTTCAATAATACGGTCGATTTCCGAACTGTAATCCGCATTGCGGGTAATCAGCCGCTGTTTTACATATTCCGGTTTTTCTTTAATCAACTTAATATCGAGCATCTTCTGCACTTTCCTTTCTCAGTCTGCGGAATTGTCATACATTTCCCGATTGCTCAGGTGTTTTTTCAACCTCATCAAAAAAATATTCTCCGCACATTTTTTTTATTATTTTTTCAAAATCGTCATTGTCAGTGTATTCGATCTCAATTTTCTTCTTTTTGGGAGTATTTATAATTTTAACACCATATCCAAATGACTCGCAAATTTTATTTTCAAGATACTTCATATACCTGACTTGCGGAAGTACAGAATTATCAGTTTCATTTTCATCGCCGCGGCGATCACCATGTTGGGCATTTCTGTTCACATTGCGAACATACTCTTCGGTTGAACGCACAGACATTTCGCGCGCTATAACCGTCTCAGCCGCGGATACGACATCATCTCTGTTTTTTAATCCCAAAAGGGCACGCGCGTGTCCCGAACTAAGCTGTCCGTCCGCCACCATTTTCATAACAGAATCGGGAAGCTCAAGCAGTCTTATCGCATTTGAGACCGCGCTTCTGCTCCTTGAAATTCTGACAGAAACCTCCTCCTGTGTAAGACCGTATTCAGTCATAAGATCTCTGATCGCCGCAGCTTCCTCAATAGCATTTAGATTTTCGCGCTGAATATTTTCTATCAGCGCAAGCTCGAAAGCCTTTTTATCGTCCGCTTCTGTTATAATAACCGGAACCTCAGTAAGACCTGCCATTTTAGAGGCTCTCCAGCGTCTTTCACCGGCAATTATCTGATAGAAACCGTCCTCTCCTGAGCGTACAAGAAGCGGCTGAAGGACTCCGTTTTCCGCAATAGAATCGGCCAGCGAAGCAATCGCCTCAGACTCGAAATTTTTTCTCGGTTGATCTGGACGCGGCTCTATTTCCGATACTCTAAGCATTGTGACTCCGCTTTTCGGCTCTTCACCGGCATTATCAAGAAAAATTGCGTCAAGTCCGCGTCCAAGACCTGAATTCCTGTTTTTCGCCATTGTTGTCAGCGCCTTTCTACATTTTTCCGCCGTTTATAGCTTCGGCATACGAAAAATATAAAAAATTCCGCATCCTCCAATCCCTGATTAATTATCATAAGTTCGGTAAACTCTCAAACTGCACAGACATGATTAGAATCTGCCTCAAACTCATGATTCAATTTAAATCCTTGTTATCAATTCTTCCGCAACGTCCAGATAAGCCTGACATCCCTTAGAATATTTATCAAAGTACATCACCGGCATTCCAAAGCCCGGTGCCTCGGAAAGACGGACATTGCGCATAATTGTTGTAGAAAAAAGCTTGCCTGCATAATACTTTTTAAGCTCGTCCATTACCTGCAGGGAAAGATTAAGCCTGCCGTTATACATTGTAACGAGAATTCCCGTAATATCAAGCCCTCGGTTATACAGTCTTTTCACCTGTTTTATTGTAACCATCAGCTGTGTTAAACCTTCAAGAGCGTAATACTCACACTGCATCGGAATTACTACTCCGTCGCTTGCCGCAAGGGCATTCATCGTAAGAATTCCAAGAGACGGCGGACAGTCTATAAGTATATAATCAAACATATCACCTATAGGAGAAAGCCCTGTTTTGAGACGAAATGCCCTGTCCTCAGCGGTTACAAGCTCAAACTCGGCTCCGGCAAGAGAGATGTTTGCCGGCATTATTGAAAGATTTTCATAAACCGTAGGAGTAATGACACTATCAGCTCCTGCACGGTTAATAAGAACATCATATGTAGAAAGCTTCATATTTTTTTTATTAATACCGACTCCGCTGGAGGCATTTCCCTGTGGATCCGAGTCAACAAGCAATACTTTTTTCCCCAGTGAACCAATCGAAGCCGAAAGATTGACTGCGGAGGTAGTCTTGCCTACGCCGCCTTTTTGGTTAGCAAGGGCGATTATTTTTGCCAAAATCAATTCCTCTTTCTATATGTAATACCGGGATAATTTTCCGTCTGCATTCAGAATATGAACAAAACGGCATGTCCGTAAAGAACATGAAAGATATTTAAAAGCAAATACAAGCATTCATTTTTTATTATAACAATTTTAAGATTGGTTGTCAACAACTAACATATAAATATATTTCGTTAGATATATTCCGTAAAATCAGAATCACCTGCAGAAAACAGGAAATACACACCTGAATTTTATTCCGGATACCTATTCGGTCAAAAGCAATTTTAAAATGCAGCTAAAATAGGATTGTATTTAAAGCTCACATCTGTCATCCGGAGGGGATATTTTTATCACAAGCTCGACGCTTCCGTACTCGTCCGCAATATGACGCTCAGAAAACACCTTTGCTCCGCTCTGCTTAACTATATCGATCGCCTTGTCGATGGAATTATAAAAAAGTCTCATATCCTTTAAAATAAGCTTGCGTTTTCGTGCGTTCTGGGGCACGCGTTTTTCCGACAGCATACATAGCTTCCGGTCGATATATTCTTCTGTTGCCGAAACATTTAATCCATGCGCAATCACATGTTCAATAACAGAAATGCGCATATCTTCATCCTTAATTTTCAGGCACGCGCGCGCGTGTCTTTCGGTCAGCCTTCCCTCGGTTATCAGTTCGCGTTCTTGTTCGGAAAGCTTTAAAAGCCGGAGCTTATTTGCAACATATGACTGACTCGCTGAAAGATGAGCGGCTATCTGCTCCTGCGTAAGACTGTAAATATCGATCAGCGCCGCTATTGCGCCAGCTTGCTCGAACATTGACAGGCCCTCACGCTGTATATTTTCTATCAGCGCAAGTTCCGCCGCGGTACGGTCGTCCGCTGAAATTATTATACACGGTATGTACTCCATGCCTATAAGCGTTGCTGCACGAAATCTTCGTTCCCCTGCAACTATTTCATAACTTCCGCGCTCGCCGTCGCGGAAACAAAGCCTTCTGACAGAAAGAGGCTGAAGAAGTCCATATCTCCTAATACTGTCTGCAAGACGCAGAATCGCGTCCTCATCAAACAACTTACGAGGCTGCGCATGATTAGGTATTATACGGTCGGCAGATATACGGAATATCTTTCCGCTGTCCAAGGAATCACTAACCGATGCAGTTCTATTGTTGTCTGACTCTTTTCTTCTCTCGTCCGTTACCGACAAAAGCTTTTTTAGTGCGGCGCTGCCGCAAAGCTCTGCCGCAGGTGCAATACTACTCATATTTTTTACTCTCCCCCATTTTTATTTTCCGATACCTATTCAATAAGGACTAAAAGCCCATCATAAAGCATAATCAGCGCAGAATTTGTATCCTCACTGAAAAATTATGCGGAACCAACCGTTATAGAGCCGGCGACTCTCCAAGCAGTTATAGTTTGCCCTGCCGGATCAGAAATCCGGCTGAGCAATAATTCCTCCGGAGAAATATCCCCGGCAAATATAAGTATAACACTTTCATACGATTAACAAGCATGAAATATGGGAGCAAATAATATTTTGTTTTGTCCCTCAAAATCGTAAGATTTCAGGATTTGAAGCTATTTTGAAGTCAAAGAGTTTTTTTGTTTATTTGTGAGAAATTGCGCGGATATTCAAACGGGGTGGGGGACACCTTTTTGATAATAAATGCGCTGTGCGTTATTTTCTCACTCTCGGTACTCAAAATATACTCTTTCTTTTCTGTGAATTCCCCGCCAAGCTTGCCGATTGCCGTCTGTGAAGCATGCAGCTCTCCGTCTCCGGCCGGTCCCTTCATTGCGATAAAATCCCCTCCGATTTTGACAAAAGGAATACAAAGTTCACAAAGCATGGGCATCGACGCAACTGCGCGTGATACTGCCGCGTCAAAGCTTTCTCTCATCTTGCCTGTACACATCTCTTCCGCACGCCCGGCAACCGCAGTTACATTTACAGCTCCGGAGGCCGCCGCGGCGCCTTCAACATATCTGATTTTCTTTGCGGTGCTGTCTATCGCCGTCACCCTTAAATCCGGACGTACTATTGCAAGAGGAAGCGAAGGAAAGCCCCCTCCTGTTCCGATGTCCACCACAGACGCATTCTGCGGAATAAATTCACCTATTATGACCGAATCTGCAAAATGCCGGCAGATTATACCGACGGGATCGGTTATCGATGTAACATTAATTTTCGGTCCCGTCAAACTCATATACATAAGCAATTCGTAAAAGCAGTTTACATTCCTCTCCGATATAAAATGCTTTAAACCACAGTCAGTAAAAATCCCGGTAAAAAGGAACTCAAATTCACGCCGCTCCAAAAAAATTTCCTTGTCTTTATTTGACTCATCTTTGTTTGTGCAAATTATAATCATTCCTTTTCATTCAAATCTTTTTTATCTCCGCAAGCACGGTCATGCTGACTTATCCATATCATCAGTACTGAAATGTCCGCCGGACTGACACCTGATATTCTTGACGCACGTCCGATATTTTCAGGTCTGATTTTTGAAAGCTTTTGTGCCGCCTCCTTACGAATTCCGATGATTTTTTCATAATCTATATCGTCAGGAATAAGACGCCTCTCATATTTTCGAAAACGTTCAGCCTCAGCGAGCTGCCTCTTTATATATCCTTCATATTTAATTTCAATCCACGCCGACTCCGCGACACTTTTCGGAAGCTTAGGCCGGTCACAGTCAATCGAAGCGATTATATCATAGTTAAGCTGCGGTCTCCTCAAAAGCGAGGCAAGCGTAACTCCGGAACTTATCATTGCAGTTCCGTATTCTTTAAGAAGCCCGTTCACGGTGTCGCACGGAGCGACCACAGTATTTTCAAGACGTTTTTTTTCATCTTCTATTGCTTTTCGGCGTTCGATAAAGCCCCTATATCTCTTTTCACCGATAAGTCCGACCCTATAACCAAGTTCCGTCAAACGCGCATCTGCATTATCCTGACGAAGCAGCAGGCGGTACTCCGAGCGTGATGTCATTATTCTGTAAGGTTCATTAGTCCCTTTTGTGACAAGATCATCGATCAGGGTCCCGATATACGAGCTGTCCCTTGTTAGCACAAGCGGCTCCTCTCCTTTTATTTTCAACGCGGCATTAATACCAGCTATTAAACCCTGCGCCGCTGCCTCCTCATAACCTGATGAACCATTAAATTGACCCGCTCCGTACAGCCCTTCTATATTCTTAAATTCAAGCGTAGGAGCAAGCTGAGTAGGATCAACACAGTCGTATTCAATAGCATACGCCGGACGCATTGTAACGGCATTTTCAAAGCCGGAAAGCGATTTAAGCATCATTCTCTGAACATCCTCGGGCATGGAAGAGCTGAAACCCTGTATATACATTTCGTTTGTATCATAACCCATTGGTTCTATAAACAGCTGATGTCTGTCCTTATCTGCAAAACGGACTATTTTATCTTCAATCGACGGGCAGTACCGGGGACCGGTTCCGTGAATTTTACCGCTGAAAAGTGGCGAACGGTCAAGATTATCTCTGATAATCTTATGCGTCTCTGCATTTGTATACACGATATGGCACGGCACCTGATCTCTGCTGTTAAGTTCGGCTTCATCCGTCAGAGAGGAAAACGGTTTGATATAGTCATCCCCAAGCTGAACCTCCATTTTCGAGAAATCAATACTGTCCCGCGCCACACGAGGAGGTGTTCCCGTTTTGAAACGCATTAAAGAGATTCCCTCGCGCTGCAGCGCACTCTCAAGCCCCTTGGCAGGAAGCATTCCGTCCGGACCGGAATCATACATAACATTTCCAACTATGACTTTGCCGCGCAGATATGTTCCTGTACAAATAATTGCAGCTTTTACATTCCATTCAGCACCAAATTTTGTAATTACCGACCTTAGTCTGCCGTCTGACACAGTAAAATCAACGACCTCAGCCTGAATAAGACTGAGGTTTTTCTGCTTTTCAACAGTTTCTTTCATTATTGAGTGGTACATCCGCCGGTCTGCCTGCACACGCTTTGAATGAACTGCAGGTCCTTTGCTTCGGTTAAGCATACGGCTCTGCATTGTTACCTTATCCGCCGCCGCTCCCATTTCGCCTCCGAGCGCGTCAATCTCAAATACAAGATGTCCCTTTCCGGTCCCGCCAATAGAAGGATTGCACGGCATATTTCCAACACCGTCAAGATTGATTGTAAAAAGAAGTGTATTGAGTCCCATTCGGGCGCAGGCAAGCCCGGCTTCTATTCCTGCATGTCCGGCTCCGATAACTGCCACATCCGCCTCACCGGCTGAATATATCATAATAAATTTCAATTCCTTTCATTACGGCAGTCACTGCTCCGTGTCGTCCTCATAATCCATATCACTTGCGGTGTCAAACGAATCCTCGTCACCGATATTACAATCTTCGTCAGTCTTTTTATGCTCTCCTGTATCCTCGAAATCATCTTTGTTCTGCTCTTCACTCAGAAAAGAAAATATGTTTCCGTCCCCGTCTGTCTCCATTTTCTCAGAAGAAACAGTTCTGTCCCTCTTTTCGTTATCTGACGAAATAAAACCGCGCGAAACAATTTTCGGAATTTTTTTCCTGTCCTCTGTGGCGGAAAATTCCCCGCTTTCAAACCCACCCGTAAATCCATCTTCAACGGATGTACCTACAGACGGCGAATCCGCCTGATACAGAGTTATTGTGTCATCCGTTTCCGTATCGTCTGAAGAAGAAAATTTAAGTTTTATACTATTCTCCCTCAAAACTTCCATATCTTCTTTAATACCATTATAGCGATTCAAACTGCTGCCGTTATCACTCTCCGCTGCATTTTTCCTCTCTTCAGGTTCTTCGGATTTATCGGACTCTTCGGATTTTTCCATTTTATAAGAGGACGTACCCAAAAATGCATCGTAATCCAACGACTCTTTATCTTCTATCAAATCGTTTAAGTATGAATCCGCCTCGTTTTCCTCGCGCTGTCTGCGTCTTTGCTTTAACGCGTTTTTTTCATCCGCAAGCTTTTTGCCGACATACTTTACCGATGACGGCAGGCAGAACGTATTTACGGTAATGTAAAGCCCGATAAATCCTTCCGTCAGCTTAAACATCAGATTTGGGTCCGTGCCAGCTTCGTTATCCATAAAGGCGGATGTAATTTCCAAAGCGGCCGTAACATATATAATTAGCATTGCAATTGCCGAAAATGTCCTGAAAAGCGCAGGACGCTCACATCCAAGCCGATACCGAATTTCCTGTATTAAATAAAACATAATCGCCATGGGAGCAATCTGATTGAGAATTCTCACCGGACTTGTAAGCGCCGTATCCATAGTAAAATACATTTTTAGTAGCAATAAAGCCATCCAGGCTATTGTAAACATACCAAGCACAGACACTGATGTACTGCCTGCTCCGTTCTCAAATGATACCACAATAAAATACGCCGCCGCAGGGACAGATACAACAATAAAAAGTACGGTAACAATGTCCGAAACGGAATTAAACAGTATTACTTCTTCTCCGCGGGCAATTCTGAGCACGAACATAACGTCAGCTGATATCAAAACAAAGCCGCATATAAGTCCAAGATATATTGACAATGCTGTGAGACGAGATTTCTTTACACTCTCCGCGCCGCGTTTTTTATTTAGAATTACTCCGAAGACAAGATATAATACCGTCACGGCTGTCACGGCAAAATAAAAGTATTTTGGCAGCTGTGCTCCGCTCTTGTAAAACAGAACATCCGTTTCAAAATATTTAAAAGCAAGAAGTACCTGCGCCGCGGCAAATCCTATCGCGATAAATAAAGCGGCAATAGAAAAAGCCGTAAAATTTATTTTTTTATTTTCATCCGACATGAAACTAACCATCCTTAAATTAAGTTGTATTACCCGTACTTCCGGTATTAATTAACCGCTCTTAGGCCGAACAAAATCACTGTGCCTTATCTATTATAATACTTTTTTCAGATATTTCAATATCAAGCATTAAATTTTGCAGACTTTAATCCTATTCAAAACAAAGTTAACACTTTTTTAATAAAGATATTATACTGCTGTTGTATACTGATATTAGTCTAAATTTAATTCTTCATTTAAGACAGCGTAAAATCTCTCATAACTATGTTAAAATGATGTTTATAAAATCACAATCAAACATTCGGTTTTATTCTCCGAACACATTCGGATTTTGCGCTTTGACGCTCAAAATGACAGACCTATAACATATCAAACCTCTGGGCACCTTAGATTTATATAAGGAATAATTAAACTATGAAATATACCGACACAAAAAACAAAGCTTATATGGTAAAATTAATGTCCATAACTCTGACTGTATTTCTTCTGATTTTTACTCTTGCCGCGTCTGGAATTCTTCTTAGCGCGGAACCGGAAACGACCGCCGAAGAAACCGAGGGGGATACAACCGAAAGCAATCCTCCGATGACGGGTGAAACCGAAATTGTCTATGAACGAGCGCCGCGGACGATACGCATAATTGATATAGCTTCTATCAGCAACCCAAATGGTTACTACACAGGAGAAGAAACCGAATATAAGGAAACGACAGGAGTTCCTCAAACTCAGCCCGAAACACAGTCGGTAACATCCCAGCCTGCGGAAATAACGGAAACCCAAAATATAAATACAGTAGAAAACGGACAGGAAAAATTCAAATTCGATTCCAAGGCCGTCCTTGCAGTAGGTACCGTTTTCATAATTATAGTTTTATTTACAGCAGTAGTTATTTTTGTCCGCCAAAAACACCCTTCACTTATAATTGAGAAAAATAACTCAGATGATAAGAATTCTGCGGATTCATCCAATTCGGCACAAAAAGATAAGTCCGAAACTGGGAAAAACGAAACAAACGATTCTGAAACTAATATTTCCGAGTCAGTCATAGACAAATTAAACGATAATAAAGCTAACAACTCCGAAACAAGCATCGACGAGCCAAACAATTCCTCGGCTATCAAAGCCAGCGAAGGCAATGAAGACAGTTGCGAACTCAAAAGTTCCGTAACAGATAGCTCAGCATTTAATGACACATTCGATATAAGCGAGAGTACGTTTGACAGCAAAGCGGAAAAAAATCCGAAAAAACCACTTTCTCGTGAAGATAAAGAGGAATAAAAAATAAACCAAATCTCTTATTTGATTTTTTCATTCTTATGAATATCTCCACATAAAAATTTAACTGACTTCTCAACGGCATTCTTGGAATTTCCCCAAGGCTCATCCTGAAAACGATAGTCAAATTTCCTGCAAAAATGATCTACATCGCCCCTAACAGAATTAAAATAGTTTTCGGTAACTTCCATCATAGAGCTATAAAATTCTTTTTGAGTCTTTTTGGACATTTTTTTGGCAGACTGTTCCGAAAGAATCCTAAAATGAGGCAGACAAAACATTTTCTGGGACTGAAGCTTCTTTCTGAAAACTGAATCGCTTTCCCAGAGGTACATAATATTTTCGGTCAGTTTTTCAAATGAACATTCTATTCTGCCGCATATATAACAGCTCTTCTCTATATTTTCCAAACGACCGGCAAGACCGGAGCCCAACGAAGAAAACAAGGAAGAAATACCGGATGGTTTAAATGACTCCGCAATTTCTCCGAGATGACTTTGAAGCATAATCGTCTTGGAATGGCGCTCATGCTTCAAAATCGTCTTGGAATGGCGCTCATGCTTCAATTTCTCCGAGATGACTTTGAAGCATGAGCGCCATTCCAAGACGATTTTTTCTTTCAAGCATCATGTCATAATGCACGCGGCAAAAACCTTCTTTATTGGTTTTAATCCTGACATCCGGTTCCATCATAGACGCGCCGAGAATCAGATCAAGTTCATCGGCTTCAAATTTATTGTAAAGACGACAGATAGGACATTGCGGAGCTTCGCTCTCCGCACATGCGTCAAAAGCTTCATTAATCGGTATTGTATAAATTGTTTCCGCCATAATTGATCAGCGCCTTTCCCGCTGTTGTTTTTTTATTACAAACAGCTATAATTTTGTTTTCAATTTTTTTACTCCGCAGTGCCGGTCTTATACGGTCACTGAAAAAATCAATCAAACTTCAGCTATAGTATAGATTATAATATAAAATAATAGGTATAAATAATAGGTGGGCCATTACCTTTAATTCAGTAGGTAAATGTCCCGTATTAAAGCTTTCTGAGAGTGAATTTTACTTCCCCACCAGAAAATAAAAGTGTGACAGTCGTTCATGCTGTATTTAGAACAGCAAACAGCGTTCGCTTAGTTATAACATTATAGGTTTTTACCAGCTTACTTTGCGTAAGAATGAGAAAACGTTTAACTGCACCGTATTAAGCACTCGGCAATTATTATTAAGCATTCAGATTATTGAAGAAAGGAAATTTTCAGCTATGAATTATACGATCTCCAGCAAGGGTAAAAATATTGAAATTACCGGACTTGACTGTTTTAACATAGATCAGATTTTTGACTGCGGACAAACATTTCGTTTTTCTCCGGACAGTCATGGAGACATCCGCGGAGTAGCTCTTGACAGAGAGCTATGGCTGTCTCAGCCGTCGCCTGATAAGCTTGTTATTCACAACATGACAATAAGCGAATATGAAAAAGATTGGCGTGAATATCTCGCCATCGACGACGACTATACAGAATTCCGAAGATCCATATGCAAAGCCTCGTCCGACGATCCTGTCATAACCACAGCAATGAAGTACGGCCAAGGCATACGAATTCTTCACCAACAGCCATGGGAGACTCTGTGCTCATTCATAGTATCCCAAAACAACAACATTCCAAGGATAAAAACTATTATAAAGAGACTCTGCGAAAAATTCGGAAATAAAATCGAAGGCACAGAGCTTTACTGTTTTCCGACCACAGAAAGTCTTGCAAACGCCGGAACCGAAGCGATTTTTTCCTGCGGCACAGGATTTCGCGCCAAATACATAACTGACGCCGCTGAAAAGGTCTGCTCCGGACAAGTAGATCTTGACGAAGTCAAAAAATCAGAAACATCGAAGGCTGCAGAAATACTTTGCCGTATAAAGGGGGTTGGCCCTAAGGTCGCCGCATGCAGCTTGCTGTTCGGATTCGGAAAAAGCGATGCTTTTCCGATAGATGTCTGGGTAAAACGTGTGCTTGCAAAATACTACGATGACAGCTTTACTCCCGTTTTTTTCGGCAAATATGCCGGCCTTGCCCAGCAATATCTATTTTATTACGAACGCTACGAAAACAGTCAAAACTACAATATTACCGGTTAAAATCAGTGCATGCCTTTGCCTTTATAAATTAATGAGCTTTATTCTGAACGTGGTGGAGACAAAACTGTGCAAGTGAACATTCTCCGCATCTTGGAGACCTGGCCGTACAAACGTCCCGTCCGTAAGAAACAATACGGTGACAAAAATCAGACTGTTCAGACGGCTCAATGATTTTACGGAGAATCATTTCCGTCTTTACCGGATCTTTTTGTTCTTCGGGATAAAAACCAAGCCTTCCGGAAATTCTGATACAATGAGTATCAGCCACAATCGCAGGAAGACCGAATATATCTCCGCGCATAAGATTCGCTATCTTTCTTCCGACTCCGGGAAGAGAAAGCAGTTCTTCCATGTCCGACGGAACATCTCCCCCGTACTTTTCACAAATTATTCTTGACGAGTCAATCAAATTCTGCGCCTTAGTACGGTATAAGCCGCAGGGACGTATTATTTCCGCAAGCTCGTCAAAATCAGCTTCGGCCATATCATATGCAGTCGGATAACGCTCGAAAAGAGGAACCGAGACAATATTAACACGTTTATCCGTACATTGAGCGGAAAGGCGTCCCTGAACCAGCAGTTTCCACGGATCGTCCTTATATTCCAGCGCGCAAACAGCTTCCGGGTAAATTTCTTTGAGCATGTTTACAATCCGCGCTGCTCTGTCTTTATCACTCATTCCAAATATTTTTTCTGAATATGTTTCTCTTTCATTCATACAAATATCACGCTTTCACATATGCTTTTTGGTATACTGTTTATCGAATATCCGTGCGGATGAAATTAACCGTACGGGTATTATTTTGTTTGTTCAAAGTATGCAGTCAGAAAAGATTCTGCAGGATATGCCGCATTAAATCCGTCCGTACCGTTTTCGAGAACACAAACAACAGATATTTCAGGACTGTCAAACGGTGCATATGCCGCAAATAACGCATTTGAGTTATCTTCGGAAATCTGCGCCGTACCCGTTTTACCGCCGATATCATAGTTTTTCCCTAAAAAGACAGATCCGACTGTGCCGGTATGAGCCGCATCGTACATTCCTCCTCGGACAACATTTAAAGTACTTTCGGATATTTCAGTACTTTTAAGAACTTCCGATTCATATTCGTAAACAGCTTTTCCGGTCTCATCGTAAACGGAAAGAAGCATATGTTCGGCATACTTTGTTCCTCCTTCTGCAATCACAGAAATGAATGAGCACAGCTGAGACGGCGTAAAAAGATTGTCAGACTGTCCGATTGCAGCTGCAAGTGTTTCTCCCTCACCCCAGTAGCCGCCGCGTTTTAAACGATCAGCTGGTCCCGCAAGAACAGCGGACGCCTCTGGAAGTTCAATTCCGGAAAATTCGCCCAATCCCAATTTCAGACTCCACTCATTCATTGCATCGATACCGGTAAGACGTCCGACCTCGAAAAAGAAATAGTTACAGGAATGCATAATTGCCTGGCGAATATTAATCTCGCCATGAGTCGATCCGTTTTTGCTATAAAGCCAGCATACAGGACTGTATCCTTTATCTTCATAGTAATCATATTTTCCGAGATCAGTAATCGTATCCTCAGGCTTAATAATCCCCTCTTCAAGCGCGGCGACCGCAGTTGACAGCTTCATAATCGAACCCGGAGCATATCTTCCGCTGACTGCTCTGTTAAACAAAGGCGACGACATGTCATTCAGAAGCATATTATATTCGTTTTTATACTGCTCCGCTGTATATGAAGGATACGAAACACAGACTATAACCTCTCCGTTTGACACATCGGAGGCAATCATCGCTCCGCCTTCAGAGCCTACTTCCTCAGCTTTTGATTTAAGCGCATTATATGCTGTACGCTGAAGCTCTATATCTATCGTAAGGTAAATATCGCTGCCAGCCGAAGGTTCTGTTATTATTTCAGCCGAAAGCGTATTTCCTATCGAATCGTATGTAACTCGCATTTTTCCATCCGTTCCGTGAAGATACTGCTCAAACGCAGCTTCAGCTCCGTCTACACCTACAGTTGCATCCATCGGATAGCCGAGCTCACTGTAATATTCTACGGAAGATTCCTGAATTTTTCCCGTATGTCCAAGTATATGCGACGCACATCCTTCGTCATAAAACGTTCGCTCACAGGTCTTTTCAACCGAAAGACCGGCAGGACGTTCATTTTTTATATATGCAATCATGCCCATAGGGGTATCATCACATAAGGTAACCGTTTTTCCGCTTTCAAGATAACTTCCGAGCTCCTCATATGATGAAAACTTGCCGTCACAGCCGAATCTGCAAAGCAAGAGATAAAGATCCTCCACACCTGTTTCAGAATAAAGATACTGAATCCCGTTACATTTCAGACTGTATTTATAAGAATTTCCAACAAGCAAGACTCCGTTTCGATCATATATTTGCCCCCGAATGGCCGGAACCGTTACTTCCTTTACAATTTCACCGGCGCTGACAAGTCCCGGCAAAACCGGAGAACTTCCTCCCAGCCATAATGCCCGGCACAAAAAAACAACAAGAATAGCTGCAAAGCCCCAACCTAAAGCCATATAACGTGACGAGAATCCGAATCCGCTCTCTCTCGTGTTTTCGTTTTTCTTTTTCTTTACCGAAGGTTTTTTTCCCTCTTTCATTTTTATGAACACACCTTTTCAGCATATACGCGGAGTTTGTCCGGTCTATTGCCCGGTCTCTTGTCCGGTCTCTTGTCCGGTCTGACTTTAATGTAACTCTTCTCTGCATAAGGCAGCTTTCCGCCGAAACAATTTCTTAGTTATTTCATTATACCAGGCAAAGCAAACTGACGCATCGGAACGCTGCATTCTGATAACTTTACGAATGCCTCTTATTTCCCTCCGACAGAGCGAGAAGATCAATCCCGAAATCCCGTGAAAGTATTATTCCGAGTCGACAGACAGGAAGACCAACGACGTTAAAATAGTCTCCTGATATTTTTCGTACAAACAGAGCTCCGGTCTCCTGAATGCCGTATGCACCGGCCTTGTCCATCGGTTCTCCGGAATCCACATACCTATTGATTTCATCAATACTGAGTTCCCGGAAAAATACTTTCGTCGTTTCACTTTCCACCGTCATTTTACAGCCGTCAGACACAGCAATGCCTGTATGAACATGATGTATGCTTCCGGAGAGAGCGGAAAGCATATGTACGGCATCCTCCCTGTCTTTCGGCTTGCCGAATATCTCGTTCTCGTATGACACAACTGTATCGGCTGCAATTACGACAAATCTCTCATTCCCGCACGGTAAAAGTGCTTTTGCCGCAGTGCATTTTCTTGCGGCAAGAGTCTGAACCGTATCTTCGGGAGGCATCATTGCCACAGTCTCGTCCACATTACATTTAAGAAGCGAGTATTTAATGCCAAGTGTATGAAGAATTTCCTGCCTCCTTGTACTCCCGGAAGCCAAAATTAACTTTACCACGGTCTGAACCTCCGTCCGAGACAGATTGCAACAGTCATACATATAATAACTGCAACAGACATATTAAAAGTCATTGCAAAAGTAATTGTAATTACTCCGAGATCAAGGACAAGCGGCGTCGTTATGCCGAGACTCAATCCATATCCGAGCCAGGAAAGAAAGGATATTTCTGAAGTTACATTTGCAATAAGCGAACCCACTACCACTCCGGCACAGATTAAAAATACAGTGTACAGTACATTTTTCATTCTTATTGACATACCTTTCGTACATACCTATACCGGCGAATTATTTTCCGGTCGATCCAAAACCTCCGGTACCGCGCTCAGTATCCTGAAGCATATCCGTTTCTACAAATCGGGCCGTAAAAACCGGAACAAACATAAGCTGCGCAATACGGTCTCCAGGATTCAAAATATACGGTTTATCGCTGTGATTTACAAGCGCCACTACAATTTCACCGCGGTAATCAGAATCAATAACTCCAACGCTGTTCGCAAGAGTTATACCGTGCTTTGCTCCCATCCCACTCCGACTGTAAACAAGTCCCACCACATCATTCTGCTCAGGAGCTATTGCAATCCCTGTAGGAATCTTCTCCATACAATGTGGCATTAAAGTTACACTCCTCCCTATACATGCGGTAAGATCGCACGCCGCCGAGCCTTCGGTAGCATACTGCGGAATTACGGCATCCACTCTGGTTTTTATTATTTTAACATTAAGATTCAATTTTTTTACCGTTTGCCTTCAGACGGATATATAATCCGACGAAAGACTTCCTTTCAAAAATTCGATAAAGATAAACTCCTCAGCGGAGTTTTCATCCGTAAATAGTTATGCTGTCAGAATAAATCTATTTTTTCTGTATTCTTTTTATGGTCTTGCCCGTCGGAGGAGCCTTTTTATCCCGATATGCCTCGATAATCGATGCGACTTCTCTCCTCGTTTCATCAGAAAAAACAAAATGATAACTTTTAATTCCCGCAGCTCCGAGCTCTTTTTGTCTGTCAGCCATCCAGACAGGACAACTGTTATATACAATCTCCCTTGACCGAATTCCGCTTGTGTTCATTTCTTTGAAAACTGGAAAAACCGCTCCCCTTCTGTCCGTAAGCCGATCCGATCCGCAGCTTTTTTCAAGAATCATAAGAGGCAGACGCCCATATACTATCATACTCTTTACAGCATGAATATCTCTCGCCTGAGGCAAAATAAGCTCCGGCGAAAGAAT
Organism: uncultured Eubacteriales bacterium; assembly: GCA_905205065.1. GTDB lineage: Bacteria > Bacillota > Clostridia > Oscillospirales > CAG-272 > UMGS911. The sequence continues at coordinate 21,460 of CAJLCI010000023.1, read as the reverse complement.
ATATTCTTTAAAATCACCCAGATGCCCATAAAGCATCGGAGACGCGGAATTAACTACATTAAGTCTGAAATCTCCAAAAAGCGTAAAACCGATTTCACGCGCGAGATTTATGTGTCCCATATTTCCGACATATGCATACTCGGCACCAAGACAATGAGCCGTATCAAGAAGCTTTTTTGCAGTTTTGAGTTCGCTGTCATGAATAACCGATGGAAATACCACAGCATTTGCCAAACTTTTTCTTTTTCCGGCACACCTTACAAATTCATCGGGAGGAAGCGCAATAACATCAAAGTACTCGTCCGCAAATTCCGGAATCTGTTCTGCAAAAAGGAAACGAGCAGTTTTTCGCCTTTCCTGCTTTGGAAAAGGAGCGGACAGTCTCTTAATGGCCTGAGTTTCATCAAGTTCAGCGGTATCTGATATAATATCGGAAAAAGATAAAATTCCGGAAGTAAGTATTGATGCTGCAAGTACATTCTTTTCCTGTATGGTATTATTTTCCGACCGCATCTGATTACTGCATGTCCGCGTGTGTCGATCTTCTATATATGCCTGACTACTTTCTATTTGCATGCATCGGTATTCTGCATTCGCATGAATACTCTCTGTCTGTATGTGCCGATCTTCTGTATACGCATGAATGCTATCATTCTGCACGTGTAAGTCTTCTGTTGTATGCACATGACTTTCTGTCTGAGCGTGCCGGCTCTCTACCTTATCATGCTCAGAGCGAACACCAAGCATTTGGTTCCCGATGACACCTGTAAAATAGCCATCGGTAAAACCGCTTCTTGAAAATATATTTTTTAGCTTTTCAAGCTCCGCGGAGGAAGCATTCCTTCGTTCATCGAGCAAACGCCTATAAATGGCAGTTACACCGCTTATATACGACGGAGATTTCATTCTCCCCTCAATTTTCAGGCATGATAGTCCGCAGGAAATTAAATCTGTAATATGACCGGCAAGACACAAATCTTTCAGAGAAAGCGGATAGTTTCCGTTATATGGGAGACGGCAGGGCTGTGCACATTCTCCGCGGTTTCCACTTCTGCCGCCTACAACCGAACTCATAAGACACTGTCCTGATCTGCTTACACAGAGAGCTCCGTGTACAAATATTTCGGTTTCTATTGAAGAATTTTCACATATATACATAATATCCGCAAGATTCATCTCTCTGGCAAGCACGACACGGCTGAAACCTAAAGCACCAAGTACCTCCGTCGCCGCAAGATTATGTGCTGAAAGCTGGGTACTTGCATGAAGCTCTAAATCCGGAAGATACTCCCTCAAAAGCATACACAGGCCTGCATCTGCTACTATCAGTGCATCAACTCCGATATCATAAAGCATTTTCGCATATTCCGCAGCTTTGCGAAGCTCTCTATCAAAAACAAGTGTATTAAGCGTGACATATACCTTTACACCGACTCCCCGGCAATATGTAACGGTCCGTTTTAATGCATCGTCATCAAAATTTTTTGCATTCATTCTTGCATTCAGTATTTTACCGCCGCAATACACCGCATCCGCTCCGCTCTCTGCCGCGGCATGAACCGCTTCCTCAGATCCACACGGAACCAGCAGCTCCGGAAGCTCAGTATTTTCTGTTATCGGAGGCAAAGAGTCTCTTGTCTTTTCATAAAGCTCTGCGGATTTGCCGTAATAGGTATCCATTCTGCGTGCAGTATTCAATTCGTATCCGAATTTTGTTCCATATCCGCCATTTGGCTTTCGCGCGATGTTTGCTTCGTATCCGTCTTTTACTCCACATCTGTTTTTTGCTCCGCGTCTGTCTTTTACTCTGCATCTGTCTTTTTCTCCGCGTCGGCCGTCTGCTCCGTGCACATTGACTCTTTTTGCATGCGGATTTTTAATTTTATTTTTTTCAGGCATATTTTAATTCTTTATCTTATACCACGCTTTTTGCCTGATGCTTTAACAGTTTCGACCATATCCGAGGTATCAGTATCTTCAATATCCGCCTTCGCCTTTATTCCTAATTTCTTTCGCATTTCTTCATTTTCTTCGGTAAGCTTATCAATAGTTTCCTGCATACGCTGAAAACGCAGAGAATTTTTAATCTTGTCGTCAAAATAATCGATAGTACAAAACAGGAGCGCCTCGTTTTTGCTGCAATGCTTGCTTGAAACAACCATTTCGTTAATTCTCTGATCAAGAAGGCGTACGAGTCCGTTTACATACTCCTCTTGCTCGTCGGAAACAAGATTCACCGTCATTCCCGCTACTGTCACCGTGTATTTCTGCTTCATATTCACTCCGTTCTGCCGACTAAAAAACATTCCTTTTTATTATAATTCGGCACAATGTTTTCTTCCTTCGGAAAATAAAATAATTATTTATTATCTCCGTTGCATTTCCGTGCAAAATATTGTATAATATTATATCTAATCTTAAACAACGCATAAAAAGCACATATTATACAAAATTCATTATAATACATTTTCTGCATAAAGAAAACACTTTTTTGTAAAAAAATTCGTTATTTTTTTCAGCTCGAAAAAACACTGTTTTAATTCGGAATTCAATATTACAGTATAGTCATATCATAGCGTTGAATAAGAGCATCTATATTCAAACAGGAATACAAAACGTCCCACGCTGCCTGCATAGCCAGGGGCGGCTCCGTAATTTTTTAGAAATATCATTTAAAGAAAGGCCTGCAATATTATGGAATTCTCAACTAATATTGTAACAGACGCTAAACGTGTTGTCATAAAAATCGGCTCGTCATCTCTCAGCCACACAAGCGGCAAGCTTAATTTTCACCGTATAGAGCTTCTCTCACGAACACTTTCTGATTTTGTCAATTCAGGAAAACAAATCATTCTCGTTTCCTCCGGCGCCATTACTGCAGGAAGAGCTAAGCTCAATTTCGGACATAAGCCCGCATCTACAGAAGAAAAACAGGCTCTCGCTGCAATAGGACAAGCTGAACTTATGCGCATATATGAACGGTTTTTCAGCAGCTACGGTCAGAATGTCGCCCAGGTACTTATAACACGTGAAGTCGTTGATAATAACGAATGCAGACAAAACGCAAAAAACACATTCGAGGTTCTTTTGAATCTCGGATGCGTACCCATTGTAAACGAAAATGATACCGTTTCCTTTGAAGAAATCGAGTTCGGAGACAACGACACACTTGCCGCTCACGTCGCGGTTTTGTGCGATGCCGACCTTCTTATAAACCTCAGTGATATCGACGGACTTTACGATTCCGATCCGCACCGGAATCCGGAGGCGCATCTTATCTCAACGGTCAGTGAAATAACTGACGAAATACGAAACTGTGCCGGAGGCACCGGATCAGATTTTGGTACCGGCGGAGTAGTCACAAAAATTCATGCGGCTGAAATTTCAACAAATGCCGGAATACCGATGCTTTTGTTAAACGGAGAAAATCCAGAACTCCTCTATGAGCTTCTTGACGGAAAACATATCGGAACCGTATTTTATCCAAAAGAAAAATAGCACTTATGTTTTTAGATAGTATGTATAATAAGCAATAATTTTTCTATGAGTACCACCGTGCTCCGTGTCGTTTCCTTCAAGTATTATTCCCTCTCCGGAAAGAAGCGGACTCATTGAAAGCCTGTCAATCTCAGCTCTAAATACAATATCCGAACTTGAATAAACAAGAAGCTCTCTGTCCTTTACAATAAGCGATCCGTTCCGACCAATCACAGAATCACCGGAAGTATCGCTGTCGTCACGTCGTTCCGTAACATATTTTACCGACATACCGTCAATTTTTTTCGCCATATCCCGGCGAAAAGCCGGACTGTCCTCACGTTTCTTTCTTCCAAACAATTTCATTTATTATCCCCTCAGTTTAATAAAACAATGTGCCTGCGGCATATGAATGCGGTTCCAACACATCTGTCAGGAACGAATCATACCGCAGGCTCTTTTTCACTGATTTCACAGCATTTCACTGTAACTTTTCTCATATTTCAGCGTTCAATCAACATTATACCGCAAAATTTGATTTGACCGCAATGTTTCGAGGTTCGGCTTATAAATCATAAACATATCCGGCCGGAGCACACAGAAAAACAGCTTATACATTTTCTCTTTTCTGTAAAGCTTTTACTATTCACGACATGAAAGCAAACCGTCTACAAACTGCCTTGCGAGCCGTGCGGAACGGCCGCCCCGTTCAAGCGCAAAGCGCTCTGCCTTAAGCTCAAGCTCTCCGTCCGAAAGGCTAAGTCCGTCTTCATCCGCAAGATGGCGAACGATATGAAGAAAAGTCTTTTTATCAGGTCTGCTGAAAGTAACATGAATCCCAAAGCGTTCCGACAGAGAGACCAACTCCTGCATAGTATCGCTTCGATGAACATCATCGCCTTCACGATCCGAAAATTTTTCCTTAACAATATGTCTGCGGTTGCTGGTAGCATAAATAACTACATTTTTAGACTTTGCAGATACCGATCCCTCCAAAACCGCCTTGAGTATATTAAAATTGTCGTCATCTTTCTGAAATGAAAGATCGTCTATAAACAAGATAAATTTCAGAGGATTGCCGTTAAGCTCATCAAGTAATCCGGGAATAAGACAGAGCTGATCCTTGCGGATTTCTATAATACGAAGTCCCTGCGAATAAAGCTCATTGCATACAGCTTTAACCGTAGAAGACTTTCCGGTGCCGGCATCTCCGGTAAGAAGAATATTGGCGGCAGGCTTTCCGCAAAGGAGAGCCTTTGTATTATCAATTATAACTTTTCGCTGTATTTCATAGTCCACAAGCTCACTCAGAGATACAGGATCGGGATTCCTTACAGGAACAATTCCGCCGTCGGTGCTGACGGTGAACATGCGATTTTTAGTATATATACCATATCCGTATCTGCCGATATTTTTTGCTCGCTCATTGTAGCTTTCAGCGAGGCTAACTTCAGATGAGGTAAACTTCGGCAGAAAACTGGTGTCGTCAAATCCGGCGCAAAGAATTTCCGGCGTAAGCTCTGCAACATACTGAAGTGTTTTTAGCTCCTCTTTAACGCTTTCTGAAATATATACGGGCGGGATATCTCCTTTTCCCAAATTCTTTACATAAACATTTTCATCGCTTTGACAGAGATATTCTATATGACTTCCGATATCTCCTCCGTTTGCTTTGTAAAGCTCGGACAAAAAATCGGCATACTCCGATTCAGAAGGCGATTCAAGAAATCTCCTTAGCGATGAAATAACGGGATCGTTAAGCAGAGCTCTAAAAACAACAAGCGAACCAAGGCGGATTCTTAACATTTTCAAGCTGATCCCATTCATGCCTGTCGTTGATACAAAGCCGTTAATTTTTTTCGCGTCTGTCATATCAGTTCAGAATCGCCCCCGAAGCGCCTCCGGAAACAAGAGCGGCATAGCGTTTTAAATATCCTGACAGCTTTTTTGTCTTGGGAACAAAATTTCTCATTCGTTCATCGATCTCCGCTTGATCTACTTTAAGCTCAAGCCTGTTTTCCGGAATATTGATACTGATAATATCCCCTTCTTTAACCACACCGATAAGTCCGCCGCTTGCTGCCTCCGGAGTAATATGTCCAATACAAGCTCCTCTTGTAGCCCCGCTGAATCGGCCGTCGGTAATCAAAGCCACGCTTCCTCCGAGTCCTCTTCCCATTATGGCCGATGTCGGATTGAGCATCTCACGCATACCGGGACCTCCTCTCGGACCTTCATAGCGAATTACAACCACATCTCCGGGATTGATCTTTCCCGCATTTATAGCGTTCTGAGCATCCTCCTCACAGTCGAACACACGAGCCGGCCCTTCATGCACCAACATCTCAGGGGCAACAGCCGAGCGTTTTACAACACTTCCCTCAGGAGCAAGATTTCCGCGAAGTACAGCGATTCCGCCAGTCTCACTGTAAGGATTATCAATCGGACGAATCACATCGGGATTGAGATTTATACATCCCTTAATATTATCTCCGATGGTTTTAGTCGTAACAGTCATACAACCGGTATTTATAAGCCCCTTCTTATTTAGCTCATTCATGACTGCATATACTCCGCCGGCCTCATCTAATTCCTCAACATATGTTCTTCCAGCAGGAGCAAGATGGCATAAATTCGGAGTTTTGGCACTGATTTCATTGGCGATATTAAGATTTATTTCCACTCCGCATTCGTGAGCAATTGCAGGAAGATGAAGCATACTGTTTGTTGAACATCCCAGCGCCATATCTACGGTAAGCGCATTCATAATAGATTCTTTAGTCATAATATCGCGTGGTCGGATATCTCTTTTAACCAATTCCATAACAGCCATACCCGCATGCTTAGCAAGCTCAATTCTTGCAGAGTAAACTGCCGGTATAGTTCCGTTTCCCCGAAGTCCCATTCCAAGCGCCTCGGTAAGGCAGTTCATAGAGTTAGCGGTATACATTCCGGAACAGGAGCCGCATGTCGGACAAGTTTTGCATTCGTATTCTTCAAGTTTATCCGCGCTGATCTTTCCGGCAGCATATGAACCAACCGCTTCAAACATGCTAGAAAGACTTGTCTTTTTCCCGTCAACCTTCCCGGCAAGCATAGGTCCTCCGCTTACAAATACCGTCGGAATATTTACCCTTGCAGCCGCCATTAAAAGACCGGGAACATTCTTATCACAGTTCGGTACCATAACAAGACCGTCAAAACCATGTGCAAGCGCCATCGCTTCAGTTGAATCGGCAATGAGATCTCTTGTCACAAGAGAATACTTCATCCCTGTATGTCCCATTGCTATTCCGTCGCATACGGCAATTGCCGGAAACACAACCGGAGTTCCGCCCGCCATAGCCACGCCGAGCTTTACCGCCTCGACAAGCTTGTCTAAATTCATATGCCCCGGAACAATTTCATTGTATGAGCTTACAACACCTATAATAGGCCTTGACTGCTCTTCAACCGTCAGTCCCAGCGCATGATACAGGCTTCTGTGCGGCGCATTCTGATAACCGTCTACAATATTTTCTTTACTCATAATTATACCAAGCCTTTTTCAATATGGAGCATAGCTCCGTCATAAGACATTCCGCTCTTAATTATAAATATACAGGTATCGTTCTGTCACAGCTTCAGTAAATGCCGGTCAGAAAAACCGGCATTTACTGAAGCCATACTGTAGCACAGAACTCAGCTGTAAATTTTCTAATTTACGCTTATATCAGTTGTTTATGAGCTTATCCTCATCGCTCCAGCTGTACAGCTTGCGGATATCGGCTCCTACTGTCTCGGAGGGATGCTCAGAAGCAAGCTTGCGCATAGCATTGAAATGTACCTGCGAACTCGCGTCAGACATATCGAGTAAGAAGTCCTTTGCGAATGTACCGTCCTGAATGTCCTTCAGAATTTTCTTCATAGTCTTCTTTGTCTCTTCGGTAATAATCTTCGGGCCGGTAATATAATCGCCGTATTCCGCAGTGTTCGAGATAGAATATCTCATTCCTGCAAATCCGCTCTGATAAATCAGATCAACAATCAGCTTCATCTCATGAATACATTCAAAATATGCATTTCTCGGATCATAGCCCGCCTCAACAAGTGTTTCATAGCCGGCCTGCATGAGTGCGCAGACGCCTCCGCAGAGAACTGCCTGTTCTCCGAACAGGTCGGTTTCCGTCTCTGTACGGAAGGTTGTCTCCAGAACACCGGCTCTGGCTCCTCCGATTCCGAGCGCATATGCTAAACCAATGTCCCACGCATCGCCTGTAGCATCCTGCTCAACGGCGATCAAGCACGGAACGCCCTTTCCTGCCTGGTATTCGCTTCTTACAGTGTGTCCCGGACCTTTCGGCGCTATCATAATGACATTGACGTTTTTCGGAGGCTTGATACAGCCGAAATGAATATTGAATCCGTGGGCAAATGCAAGCGTCTTCCCCTCGGTAAGATTCGGCTCTATGCTCTCCTTGTAGAGCTTCGCCTGCTTCTCGTCGTTGATAAGAATCATAATAATGTCCGCATTTTTAGCCGCTTCAGCCGATGTCATTACTTTAAGTCCCTGAGCTTCTGCCTTAGCCCAGCTCTTGCTCCCTTCGTAAAGACCAACAATAACATTTACCCCACTGTCTTTCAGATTCAAGGCATGGGCATGTCCCTGAGAACCGTAGCCGATAATTGCAACAGTTTTTCCCGAAAGCTTCTGAAGATCACAATCCTGCTGATAAAAAATTCTTGCCATAATAATACCTTTCCTTTCTTATGTGAATGCCGTATCTCCGCACGGCAAGACACATCTGCGGCCTGAAAACTTTTCAGATTTCATAATGCTGTTTCCAGGCAGTCATAAATTTGTTACTTTTCTTATGGTTGAACTGCCCTTTTCAAGAGACACAACTCCTGTACGGCAGATTTCAAGTATAGTGTAATCCCGCATAAGATTGATAAAATCATCAATCCGGCTGCTTATATCCGTAAGTTGAAATACAATCGAACCCTTTGAATAGTCAACCGTTTTTGCATTGAATGCCTCCGCCGCCGTTAGTATTTCGTCGCGGCAGTCCGCATCATTCTGCATTTTGATGAGAAGAAGCTCACAGCTCACAGAATTTCCGCTGTTAAATTCTTTTATTGAAAATACATCCGGGAGCTTATAAAGCTGGTTAATAAGCTGCTGCTTGTTATTCTCTTCTCCCTCAAAGGTCACGGTTATTCTGGAATACTCAACAGATTCCGTCTCGCTCACCGACAGGGCGATGATATTAAACTGACGGCGGCGGAACATACTTGTCACGCGGTTCAACACTCCGAACTGGTTGCGCACAAGCACCGCCACGGTATACCTGTTCATTATCAGTCACCCACCTTTACAATAATATCGTCCATACTGCCGCCCGGCGGAAGCATAGGAAGAACAAATTCGTCTTTATCAATCACGCAGTCAATAACAAATGGTCCGCAATATTCAAACCCCTTTTGAATCGCGCCGTCAAGCTCATCCAAAGTCGATACCCTAATACCGTCTGCTCCGAATGATTTCGCCAAAGCTACAAAATCGGTTTTCCTGTTCAGTACGGTATTTGAATAATGCTTGTCAAAGAAAAGAGTCTGCCATTGACGCACCATGCCAAGCACACCGTTGTTCATGACAAGAATGACCACCGGAATATTATATGTTACTGCGGTCGCAAGCTCGTTCAAGCACATTCCGAAACTTCCGTCTCCAGTAATCAGAACAGTATGCTCTCCCGTACCATATGCCGCTCCGATTGCTGCTCCAAGCCCGAATCCCATAGTTCCGAGTCCTCCGCTCGAAATAAACCGACGGCTGTTTTTAAAATTCAGACTCTGAGCCGCCCACATCTGATGCTGGCCAACATCGGTTGCTACCGGAGTATTTGCACTCAAATGCCTGTTTAGACACAAGATAGCGTTCCGCGGCGTCATTCCCTCGCGGTTATCAAGATATTCAAGTTCAGCTTCCTTAAATTTATTAACAGACTCCCACCATAACGGATGCTCAGCTTTTTTAAGTAGCGGAAGAAGCTTACGAAGAGTCAGCCGTACATCCGCTCTGAGGCCGTGCACAGCGTTTACCGTTTTAGACAGCTCCGATCCGTCTATATCAATATGTACAACCTTAGCCTTTGTGGCAAACTTCGTTCTGTTTCCGGTTGCACGGTCATTAAACCGTACTCCGAGAGAAATAATTAAATCGGCGTGATGCATCGCCATTGAAGAAGCATAATGTCCATGCATTCCCTGCATTCCCAAAAAACGAGGATGATCGGTAGGAATTCCTGAAAGACCCATCATTGAGCATCCAATCGGAGCGTCGATTTTATCGGCAGCCGCAAGCATTTCCTCCTCGGCATTTCCCCAGATCACACCGCCGCCGAAGTATATATACGGTCTCTCGGAGGTATTGATACACTCCGCCGCTTCTTCTATGCGAATATCCTTGGCAGCCTTTTTTTCATCCGGCATTACCGGCGGCATCGGAGTATATTCACACATAGCAACCTGCACATCTTTGGGAACGTCGATCAGCACCGGTCCGGGTCTGCCAGATACGGCAAGCCTGAAAGCCTCTCTTACAGTATCGGCAAGCTGCTCAACAGAGCCTACAAAATAATTGTGTTTGGTAATCGGCAAAGTTACTCCGGTAATATCAATTTCCTGAAAACTGTCAGAGCCAATCTGAGCGGTAGTAACATTTCCGCAGATTGCGATCAAAGGAATCGAATCAAGATACGCTGTCGCGATACCTGTTACAAGGTTTGTCGCTCCCGGTCCGGAGGTTGAAATAACGACGCCTGCCCTTCCGGTCGCTCTCGCATATCCGTCCGCGGCATGGACAGCCCCCTGCTCATGCGCGGTTAAAACATGCTGAATTTCGTCTCTGTATTTATAAAGAGAATCATATACATTCAATATCTGTCCGCCGGGATAGCCGAATATCACGTCGCAACCCTGCTCAATTAAGATTTTAACGATTATATCTGAGCCGGATAATAACATTTCATCATTCCTTTCTCAATCGTTCTGCAATCAGTTTTCCGCATTCGCTGCAGCCAATTCTCCTGCATTTGGAAGCTCCTTCCGTATCAGACGGCATTATATCGGAAGTCCTGTATCCCTCGTCAAGCACATCAGATACTGCTCTCTCGATACAGTCTGCCTCCGCAGGCATATCAAAGCTGTACCGAAGCATCATAGCGGCAGACAAAATTGTTCCGATCGGATTCGCAATATCGCGCCCGGCGATGTCCGGTGCGGAGCCGTGAATCGGCTCATATAGGCCGCAGGAGGACGAGCCCAGACTCGATGACGGAATCATACCGATTGAGCCTGTAATCATAGACGCTTCGTCCGAAAGAATATCTCCGAACATGTTCTCGGTCACAATTACATCAAACTGCGCAGGATTTTTGACTATCTGCATCGCGCAGTTATCAACCAACATGTCTGTAAGCTCAACATCATGGTACTCTCCTGCCAGACGGTGCATAACTTTTTTCCAGAGTCTGCTGGAATCAAGGACATTGCTTTTCTCGACCGAACAGAGCTTTTTGTTTCTCTTACGAGCCGTTTCAAAGCCTATCCTTCCAATGCGTTCAATCTCGTCTTCTGAATAGCTGAGAACATCGGTCGCATGCTGCATACCGCCAATATCGTCGGTTTTATGCTCTCCGAAATATATTCCGCCGATAAGTTCTCTGACAATAATAAAATCAATTCCCTTATCCACAATGGATTTTTTCAGCGGAGAAGCACCCGCAAGCTGAGGCCAGATCTTTGCCGGACGGTTGTTGCTGTAAACACCCATGCCGGAACGTAGCCTTAAAAGTCCTTTTTCAGGCCGCATATATCCGGGTACATCATTCCATTTATCACCGCCGACCGCTCCGAGAAGCACACTGTCTGAATTCACACACCGCTCTAACATCTCCTGCGGCAGCGGATCGCCCCATTTATCTATTGCACATCCGCCCATATCAACGTCTGTATAGCTAAAGTTATGACCGAACAGTTCCGCAGCTCTGTCAAGCACAGATATCGCCTGTTCAACAATTTCCGGACCTATGCCGTCGCCGCGAATCACTGCTACATTCTTATTCATTGGTCTGAGCCTCCTTTAAAGACGCCAGAAGCCCTCCGCATTTTATAATATTCTGAATAAACGGAGGAAACGGCTGGGCCTTATAGATTTTTCCGGTGGTAATGTCGGTAATTTCTCCTGTATCAAAATCAACTTTTACTTCGTCGCCCGCGCCGATTTCCTCCGCGGCTTCGGCACATTCAAGAATCGGAAGCCCGATATTAATTGCATTACGGTAAAATATTCTCGCAAAACTTTTAGCGATGACACAGCCTGTGCCGCAGGTTTTTATAACAAGAGGAGCATGTTCTCTCGAAGATCCGCATCCGAAATTCCATCCCGCGACTATTACATCACCCGAATTTACGTTTTTAACAAACTCGGAGTCTATATCCTCCATGCAATGCGCAGCAAGCTCTGCGGCGTCTGACGTATTCAAATAACGCGCCGGGATAATTACGTCTGTATCCACGTTATCAGGGTATTTAAAAACTTTTCCGTGTGTATTCAAAGCTTCAGTCCTCCTTATATTCGGTAATATATCCGGTCAGCGCGCTTGCAGCCGCCGTATGCGGAGAAGCAAGATACACCTCGCTGTCAACATGTCCCATTCTTCCTACAAAGTTCCGATTGGTAGTTGAAATACACCGCTCTCCCGCTGCCAAGATTCCCATATATCCTCCGAGGCAAGGTCCGCATGTGGGAGTAGATACAACCGCTCCGGCATCGATAAATGCGGTCACAAATCCCCTTTCAGTGCATTCACGCAAAATCTGCATTGTTCCGGGAATTATTATACAGCGCACACCGTCCGCAACCTTTTTGCCGTTCAGTATCTTATAGGCGGCCTCCATATCCTCCATGCGTCCGTTGGTACAGCTTCCGATAACAACCTGATCTATTTTTTTATTCCCAAGCTCCTTTGCGGGACGGGTATTTTCCGGAAGATGCGGGCAGCTAACCGTTGGAACTATTTTTGAGAGGTCTATCTCTATCGTCTGCTCATATTTGGCGTCAGAATCGGCCTCAAAAATTACCGGAGTACGCTCACAGCGTCCTTTCATATAATCAAGTGTTTTTTCATCAACCGGAAATATGCCGTTCTTTGCTCCGGCTTCAATCGCCATATTGCATATGCAAAGCCGGTCGTCCATTGAAAGCCTGGATACTCCCTCTCCGGTAAATTCCATACTCTTATAAAGCGCACCGTCCACTCCTATCTGACCGATAATAGAGAGAATTACGTCTTTTCCGCTGCAATTGGACGGCAGCTTTCCGGTCAGATTGAATTTAATAGCCGATGGAACCTTAAACCACGCTGTTCCCGTAGCCATGCCTGCAGCCATGTCGGTGCTTCCAACACCGGTTGAAAAAGCTCCGAGAGCTCCGTATGTGCAGGTATGACTGTCCGCTCCAATTATGCAGTCTCCGGCGGTAACAACGCCCTGCTCCGGAAGAAGGGCATGCTCTATCCCCATTTTTCCGACATCATAAAAATGACTGATACCGTGGCAGCATGAAAATTCCCGGCAGACTTTGGACTGCTCCGCTGCCTTGATATCCTTATTGGGAACAAAATGGTCAAGGACAACAGCAACTCTGTTTTTATCAAAAATCTTATCAAAGCCAGCTTTTTTAAACTCTTTGATTGCCACCGGAGTGGTAATATCGTTTCCGAGAACAATGTCAAGCTTTGCACTGATAAGCTGTCCTGCCGACACACTGTCAAGTCCCGCGTGAGCGGCAAGAATTTTTTGCGTCATAGTCATTCCCATTGTCATATTCCCCTTACTTCATATTATTATAGGCACTCAACAGAGCGTTTACACTCGCGTGAATAATATCGGTATCGGTACCTGCCCCCCAGCTCATCGAACCATCTTTATCCCTGATTCCGATATACGCAGCGGCCATACTTCCCGATCCCTGCTCCTGCATGCTGTGTTCCGTATAAACCTCCAGAACATAATCATCGCCGGTAAATTCCTTTAAAGCATTGCTTGCAGCATCAAGCGATCCATTTCCGAATGCCTTTACAGTGGTTTCGGCATCTCCGCGTTTGAAAACTATTTCCGCTTCAACACTGCTTCCGCAACGGTTAAATGTCATGTCCGAAATGGTGATCGGACTGTCGCCGAGAAAATAGTGCGTCTTAAAAATCTCCAAAACTTCAGAAGCTTTAAGCTCCTTATGCTCACGGTCCGATATGCCCTTGCAAAGATAACTCAAGGATTCTCTCATACCAGCAGGCAAAACATATCCGTATGCCTGTTCCAACAGATACCCTATTCCGCCTTTGCCACTCTGTGAGTTAACACGGATAACATCCGCGTCATATGTACGGTTAATATCATGCGGATCGATTGGAATGTACGGAACAGTCCATCTGTGAAGAGATTTTTCCTCGCGCCACTTCATGCCTTTTGCAATAGCATCCTGATGACTTCCGGAAAAAGCCGCGAAAACCAGAGAACCTGCATACGGAGCACGCTCATACACGTGCATTCTCGTACATCTTTCGTATTTTTCCACAAGGTACGGCATATCGGAAAAATCGAGATGCGGATCTACTCCGTGAGAATACATGTTCATCGCCAGAGTAACAATATCCACATTTCCAGTACGTTCTCCGTTTCCGAACAGAGTTCCCTCTACCCGGTCGGCGCCTGCGAGTAACGCCAGCTCAGTATCGGCAACGCCTGTACCGCGGTCATTGTGAGGGTGAAGAGAGAGCGTAACATACTCGCGGTATTTAATATTTTCACTTATATATTCGACTTGAGAGGCGTAAACATGAGGAAGGCTCATTTCAACTGTTACAGGCAAATTTATGATAACATTGTTGTCCTCTCCAGGCTCCAGAACATCCAGAACTGCATTGCAAACCTCCAAAGCGTATTCCGGTTCTGTCCCCGTAAAACTCTCCGGAGAATATTCAAAACGAAAGTTTCCTTCGTATTCACCCGCCAGTTTCTTTACAAGCTTAGCTCCGTCAACAGCAATTTTCTTGATTTCCTCTTTGGATTTGCGGAATACCTGTTCGCGCTGTGCGACGCTGACCGAATTATAAAAATGTATTATCGCACTCGGAGCGCCCTTACAAGCGTCGAAAGTTTTTCGAATAATATGCTCACGGCACTGTGTGAGAACCTGAACGCTCACATCATCAGGAATCATATTGCCGTCTATAAGTGTCCGAAGAAATTCGTACTCCGTTTCACTCGCTGCGGGAAAACCAACCTCGATTTCTTTAAAGCCAACCTCCAAAAGCACCTTGTAAAATTCCAGTTTTTCCTCAAGATTCATCGGAATTACAAGGCTTTGATTTCCGTCGCGCATATCCACGCTGCACCAAACCGGAGGTTTCTCAATATGATCCTTTGTCACCCATTTGTTATGTACGCCGGGAGCCGGATAGTATCCCACTCCATATTTGCTTGAATCCATCATATAGTTAATTCCTTTCTGCAATTGCTTCAATTTCAACAAGCGCGTCCTTCGGCAACGCTTTGACCGATACGCACGACCGTGCCGGCCTACTAACAAAATATGCGGAATAAACCTCGTTAAATGCGGTAAAATCCTCCATATTTTTGAGATAGCATACGGTTTTAACAGTTTTGTCAACAGAGCTTCCGGCCGCCTCAAGAACAGCGGAAATATTTTTGCATACCTGCTCAGCCTGCTCTGCAATATTTTCTCCTACTATTATCCCCGTTTCGGGATTAATCGGTATTTGTCCTGATGTAAAAACCAAATTTCCAGTAACTATAGCCTGGCTGTACGGCCCTATCGCAGCCGGAGCCTTTTTGGTATTAACTGCACTGCTCATATATAAAATCCCTTTCTATAACAACAAATACGTAACTCACACAATTTTAAAGCCCTCTTCGCACAAAGTGCGTGTAATAAGCTGAACATGATTATAATCTCTGGTTTCCATCTCTATGCGGAGAAAGCATCCTATAACACTTTCAGTTTCTCCCTTTTCGTAATGAACACCGGTAACATTTGCGCCGCAGTCGGCGATTATACGGGAAATTTCTTTTAGCTGTCCAGGTTTATCAATTAGCTCAATCAGAAGACTGCTGGAACGTCCCGATTTCATAAGCCCTCTTTCAATAACCCTCGACAAACTCGTAACATCAATATTTCCGCCAGACACCACACAAACCGTCTTTTTCCCCTTAATCGGAAACTTACCGAACATTGCCGCCGCTACTGACGCGGCTCCCGCGCCTTCTGCAATCATCTTCTGTTTTTCTATAAGTGCAAGAATTGCGGAAGAAATTTCATCGTCGCTCACAAGCGCGATATCGTCTACATATTCTCTGACTAAGCTGAAGGTATTCTCTCCCGGCTGCTTTACCGCAATGCCGTCCGCAACAGTCTGAACCTTATCCAGACATTCGATCTTTCCGTTTTTTACCGAGCTGTACATACCGGCAGCACCGGCAGACTGAACTCCGTATATTTTAATGGAAGGCCTGATCTGCTTTACAGCATACGCAATTCCTGAAATAAGGCCGCCTCCGCCGACCGGTACAATAATCGCATCAATGTCGTCAAGATCATTCATTATCTCAAGACCAACCGTACCTTGCCCGGCAATAACGTTTTCATCGTCAAACGGATGAACAAATGTATATCCGTCGCGTTCCTTCAGCTCCAGCGCCTTCTGATACGCGTCATCATAGCATCCCTCTACCAGACAAACATCAGCACCGTAGCCCTTTGTAGCCTCTACCTTTGAAATCGGCGCGCTGTCGGGCAAACAGATCAGAGATTTAATTCCGCACCGCGACGCAGCGAGCGCAACGCCCTGTGCATGATTTCCGGCGGAACAGGCAATTACGCCTTTCCTTTTTTCTTCTTCCGAAAGCATCTTTATTTTATATCCGGCGCCTCTAACCTTAAATGATCCGGTTATCTGCAGATTTTCAGGCTTCAGATAAAGCTTACAATCCGGCGCAATGCCGTTTGCTCTTACAACCGATGTTTCGCGGATAATATCCTTCAACACCGTCTGGGCATTAAATACCTTATCCAAAGTCAACATATAAACACCATACCTTTCCTTTTACCCAAATCACCGGACTATGCCGCGTAATATTCACGGCACGCCGATACGCGCCGTAAAAACAGACTTTACACAATACCCCTTCCGTTCCAGGTAAGAAAATAAAAACGCCCGTCTCAAAGCTTATCTTACTCTGAGACGGGTGCAAACTTCTAAAATCAGCACTCGCGGTACCACTCAAATTGCAGTCATTGACTGCCACCTCTTTGGAATCTAACAATTCCTATGCTTTAACGCAGCATCTACGGAGAGTATCTACTAACGAACGCTTTCGGACCCCCGGCTCGGAAGTGAGATGTCGTTTGGAAAAATACATACCGGTTCGCACCACACACCGGCTCTCTGAAATGCTTTAACCCCGACGGTCTTCGTCACAGCCTTTTATTTTATATTTCTGCTATTATATCACTATTATTTTCACTTGTCAACAGTAAAAAATAAAAAATTCAGAGTTTACAATTTTTTCAGAATTACACGAATGCCAAAATATATGGTAAAGGATAAAAGCTCCGCTGAATTTTGATTTCACCCGAAATTTTAAAGATTAAAATTCAAAAGCAAAATCTGAAAATAAAATTAAAGTTGGTAATTTGAAACGAAATAACGAACGCACCTCATATTTCCGCGTTAAGGCAGAGAATCTTCCAAAGCCAAAAAACGGAAGCAAATCCTCCGTCTGCGTGAGACGAGGAACAGCTTCCGTTTAATTAAATGCCGGCAAGCACAAATTCATCCAGCTTACTTAAGCTCAACCTCTGCGCCCGCTTCCTCAAGCTTCTTCTTAATATCTTCAGCATCTTCCTTGGAAGCGCCTTCCTTAACTGCCTTCGGAGCACCCTCAACAAGATCCTTAGCGTCCTTAAGTCCAAGTCCTGTGATCTCGCGTACAACCTTGATAACGTCAAGTTTCTTCGCACCGAACGCTTTAAGAATTACGTCAAATTCGCTCTTTTCCTCTGCGGCAGGAGCGCCTGCAGCGGCAGCGCCTGCAACTGCAACAGGAGCGGCAGCGGATACACCAAATTCTTCTTCAACTGCCTTTACAAGGTCAGAAAGTTCAATTATTGTAAGTTCCTTGATCATGTCAAGGATCTGCTGTGATTTCTCTGTAGCCATTTTTTAATCCTCCGTAAATTATGTTTTTAAATTAATAAATCAACACCGTAATACTACCGGGCTTAGGCCTCGGATTCCGGCTGTGCAGCTTCCTCCGTTGGAGCTGTCTCTTCCGCTGAAGCGGTTTCTCCGGATTCCTCTCCATTTTTGTCGATGATAGCCTGCAAAGCATATGCAAACTTGTAGATAGGAGACCGGATGCTTCCCATGAATTTCGCAATAAGCTCTTCCTTCGACGGAATATCGGCAAGCGCCATTATCTCATCGCGCGAAATAACCTTGCCATCAAGAAAACCGCCTTTAATATCGAATGTTTCAATATCATCCGCGAATTTCTTAGCTATTTTTGCAGGAGCAACAGGATCGCTTTCACTGATGGCAAGAGCCGTCATTCCCTTGAGCAAATCCTTCATTTCCGCATATCCGACTTCATCGCATGCGCGTGAAGTCATTGTGTTTTTGTACACCTTGTACTCAACGCCGGACTTGCGGAAAGATGCGCGGAGCTTAGTATCCTGCTCAACAGTTATTCCGGAATAGTCGACAAGAACGCCTGCATTGGCATTCTTCAGCTTGCCCACAAGAACATCAAGCTCAGCCTGCTTTTGTGCTAAGATTTTTGCACTTGGCATTTGTAATACCTCCATATATAAACTCATAGCCCAGCAAACAAAAAACGCGCCGTGTCAAAGACACGCCGCGGGAATACGTCAATAAAATGCAGCGGAAAAGAACGCTCCGCAAAACCTTTTATCATTCTCCTCGGCAGGAAAACTTTACAAAATCCTTCACGGATTAATACCTGCTGTCTTTGGACTACTTTTATTAGTATAACACTTTTTTTTAATTTGTCAATAGTTTTTCCTAAAGTTTTCATACAAAAAAAAGCACCGTTTTGCTGAAAAAAACGGTACTCCCCCGACTGATTATTTTTAGCTCCAAACATCCGTATTTACTTCATCCCGATAAAACTGTGCCTGCTTGTCAAACATTTCTGTATATATTCCGCCTTTGCTGTATAGTTCCTGATGTGTTCCGTATTCCGCTACGCTTCCGTTATCAAATACAGCTACTTTATCGGCAAGCTGGACTGCAGAAAGGCGGTGGCTTACCAATATTGCACATTTATCAGTAATCATATTGTTAAACTGAGAATAGATTTCATACTCTGCTAAAGGATCCAGTGCGGCAGTCGGTTCATCCAAAAGATAAACATATGAGTCATGATATTCGGCCCTTGCAATTGTCATTTTTTGTAATTCACCACCGGAAAAATCGATACCGTCTGCATCAATCCATTTTCCGACTTGTGTATTATATCCTTTTGGAAGTTTTGAGATTAAAGGCAGCAAATCAATGGATTCGCAAACTCTGTTAAGACGGTCGGTGCTGTAATCGGCAGATAAAGCAATGTTCTCTGCAATTGAAAGCTTAAAATCCTTTGAATCCTGAAAAGCGGCGGTAAACAGTGATAAATATTCATCGTAGTTGTATTTACTTATATTTATTCCGTTTAACAATATTTCGCCTTTGTTAGGAGTGTATAAACGAGTTAATAATTTTATAAATGTTGTTTTTCCTACCCCGTTGGCGCCCACAATACACAGTTTTTGATTTAAGTATATTTTTATATTGAAGTTTTTCAATATATACCTATCGGTACCCGGATATTTAAACCAAACATCTTTAAATTCGATAATCGAGTTATCATCAATGAAAGGCTTTTTACCTTCAGTTTCATATTGATGTAATGGTATGGATATAAATTTTTTGTATTCATCGTATTTATATGTGTTGCTAGATAAATTTACATAGGCTTGTGTAATAGACGATAAAGTAGAAGAAAATTGCCTCGCGGCGCCTAAAAAAATTGTCATGTTTCCAATTGATAAGCTGCCATGTATTACTTGAATGATAGCATACACATATAGTACGAGTTCATTTATTACATTTGTTACGGATTGAATAATATTGACTTTTTGTCCATCTCGGTTCCTTTTTAAAGCATCATTGTTTATATCAACTTTAAATGCGAAAACTTTTTCAATAAGATATGTTCCAGCATTAAAAATTCGAATATCTTTTGCATATTCAAGTGAGTGAAGATTATCGCTTATTCCGTATTGTTTTCTTATTTTTGACTGAATTTCTTTTGTGATTTCATAATCTTTCTTTTCTCTTCTTTTTGCTATGGCAGAGTTAAATAATACTATTAAAATACTAACTATGATTATAAACGGATTTAAGGAAGTTATGATTGAAATTATACCTATTAAAATAATTATAGATTGTATAAATGAATATAGTTGCTCTACAATCACAGTTAAACTGTCTATAACGTCCTCAGCGCGATTTTTCAAATCCTGTATATCCGGATTTTCGAGAACTTCATAGTCCATATGCACAAGATGGTATTCAAAATCGTATAGTAACCGGAGGTGAAGCTGTTGCGTACAGCGGAAAGACATTCGACCAATGACCGAGTTTAGCAATGTGAAAAATAATGGGGATAGAACCAAAACTGCTACATACAATATTAGTTTTTGTGTAATATTAGAACTCATCAGCTCGTTAATTATAAGACCCGGCAGTATTGTGTATAAAAAAGGGCTTATGGAGCTGATCAATGATATTATTGATTTATAAAAAACATATTTTTTTCCAAAGCGAAATTTCCAAACCATTAAAAACATTTGTTTTGCTGTTGAAAATGTTTTTAAAATATTTCTCATTTTAAATCGTTCCCCTTACTATAAAATCATTCCATTAAACAGTTATAATGAATATTTGCTCACTCCCAGAGATTGATTAAAATTCAAAAGATTTTCTATCCGTCACTCCGGCGATACATAGATTCATCTAAATGTAAGGCTTTTGCACGTTCCCTTATGGTTATATCAAATATGGCTGGCAAGAATATGGTGATTTTACACTATTGTCGCGTTATTGTTGCATTATTGTTGAATTATTTAGGGGTTCCTCCCATATTTAGCTGAACTCTGGTAGTCCATTTGGCGGATTCTCCCTTAAGTTCCATCAGCTAAATGAATTTCCATATTACCTTTATAAAGCAGATCTATACGGTTAATCCACATTCTCACGGAAGTGCATTGCGATTTAACAATTGCGTTAAGTAGAAAACTATACTTTAAATAAATACATTTTCTGATATTTTTTCATTTCTATAACATTCTTAAGAATGCAATCGGAAATGTAATACTTCAGTCCAATAATATTGCGCAATTAATGCTGTTCCATATAATGAAAGCGTTAACACACTCTACAGAGTTTTCTCCAATTAATGCTGTCTTACTTTCCGTTACCTCCTTCATATTTATAATTAGAATTTAATAAAATACTAAAATTCAAATAAAATAATGAAAAAACATCACAAAGCATATCTATAGCCAGTCAAACATAGTACTGCAAAAATACATATTAAATTCAAGCGTAGTAATGTCTATAGCTTTTAATGTTTTAATAACCAGTATTATAAATTCGCTTTGAAAAATTGCATGCAATTTAATAGATAAACTTTTTACAGTATACTTCCATATGATCATTTTACAATCATAAGGTATAATGCTTTTTTATATTTGTATGTACAAATATTAATTATTATCTATATTAACAAATAAAATCGTATTTTTTAATTTTATTCTTTATTACACTTTTATATTACTATATTATGTCTGTAT
>CAJLCI010000022.1 GCA_905205065.1 uncultured Eubacteriales bacterium | reverse complement strand
TTTTCAAGACATTGGATTATGCACATAGAAGCAAGCTTGCGTATAAAAAACAAGGTATATTTATAAATGCAAATCCAAGTTGCTTGAAATCTCATGGATTTTCAGCTTGAAAAACTTTTCTAAAAGGAACTTGTGGAGGTACATAAAGATGAAAAATTTGATTGCATATTGCGGACTAGATTGTGAAAAATGTGACGCATATCTTGCAACAATCAACGACAACCAAGACTTACGTAAAAAAACTGCGAAACTATGGGCTAAATTAAATAATGCCCCTATTCTTCCAGAGCACATTAACTGCCAAGGCTGTCGCATTGACGGAATAAAAACTGTATTTTGTGATAGTATCTGTGACATTCGCCAGTGTGCATTGAAAAAGGGCGTTACTACTTGTGGCGAATGTTCTGATTTAGAAAGATGTCCCACTGTTGGAGCAATCTTAGGGAATAATCCGTCTGCTTTGAAGAATTTAAAAGAATAAAGTATCTTTGTGGAGGTAATGGAAATGAAGTTGAAAAATCCCATGCTTGTGGTAACAGATATAGACAAATCAGTTGAGTTTTATAAAAAGGTTTTCGGGCTTCATGTGATTATGGATTTTGGAGCAAATAAAACTTTAACAGGTGGTTTGGCTTTGCAGACAGTTGAAACATATAAAGACTTTATCGGGAAAAGCGATATTTCTTTTGGTGGCAATAATTTTGAAATTTATTTTGAAGAAGATAATTTTGATGAACTTGCGGATAGGCTGAAAAAATGTAATGTTGAATATGTCCACCCTATTGTAGAACATTCATGGGGACAGCGTGTTGTTCGTTTCTATGACCCAGATAAACATATTATCGAAGTTGGCGAGAACATGAAAATAGTATGCAAGCGTTTCTTAAATAGTGGAATGACACCGAAACAAGTGGCAGAACGCATGGACGTACCTATGAAATTTGTCAATGCCTGCATGCGATAACTCTGGAGTTATCCAAGAGAGGTGGTAATGTGAAAATAAGACTCGAAAAAGCTCTATGTAAGGATTAATGGAATGAACTTGTATCAAGAAAGGAGAGTTTTTAACGAATGAACAGCGAAATTGGTACAGAGCAAATAGAAAAATTTCAGTTTAACAGCTTCATACCCATACACACAAAGCAATTAGTCTTAGGATTGACTACTTAAAAAAGACGTCATTTGAGATGTAAATAACGTCTTTTAGGTATTATTTTGTAGTCATATCAAGGCTCATTCAATCGTGGTAAATTCGTGGTAAAATGAATAATTTTCTATACTTCAAAACACTTGAAAATATAGTGTTTATACGGATAATCAAAAATTAGATATAAAATTTCGGATAACTTACTTATTAATTTATTCCATCTATAGCTAAATGAAGATGTCCCGCCCCCTTACAGGTAGCGGGACATCTTCATTTTTCCGTGTATATGGATCATAGTCAAAACAATTTAAATATGTTTTACACATTCACTAAGTCTTAAAATTTATATTTCGCTAAAAAAGATATTTCTCGAAAATCTTATTTCAGCATCCCCGAAACAGTATCTGCAACTGCAGAAAGCGCATCTGCTATTTTTTCACGATCTTTAGCCCCGGAAGTCGCACTGTCCGGGCGCCCGCCGCCTTTTCCTCCTGCAATTGCACTGATAGTCTTCAAAATATTTCCAGCATTGGCTCCTGCATTTACCGCGGCTTTTCCGCATGAACATACAAAATTAAGTTTTCCCTCAAAATCCGTAGATATTACAACAACATAGTTGTCATATGAGCTCTTAATCTCATCGCATACAGCGCGCGCCGTTTCAATTGCAGAGCCACTTGTCTGCCTGGTTATAACCTTCACAGGTCCAACGTCAACAGCCTCCGAAATCATAGATTTTATCTGCATTGAAGCTATACGTCCGTTGAGAACTTCAATATCATGGCGCGCCGTTTTCAGCTCCTCCGAAAGCGCAGATGCGCGTTTGGCAATATCATTGGTATTTGAAGCCTTAAGCTCCCTTGCAGTCTCAGAAATCAAATCATCTTTCTGAGCAAGCAGCTCAAGAATTCCGATTCCGGTCGTTCCCTCTATACGTCTGACGCCTGCCGCAACACCAGATTCGGACAATATTTTAAACAAACCAAGTTTGGCGGTATTGCTCACATGAGTACCTCCGCACAGCTCACATGAAAAATCACCCATTTTAACCATTCGGACCACAGACCCGTATTTTTCTCCGAACAGCGCCATAGCTCCGTTCTTACGGGCAGTTTCAATATCGGTTTCCAAAGTATCTATTTCAAGTCCGCGAAGAATTTCCTTATTGACAAGCTGTTCAGTTCTTGCGATTTCCTCGTCTGTCATCGCAGAAAAATGCTTAAAGTCAAAACGAACACGATCCTCGTCAACATATGATCCCGCCTGTTCAACATGACCTCCGAGCACTTCACGCAAGGCAGCTTGAAGAAGGTGGCAGGCTGAATGATTTCTTCGTATCGCGTCCCGTCTGTCTGTATCAATTTGAGCTGTAACTGTATCACCTATAGATACGAGAGTCCCGTCAAGAGTACAGAAATGCAGGTATATACCCGTATTTTTCTTCGTGTCATTTACGGTAATTTTACGTCCGCCACAGATAATCTCGCCGGTATCCCCGACCTGACCGCCGCCCTCACCGTAAAACGGCGTGCGGTCAAGGATTATAATAACGTCTCCGTCAGACGCTGAATCCAGCTGTTCGGAAGTCTCACATCCAATAATTGAAATTACTTTACATTCCGCGCAGGTCTGATTATACCCGACAAACTCAGTTTTTTCTATATCACCGAGCACCTCAGCCGCGCCGGTCGTCCATCCAAGATCTCCCATAGCGGCGCGGGCATCACGCGCTCTCTGTTTCTGCTGCGCCATAAGGGAATTAAAACCTGAAATGTCAATTTCAAGACCTGATTCAGCAGCAATTTCCTTTGTCAAATCAACAGGAAAACCGAAAGTATCGCTGAGCCTGAAAATATCTTCTCCGGGAAGAACGTTCTTATTCCCTTCCCTTGCGTTTCTAATCATCTCTTCAAGTATTGAAAGGCCGCTGTCAATTGTTGCAGCGAAACGCTCCTCTTCAATAGAGACAACTTTTTTAATATATTCAAGCTTTTCTGTCAGTTCCGGATATTCACTGATATTTTCTCTCGCGACAACAGGAACAATATCAGCAAGAAAGGTTCCGTCAATTCCGAGAAGACGTCCGTGCCGCGCCGCGCGCCTTAAAAGACGGCGAAGAACATAGCCCCGGCCTTCATTTGAAGGAACAACTCCGTCGCATATCATAAATACCGTACTGCGAATATGGTCTGTGATAACACGGAGAGAAATATCCGATTTTTCATTTTCTCCGTATTTCACTCCCGCCGCCTCCGAAACGGCAAGCATGATATTACGTACCGTATCAACCTCAAAAAGATTGTTTACCCCCTGCATAAGACAAGCAAGTCTTTCAAGTCCCATTCCAGTATCGATATTCGGTTTTGAAAGTCTTTCATATCCTCCATGCCCGTCACCCTCAAACTGCGTAAAAACAAGATTCCAAAATTCCATAAATCGATCACAGTCGCATCCGGGTTTACAATCCGGCTTTCCGCAGCCGAATTTTTCTCCGCGATCAAAATGAATCTCCGAACACGGTCCGCACGGCCCGCTTCCATGTTCCCAGAAGTTATCCTCTTTTCCGAGACGCACAATGCGCTCGGCAGGAACACCGACTTTATTATGCCAAATATCAAAAGCCTCGTCATCATCAAGATAAATCGTTACCCACAGCTTGTCCTTCGGCAGCTCAAGCACCTCGGTACAAAATTCCCATGCCCACGGAATAGCGTCCTCTTTAAAATAATCGCCGAATGAAAAATTTCCAAGCATCTCAAAATATGTACCATGACGCGCAGTAATACCCACACGCTCTATATCAGGCGTTCTAATACACTTCTGACATGTCGTCATGCGGTGCCTCGGCGGTTCAAGTTCACCTGTAAAGAATTTTTTGAGAGGAGTCATTCCGGCGTTTATAAGTAAAATCGACTTGTCGTCGATAGGAACAAGAGGAAAGCTCTTATGTCTGAGGTGTCCTTTGGATTCAAAAAATGACAGATATTTTTCACGAAGATCATTAAGCGAGGTCCACTCCATGATTATTCTCCTTACTAATTTTATTTATTTTTAAATGATAATATCATCAGGCTGTATGCCAATTTTAGCACCGTATGAAACACTTGATTCGGAAAGGCTTCCTTCACCTTCACGTCCGTAAGAAATTACGTTATCGTCAGTCTTTAGATCTGCTCCGACAACTTCCGAAAAGACCGCATCTTTGTTCTGAAGCAAGATACCGAGAACCGCCATATAATCACGCAAAAGCTCGCGCGGAGTAAGCAATGCGTCGGCTCCCGCCCGTGAAAGACAGACTTTCAAAAACGATTGCATATCGTTCTCAGTTACAGGCGGATCCCAATTGTAATACTGGGCATGAAGATCCGTCATGCGTGCCAAAAGCGCAAGAAGCTCATTGTCGGAAAGCCTTCTCAGACGAATTACCGGACCAAGCATATTTTTGTATTCACCAGAATCAAATCTGCTGTCACACAGTCTTGAGCGAAGCGCCTCATACGAAAATAGTCCGCGTCTCGTATCCTCAAGAAACTGCGGCGTTCCCCCGAACACCCATGCAAGTCCCTCTGACCTGCCCTGCATAGTATCATTAAAGAGAGACAGTAACTTTTCATAGTTGTTTTCACGCGAAACTCTGTTTGTTATCTTATACAGATTAACACATTCATCGATGAACACTACCATTCCGCGATAACCGGTCATACGTGCAAAAACAGCAAGAAGCTTTATCATATCCTGCCAGTTATCATCCCCGATTATGTCTCCAACATGAAGATCGCGCTTAGCCTCCGTCTTAGTCCGATATTCTCCGCGAAGCCATTTGAGACAGCAGCTTCTTTTTTCATCGTCTCCCGCGCAAAAAGCCTCATAATAATCTGATATAACGGATGAAAAATCAAATCCGCCGACATAATCCTGAAGCTGCCGTGCGGCGGAATATATCCTTTTCGACACCTCGGTTCTAAAATTAGGAGAATCCATCTCGATGCCTGTCTCCGCAACATCACGCTGAACTTCAGAAAGCCATTTTGAAATCATGACCGGAAGCGCCCCTCCGTCAGGGGAAGCACGGCACGCAAGATTTTTTATAAGCTCCCTATAGGTTGCAATTCCTCCGCCATTACCGCTGCAAATTCTCCTTTCCGGAGACAAATCCGCGTCGGCAGTTATAAAACCTCGTTCGGTTGCATATCCTCTGATAAGCTGCATTAAAAAGCTTTTTCCGCTTCCATACCGTCCGATAATAAAACGCATTGCAGAACCGCCCTCACTGATCTTTTCAAGATCAGACAGCAAGGCGGAGATTTCGTCTCCTCGCCCGATCGCTATATACGGCGCACCGGTTCTCGGTACAACGCCGGCCGCAATTGAACCTATAAGCGACGACAAAATACGTTTGGGAACAGATTTGTTTCTGAAACTGCTTTCATCTCCGTCCATTAGCATAAATCCCTTTCCGGCGCAATACTCACTGTACGCCAAATAATTTTCTCCGCGGTAAACATCAACGCAATCCGCGCAGTATACTAAAATAAAACAATGCTGTCAACAGATCACGTTATAAGAGTACCGCTTACAAAGCTTTCAGCATCATCCCGGTAATCGTCTATTACTGTATAAGAATCTGAATCCGGCTGCAATATAATATCCCCGATAAGCACGGCAAATCTATCATTAATTTTTTCGGCAAGCGTATCCGGAAGCATTTTCTCAGACTTTGCAAGCCCGGCAAATCCTATTTTGTCTCCGCGAAGTAAAAATTCAATTCCACAGCGAAGCACATCGTCACTGCCGTCATATACGTCTTTTCCTCCGGAATCAAATGAAAGCTGAATGTCGGCACGTTCGGCATGTCCGAAATCTGAATTCGGCATATTTTCGACGTTTCTTTTTTCATATCCTCCGGATCTTATATCAGTATCGTCAAAAGCCTCTACAAGTTTTTCTGTGATTTCCCAAGATTTTTTCTCAATTTCCAATGCATGTTCAAAAGAAATTCCGGTACTTTCAGCCTCATAGAATTTGCTGTATTCGGGCGAAATTTCCTGCGTCGACAAGCGGCTGCGTTTTTCAAGCTTTCTTCTCTGATCTTCTTTTTCAAGCAATGGTTCAAAGTAAGCGTCAATAGCATCTGAAATCCGCTTGGGAAGATCCTGTACCTTAAAACGCGCCTTTACTCCTATCAGACGCCTTACCTGATTTTCGGCATATTTTACAATTTCGGTTGCATAATGATAATCTCCGGAGCCTGTACACTTATAGTACGACACACGAAGTCTGCATTTTACCTCGGAAGTACATACCGCTCCGCTGTATGATTCGGCAATGTATTTTCCCGTCTGCATATGTGACAAATCAAACATACCGTCACAGTTTTCCGAACAGTACGCCGCCGTGAGAGCATTTTGCATGCATTTGTCGAATATATGCCGGTTTTCACCGGAAAGATATTTACTGTCCCACCACGAATAACGCGACAAAAGCTGTATATAGCTTTGCGGATCAGGAAGCTTTGTTTCCGGATCATACTTGACAAAAAATTCTGAAAAAGAGGTATATTTACCCGCATATTCCGCTATCCGCTCCATATATTCAGGCGGAATTTCAACTTCATGTATAAGACAATAGTCACGTAGCCAGACAGCAACCGAATTTCTGATTCCGCAAAGCTTATCATGATATCCGCAGATAAGCCTGCAGATAATCCTTACACCTTCATTCGGAGGAAGCAAATCAGGAAGATTTATAATCTCATAAAGCAACAGCAAAATATAGCTTTTAGAAGCATATATGTATCTGCCGTTTCTTATACAGGTTCTCCACCATATATAATAGCGTCTCTGATTTTCTGTCATCATGCAGTATTGAGGTACAAAGGAATTAAAATCGGCGTATTCGCATTCGGTTCCTTCGGCTTCAAAGTATCTGACTGCGTCCTGACGAAATCTCTCATAAAAGCTGTACCTTGACGGCCATTCAAGCACCTCAACGCTTCGGACAAGCGGATGACCCGGTTGATATGAACGAATTAGTCCAGTTTGGCTTGGCGTATGAAAATGCGGAACCGACACATTATACTCCGAACTGCCGTGTTTTTCACGGCTTCCGCATGATGCTTGCTCAGAAGTATTTCGCTTAGCTCTTTCCCGAAGTCTTAAAAGCAGCTTTTCAAGCTCATAACGTTCTTCATTCCCGGCATCCGTATCTGAGATTTCACTGTTTTTGTACATATTATCCGCGTTATCCGCGTTTGTTTCCAAACCCGGAGTATTTTCAGACTTTGCCAGATTCTTCCCTTCGCCGGCAAAGTCATCATCAGATACAATACAGCTTTTCTCTGATATTTCACATTTATTTTCTTCACCGACATTTATAAGAACAGCTTCCGTATCATCTGAAAATTTCTTTAATTTTTTTTCTTTTGCGTCCTGAGAAAATTCAGATGACAGATTCCAAAATGAGTCTGAATTGTTCGTCGGCTCAGCGCCAAGTTCCTTTTTATCCAAACTCATCACTCCAATACAATTTAATCAAAATCTGTATCAAAATATTTTATCATATCTAATAAAATAAGTCAAGATTATTATCCGTATAATTTACATTCTAAGCTTAAAAAAAATAAACCATGTCCGCCGCCTGAAAAACACAGACGGCGGACATTTTAAAATCTATTTTACTTCATAACCCTTTTTAACTATTGTATCCGCAATTTTATCGACAAGCGTCCGGCACAGATCTTCTCCCCTGGCTTCGACAGTTACGCGGATAACCGGTTCAGTACCGCTTTTTCTGAGAAGAACCTTTCCGTCATCGCCGAGCTTATCCTTCGCGTATTTTACAGCGTCAAGCACATCGCCGTCGGTAACAGCGGCGTCCTTATCATCCACTCTGATATTTTTTGTAAGCTGAGGATAGTATTCAAGCCCGGCACAAAGCCCCGACGAAGGAAGTTTGCTCTCTATAAGTACCTCCATAACCTTGATAGCTGATATCAGACCGTCGCCGGTTGAAGCAAATTTGGAAAAAATCACATGTCCGGATTCCTCTCCGCCAAGGCAGTATCCGCCTTCTTGCATGGCCTCATATACATATTTATCCCCGACGTCAGTCTTAACATAATCTATATTTTTTTCATCAAATGCTTTATATAATCCGGTATTTGACATTACGGTTGTTACAACGGTATTTTTCTTTAGCTCGCCTTTGTACTTCATATAGCTTCCGCAAAGATACAGTATATGATCGCCTGTAAGAACCTGTCCCTTTTCGTCAACGGCTATACATCTGTCGGCATCACCGTCAAAGGCAAATCCTATATCAAGTCCTTTATCTCTGACAAGAGATCGCAGTCCTTCTATATGAGTCGAACCGCAGTCCTTATTAATATTAAAACCTGTAGGGCTGTTCCCGATTACAAATGTATGAGCTCCAAGCGCATCAAAAATACTCTTTGCAAGCATCCACGTACTGCCGTTTGAGCAGTCAAGACCTATATTAAAATCCTTGTACGAATTTCTTGCAAGCGATATGATATAACCGGTATAGCGATTTCTTCCTACCGCATAATCAACTGTGCAACCGATATTCTCTCTCGATGCATATGGAAGTTCTCCTATAATACCATCAATATATGCCTCAATATCGGCTATAATTGATTCGCTCATCTTCTCACCACGGCTGTTGATAAGCTTAATTCCGTTGTCATAATACGGATTATGACTGGCAGAAATCATGATTCCGCAGTCAAAGTCTTCAGTTCTGACAACATATGATATTGAAGGAGTGGTTGTAACATGTAGCAGGTATGCATCAGCTCCGCTTGATGTCAGTCCGGCTACAAGAGCATATTCAAACATATAGCTTGAATGGCGTGTATCTTTGCCCAAAACAATTTTACACTTGTGCTCTTTGCCGTAATGCCATCCTAAATATCTGCCTACCTTAAAGGCATGTTCTACAGTAAGAACTTTATTTGCCTCTCCGCGAAAGCCGTCCGTTCCAAAATATTTCCCCACTTTATAAACACCGTATCCAACACAGTGGAAGCTTCCTTTCATTATTTTACACGGAAATTTCAGTTATTCTACAGTAACTGATTTTGCAAGATTTCTCGGTTTGTCAACATCAAGTCCGAGACTCAGCGACGTATAATATGCAATAAGCTGAGAAATTGTAATGACCGGCATCGGCATAAACAGCTCGGAAGTTTCCGGTACGCGTATAATTTCTTCCGCAATTCCGTCGGGCAGTTCTGCGCTCTCCTTACAGATCAGGATGACGCTTGCTCCTCTTGCGCGTACTTCACCGATATTACTTACCATCTTTTCAAATAGTCCGTCCTGACATGCTATCGCAAAAACAGGTGTTCCGTCGGTAACAAGGGATATTGTGCCGTGCTTAAGCTCTCCCGCAGCATATGCTTCACAGTGAATATATGAAATTTCTTTAAGCTTAAGTGCAGACTCCATACTAAGAATATAGTCAGCGCCTCTGCCGATAAAAAAGATATTTTTATGATTTTTGTATTTTTCTGCAATTTCAGAGCATTTTTCCTCAAGCTCAATCGACTTTCCTATCTTTTCAGGCACATCGCTTAAAAGTTCATCAAGATATTTTTTCATATCAGATTCAGAAAGCATTCCGTGAATATATGCCAGCTTGAATGCAAAAAGATACATAACCGCAAGCTGAACCTGATAAGCCTTTGTGCTTGCAACCGCAATTTCAGGACCTGCCCATGTGTAAATTACACTGTCGGCTTCATTTGCAATTGTTGATCCGGGAACATTGACAACAGCAAGCGTATACACACCGTTTCGTTTCGCAAGTCTCAGTGCGGCAAGAGTATCCGCCGTCTCACCGGACTGAGAAATTATAACGACAAGCTCCTTTTTTCCGAGTATGGGATTGTTGTATCTGAATTCAGACGCAATTTCAACATTTACCGGAATTCTTGAAAGCTTTTCAATAGCATATTTTCCTATCATACCGGCATGCATTGCAGTTCCGCAAGCAACAATATGAATTCTTTCAAAAGATATAAGCTTCTCATCAGTAAGATCAGGAATACCCAAATCCGGTATTCCGTCTTTAATGCGCGGTCTCAGCGTTTTGCGCACTGCCTCCGGTTCTTCATGAATTTCCTTAATCATAAAAAACGGATAACCGCTCTTCTCTGCCGCCTGTATATCCCAATCCGCGGTCTCCAATTCTTTGGATACCGGCATTTTGTCGGCCCCTAAAACAGTGATCTCATGTTCGTTGACAATGGCTATTTCGTCTTCCTTAATACGATAAAATCGGTTTGTATACTTTAATACGGCTGAAATATCTGACGCTATGAAGCATCCCTCATCACTTACCGCCGCAATTAAAGGACTTTCTCTGCGCATTGCATAAATTACACCGGGATAATCTGAAAATACCGCACCGATGGCAAATGAACCGTTAAGAAGCTTTGAGGCTTTAATCATGGCATCAACCGGATTTCTTGTTTTAATATAGATACTGTCGATAAGCTTTGCCGCAGCTTCAGTATCTGTTTCGGAAATAAAATTATAGCCCTCTCCGATAAGATTTTCCCTAATATCGGCATAATTCTCAATTATTCCGTTATGAACTATGCTGACATTCAAAGTGCCGTGAGGATGAGAATTAACATCTGAAGGCTCTCCGTGCGTTGCCCATCGCGTATGTCCAATACCGCATTCCGAATACAGCTCGTCGGAAATAAGGCTTATTTTGTCTCTGAGAACTGAAAGCCTTCCTTTTGACTTTATGACCTTAACTTTGTTTTCAGAATCAAATACTGCGACTCCAGCCGAATCGTATCCGCGGTATTCAAGAGCCGAAAGCCCGTCAAGAAGTTTTGGTACTGCATTTTCGCGTCCGGTATATCCGATAATTCCGCACATAATAATATTTCCTCTCATAATTCTTTTTCATTTACAGCGTTTTAACCATATTCAATAAGGAGCAAATACCCGTCATAAGACACTCCGACGGATGACAAAACCGACGCCGGAAAAAGTGAGCGGAACCTGCTGCCTACAGAGACAAACGCTTTTACACACATACGTCTTTACACACAAATCACGCAAATGCCTTTACATGCAAATGTCTTTACACACAAACGCCTTTGCACACAAACGCCTTTGCACGCGAATGTCTTCACACGCGAACACCTTTAAAATCGATGTCCTACAGACACAAACATCGCGCTTTTAATTATAGAAAGTTTTTGCAGCAAAATACCTGTTTATTCTTTTACTTTATAAATTATTTTACTGATTTGCGCACGATGTTTTCAGGTGTCTTAAAAATACTGTTTTCATCTATACAGCCGCGTACAAGCGACAACGGATATACAATACAATTTTTTCCTATAACAGTGCCCGGACAAAGTACGCTGTTACAGCCGATTTCACTATAATCGCCTACCATAGCCCCGAATTTTTTCAGTCCTGTTTCAATAATACTATTATTCTTTCTCACCGAAACAAGACTCTTGTCGCTCTTTACATTAGATGTTATAGCGCCGGCTCCAAGATGACTGTGATAGCCAAGAATCGAATCCCCCACATAGTTATAATGGGGAATTTGAACACTATCGAATATTATACAGTTTTTTAACTCGGTCGAATTTCCCACGACACAGTTCTTTCCTATTATCGCGCCGCCGCGTATAAATGCGCAGTGACGTATCTCACTGCATTCGTCAATTATGCATGGAGGTGATATATGGGCAGAAGAAAATATCTTCGCGCTTTTAGCAATCCATACGTTCTCTGAAATTTCGTCGTAAATTTCTTTGTTCAGACTTTTTCCAAGACATACCGTAAACTCTTTAATATCAGATAGAGCTTGCCATGGATACTCATGTTTTTCAAGCAATGATTTCGCGATTGTATTTTCAAGACTGAAAAGTTCTGTTGTTTTCATTAGTCTAAAATGTCCTTTGCATTTAAGTTATCAACCAATTTTGCAGATTTATTACGAAGCATAAACCTAATCCGCAAACTCTGCCATACATAATCTGCAAATTAGTTACCCGCTATTTATTATACGTTTTAATGATAACTATAATACAAAATCAGAAGCAATTCCGAAAACAGTCTGTAAGTTCAATAAGGAACACAAGCATGTCATAAGATTCTCCGGCGGAGGAGTAAATCGCCGACGGAAAAAAGCAAGTGGAGCACGCCGGCCACAAAAGCAAACGCTACCGCAGCTCACAATCTTTACAGTCTGACCTTTAATGGACGTAAACATACCGCTCTTAGTATTTTACATTTTTAAATTCAGCACAATACTGTAACACTAAAGAAGATGTCCGCGTCGTATATACGACGCGGACATCTTCTTTATTCGGCGGTACAATCCGTTTCTATACTGTTTATGAAGTCATTCATATTAATATATTTTAATTAATATGTTTTTATTCTCTAATATTTTTCTTCGTCCTTAATATTTAACATAAAACATTACGAAACAGGGGAATACATTTCCTCCAGTGCTTTTTCAAGTATATCTCTTTCTGAAAAACTTATCTTTTTACCGTTAATAAGCTGATATTCCTCATGTCCTTTTCCGGCAAGAAGAACAACATCTCCGCGCTTTGCATTCTCCACAGCATAACGTATCGCATCAGCTCGGTCCTGAATTCTTATATAGGGGCAGTGCTTTATATTCAAAACAATGTCATTTATGATATCCTCAGGAGATTCTGTATCCGGGTTATCACTTGTAACTATACAGAAATCCGCAAGACGATCAGCAACCTCTCCCATTTCACTGCGCCTCATTTGTGTTCTTCCGCCGACCGAACCAAAAAGTACAATAAGTCTGCCGGATGTATAAGCTCTGAGAATTTTTAAGGCGCTTTCAAGACTCGTTCCGTTGTGAGCATAATCGATTACAAAAGTTCTCCCGCCCGACTCATATGTTTCAAACCTTCCTCGAACCGTAACGTTTCTGAGCTTTTCGGAAATATCCGAAAAAGAAAGTCCGAGCGATTCGCAAACAGAAATTGCGGCCATTGCATTTGACACATTAATAATTCCGGGCATTCTGATATAAAAACGTACTCCACTGCAATCAAAACTCATCCCGTAAACGCCATCTTTATTCCATCTCGTTATATTTTCCGCAAGGTAATACGGAGCTTTTCTTCCGGCTTCAGAATCACATCCGAAAAACAGACATTTCTCCGGAGCAATTTCTGAAATCATTTCATGAGCATAATGATCGTCGCTGTTTATAATCGAAACATCAGCAGATTTAAAGAGTGATTTCTTACATTCCTTGTAATTTTCAAAATCCGGGTGTTCGGAAGGTCCGATATGATCATAATACAGGTTGGTAAACACCGCTCGGTCAAAATGAAGTCCGTAAATCCTGTCAAGAAGACAAGCCTGAGAGGATACTTCCATGACAACATACTCCATTCCTGCACTGCACATTTCCGCAAAAACTGACGCAAGTTCCAGTGCATCAGGAGTAGTATTTCCTGTCGTACGTTCTTCTGCTCCAAACCGTATTCCGCACGTACCGATAATACCGGCTTTTCTTCCGCTGTCATTAAGAATACGGTAGACAAATTCCGCCACTGTACTCTTACCCTTAGTACCGGTAATACCAATAAGCTTAAGTTTCTCCGCAGGATTACCGTAAAAACGTTCTGACAACAAAGCAAGAGTCTTTCTTGTATCCGGAACCGCGATTACAAGAGCGCTCTCTCCGGGAACAGTAACAGCATGCTCGCATACAAAAATCCGGCAGCCAAGCTTATAAGCATTCGGAACGTACTCATGTCCGTCAGCCTCAGAACCGTTTATACATACAAAAACGCTGTTCCTGCCCGCTTTTCGTGAATCCGATGTAATGGTTTTAATTTCAGTTTCACCGCTTAATTCCGATCCGGCAAAATTAAAAATCTCTCCGAATTCATTCTCTGGAAACAACTCTGTAAGCTTCATATCGGCACCCCTCGCAGTGTGTCACTGCCCCAAAATATCATAACAGTTCTCATCGGTTATAATTCTCCACCTCATCGGCAGGATAATATTTTTCAAATTTTTTTATCTGATTGTGTTCATGCATAGCAATGTAAAAGCATCTTTGGGGATTAATAAAAGTATCGTGAGAATAACGCATGGAAGAAAATGCCGTTCTGCGTTTAATACACGATATTATCTGTTCTTTCTCGTCCTCAGTCGCATATCGCAGAACAAGCTTAAGCGGAAGATAACTCCAGTATGCCTTTTCCTCACAGAAGCAGCATCCGCTATACGGTTTGTGAAGTATATAGTCATCAACAATATACTCCGCTATATTACAGCCGGAAGCTGTAACATAATAGTTGCTCCTTCCCTGACGGACATTTATTTCAAAGAGCTTATAAACTCCGTCACGAACGTCATATTTTATATCAAAATTAGCATATCCGACATATCCTATATCCTCAAGAAATGACCGCAGCTTTTCCATCAGCGGACGATCATATGCTGTCAGAATTGCAGCATGATTTCCCATGCCTTTTGGCGTATGTTCCTCCAGCAAAACATGGCCGAGACACATCATTCTTACTTTTTTGTCACTTCCGCAGTATGCTGTTAAAGTATACATATAAGAATCTCCGCCCGGAATCGTATCCTGAACAATCAGTCTGTCAGGATAACCCGATGCATAAATTTCATCGATTATCACTCCGGCTTCCTTCATGCTATGTGCACGGTATACCTTTTTCATACCGGAGAACGGGTACTTCCAATAAAGAACACTGCTGGACGGTTTGATTATCACCGGAAATTCAAAACCCAAAAGCGAGGGATACTGTCCCGGAGATATTACTTCCGTTTTAGGATATGGAATATCATACTTTTCACAATACTGATAAAAGCGATCCTTCAGAGTTATGTCCTCCATAAGAGCCGCATCAGTACAAGGAGTTATATACTTTTTACCTAAATATTCCTTATTTTTTATAATCATTGAAGCATAGTCGTCAGTGCATCCAATAAGAATAAGCTTTTCTCCGGCGTGCTTTTCTGCAAACTCGTCAAGAATTTTTAACAGCATCTTCGGATTGTCCATATCAGACTGTACTGTGAATTTAATGATCTTCGTATATTCAGTAGCCCCGATTTTATATCGTCCGAAGGCATATGAACAGACACCGTATTTTTCATGAAACGCACGTGCAACATTATAGCAATTAAGATCACCGCCAAGTAGCACGGGCGTAATTTTTATTCCGTCAAGCTCTGATGACTTCTCCATGTTATTTTTCATTCAAATTCCTCCTAAAGCCACGCGAAATACAGCTGAATTATATACAGATGTAACTAAAAGCGAAATGTTCCGTCTGCATAGATATTCGCCTATAAAGCGCCCTTCAGAAGGCGGGTTGCGCTTAATTTCCCTGTGCTAACTAGCGCAATCCACCGCAAAAGCGCCCTATAACAGGCGTTGTTCTTTATTGAACAATTATATAAGAAGAACACAATCGCTTTTTTTAGTTCAGCAAAAACCCTTAAATACATGCAGGGCAATGCACGGTATACAAAAACAAACAGAATACTTCATTTCGTCAGAAAAAACTGCTCATACCAAATTAAAAATACAAGGGCAGTCCATATTTTTCTGCCGTTATTTGCCTTTTCATTTCGGTGTTCATCAAGCAATTTTACGAGCATATCCGAATTAAAAAACTGCCTTGCCTCAGGTGAAGTAAAGTATTCGCGTGCGAATTTATAGTAACGTTCTTCACGGAACCAGTAACGTATCGGAACCGGAAATCCTACCTTCGGACGATTTGCCCAGTCATCCGGAATTGTGCGATTAGCCGCCTGGCGCAAAACATATTTTGTTATTCCGTCTTTTACTTTATATCCTGCCGGAATTTTCTCCGCCAGCTCCATTACCCTCTTATCGAGAAAAGGAACACGAAGTTCAAGAGAATGCGCCATGCTCATTTTATCCGCTTTGAGTAAAATATCTCCCGGAAGCCATAGCTTCATATCAAGATACTGTTTTTTTGTAAGCTCATCTCTGCCGGCCACATTTTTATAAACCGCCGATGTTATCTCTTTTGGAGAGATGCCCGACCTGAATTCTTTATTGAGTATCTGAACGGCATCATTTTCAGGATATACAAGAGCCTGACCGATGAAATACTCCTCAGGTCTGCCACTGTTTTTTATAATAAAATCATGACCTTTAAAATATGGCATATGACCTGCCGCATGAGCTGCTAAAACACGAAGCGGAGCGGGAATTTTTCTGTATCTGTGCATCTGAGGAGTTTCGTTATACCACTCGTAGCCTGCAAAAATTTCATCTGCACCTTCTCCTGACAAAACCACCGTTACATGTTCAGCCGCCAATTCGGCAAGAAAATACAGCGGTACAGAAGATGGATTTGACTGGGGTTCGTCCATATGATACTGAATTTTCGGAAGTGCATTCATACATTCCTCAGCAGTAAGCGTACGGCTTATGTTTTGAATTCCAAGAATATCTGAAAGCTCCTTTGCATAAGAAGTTTCATTGAATTTTTTATATTCATATCCCACAGAAAACGTCTTGTCAGGATGCATGGCCGCGGTAATATAGCTTGAATCTACGCCTCCAGAAAGAAACGTTCCCACTTTAACATCGGCTATACGATGAGCCGAAACCGATTCATTGATGCAAGTATCAAGCAGCTCTACCCATTCATCAATACTTTTTGTCTCATCTGCTTTAAAGTCTGTCTCCCAATACCGTCCGGTTTCTACCCTGCCGTCCTTCCATATAAGATAATGCGCAGGAGGGAGCTTATATACTCCGCTGAAAAATGTTTCGTCAGAAGCCGAGTATTGAAAAGTAAGATATGGTCTGACGGCATCGGGATTAAGCCTTTTTACAAATTCGGGATGCTCAAGAAAGCTTTTTATTTCAGAGCCAAAAAGAATGTTTCTGCCAATCATCGTATAATAAAAAGGTTTTATCCCGAAAAAGTCGCGCGCCGCAAAAAGCGTTTTAGTATTATTGTCCCAAATCGCAAAAGAAAACATTCCTCTGACACGGTCAAGAAGTCCCTGCCCGTACTCAAGCCAGGCGTGAAGCAGAACTTCGGTATCGCTCTCAGCACGAAATACGTGTCCGTTGCGGCGCAGCTCATCTTTCATCTCACGGTAATTATATATCTCCCCGTTAAAAACAATTGCCGTACTGCCGTCATCGCTTATCATCGGTTGTTTTCCCGCTTCGCTGAGATCAATTATGCTAAGCCTGCGAAACCCAAGCGTTATTCCTTCTCCAAGATATTCCCCATCCATATCAGGACCGCGGTGAACAATACGATCCATCATTTTTTCTATAATTTTTTTTCTGTTGTCAAGCCTTCCGGTAAATCCGGCTAATCCACACATATATTTTCATTCCTTTCCGGTACTGCCCTTTTTTTCCGCTATAAAGTCGTACAGCTTTCCTCCAAGAAATACTCCGCAGAAACCGAACAGTATTCCAAGAACCGCTCCGGCAATTACGTCGGTTGGGTAATGAACAAAGAGGTAAAGCCTTGAAAAAGCAACAAGTACTGCGATAACCACAGCCGGAATCCAAAGTCTGCTTTTTCTTATCGTAAGCACGCTTGCAGCCTCAAAACAGACAAGAGTATGTCCGGATGGAAACGAAAAATCACTTAGATGTTTTATTATAATCTCCGCTTCAACAAGATCATAAGGCCTTATTCTTGCAACCGCATTTTTCAGAATTCCATTGCCGATTATCAGACCTAAAATCATTGCAAACGCCATCATCAACCCGGTTTTACGTTGTTTGGGAATAATCAAAAGAAAGAATGTAACCGCAATCCAAAAAACGCCTCCATCGCCAAGCTTCGTAACAAGACTGAAAAACGTGTCAAGAAAAGGACAACGAATATTTTCCGATATAAAATTTAAAACAGACAAATCCCATGAAGTTACCGCATTAAACATATTTACAAATTCCTTTCCTATAACCCACTGCCAACCGACCAACAGTGCCTTTTCAAAATGACCTAATATTAATCGCAGCAAAACAGCATCCCGGTTATTCAAAATTCAACTTAACAAGATACCATTTATCGTTCTTCTCTGTGAAATAAAGTTTCCATCCGGTAATTTGATCGGTTTTATAGCTGAAATTGCGAAGTTCTGCTGTAAAATCCGCAGTGCAGGAAAAACAATTATCTCCCCATTTTCTGTAATCGTAAGTATTTATGTCGAGAGACAAAATATCGCACGGCAAATTCTGGACAAAGCTGTTTCTTGTGGAGTAAAGAATTTCATATGCCTGAGTTTTTTCCATAACACAGTCAAGCATTGCACCGAATTTCGATTTACTGCCGGCATCGGTATAACCGGCAGCGGTGTATTCCACATACTTGGTAATAAAATCCTCGACAACTGCAGAATTTAAGTCTTTCAGGGTATCGTCCGGCATATTTTCGATTTTATAGACACCCTTATCAGTTTCGTTTAATACTTCAGTACGGCCGTCATCTCGTTTTATCTCGACAACAGGTCTTTTATAAAGTCCGTCGACTACATAAAGCTGTTCGGTAAGAGGAGTTTCAACCAGGTCGCTGAAGTCTGATATTTCATCATATATGTAATCCGAGCTTTTCAACAGTTCAGTTCCCAGTTCAATACCATTTACAAATACCGCCGTACCGTCCGGCACATGTATTTCAGCATGAAAAAGCTGTTCTGCGCTGCGTGAATAAGTATAGTATATCTCACCGCTCAGTATGTTGCTTTCAGAGCACGGAATAATGTCCCCGTCAAGCAAAACACTGCATTCAGGTATTGTAAGTAAGCCTTCTATTCTATATCTATGGTTTGTAGGAAGCTCTCCCGCGGCGCGGTTGAATGCATTATCCACATAACTGTCATAAGGAATACCGCTTTCTTTAAGCTCACGCTCCGTAAGCTCAATTCCTCCGACACATACAGATGCTTCCTCCGGAGCCGTTATTATCATGCTGTATGTTTCACTATCAGGAAAGTCAAAAATATATTCGTCAAAATCTTCTGAGGTTTTGCGCACCGCTTTGAGCGCAGTTCCGTCAAGGCTCGCCTCAACAAAAGGCTCGATTACAAATCCGGACACTTCACAAACCGACATATTAGGAAGCTCAGAACTGTTTTTTTCATATATGGAGGCAAGCGGATATACAATTTCTGAAAGGAATCGCTCTCCGTCCGCACGGAAGCCGTTAATCCAAACCTCGCTCTTTTTCGGAAAAATAAGTCTCACATTCTTACGCCCGCCAAAATCTCCTGAACTGCCTGAATCTCCTGAACCAACAGAGTTGGTAGAACCGAGCGATATAGAAGTTATCTCCGATTTTTCAAAACCAAACGACGCTTTCTCACCGATATTTTCAACCGTCACTTCGGCAAGGCGTATGCCGTCTGAAAACACACTGTAAGTACGAACAACGCCGTTATCATCGGCAGAAGCCTTCAGACACGAAAATGTACCGGATTTAACAGCCGAATTCAAGCGGTCTGCTATCAGCTCCGAATTTTCATATTTGCAAAGCGGAAAGGCTGCGGTCATATCATCGATTTCCGATGCTGTTATTTCAGAAAGCCGGTTTTTTATTATGTGTTCATCCCTTGTATTTTCATACGCTGCAATATATTGACGAAAAACAATCAAAAAAACGGATATAAGTACAAGCGCGGCCGAACAATAAATTATCAGAAATTTTGAAAATCCGGAAATTTGTTTTTTCGCAGCTCTGCGATTCCCGTTTCCCCAGCGACTTTTTTCTTTACGATTTCTCAAGGCTCCGGAAACAGGTACAGTCCTGATACCTTGTAAATCTGTTTGAATCCTGTCCAAAGAATCCTCCTGATAATTGTGATTATTGTGAGAATTATCAGAAAATTTTTTATTAAAATTTCCGTCAGTTTTTTCAATCAATGATCTTTCGGATTCATTCGGATATTTTCTCAAATTTTCTTTGGCTTGTCTCTCCGATTCAAACTGATTGTATTTTTCTTTTTTCTCCATTTAAAATATGCTCATTCCTTTGTTGACGTTTTATCTGACAATCAAGCTATTAATGCCTTTTTTATAACTAAAAGCGAAATGTCTGCGTCTGTAAGAAGTTCAGACCCAAAGGCGTTCAACCGTAAAAACGCTCGAATGTAATAGCGTCCGACTGTAAAAATGCTCGGCTATAAAAACGTTTGGCTGTAAAGACGTTCGCGTGTAAAGGCATTTGTGTGTAAAGAGGTTTATGCGTAAAAGCGTTTGTGTGTAAAGAGATTTGCGCTTAAAGAGATTTTTTGTGCATAAAGGCGTTCGCGTGTAAAAACGTTTATGTGTAAAAGCGTTGTCTCTCTATGCAGCAGGTTCCGCGCACTTTTTTCCGGCGGCTTGCTCCGCCCATCAGATAACTTATGACTCGGTTATTCTCCTTATTAAATAGATTTATATCATCTCATCGCACCAAAATCGCATTCGGAAGGATGCGTTCTCCGTACACATAAGCGGAATTGTTCAGCGTCTCTCCGTTAAACATCATAAGAGAAGAAGCTCCTCCGTCCAGATTAGATGCGTTTACAGCATCATTCGACATCATAATATCAACAAGGTCATCAAGCGTAGCTCCCAGACTTCCTATAGATCTGCCGTTAACAACAAGCAGCATAATCGCGCCGTCTCTGCGCTGACCGATTGCAGTTCTCGGATTAAGCCCACCGCTTAGAATTCCTGAGCTGTTGCAGGGAGTACCGTTAATTATAAGCGCAGGGCCGAAGCAAACCGCTTCCTTTACACCTGCGGCAATTGCAGAATTACAGCTCATTGTTCCAACATGAAGAATTCCGTCCGAATCAAATCCAATCATGCTGTATGACTTATCTGAATCGCCCCATATTATCTCGCCGTTTTTTATAACAGGTCCGAGCGGTTTTCCTCCGTTGCCCATACCGCCGATATCAATAAATCCTCCGGCATTTGTTCCACCGCACGCCCCATATTTTTCAATAAGCGATTTAAGCGAAAGTCCCGCTGCGTCATCTCCGTACTTATCCGGTACTCCGATAAATACTCTTTTGGGATCATGTACAATCATCATAACCCCGTTATATGTATCTCCTTTGATTTCTTTAATCTCTATGCCGTCACTTGTTTCGGAAGACTTGTCATCAGGCAATATCGTCTCACTGCCCCCGCCTTCTTCAACACCTGCCGAATTCGGTTCATCCGCACCGGATTCATCAGAAACTGCATTTATTAAGTTTTCGCCCGTCTCCGCTGAAGTTCCAATATTTCCGGTGCTGTTGCCGTCCGCCGGCAAAGATATTAAATTTCTATCGGTAATGTTGTTGCCCGTCTGATCCGCGGCCGACATCTTAACAGACATAATTTCATCTATTTCATCACTCGAAAGACACATATGCGCAAGAAAACCACCCGCGCTTGTTTCCTTTACAGTCATAACAAACAACCTCTTGGTAGTCTCCGAAGGACCGCGGGTAAGAATAAGCATCACACCGTATAATGCGATTATTAAAAGAAGAAGTGTAGCCGCGGCCGTAATGACGATTCTTATAAGAATAACTGATATTATACCCCCTCTTTTTTCTCCGCCTTTTTTTGTATGCTTTGCCATACCTATGATCATACCTTTCTACATACTCATATAATCAAATTGCTGTCCGATTTCCGATCGGTTTAAACTCCAGCCGCACACAGCCAAAGTCA
This sequence comes from uncultured Eubacteriales bacterium, assembly GCA_905205065.1. Lineage (GTDB taxonomy): Bacteria > Bacillota > Clostridia > Oscillospirales > CAG-272 > UMGS911. The sequence continues at coordinate 21,799 of CAJLCI010000022.1, read as the reverse complement.
AAAATACTTTTCTGAAATCCATTATCAAATCTAAAAATCAATATTTAAACACCCATCGGTGCTGAATTCGAAAGCTTATAAAGAACAGGAATACATCGACAATAATTTTTACAATACTGACCACAAAATTACAGCCGCCAAATAATCGGGATACTTCCGAAACAAGAAGTCCTGAAACTATCATCTGAGGGATACATACGGAATAATATCGCATAATCGCAGGAATCTTTTCTTTGCAGCACGAAAATACAATTTTGTAATTAAAATGAAAATTACACAGAGATGAGATAAGTCTTGCGATCGCTGTAATAAGCATTATCATAAAGACACGTGATGAAAAAATTTCAAGACTGTCAAAAAGATAAAGCAATATATTGAAAACAGCATAATCAATCATAGTTGACACTACCGAGCTGAACATAAATTTAAGTATAAGTCCGTATATTCTAAGGGAATCCCTGACAGGATTAAAATGGGATCCCAAATTATCATCTATGTATACAGTTGATATAGAAACCTCTTCAATCGGAATATTTCTGCGCCCGCATTCAAGCAGCATATTCGTTTCATATTCATAACGATCTCCGTTAAAAGTCAAAAACAAAGGAAGATACTCGGCTGCAATTGCGCGGAGCCCGGTTTGAGTATCCGAAATTCTAAGATTAAAAAAGGCTTTGAATAACCTTGATGTAACACGGTTACCAATACGGCTTTTTCGCGGTACATCTCTGCCGGAAAAATCACGCGTACCTATTATAAGAGGAATCCTTTTTTGCATCAATTTTTTTCTATCCTGCAAATCATGTAGTTCTTTAAATTCCTCGGTGCTAAGCTTAGAATAATATAAAAGTTTCTTCGCAAGCTTCACAACATCTGAAGAGGAATGCTGTCCGTCGCCGTCAACAGTGATTACACCAATCGATTCAGGACGATTATTTATAACAAATTCAAATGCGGTTTTTAGCGCAGCCCCTTTTCCGCGGTTAATTTCATGCTTTAAAACCGTACAGTAGGGAATCTCACTTTCTGCCACGCTGAAAGGAAGGCAGTAATCGACGGCGCTCCCGTCATTTACAAGAATTATCTCCTTAAAGCCTGCCGCTCTGAGTCCCCTGACGGCAGCTATCAATTTACCGTCCGGGTTAAGCGACGGTATAACGATAATAATTCCGCTGAAAGATGTGTTTATATCTTTTAATGCCAAATCTGATTTTTCATCACTTTTATTCATTTCAATTTCCAGCTCTTTAAAATCTTAAAATAATCTGTCGCCATATCTGAGACAATATTCTATCGCACATTACACAAAAACATGTCCCAGAGCGAGAATGCGAAGGAAACAATTTCTCTATGTTATTATAACTTATTTTATAAATGATGTAAAGATAAAACTATTATTTACACAATTAATTTACATTTTTACAATCTGTTTTCCGAAAATATTCCTAACACAAGAAGAGAATATACATCAATGATTTCAGGCGCCAAGCTGCCTTCTACAGATGCAATGGGCATCCGCAGAAGAGGTATCCCGGACGCCCATAATTTTATTAATGAATAAAGTTCAAAAAATTAATTATACGACAAAAATAACGGTGTACATCCGCATGAGAATTCATAGTTCCACATGTTCGATATTGTAAAGCGCATTCATCGTACTCAAATTCTGTGTAAAAGGTCTCATAACATTCCACCACGCGCAGCCGCGCAGCCCGTAATCACGTATTAATCCAAGTTTTGCTTCTATGCTGCGGGCGTCTTCAAACCATACCTCATGCTCTCTCCCATTCAAAAAATACCTGAAAAATGGAGAGCCCGCCGTTTCGTCAAACTGAACAGTCGCCCCGTTATTATACGCTATACTAAGAGCCTCCTCAACGCCGATGCTCGGTGCATCCGACTCCCCTTTTACATACGGAAGCGTCCAATCATAACCGTAATTCGGAATTCCCATAAAAATTCTCGCAGGTTCAATCTGAGTTACCGCATACGAAACTACCTCGCGCACTTTATTAAGAGGAGCAACAGCCATCGGAGGACCATATTTATATCCCCACTCATACGTCATAATTGTACTGAAATCGGCTGCCGCGCCGAGAGCTGCATAATTATGCGATTCATATAAAATTCCCGGCTGACCCGATGACGTTTTGGGAGCAAGGGAAACCCAGAGAGGTATATTCTCAGCTGCCAACTGTTCTCTGAATTGCGTGATAAAATCCACATATGCCTGAGCTTCAGACGGCAAAATATACTCAAAATCTATATCGAGACCATAGTAGTTCTTTTCACGTATAACCGAAAGCACATTCTGAATTAAATTTTCACGTGCCGCCGCATCGTTAAAAATCGCGCTTGACAGCTGGTTTGAAAAAACGCCGTCCTCTGTTAACGTCGAAAGAAGCATAACCGGAGCAACACCGTATGAACGGGCGATACCGATAAGTTCTTCATCTCCTTCAGGTACAACAAGTGTTCCGTCAGTTTGAAATCCATATGTAAAAATAGTAAGGTATGTGAGAAAAGGAAGCACCGAGCTTAAAAGCTTCCGGTCAATATAGGTATATGCATATCCATTTACAGAAAGATTTCCGAGCTTTTCACCTTCATACGAAATCACAACAGTCTGTCCCGGATATAGTGTTTCACCGCGGGATAGTCCCGGATTATTTCTCAAAATTGAATTAAGATCAGTTCCGTATGCAGCAGCAATCGAATCAAGACTGTCTCCTGGCTGCACAGTGGCGGTAATATCCGGACTTAAAATTATAATTGCCTGCCCCGGAACAAGACCTGGTTGATTTGCAAGTCCGTTATAGGACGTAAGCTGCGATTCCGATACGCCGAAATTCTCGGCGATTGAAAAAATACTGTCTCCCTCTCTGACAATATAGGTAACCATATACATACCTCCGCTAAAAGAAAGCCGAAGAAGCTACAGAAAGCTTTTTCGGAATCCGAAAATCAAATACAATAAACCATATGCCGCCGGCATTTAATTTATGAGGAAAAGGAAGAAATTAAAAAATATCAAAATTTACACATAATTAACACTAACTTATACGCCTTAATTTGATTTAACGCTTTTATACTGATAAACTTAACGTATCTATTAATATCTATAGCAGTATTTGCGCTCATTTTGACCTGATACTACCTCTCTTATATTCCGAAAACAAGAAAAACTCATGGATGACATTTACTTTAAATCCGCTAATAGGCAAAAAGTTCATAAGTCATTTTGTAAAAGGCATGATAATATTTATGAAAAAAAACAGTAATTACAATATAACAAATATACCCGGCGAAGAACCGAAAAAAACTCAAATACCATTGCCGCCTCATTTCAAACTTATTTCACTTTTAGTCATGATTATTCTTCCGACAGTATGCAGTTTCGGTCTAAACTTTTTATATACATATTATGCCGGAGATATTGAGCATCCGATCTTGCCCGTTATTTTAAATTATACCGTAAAAATAATATCGGAATTTATTCCATACGCTATTTTCGGAATACTTCTTTGGGGAAGCTATCGATATGGCTGTAAAAAAATAAAATTCTCAATTATCACGTCCTTTATCGGAATTCTGATTCCTTATTTATCTCTCTTCCTGATAGAATATATTCTCGGTTCTATTAAAATATATTACCGCGCTTATCTGATGTACTCGTTTCTTTACATATTTGATGCCGCAATTTTAGCCGTTATAATTCTTCTCATTCCTATTTCCAGAAAATCAAGTAAAAAAAGAAAGAAAAACGTAAACTTAAAGAACAATTCTCTGAAATTCACATATGCAGAAAAAAAACAACCTGTTAAAAACAAAACCGATAGAAAAATACAGCTTCCCAAAACTCTTTTAAAAGCCGCTGCCGCATCATCAGCTATTCGGCTTATAATCGCAGTTTCAACAGAACTTTATTATACAATCACATTTATCTATCAGCTCAAAAACGAATATTACAGAACCATTTATACTGAAGAACTCATTTCCATAATTCTTCACTATGCCGTACAGTTTCTCTTCGCCGGACTTGGTTTTTTGCTAATGTATATGGAAATGAAACTCGGTGAAAAATACTTTTTCAAAAAAAAGTCTGAAATTAAAACGGAGGCAGGTTAAAATCCCCTGCCTCCGTTCTTTATATATCCGTTCTTTATATATCGGTCTTTATATATCCGATCTTTTTTATTCACTTTCAGCCTCATCAGTTTCGGACGAATCTGCTATTCCGGAAATCAGTGCGTCTAAAATTGAAGAGTCGGCCTTATATACAATCGGCGAATCACCATAGAACAAATAACGCTGCGAAGATGAATTTTCACCGTTTTCATCAAGCACATACCCGCCTACAGTCAGTGTATACGTTCCGGATACGGAGACCGAAGCATTGGATATATCGCTGTTTTCCTCTGTATCAATTGATTTAGCCTCATCGTAATTTACAACCATCTTCACAGCAGATGAACTGTCAAGCCCGTATACTGTTATTTCTTCATCAGAAGGCTTGTAATCCGCCCATCCAGTCAACTCAAGATCATCAAACAATGTGAGCAAATTTTCATCGCTGTACAAATTTTCTGTTCCGTCTGGCATTGTTACGGTATATTCCTTAAACGTTAATTCACCGGACGGCAAAGACTCAAGTACAATCAAATCATCAAGTGTATAATTGAATTTTGTTTTAAATGAAGATTCAATTGCAAACACAGAATCCGAGCCTGTTACACTCATATAATATGTTTGAGAATAAGAATTGTAATCTCCGACTTTATAAGTAACCGTACTGTCATCAGAAAAAGTCACACTTACCGTCAGAATCGGAGAATCAAGTCCATAACTGTCTTCAGATTCAGGCGCGGTTAACTCACGGACCGCAGAAACCGAAGAGGCGGCAACGGCCATTGCCGCTGCAGTAGTCTGATTTATCGGGTAATCCGTATCATCGGCATAAAGCCAAGTCGAGGAAGCTGTATCAAAAATAAGATTAACTGTTTTTCCGTCACTGTCTGTATAGCTTATATATCTTGCATTATCATCGTCATAACTTGTAACGGATATAATTGCGGTATCACCCGTATCATCGCTCTGTGAATTGTCTTCCGAGAGAAGCGGAGAAACTACAGCATATGTCACCGCAAGAGCGGCGCATACAGCAAGCATTGCGGCAAGCCTGCCGAGTTTTTTTGCTCTCTTCTTTTTCCTCCGTTCCTCTCCATTATCGGAATATTCCGCTCCGGCAGATGAATTTTCAGCGGAAAGTATATTGCGCTTTTTATCTTCCATAAAATGTGACCATACCTTTCATTACTGCATAAATTTACTCAGCGTTTGCGTCTATAATTCCAAATCAGGAGACCGAGAACCATAATAGCAATCGGAATAACCACGCACATAACGATCATCAGCAAATTTGCTGAAGCTTCAGGAACAACAAGAGCTTCCGACATAAGGGTTTTTGCTGCAATCGTGACCGACGCCTCTTTCTCGCATACGGAATTTATCAAGGCTATGAAATATTCAAGATTTCCGGCACTGTTCTGTGCAATATACGGTGAGGAGAACCATATTAGCTGCCCTCCTGTCTCAGAATCGGTTGATCTCGCTCCAATCATGAAGCTTCCCTCTGTATCTCCGTCTTCCTTTTCAAATGTAGACGAGTTTTCAGGATCATTCTTTAAAAATGATGATTCTGACGAAGAAAGCAGCGATTCAATTGTCACTCCATCTGAGTTTTCAGATTTAAGAATTCCGTGTGAAGCCGGCATAAGAATATTGATATTAGCAGACGTCAGTAAAGACGTTATATCATTCTTTGTAATTTGAGGCAGTAAATAGTATGGATACTGATAAAAATAGCTTTGAGATGTTTCAAACACAACTCCATCTGCCCAAGTCAAACCATGACTTTCTGTAAACGCTTCAATATTAGGCAGTGATGCGCTGTAGCTTGTAACAAGAATAATCTTTCCTCCGTTTTCCATATACGAATTCAGATATTCTATCTCTTCTTCAGTAAGGTCGTAGCTTGGTGAATAGATTATAACGCAATCCGCATCATCCGGAACTCCTCCCTCTCCGTTCATTAAAGATACAGTAGAATAATTAATATTGTCTGTAGAGAGAGCAGACGTCAATGCCTCCGACATATTGGCTTCACCGTTTCCGGAAACGGCATAGACAGTTGTCAAATCATTGCTTGTAACATATTCTATCGCACTTGTTATGGCAGACTCTCCTGCAAAAGAATAATTTGTAACATACGAATATGTTGAATAATCAAACGACTGACTCGTTACAAGTATATTACTGAAATCAACGAGCTTGTATCTTTTGGCCGACTCAAAGATCAGACTGTTTTCGCTCGGCGTCGTATCTGTATATTTAGTATAAAATGTCGGCTTTAAAACAGGGTCAACTGTCTGTACGGATATATGGCTGTTGATTGCTTTATATCGATCCAAAAGATCAAGCATCATCTGTGCTTCCTCGGATATCGAAGCGCCTTTAAGGTAATAAACAGTAATATCCTCATTAACCGCAGATACAATCTTTTCTGTTTCTTCGGAAATAGTATAAAGTCCCTCGTCGCTTATGTCCAATTTTGTCACAGTTGAAGGAAAGCTGCCCACTATCATATTTATAATAATTACTATTGCGGCGGCAATAATGCATACAAGGAAGCTATATCCTCCAAGACGGGTTCTTTTACGTTTTCCGGCTTTGTTTTTTTTGCTTATGTTATTATCTTCCATTTGTAGTTACTATCCTTTCTTCCGTAATCTTTCAGTACAAAATTTACGACCATCTTCTCTTTTCCATATTCTTCTCAGTAAAAAATACAAAGAGAAAGATTACAGAAAGATAATATAAAACCCCGGTTAAATCAAAGATACCTTCGCGAAACTCCGATACTCTGTCGAACACGTCAAGAGATGAAACGAGAGCCGGAAAAGCTCCTTCAAAAAGCGAAGCATTGATCAGATATACGACTAAAAGAACAAGTTCAATCACCGCAAACAGAACTCCGGATATAGTCGGATTTTCAGTCATCATATAGCAAATCAGCGCGGCTATAACCGCAAGCGCGGAAAAGCACGCAAATGAAGCGGCTGCTGAACTTGGAATCATAGATGCAATTCCTCCGGCAAGGAAACAAAAAATCAAAGCCCCCAATGACAAAACGGCAGAAATTATCACGCTCTCCGTAAGCGAGGAACAAAACATTCCAATTGCGATCAGAGCTGAACCCATAAGCCAGAAAGCAAAAATAGACGAATACGCCGTAGCAAAGTTTACGGTACCGAAAATCGAGAGAATCAAAGGTACAAGCGCCATAAGGATCACGGGAAGCGTAAATACAGTAACCATTGCAAGATACTTTCCGATAATTATTCCAGACATTTTAACCGGCAGAGAATACAGAAGCTGATCGGTCTTTCGGGAACGTTCATCTGCAAGCGAGCGCATGGTCAGTATAGGAATTAAAATCAGAAACACAAATTCAATTGCACTAAGGGTATATTCATACTGCGGATAACCGCCGTTCAAATTGTATGCAACAGTATAAATTCCGTTGACAAGCAGCAAAAAAGCTGCAAATATAATTCCGGTCATATTAGTAAAATAAGACCGAAGCTCTTTTCTGTAAATAACAAGCATAGCTTTAATTACGCCTTTCTATTTTATTTAAATAACAGGGCAAAGTCCTGCTATATTGTATTTCAAAATCCAATTATACAGCCGTCGAAATAGTAATTTATAACCTTTTTCATCTCCGTATTCCGAAACACCGAATGACTGTTTTCCGAAATCCAAGTATTCGCTGTGCTGCTCCTCAGATTATAAATATTGTCAGGATTATTCTTCCAAAGTCAGATTTAAAAAATTTGACTCATTGGAAGCTTAAGATTTATTCTCTTCATCTTTTTTTTCGGTCTCTTCAATATCTTCATCTTCGGTCACTTCATCATCGTTAATCTCTCCATCCCCGATGTTCTCTCCATCCCCGATGTTCTCTCCATCATCGCCGGTCTCTTTATCAGCATCAGCGGTATCGCCAATACTTTCGGGGCCTTCATCATCGTCGATCCCCCTATTGTCTTCGGCATCTCCATCATCTTCGATCTCTATATTGTCTTCGGCATCTTCATCACCGTCAATCTCATCATATTCGTAATAAACGTCTTCAGAATTATCCGACAATCCCTCTTCTATCTCCTCCGGCGTAACAGTGTTTGTCAGGCGCAGAAACATCTCCTCAAGCGACACGGTTTCAGGCGCCAATTTGTAAACAGGAGCTCCGAGCCTTGCAAATGCGCCGAATAGCTCGTCCCTTATATCGGCATCCGCTTCCACCGTGATTTTTATATTATATACACCATTTTCCTTTGTTTCAGTGATTTCATACTCTGTAATTCCATCAATTTTGGAAAGCACGCCTTTTAAGGTTTCCGGTTCGGCGCGTACAGTCATGTTAGTAATTCTCGCATTCTCAACAGAACCTGAAAGGTTTTCAAGTGTATCGCTTGCCACAACCTTGCCGCCTGAAAGTATAATTACATAATCGCATACAGCGGATATTTCAGAAAGTATGTGACTGGAAAGAATTACTGTATGATTTTCTCCGAGTTTTTTTATGAGCGAACGAATGTAAATTATCTGGCGCGGATCCAATCCCACAGTTGGCTCGTCAAGAATTACAATTTCCGGATTTCCAAGCATAGCCTGCGCAATTCCAACACGCTGTTTATAACCCTTTGAAAGATTCTTAATAAGTCTGTTTTTCATTTCGCCGATACACGTAGATTCTATTGCATAATCAATCTGAGATTTGAGCTCAGCCCCACGCAATCCTTTTGCTTTGCCTACAAAAGTAAGATATTCAAGCGGCGTAAAATCAGGATAAAGCGGCGGAATCTCAGGCAGATAGCCGATAAAACGTTTAGCATCCTCCGGTTCCTCAGTAATATCATATCCATTGATAAGCACCTGTCCGTCCGTCGGTGCAAGACATCCTGTAATAATATTCATCGTAGTGCTTTTTCCCGCACCGTTTGGTCCGAGGAATCCGTATATTTTCCCCGGCTCTACAGTAAAGCTGATGTCGTTTACCGCAGTTTCCGAAGCATATTTCTTCGTCAAATGTTTAACCTCAATCATAGTTCACCTATATCCTTTCCTTTGTATAATATCCGTCGGCAATAGAACACGGATAAATTAAGCGCGCATTGGTTAAATCAGTCCCGAAAGTTTTTACAAGACATTTGACAGCGGTATCACACCGCCGCCGAAAAATGATACCAAGCTAACCTCATATAGATCATATAGACTTATTGTATTTACATATTTACATAAGAGACTCATTTACGAAAATTCTTATTCAGCTATAAAACCATTTTATAACACTTATGTGATTATTCTGTGATTTCCTAATGAAAATTTATAACACTTATCGGCACATTATATTTTGGGCAAAGTTACGGTAAAAGTGGTTGAACCGCCGCCGCTTTGCGCTTCGATTGTTCCGCTGTGCAGCGCAACAATTTCCGAGGCAATCGCAAGACCAAGTCCGTTTCCTGACGATTTAACTGCCGAATCAGAACGATAAAATTTCCGGAATATATTAGGCAAATCGTCATCTGAAATTTCTGATCCGCTGTTCTTTACCGAAACAGTTATTTTATCATCCGTCTCCCGTATACCAATCTCTATTCTTCCCTTTTCCGGTGTAAATTTAACAGCGTTGTCAATTAAATTTATCCACACTTGCTTTAACTGATCCTCACATGCATAAATACTGTGTTCAGCAAAATCCGGTATTATATCAATTTCCTTCCCGCTCCACTTTTTCTCAAGAAGAAGTATGCATGTCCGTATTTGTTCTGAGAGATTATATTCGGAAACATTAGTCAGAATACTTTGATTTTCAATTTTAGTAAGATTTAAAACATTGGTTGCCATTGCGGCAAGTCTGCTGGACTCCTCTTCGATTATTCCAAGATATTCCCTCTGCTGTTCTCTTGTCAAAGTATCCTTTTGCAAAAGCTTTGAAAAACCAAGAATTGATACAATCGGTGTTTTGAATTCATGAGAAAAATTGTTTATAAAATCAGAACGAAGCATCTCGGTATTTTCAAGTTCCTGCGCAAGCTTATTAAAGCTTTCAGAAAGTTCATGGCTTATTTTCGAATTTCCAAGGTATATTCTCGTCTTATAGTTTCCCTCAGACAGCTTATTTAATGAATAAATAAGCTTATGAACAGGATGCAATGGAAAACGGCTTCCAAAGTAGGAAACTATTATTCCGACAAGAAGGCTTGAAATTATAAACATTCCAAGGAATAAAAATTTACTTCCTGATTCCGGAAGAAATCCAAGCTGATAGAGAATAACGCCGACAAAAGATACAATTATCACGGTTATTATATGTATAGACATATTGATCCCTGTAAAGATCAAAGTCAATATTGTTCTGGAGCGATACTTTAATTTCTTCATATTATAAAGATTTCCTTTCACATTACAAAGATTTCCTCTCGAAGCAATAATCTTCACAATCCTGATTAAATGCGTGGGTTAGATAACCGCTGTCTGTACTTTGACTTAAGCTCGGCTCAGACACTTTCTGCACATTGTTTTAACATTATTTTCTGCATTATTCTATACGTTATTTAACACATTATTTATAAATATATATTTTCCTGTGTTCTACACATTTTTTACTGCCTTGTAACCGAGTCCCCGAATCGATTGAATTTCAAACTCCGGCCAATTTTCGAATCTTTTTCTAAGGCGTCCTATGTGAACGGTTACGGTCTCCCATCCAGTATCGGTATCTACACCCCATATTTCGTCCATAAGCTGAATACGGGTAAATATCTTCCCCGGAGAGGACAGGAGTTTATAGAGAAGCTGAAATTCTTTCTGTGGAAGTTCCATTGACGTATCGCCGCGTGTAACGGTTAAGGAGTCATAATCAAGGCATATATTGCCAAAAGTAATTTTTCTTTCGCTCGCTATCTGTGCCCTGCGCAGCAATGCACGAATGTGAAGAACCAGTTCTTCGCCGTCTACCGGCTTTGACATGTAATCGTCGATTCCGGCTATAAAGCCCTTTTTTCTATCAGAAGAAAGCTGTTTTGCGGATACCATAAGAATCGGAAGCTTACTTTTTACTTCACGCAATGCGGCTGTAAATTCATAGCCATCCATTTTAGGCATTGTTATGTCGACAACCGCGAGATCAATATATTCGCTTTCCATAATAGCAAGAGCTTCCTCTCCGTTTTCGGCAGCGCTGACGGTATACCCCTCAGCTTCGAGGACTGCTCTCATAAATTTTCTTGTATTTTTATCATCATCTGCAACAAGTATATGAAACATTTCATTACCCCGGATCAATATTTAAACATTCTAAATAAGACTTTATTTTCCACCGCTTGAAATAAGAACTACTTTTTATGACCATTATAACTTATATGTACTTGAAATGAAAATGTATTTGCCATTAATTTTTTTTGAATTGTTTTATAAACCTGAAAAGTTTCGTTTCAGTTTAGATTCGGGCCGTAAAATTATTTTGGTACCGGCCGAAAAGCATCGGTTTATTTAACAATGAAAGGAACGGTCTTTATGTGGAAGATATTTAAAAATCTAACGAAAAAAGAGTTTGGATTTGCGTTTTTGGCGCTTGTATTCATAGTACTTCAGGTCTGGCTCGATCTCACGCTTCCGGATTACATGTCCGAAATTACGACATATGTTCAGACTCCGGGAAGCGCAATGTCCGACATATGGACTGCAGGAGGAAAAATGCTTCTTTGCGCCCTCGGCAGTCTTGCTGCCTCAGTAGTAACGGCTATCTGCGCGGCAAAAATTGCGGCAAACTTTTCAGCCAATCTCCGCGCAAAGCTGTTTGACAAGGTGCAGTCCTTTTCAATGGAGGAGATAGGAAAGTTTTCTACCGCAAGCCTGATAACACGCTCTACAAACGATGTGACTCAAGTTCAGACATTCATCGTTATGGGATTGCAGATGCTGATAAAAGCCCCGATTATGGCGGTATGGGCAATCTGCAAAATTTACGGCAAAAGCTGGCAGTGGATTGCCTCCACCGCAGTGGCTGTTATCGTATTGCTTGTAATCGTCGGAATATGCATTGCCATAGCAAGCCCGAAATTCAAGCTTCTTCAAAAACTGACGGACGATCTCAACAGGGTAACGCGGGAAAATATAAGCGGAATCAGAGTTGTACGCGCATACAATGCTGAAAAATATCAAGAAGATAAATTTGAACGCACAAACGAGAAGGTAACAAAAACCAACCTTTTCGCAAACTGCACTATGGCCTTCCTGATGCCGGGTATAACACTTGTAAATAGCAGCTTATCACTTGCCATATATTGGATTGGCGCGGCTTTGATCAACTCCGCCGCTGTTACCGACAGACTCGGAATTTTCTCCGATATGGTAGTTTTTTCATCTTATGCGATGCAGGTTGTCATGGCGTTTATGATGCTTGTTATGATTTTTATGCTTCTGCCGAGGGCATCAGTAGCGGCAAATCGTATAAACGAAGTTATTGATACAAAAACAACAATTCATGACGGCGCTGGAACAGCCGGAAAAGACGGGCTTTACGGAGAGCTTGAATTTCGCGGAGTATCCTTCCGTTATCCGGATTCAGACAAAAATATAATTGAAAACATAAGCTTCAAAGCCCATCAGGGAGAAACCGTTGCGATTATCGGTTCGACCGGCTGCGGAAAAAGTACGCTTGTCAATCTCGTACCGCGTTTCTTTGACGCGACTGAAGGCACCGTGCTTGTTGACGGAGTTGATGTAAAAGACTATAAGCAATGGGAGCTTCACAACAAAATCGGATATGTATCTCAAAAGGCGATTCTGTTCAGCGGATCCGTACGCTCAAACATAGCATACGGAGACAACGGAAAGGACGGTTTTATGCAGTCGGACATTGTCGATTCGGTATATACCGCGCAGGCGTCCGACTTTGTTGAAGCGCTTGAAGGAGGATATGACGGTTACGTCTCCCAAGGCGGAAGCAATTTCTCCGGCGGTCAAAAGCAAAGACTTTCAATTGCACGCGCGGTCTGTCGACGTCCCGAAATTTTTGTTTTTGACGATTCATTTTCAGCGCTTGACTATAAAACCGACCGTAAGCTCAGAGAAGCTCTGAACAAAGAATGCGCGGATGCGACAAAGCTTGTCGTAGCACAGAGAATCGGAACTATACGTGACGCAGACAGAATAATCGTACTTGATGAAGGAAAAACAGCAGGAATCGGCACTCATGAAGAACTGATGCAGAACTGCGAAGTTTACAGACAAATTGCATTTTCACAGCTGTCAAAGGAGGAACTTGCGTAATGGAAAACAAGGACAAACTTAGAAATGTAACAGGTTCCAATGGACATGAAATGAGCGGCTCCGGCGCGGGAAGCTCAGATATAAGAAGCTCTGGTACAGGAAGTTCCGTCGTGGGAGGTTCCGGAGTAAGAAGTCCGGGTATGAGAGGTCCTGGTATGGGAGGCCCCGGAATGAGAGGCGGAGGAGAAAAAGCAAAAGATTTTACAGGAACCTGGAAAAAACTAATTGGTTATATCCGCAGTTATATTGCTGTAATCATCATAGCTGTCATCTGCGCAATTTCAGGAACAATTCTAAATCTTATAGGTCCCGACAAGCTCAAGGAGCTTACAAATATTATAACAAACGGTTTTCTGACAGGCATTGACATGGATGGCGTTGCAAAGATAGGTTTTACCCTTGTTGCACTATATGCATCCGGCGCCGTTCTGTCAATTGTTCAGCACCTTATCATGGCCGTCGTTACCCAAAAAGTCACAAAGAAGCTGCGCAGCGACATCGACCTTAAAATCAACCGCCTTCCGATGTGGTTTTATAACCGCACCTCTACCGGAGACGTACTCTCCCGCGTGACAAACGACGTCGATACAATAGGTCAGTCGCTCAATATGAGTATAGGAACGCTTGTTTCTGCAATTACGCTGTTTATCGGATCGCTTATTATGATGCTGAAAAACAATGTAATTATGACTTTGACCGCCATCGGAGCAACACTGATCGGTTTTATACTTATGCTCGCAATAATGGGACGTTCACAAAAATACTTTAACCGTCAGCAGAAGCATCTCGGGGAAATAAACGGACATGTTGAAGAAATTTACGCCGGACACACTGTTGTAAAAGCTTACAACGGAGAGGCGGAAGCCAAGAAAACATTCGATCGCATGAACGAAAATCTCAGAAACAGCGCTTTCAGAGCGCAGTGTCTCTCCGGTCTTATGATGCCTATCATGACTTTTATCGGAAACTTCGGTTATGTTGCCGTCTGTATAGTCGGTGCCGCACTTGCACTCAACGGTAAAATCGAATTCGGCGTAATCGTCGCATTTATGATGTATGTACGTTATTTCACCCAGCCTCTTTCACAGATGGCTCAGGCCATGCAGTCCATGCAGTCGGCCGCCGCGGCAGGCGAACGTGTGTTTGAATTCCTCGAAGCGGAAGAAATGGAGGACGAATCACAAAAATCACCAGCCGTCAAAGAAACAAAGGGGCTTGTTGAATTTGAGCATGTAAAATTTGGCTACGAAGACTCCGACAAAACTATTATACATGACTTTTCGGCAATCGCAAAACCGGGACAGAAAGTATCGATTGTCGGACCTACAGGCGCAGGAAAATCCACGATGGTCAATTTATTGATGCGCTTCAATGAAATTCAGGAAGGAAGCATTCGGATTGACGGAGTTTCAACAAAAGAAATGCGCCGTGAAGATGTTCGTTCACGTTTCTGCATGGTGCTTCAGGACACATGGCTTTTTGAAGGAACAGTTAGAGAAAATCTCGTCTACTGTACCGAAAACGTTTCGGATGAAAAGATGGAAGCCGCGTGTAGAGCGGTCGGTCTTGATCATTTCATAAAGACTCTGCCGAAAGGCTACGATACTGTGCTCAGCGATCAGGTTAATCTCTCGCAGGGACAAAAGCAGCAGCTTACAATTGCACGCGCAATTATAGCCGATAAGCCGATGCTAATACTTGACGAGGCTACAAGTTCAGTTGACACACGCACGGAACAGCAGATACAGAACGCAATGGATGAGCTTATGAAAAACAGGACGTCATTTGTCATCGCGCACAGACTTTCAACAATTAAAAATTCGGATTTGATTCTTGTAATGAAAGACGGAGATATTATTGAAAGCGGAACTCATGACGAATTGCTTGAAAAAAACGGCTTTTATGCCGAGCTTTATAACAGTCAGTTCGATCAGGCTTCGTAAGGAAAGGACGGTAGCAGTCAATGAAATGTAGTTATATCGCAATTGAACGCGAATACGGAAGCGGCGGAACAGAAATAGCGCGGAGATTGTCGGAAGAATCGGGAGTGCCATACTATGGAAGGGAAATTCTCGAAAAAGTTTCAAAGGATTACGGTATTCCGATTTCACAAATTGAGAAATATGAAGAAAAAGCCACAAGCAGTTTTCTATATACAATTTATTGTCTCGCCAGAGCACAGTCCGGAAGCGATGATCTCACATCAAACGAGGGAAAAATTTTTTTAGCTGAGCAATCGGCAATTAAAAATTTTGCCGAGCGCGGCAGGGCAATTTTTCTCGGTCACTGCGCTGCAGAAGCCCTCAAGGATAAGCCGCATACCGTAAAAGTATTTATCAGAGGCGACGAAGATGACAAAAAACAGCGTATTGTGCGCGATTACGGCATAGATGAGGACAGAGTAGAGGAAACGATGCACCATATTGACAAACGGCGAGCAGGTTACTACTATGCCAATACCGCCTGCCGTTTTGATGATATAAACAGCTATGACCTTATTTTGAACAGCTCTGTACTCGGAATAGACGGCTGCGTAAAAATTCTCAAGACGTTGTTTTAAGTGACAATATTTTAAGTGTAAGTGTCTTAAACAAAAATATTTTAAACAGCAATGTATTAAACAAAAATATTTCAAAAGACAATGTATTAAGCAAAAATATTTTAGCAGCAAGGCTTTACGTGAAAATGATTTTAGAAACACTTTTCCGAAAAGTACAGAAAGATCGCAGCATAAATCAGAGACAAATTGCGCGGTCTCCGAAAATGAAATACCACTCGCATAGCGAGTGGTATTTCATTTTCGGGCAAAAACCTAATAATACAACGACTACAACGACGACTACGACTACGGATGACTCGACAACTGCAGAGACAGCGCACAAGTGCACTTTTTATTGCCCTATCAGCCAACTAATACTTGCTTACCCATAAACGAGTTCCGTGGATCAAAGGTATCAAACTAACTGTGTCTATGTTTTCTTTACTCATAGATAATTCCTCCTTTTGTGTTTATTTGTCTGGCAAGTCTTTTCATTATATCTCACATTAGAAGGTTTTTCTTCAGGAGATTTTTGGGGGAGATTTTTTCAGGAGGTTTTTCTTTATCGGCTAAACTCTTTTGAACCACGCGGCTATTCCGTAGTTTTCGTTATACAAAAACTGCGAAGCATATGAAGCTCCGCAGAATTTTCAATCATATTCAAATTAATATTTCAGTGTACAAATAACCCAACTATCCAGTATATTATTCCGTATAATACCGAAGTTGCGGTACCGTACAAAATTACCGGTCCGGCAATTGTAAAAATTTTTGCACCCAGTCCGAGAATAAAGCCCTCGCTGCGAGAGGTAATTGCCTGGCTGACAATTGCATTCGCAAAACCGGTTATGGGAACAAGAGTTCCGGCACCGGCATGTTTTGCAATATCATCAAAAACATCAAGTCCTGTCAGTATAGCCGTAATTACAATAATTGTACAGGACACAAGTATTTTAGTGTCGTCCTCAGATATTTTAAGAAATGTATATAAATCAAAAAACGCCTGTGCTATGCAGCATATAATTCCGCCGATAATAAACGCTTTTAGGCAATCAAGAGGAACATTTGACTTTTTCGCGTGCGC
This sequence comes from uncultured Eubacteriales bacterium, assembly GCA_905205065.1. Classification (GTDB taxonomy): domain Bacteria; phylum Bacillota; class Clostridia; order Oscillospirales; family CAG-272; genus UMGS911. Next base: position 4,778 of record CAJLCI010000022.1, on the reverse strand, counting down.
TTCGGCATATTCCTTATAGGACTTTTTATCATTGAGCAATATAAGACTCCCTTTCTGTAAAGAATATTCTGCCTTTATTTTTTCACATAAGAAAGCACTTTATACATTTTTTTCCGAAATATTCCTCAACAGCATTTATGAACCTTCAATTCGTTCATTTTAATCAAATTGTTATATCCTCAATTATATCTATCGCAGTTGAGATGTTTTGTTCAAATACATCACTTTCTCCATCCTCAGATACGGCCTCTTCAAGCAGATCAAGGATATCACAGAGCATTCTGAGAAAGTCATACGGAAAATCATCATCCTCTTCAAGTTCCCGTACCAGCACATCAAAGCGTTCAAAAATTTCAGCCGCGCCTTCAATATCTTTATTTTTTTTAATCTCTTCAAGTTTGATTGACAACATCAGAAGCTCTCTTCGAAGCTCTGTTTCCATGGTGACAGATCATTCCTTTCCTGTAAACTGAAAAATTAAACGTTTTTAATATATTATATTTATTAAACTATGCAGCTTGTATGTAAAAATTACATACAACGTGCGTAATCAGATTTATTAATATTTTCAACTGTATAACAGGGCAGACTCAATTCTGAAGATTTGAAATTTTCTTTGCCGATCGCGCGGCAAATACTTGATATACATTATATATAACGAGAGTTATAACAACAAGTCCCGTACCGATAAATGCAGCGGCAGATAACATCTCATGAAAGAAAATCGCCACAAGAATCGGATTTAAAATAGGTTCGATAGCCGAAATCAGCGACGCCGCAAGCGGTGTAGTTCTCAAAATACCAATTGACAGCAAAAGATATGCCAAACCTATTTCGATAATACCCATAGCAACGACCGCGGTAACTACCGACGCTGAAAAATCAGTTTCTGTAAATATAAACGGCACGCCTACAACCGCCGCCAAAAGCTGTCCACATAGAGAGGAGGAAAGAGAATCTGAGTCCTTTCCCATATTCATCATAAACACTCCAGCATAAGTACAGCCGGAACAGAGCGCAAGAAAATTTCCAAACATTCCGCCGGATGAAAGTCCGTCAATAAAAAAGCATACTATACCGCCGAAAATACCCACACATGCAAATATATCAGATGGAATCGGCTTTTTGTGATAGAACAATGCCATAAAAAGTATTACAAATATCGGCATTGTAAACTGAAGAACAATTGCGTTTGCAGAAGAAGTCATTTTATTCGCATATGAAAATAGCAAAGAGGTAAGAAACACACATGCTGCTCCGGTAAAAACAGAACGGTTTATTTTTATTTTATGTTTTGTTATGAACATAAACAGAGCGAGTACACCCGAACCAATCAGATTTCTCGCGCCGTTTATAGATATCGGCCCCCAGCTTATAAACTTAAAAAACATTCCGGAGGTGCTGAAACATACAGCCGAAATAAGCATAATGATAATTCCGCTGGCGCCCTTTTTGTTTTCCTGCATGATATTTATATTCCTTCCTTAAAAATGACACTGTCAAATTCTTTAAAATAGTTTTAAAAATAGCCACTTGCCCTTGTTCTAAGCATTTTATGTTATTCATATTATTTTTGTTATTGCTTCGAACCTAAGTTAAAAATCTAAATTTTAATTTATTACAAAAATTTGCTTATTTTCTCCGTTGCCTCAGTCACGAATTTATTTATGTCTATGAACATATCGAAGCATGATTCTTCACATATAAAAACGAATACAAATTCATGCAATTGACATTTATAAGATTTCAATATGTCTTTATTCATATTTTCAGACTATACGATAATATCACAAAAAAAGTGTTGTTTCAATAGTTTTTAGAAATATTTTTAAAAAATAACCGCTATAAATCCAAAGCGAGTTCTACCCTTCTATTTTTCATCTCCTAAAATGAAATATTGCATTAAAAATTGAAACGGTATATTAGAAAAAACACTCTCCGAGGGAGAATAAGTAAGAAAAATAAAGGTTTTAGATTGCTAAATTAAAAAAATCAAAATAATTACTCCAATTAACTTGACAAAAACAATTATAAATGATATAATATGCAAGTCTAAATGTATGAAAATATTTTATGGAGGAAAACAGCATGTCCACTTATATGGCGAAAAAGGAAACACTCGAACGCAAGTGGTATATTCTCGATGCTGCAAATAAGCCGTTTGGAAGAACAGCCGCTTCGGCCGCTACAATTCTGAGAGGCAAACATCGTCCTGAATTTACACCTCATGTTGACTGCGGCGAGTTTGTTATTATTGTAAATTGCGATAAAGCAGTTTTAACAGGAAACAAAATTAATCAAAAGTTATACCGCACACATTCCGGCTACATCGGAGGTCTTAAAGAAACCTCATATAAGAAACTTATGGCTGAACGTCCTGAGTTTGCTATGAAAATCGCAGTTAAGGGAATGCTTCCCAAGAACAGCATCGGTGATAAGAGCCTTACTCGTCTGCGCGTTTACCGCGGAAGCGAACATGGCCAGCAGGCACAGAAACCTGTACCGTATGAAGTTTGAACATAATGTTTAAGAAAGGAAGATTTTAAAAATGGCAGTATCATATGCAAGCGAGAAGCCTTATTTCTACGGCACGGGCAGAAGAAAAAAATCTGTTGCGAGAGTCCGTATAGTTCCCGGAACAGGCGCTATAACAATTAACAAACGTTCTATTGATGACTATTTTGGTCTTGAAACACTTAAACTTATTGTTAATCAGCCGTTTGAAGTTACAGAGACCACTGGAAAATTTGATATTATCTGTACAGTTCGCGGTGGTGGTATCTCCGGTCAGGCAGGCGCTATCCGTCACGGACTTGCACGCGCATTGCTTCAGGCGGATGAAACATACCGTCCGGTTCTCAAAAAAGCAGGATTCCTTACTCGTGATCCTCGTATGAAGGAAAGAAAGAAATACGGCCTCAAGGCTGCCCGTCGCGCTCCGCAGTTCAGCAAGCGCTAAACTTTATCAAAAGTGGTCAAAAACCCCGGAACTACGCGGTTTCCGGGGTTTTTCCTTTTCAAATGGTTTGACGCAATTTGACAGAACGAAGCCTCTTTTAACCCGTTTTCTATGGGTTAAATGGTGGACAACCACCCCAAAAAGAGGGCTTATGGGTTAAAAAATAGGACAACCGAGACGCGATTTTGGGATGCCAAGGGGATGTTTATTTATACATCTCCAAGAGACCTTTTTCGTGAAAACGGTTTGTCTGAATTTGACCTAATTTGAACAAAAGAGAATAAATCTAATCGCCAAGCGCTCAGTATTTTCTACTGGGCGCTTTTTGCGTTTCCGGGGAATTTCATTCCGGGATAAGAAAAGGCCGTCACTTTCAATTTTTGAAGTGGCGGCTTTTTCTATTTCCAGAAGCCATAGAACAATTCAGAAATGAGGTGAAGTCATTGAACACGCAAATCATCGCCATCGCCAACCAGAAAGGCGGCGTTGGCAAGACAACCACCTGCGCGAACCTGGGGATTGGGCTGGCGCAGGCCGGAAAGAAAGTGCTGCTGATCGACGGGGACCCGCAAGGCAGCCTGACCATCAGCCTGGGCCACCCCCAGCCGGACAAGCTGCCCTTTACCCTGTCCGACGCGATGGGCCGTATCCTGATGGACGAGCCGCTGCGCCCCGGCGAGGGTATCCTGCACCACCCAGAGGGTGTAGACCTGATGCCTGCGGACATCCAGTTATCCGGTATGGAGGTATCCCTGGTAAACGCCATGAGCCGTGAGACTATCTTGCGGCAATATCTGGACACGCTGAAGGGGCAATACTCCCATATCCTCATCGACTGCCAGCCCTCCCTGGGGATGCTCACAGTCAATGCGCTGGCCGCTGCGAACAGGATCATAATTCCCGTTCAGGCAGAGTATCTGCCCGCCAAAGGGCTGGAACAGCTGCTCTCCACGGTGAACAAGGTAAAGCGGCAGATCAACCCCAAGCTCCAGATAGACGGTATCCTGCTGACGATGGTGGACAGCCGAACCAACTTTGCCAAAGAGATCTCCGCGCTCCTGCGGGAGACCTATGGCAGCAAGATCAAAGTATTCAGCACAGAGATCCCCCATTCTGTCCGGGCAAAGGAAATCAGCGCAGAGGGAAAAAGCATTTTTGCCCATGATCCCGGTGGCAAGGTGGCTGAGGGCTACAAAAATCTGACGAAGGAGGTGTTGAAACTTGAAAAGCAGCGCGAAAAAAATAGAGCTGGCCTCGGTAGATGATCTGTTTTCCACCGAAGAAGGCCGCCAGGATGCAAAGCTGGAAAAGATTCAGGAAATTCCGCTGTCTGAACTGCATCCCTTTAGGAACCATCCATTCAAAGTCAAGGATGACGAAGCCATGATGGAGACCGCTGACAGTATCAAGCAGTATGGCGTTCTGGTTCCGGCGATTGCTCGACCGGACCCAGAGGGCGGCTATGAGCTGGTAGCCGGACACAGGCGGCACAGAGCCAGTGAACTGGCAGAAAAGGAGACCATGCCGGTCATTGTTCGGGATTTGGATGATGATGCCGCCACGATCATTATGGTTGACAGCAACTTGCAGCGAGAAAGCCTTCTTCCAAGCGAAAGGGCTTTTGCCTACAAAATGAAGCTGGAGGCTGTCAAACATCAGGGCGCACGAACCGATTTAACTTCTCGCCAAGTTGGCGAGAAGTCGCAGACCTCTATTCAAAAGGTTGCAGATCAAGCTGGCGAAAGCCAACGGCAGGTACAGCGTTATATCCGTCTGACAGAGCTGATTCCTGAATTGATGGATATGGTGGATGAAAAGA
>CAJLCI010000021.1 GCA_905205065.1 uncultured Eubacteriales bacterium | reverse complement strand
TGATAAACGGATAAATTGTTACTCCAATGATATAAAAATTGTACCATGCAGACCCCCAAAGACAGGGAGGATTTGTACCTGCGTCTGTTCCGTACTCAATCATATAGGAAATATTGTCAACCGGGAGATAATCAATTTTACCGGGTAAAATTTGCCTCAGCATCTGAAGCCAGTCATACCCCCAAACCGTATCCTGAGTTTCAATATAGCCGAAACAAGTTAACGCAGACCCCTGATTGACAAAGAATACCCGGTCAACTATTGACGAAACAGCTGCCGAAAATATATTGTCTGATTCTGCTACCCGCCCATTAGCAACGGTCATTATTAACAAGAGACCAAAAGCAACCGACACTCCGATAATAATCATTTTTCGACTTACCAGCGTAATCCCATATGTCTTTTTCATAAAAACATAATAGAAAAAAAGAATAGCGCAATAGAAGACAAATGCATTTCTCTGACCGGTACAAAGAATAAAAAAAACCATCAGAACTAACAAAGCGTACCTAAAAAAGACAGGCAGTCTTTTTTCAGCAAAAACTACATAAGTGGTTAAAAGAGGCAGGATAACAACTCTAAATTGATAAATATATCCTATTCCCGGAACTGAGCCAAAAGACATACGCTCATCACGGTATGTATTGCTATCATTTCTAATTAAGTCTTGTAAAGCGCGAAGCAAGAGATTTGTGCCTGCTTTGCTCAGCAAGTATAAACATGCGGCAATTGATACTGCAATCATCGCCCACATTATTAATCTTTGAGTAGAGTTTAAGGGTTTATCAACAAAATAATCATCCGTACCGTTTCCCCAACTTGTTGCTCTGCTAACTCCTTTACTCATCTTTACGCGCTTTGCAAATTCAACTCCAAGAATAAAGAAGAAAAGTGCAACTACATAAATTGTTTCGAGCTTGATTCCGACCTCAGAGTTTCCTTTAATACTTGTATTTCCCCTGTAAAAGCAGATTCCGTAGAACATTGACATTTCCATTACCAAAAATGTTGAAACCGGAGTCAGCTTATTCCGTTTTATATAAATCGCGGTATAAGGAATAACCAAAGCAGAAAACAAAATAATGTTTATATAGTACACTTGAATTAACCTCAAACTTTTTTCACTTATTTAATCTCTATGAATTCTTTGAGCATTACGACATATTTCTCTTCGTCCATACTCACTCCGTTCAAGAAGCAGTCGTCTCCTGCAATCAATTTATCTTGTTCCAAATTATCAAAATAAGCGGCTACATCATCGACAGAAGAGATAGAGTTTATGTTAAATTCCTTGCCTAACCCATACTTTGTAATAAGTTCCGCCATGTAGGTCTCCGGCGAAACCAGAATCGGCATTCCCATCATGGCGGCGCTGTAAAGTTTGTTTGACAACGCATAGTCCAAATATGGGTCATGATTGCCGTATACATTGATCGCCATATCCGCATCCATATAGAAATCCGGCAGACGTTCTCTCTCAAATCGACCGATTAAGGTAACATTATTTACGTTATTGTTTTCACAAAAATCTTTCAGCTGTTCTGAACCTCTTCCTATGTACTTCAAATGAAAACGAGGATCATTGCGAAACAGCATAATCAGTTTTTTCTGTTGTTCAATAAAACGAACCGACCCGATAAAAGACAGCACGATCGGTGTACCCGGCGTATGCTTACGTGTACGATATTTTCGAATAAGCTCATCCGAAATCAGTTGTACATTGTGAGAAATCAGATATTCTCTTTCAGGCAAAAACTTTCGATATGCAGGGGATGTGATGCTGCACAGGCCCGCATTTTTTACTATTCTCTTGGTCATATGCCCAATTAAAGGGTTATTTTCTCCCGCATAATCACGGATATCGAGCACATATCGCCCTTTATATTTGCGGCAAAGCTTTCCTTGAATCAGCCACCCCGCCTGTGTAGGAAAAACAATCAGCTTTGAGTACGAGGATTTATTTAGAATGCGATTGACATAACGGATAAACCCAAAGTAAGCCTGCAGCTTTTTTGCTTTTCCTGCGCTCATCGGAATTACATTTCGATAACGAAAGTAATTTGCCGCACCGCACTCTTCCTCAATACCGCACCTGTCCCAATAAATGATATCGAATGGAGTGTCGATCAGAGATTGATATTTTGCAAGGCATGGTGAGTCAAAGATATTTCGTGTTGTTACAATGCAGATTTTTGACTGTTCACAATTCATTTTGAACATTCCCCTTTTTCCCTACTTTAATTCCGATTCAAGCACCGCAAAAAACATTTGCTTTGTAAAATGGCCCTCATAAAACGCCATTGCATTTTTGCCGAGCAGAGCACTGTTCGCGGAAATAAATCGCAGCACACACGCAGCCAACCCATCTGCATCTTCTGAATCACAGCAAAAACCGCAGCCGGATTCTTGCAGAACAGTTTTTGCCTCACCGTCAATCGCCCCAATAATCGGCTTGCCTGCCGCCATATACGACTGCACTTTGCCGGGCAGCGTCATGCTCAAAACAGCATCCTTTTGCATAGTTACAAGCATTGCGTCTGCCATTGCGTAATATTTCGGCATATCTTCCATCGCTTTTCTGCCGTAGAAGATCACATTTTCAAGACCTGCCGCCTGTTTTTTCAGATTTTCATATTCCGAGCCATCGCCGACAATGTGGTATCTGACCTGCCGTAAATCCTGCGTCAACCTTGCGGCTTCAATGATCGTTTTCACGCTTTGCGCAGCTCCGAGGTTTCCCGCAAACATCAAATCAATAAATTCGTCCGGTTCTTTTCTGCACTGTTCCGGTGTAAATGTATCTTCGGCATATTGTGGCAGATATACTGTATCAATGATGTTAAATTCTTTTTCAAAGTAATCCGAAAAAGATTTTGAAGTGATCAGAATTTTATCTGCGGCATGATATACCTTCTTTGATTCACGGTAAAACCACTTATAGATTACTCCACCTTTCACCCCCCCGGCAGTCAAACTGGCAGGCCAAAGATCAAGGCAATATAAAACCAACTTTTTATGATGCTTCTTTTTGTATACAATCCCCGCCTTAGCCATCATAACCGGAGATAGTTGATTTACGAACAAAACATCATAATCATCGTTTAACCTTTTTACATACTGCGATGATGAAAATGCATAACTGTAATAATTCAGAAACCGATAGAAAGCTCCATGTTTTCTCCCAATCGTAAAGCAACGATGTACATTGACACCGTTGATTATTTCATCACGTTTTTCACCTTTTCGGTATCCCTCATATATTTCTCCCATTGGATAGTTGGGAATCCCGGTTACAACATCGACTGTATGCCCCAGCTTTACAAGTTCCTCGCAGATATCGGAAATGCGAAAAGGTTCAGGATAATAGTACTGGCAAATTACAAGAATTTTCATTTCGATACAGTCTCTTTCCTTTTTGCTTTTTCCTTCTCAATCTCCCCTGTCCCGCCTTCAACGACGCCATCATGTTTAAGCACACTAAATATTGTTCCGAAAAAGCACTTGCAGTCAAACAAAAAGCTCATCTTTTCTACGTATTCGCCGTCAAGTTTTGCCTTCGCATCAATTTTAAGCTCATCCCGTCCGTTTATCTGCGCCCAACCCGTAAGTCCCGGTTTAACATCATTAGCACCGTATTTTTCTCGTTCTGAATATAAGTCCTCTTGGTTCCAAAGCGCAGGGCGCGGACCTATGATTGACATTTGTCCCAAAAATATATTGAAAATTTGCGGCAATTCGTCAAGGCTTGTCTTTCGAAGAAATTTTCCTATACTTGTTATGTATTGTTCGGGATTAGAAAGAAGGTGCGTTGGTGTATCTTTAGGAGTAGATGTTTTCATACTTCGATATTTAAAAATGTTAAAATATCGAATTTCCCCATCTTTATTTTGAGCAATTCGCTTCTGCTTAAAAAAAACCGGACCCGGATCATCACTTTTAATAGCAATTGCAAGAACAATCCACACAGGTGTCAAAACAATAATCCCAATACCGGAAAGAATTATATCAATCAATCTTTTAAAAAAATTCTTATACATATTTCCCTCACGTTATATTATTAAAGATACATATCAAAGTTATAAATATATATGTATCTATGTTAAAGCTCACACGCTATCTAATATACTATATTGCACTCTATTCGACCATGAAAAAAATTCATAATATATTTAATTAGCTATAAAAGTACTTAAACAATCGTTACTTTTTTAGGTGTCTTTTATATCTCCCCTGTCAAACTCATTTAACCAATAATTAAAATGAAAAAATATAAAATTCAATCAATAAATGTTTATATGATAAATTTTCAATTTTAGTATATCTCTATAAATTTGACCTAAAAAATACAGAATCATTCAAAATATATAAAAATATCTAAAAGAAGAATACTATTCTGTATAATAAAAATTTAAAACCTCAATTTCTTAAGGTATAAATACAATATTCACGGAATACTTCTCCGAGTTATGCGCTATCTCCTCTGTGGTCGGTTCTTAACAACATGAAAACTAAACGATATAAAAACAGCAATTCTATTTTTAAATATCGTATATGATTTTATCACAAAAGCAATTATATGTCAAGTTATCAGGGATATTTGACATATTTTTAATAATATTATTTTCATTCGTGATTTTCAAGAATTTTACCCTCCAATACCCCTGCCCTTATTGCCGGTAAGATCTTTTACAACCTCTCCGGCGATTATAAGTCCGGCAGCGGAGGGAACAAAAGCGTTGCTTCCCGGTATCTGTCTGCGATTTGTACGACTACTTAATGTATCTGTATCTGAAGTACATTCTGTTCTGTGGTCATCTTCGACATCATAAAAATTATCAAATAAAATTGTGGGCAATTCTTTGGAATATACTACTTTAAGCCTTTTAATACCCCTTTTCCTAAGTTCTGTCCTCATAACCTTTGCCAATGGACATACTGACGTTTTATATATATCCGAAACCTGAAATGCAGTAGGGTCAACTTTATTTCCGGCACCCATGGAACTGATAATCGGAGTTTCGGTAAATTCTGCATTTTCAACTAATGCCAGCTTTCCTGCAACAGTATCAATAGCATCTATTACATAATCATACTGCCTAAAATCAAAATTTGAAGATGTTTCAGCGGTATAAAAAACTTTATGTGTTCGGACAATTATATCTGGATTTATTTCGTATAGATGTTTAGCGGCAACATCAACTTTATATTCACCAATAGTTTTGAGCGTAGCATATATCTGCCTATTTATATTAGAAATGCAGAATTTATCATCATCAATTAAATCTATGGCACCGATACCGCTGCGAGCCAAAGCCTCTACAGCATATCCACCTACTCCTCCTATACCAAAAACAGCAACTCTGGACCTTTTCAGCTTATCCATTGCTTTATCACCGTAAATAAGTTCGGTTCTCGAAAATTGATTCTGCATAAAAATCCTCCAAAAATACTATAATCGGTAAATAATAGTTTGTTTAAAAATATAGAGCACCCGGTATAAAATAAATATTCCCTTACTGCAGTACACCCGCCGTAAGGGAAGCACACAAGATAATATTCGTTAAAGCCAATATGAGATCTACACATAGAGATAAATACTTTTAAATCTATTGAAACGTATAAATATCTGCCTCATATTTTTCCCTGAACCATACTTATAAAATATTCATGTACACGCAAATCATCCGTAAGCTCCGGATGAAAAGCCGTAACAAGCTGTTTTTTTTGTCTGGCTGCAACAATTTTTCCGCTTACGCACGCAAGAACTTCAGAATCGGAAGCAACATCAGCAATATAAGGTGCGCGAATAAATGTCATTGGAATAATACCGATACCCTTAAATTCCGAAGCTGTATCAAAGCTTCCAAGCTGTCTGCCATAAGCGTTTCGTACGGCTCTGATATCCATTGTCGCAAGATGTCTGCGATCATCGTTTTCAATCTCCTTTGCCAGAAGCAACAGTCCGGCGCAGGTACCGAAAACCGGAAAGCCTGCTTTTATTTGACTTTGTATTGTATCAAAAAGATCAAGCTCACGCATTAGTTTCCCCTGAACCGTACTTTCTCCGCCGGGAATAATCAGTCCGTCAAAGCTCCTGTTAAGATCTTTTTTTTGTCTGATTTCAAAAGCCTCAGCTCCTATATCAGACAGTATTTTTTCATGCTCAATGAATGCCCCCTGCAGGGCAAGTACGCCGATACGCATTTTTTATTTGCCTCTTTCCGCCATAAGAAGCTCAATTTCCTGCTCATTGATCCCGACCATCGCTTCGCCCAAATCCTCTGACAGTTCCGCAAGCATTTTTGCATCTGTATAATTGGTAACTGCCTTGACTATTGCCGCCGCGCGTTTCTCAGGGTTACCGGATTTAAAAATTCCCGATCCGACAAAAACACCTTCAGCTCCAAGCTGCATCATCAATGCTGCATCGGCTGGTGTCGCTACACCGCCTGCAGCAAAATTCACAACAGGAAGTTTCTTATTTTCATGCACATACAGAACTAAATCATATGGCACCTGAAGCTGTTTTGCAGCATCAAAGAGTTCATCTTCGGACATCGAACCTATCCGGCGAATCTCCGACTGCATCATACGCATATGACGGACTGCCTGTACAACATCTCCCGTACCGGGCTCTCCTTTTGTACGAATCATAGCAGCGCCTTCGTTTATTCTCCGAAGAGCTTCGCCTAAATCCTTAGCGCCGCAAACAAACGGCACGTCAAATGCTGTCTTATCTATATGATACTTATCATCGGCAGGAGATAATACCTCGCTTTCATCTATATAATCTATTTCAATCGCCTGAAGAATCTGAGCCTCCGCGAAATGACCGATGCGGCATTTCGCCATGACAGGAATAGAAACAGCGTTTTGAATTCCCTTAATCATTTTAGGATCGCTCATACGGGAAACCCCTCCCGCTGCACGTATGTCCGCCGGTATACGCTCAAGAGCCATAACAGCGCAAGCTCCTGCCGCCTCTGCAATTTTTGCCTGTTCCGGTGTCGTAACATCCATAATAACACCGCCTTTAAGCATTTGCGCGAGATTTTTATTCAATTCAAACCTTTTGTTTTCCATACACTCAATCCTCATTTCCCGGCATAAAGCAGTAAGATAAATTCATATGTTTTCGTAAACACTCTCACAGCTTCTCATAGCCAAAATTGTTTTCTCAATCAATTCATCAAGCGACCAGCCAAGCATATCGGCTCCCCGTTCAATTACTTCCCTGGAGCATCCGGCCGCAAAATTGGATGTCTTATATTTCTTCTTTACCGATTTCAGTCCAAGATCCGAAACACTTCCGGATGGCCGCATTATTGCAACTGCGCCTATTAATCCGGTTAGCTCATCAACCGCATACAGCACTTTCTCCATCTGATGTTCAGGTTTTATATCAACAGTCAACATATAGCCATGGCTCGCGGCAGCGTGTACAATTCGCTCATCAATGCCACGGTCTCGCATTATCACCTGTTCCTCTATACAGTGCTTATCCGGAAACTGCTCAAAATCAAGGTCATGAAGCAATCCCACAATTCCCCAAAGATCAATTTCATCTGCAAATCCAAGTTCGTTTGCAAAATACCGCATTACACCTTCCACTGTAACCGCATGCTTAAGATGAAAATGCTCCTTGTTATATTCGGTAAGAAGTTTCCAAGCTTCATCACGCGATATAACAGCATTCATATGAAAACCTCCTTTTTAATAATGGGTTTGCCCCATAATGGGGTGTAGCAAGCGCATTTTGAAGCAATGCGGCACTCAGTGAGAGATTTATACTCACACAGAGCGTAGGATGACACCCACCGCCTATACGCCTATAGAGATAGGAGGACATACTTGCCTAACTTATAAGGAGCATGGCTTTGTCATGAGACGTTTTAGCTGCAGACGGAGCCGCTCGAAAAAGCGAATGAACCCCGATCCCCACAAATGGGAAAGTCATACAGCGTGAACATCTCACTTGTAGTTTTAAATGCTGTAAATAAAATTATACTTTATAGTATATCGAATTAGATGCTTCTTGTCAATATTAAATTTGCAATAAAAAGATATATAACGACGCAAAATTCAATAATAAGATGCCGGAATATAATCAGTCAATAATAAAATTAAAATAAATTTTTTTCTCGGACAGTCTGTGCTGTTCGCCAAGCACCGGACCGCACGAGTTGGAACCGATTCCCGATACCCTGTAATCAATTCTCAGATGAGTATATCCGTCTGCTGTCAGCTCGTCAGTATGTTCGGCTTTAGTAATCGCTTCCGTACTGTAATCCGAAACATTGCATTCAAATCCTGTCTCGCTTAAAAATTTCAGCTTTCCAATCGACAGCATCTTAACCTCTGTATGGTTACCGTGTTCCTGCGGGCGTACATAATTTACATACTCCATACCGCTCGTACTTTCATACATTCCGATAAAAGAACCGTTTTTAAGGTCACTGTAATTTTCAGACTTTCCTCTGCCGTAATAAGAAAAATCCTTATAAGCTCCGTTAAGTGTAAATTCAAAACCAAATCTCGGAAGCCATATGACATTATCCCTTATATCCGCATCTAAATCATACAATATGGCTCCGCTGCGCAAAACGGTAACCTTCATGGTATATCTGCAATAAGGCTTTCTGGATACACCGGAAAGACTTCCGTTTACCCATATAGCTCCGTCTTTAACTTCACAGCTATACACTTTGCTGAAATGTTTGTCAAGATTCTCACCCTGCCATATGTTATAGCTGCCCCAATAAGTTTTGATGTTTGTATCATTATCTGTAGGAGCTCTCCAAGATGTAAGTCTCACAGGAGCAGCAAGGTGTTCGGCCCCACCGCGCTTAATACTTATAAAATTTCCGTAATGCTTGGAAAAAACATATTCAAAGTTTTCGCCGAAAAAGTATACGTTAAGAGTATCTTCACTGTATTCGGAACAATTACAATCAGTATACAGGGAAGGAGCATCCGAGAATATTTTATGCTGCGTACGGGCCGACAATTGTCCATTATGATAAAGATAACAATTAAGACAGGCTCCGTATATATAGGATAACTCAGGAATTTCTATCTCAATCTCGGCATAACAATGGGGCTTCAGCGATATAGCCGGAATTTTCTCAAATACAGGATTTCCGTCAGCTTCAATCACATACTTAAACTCGCACTCGCAGAAATCTGTAAAATCATACCGGTTTTCAATTCTGAGAATATTGCCGTTCAATTCTGTTTTCATCGGCTGATAGGCAGCCTTTACCTCCAGCGAACCCGACTTTAACGTACGGTCGGCAAAAACCATTCCGTCACAGCAAAAATTTTTGTCATTTGTAAGCTCTCCGACAAAATCTCCGCCATATCTCTGAACACCGTCAGCTTCCACGACATGGTCAGCCCATTCCCAGACACAGCCTCCGATCAGCTTAGGATATTTATAAAAAAGCTCATTATATTCGAAAACATCTCCGGGACCATTTCCCATAGAATGAGCATATTCACATAAAAATACCGGTTGAGTATTTTCCTCGTTAAGAACATGCTCTTCCAATGACTGTATATCCGGATACATAATCGAAAAAACATCGGTACATTCATTTTCACCTTTTTTTGAAGCGTCTTCACAATGAATAAGCCGTGAATCGTTTTGCGTTCTTTTTATCCAGTTAATTATCGCCTTATGATTAATTCCAAAACCGCTTTCATTTCCGGCAGACCACATTATAATTGAACTGTGGTTTCTATTCATAATCAAAGCCCTTTTCATTCGGTCTGCAAATTCGTATTCCCATTCAGTATCCGAGCATGGCCAGTCTGTGCTCTCGCTGTCAAACGAATAATCGACATTTGAAAATCTGCGCAGAAAACCGTGTGTTTCTATATCTGTTTCTAAAACCACATAAAAGCCAAGCTCATCACACATATTCAAAAACTTAGGTGCCGGAGGGTAGTGCGATGTTCTTATACAGTTAATATTAAGCTTTTTCATAAGCTGCAAATCCACAAGCATCTCGTCATCTGTCTGATACCAGCCATTGTATTTGCTCGTATCATGATGATTAACTCCGTGAAGCTTAACCGGTACTCCGTTTATAAGAAGCTCCTGCCGCTCTGAAATTTTAATCGTTCTGATACCTATACGCTGTGTTATCATCTCCCCGCAGCGCTCGGCAACTACCTTATACAAATAAGGCTTTTCCGCGTTCCATAGAACCGGATTTTCAACGAAAAAAACCGAGCGTTCCGAGTCCTTTTTCACTTCCAGCAAATTACCGTCAGCGTCAAAAAGAGAAATGTCCGCGCTTACCCCTGTATTAACAATTATATATTTATTACTTTCCGATGAGACGGTTATATCAACTATATGATTTTCAGGTCTTTGCAGTATGTAACAATCACGAAAAATTCCGTTGTATCTGAACGAATCCTGATCTTCAAGATAACTTCCGCAGCACCATTTTAATACCTTTACCCTGACAACATTAATACCCTGTATAACAAACGGAGTAATATCAAACTCCGCCTGCAGATGACTTCCCTGCGTATATCCTATATATCTACTATTTATTTCGACAAACGCGCATGAAGAAACACCCTCTAAAACAAAGTATACTTTACCCCAAAGCTCTTTTACTTCAAATTCTCTTTCATATACACCGCAGGGATTATCATCAGGGACATAAGGAGGATCGCAGGGATAAGGATAATTTATATTAGTATAGTTCGGACTGTCATATCCGCGCAGCTGCCAGCATGACGGAACGTCTATGGTACTCCACTCATTTATAGTTTCAGGAACATCAATATCTCTGTCAAAGTAAGCAAATCTCCATGTACCGTTCAAAAGCATATACTCCGATCTCCCCTCAGGAATATAATAACTCCTTGGCTTAAGTCGGTTTTCGCTCGTATTATGTACATCTTCATATATTCTCATTTTTATGTTTACCGCTTTATAAAAAGCTTCCTTTCATATGAAATACATTTACTAAACAACAGGACATCTGCGTCTTAAATAAAAATAACTGCCCGATACAAGTTGTTCGGAAATGTTTTTTATACAATATTTATAATAAACTAAGTTAAATCAACACTGAAATTTTACTTCCGCCAAATTTATTTTTCGTAACTACAACCTGTTTGTCAATTCTTTCTTTAAGTTCAGCAACATGAGAAATAATGGCAACGCTGCGATTTCCATCGCCGAGCTCGGTCAGAACTTTGAGTGCCTGGGAAAGTGATTCCTCATCAAGAGATCCGAAGCCTTCGTCAATAAACATTGTTTCAAGACGAATACCTCCGGACGATGACTGAACCTCGTCTGAAAGGCCGAGCGCAAGAGCGAGCGAAGCCTTAAAGGATTCGCCTCCGGAAAGCGTTTTAACGCTTCTCTCAGTGTTGTTATAATGATCAATTACATCAAGGTCAAGTCCACTCTGACTTCTGTTATTATCTGCTTCAGTTTGCCTTTTCAGCTCATACCGTCCGTCAGACATTGCCATAAGTCTCAAATTTGCCCTATCGATAATTCTGTCAAAATACCGCATTTGAACATATGCCTCAAGCATAATCTTCTCCTTTCCGGCAATATTTCCGTTTGCAGTTTCGGAAAGACTCTTGACCGACATTAATTTTTTCTCTGTTTCTGAAAGCTCTTCAATATTCCGGCATATTTTATCAAAAATCAAACGGTTATTGTGCAGCTTTGCATTCAGCATTTCCCTCCGAGACATATAATCATTTTTCTTATCCGTAAGCTTGTTCTTTTCAGACAATTTTAAATCGGCGTCAATTTCATCTTTTCCCTCAAGCTGGCGCTCCAATTCCTTTATTCTTCCGAGTCTTTCAAAAACCCTGTTTCTGCATGAGTTATATTCCGAATCCGCTTTTTCAAAAGCTTTGCTTATCTGCTCCCGTTTACCTGCAAGTAAATTTCTTTCTGCCACGGCAGCGTCCCTTGTTTCATAACGAAGACGTAAAGATGACTCTTCTTTCCGAAGCTTAAGAGACTCGGCACTTCCCTGCAAAGCGGCAATATTTTCAGACAGCTCCCCAATTTGCTTTATCAAATCTTCCTTTTCAGACTGACGCTCATATACCTGATCAGACAGTTCATTTTTCCGTTTCATTCGTTCCTGTTCGGTTTTAAGTCTCTCTTTCGCCCCGGCAATAACTTTTTCTTCATTTCTTATAAGTCTGTCAATATCGTAGGCCGCATCTTTCAAGCAAAGATCAGATGAAATATTTAATAGACGCGTCTCTATATTTTTTCCGAGTAATTCAAACTTTCCTATTTTTATACCGGTTTCCGAGCTTGCTTTCTTTGCAGCTTCCTGTGCGGTATTCATAGCCTCACGGCATTTTTCAAGCTCCATACTATCCGGAGTTTTCTCACAAATTACTGCAGGCTTAGGATGAGCAACGGATCCGCATACCGGGCACGGCGTTCCTTCCGACAGCTCGTTTGCAAGAATTCCAGCCTGTCCATCAAGATAAGCCTTAAATACATCATTGTATGCCGCTGTATGTTTTTCTGATTCGGAAACCGCCAGGCGATACTTTTCCTTAGATAATTCGGTCTCTTTTTCAAGCTCTCTGTATTCAAGCATCAGCCCGAAAACCTCGGACAGCTCCTTCTTTCTATTCTCGCATTTCTCAATTTCAGCACTCATAGCTAAGACATTCTCTCCCGAATGCTCAAGACTTTTCAATTCCGCCTGCGATTTATCGAGCCAATCTGAAATTAAAAAAAGCGCATTCTGCTTCTCCTGTTTGTATTTGATTTTCAATTTAAGTGAAGACATAACGTCGTCAAGCTCTGTCTGATATTTTACAAGTATATCGTATTCGGGAAGCTCCGAATCAATATTATTTATTCTTTTGTCTATATCCTGAAGCCCCGAATAATTAAGCTTCGCCTCGTTTAGACGTTCTTCCAATATTTTGGCCTCAGCCTCGTTTTTTTTCAGTTCATCACCGAGTTTTTTTATGTTTTCCTTGATAATTCTTATATTCTCCGCCTCGGCCAATGATTTGGTAATCTCAATAATTGTTTCATCGATTTTTGAGATTCTCTCCGTAAGTACACTGACATTGTGTTCATCCCGTCCGATCTGCAGCTTTAACGTCTCCAAAATATCCGCAAAATCAAATAATCCGTTTTCCGATTCTTTAAATGTCCGAAATACATCGTCTTCTTCCCCTGAGAAGATAATTTCATCAACGCTATCCTCTGTGCTTTTATATAAATATTTATATCTGCTGTCAAGCTGCAAATAATCGGCTTTTAATTTTTCCTGAAGCATTCTATACGGTTCGGTACAAAAAATTCTGCGAAAAATAGCCTTGCGTTCTTCTGTAGTGGAAAGAAGTAGCTTCAGAAAATCACCCTGTGCAATCATTGCAATCTGCGTAAATTGACTCTTCGTCATACCCAGAATCTCTATTATCGCGCTGTTTACCTCATTCCTTTTAGTTACAACACGACCGCCGGGACAGATTAATTCGGCCGCAGCCTTTTGAGTAGTCAAGCCTTCGCCGCGGCGGGATTCGCGCATATACTCAGGATTGCGCCGGACTGTGTAAATTTTTTCTCCGCTTGCAAAGGTCAGAATAACCTCAGTCGAAGTTTTTGCGTCAGCATACTTTGAACGAAACATATTCGGCTCGCGTACTTTGCCGCTTGCTTCCCCGAAAAGAGCAAAGGTTATTGCATCAAAAATTGTCGTTTTACCGGCTCCCGTGTCGCCGGTAATCAAATAGACTGCATTATTGCCGAGCTTCCCGAAATCAAGAGTTTCCTCATCCGCATAAGGACCAAATGCAGACATTGTCAATTTTATAGGTCTCATAGATTTTCCTTTCTTTACGCAGAATAAAACCATTCCACCAAATTTTATAGATGCAAATCCCCGGTGTTTCCCGACTTGTCTTATCCACTGTAAAAACTATATTTCATAAAAGTTTTATCTGTCCGACCAAATAGTATCAATCAATTCATTTACATATTCCATCTGACCGCAGGACATCGGCGTGTTATTCTGAATCTCGTACAACGCCGAAAAAAGCTCTGACGGTGATTGCTGCTCCTTGATATCCGAATCATTGCTTACAATATTACGACTTCGCGTCCGTGTGTTATCATAATCAAGCTTCATTAGCCTATTATAAATAACACGTAATTTTTCTGCCGCATATGGAATTTCTTCTTCATCCGTCAGCGTAATGTGAAGAAACGATTCTCTGAAAGATGAATTTTCATAGAACTTTTTTGAAGAAATCTCATCATAACAGCCCTTTATCTCAAATAAATCATGCAATGGACAAAGATCTACAGTCCTAATGTTCAAATCGTTTTTTTCTTTTAGTTCGATTACTGTAACTGACTTCTGATCACCTGATTCCGAAAATGAATACTTTAGCGGCGTTCCGCAATAACGGATTCTCTCGTTTCCGCATTTCTGCGCGCGGTGGATATGTCCAAGAGCGACATAATCAAATTCCGAAAATACCGACATATCAACACCGTCAGTACCGCCTACCGAAATATCCTCCGATTCCGTACGCGCTGCGCCCGTTACAAACTGATGCGCTATAAGAATATTTCTCTGCGTCACATCTAATTTCATCTGACCGACAGCCGCGCGGACGGCGTCGGTATACGTAATAATTTCAGAATCCGGAAAAAAGCCGCGGACTGCAGCCGGTTTAAAAAATGGCAGCATATATATATTAACCATACCGTATTTATCAGACAAAGAAATCGATTCGGTTTTTCCGCTGTATACCGGCGACATGTATACGCCGCTGGTATTCATCAGTCTTCCTCCGAAAGCAATTCTTTCAGGAGAATCGTGGTTTCCGCTGATAACAAACACCTTAAGTCCTCTTTGAGAAAGCTTGTACAGAAAATTATCAAAAATCAAAACTGCCTCCGAGGAAGGTACTGATTTATCATAAATATCCCCTGCAATTATCAGCGCTTCAGGTTTTTCGCGGTCTGTTATTGCAATTATTTCATTCAAAATATATTCCTGTTCATCCGTCATTGAAAAATCATAGATACGTTTTCCAAGATGAAGATCTGAAATATGAATAAGTTTCATTTCTGTAATAAGCTGTCCCCACAGCTGTCCTTTCAAAGAATAATACTAAATAAAAAATTTTCAGTCGCATTGTCTAACAGCTTACGGATAAAGTATGAGATCTCCGAGACTTAAAACCGGCAAACTGTATTCCCGCAGGCCCTTTATTTAATTAATTATCTATTTAACTCGAATTAACAATTTATCATTTTATATATGATAACATATTTCTGTTAAATTTGCAATTAATATTAGGTAAAGAGCGCAGCTCTGGAATATAGCATCTCAACGGCATTATTGCATCACTACCGGAAAAAGTGAGTAAAGACCGCTGCCTAAAAATAGAGACGAACGCCTCACAGACGCAAACATCTTTTTAGTATCGAGGGTATCCAGCCGTCTAAAGACTATAATAATACCACTTTAACGCAAAAAAATTCAAATATAAAAGAACCCGGAGCACACACTGGCTCCGGGTCCTGCAAGTGGCTGCGGAAGAAGGATTTGAACCCTCACAAACAGAGTCAGAGTCTGCCGTGCTGCCATTACACAATTCCGCAATATCTTTAACGCATATTATTATAGCAAATAAATCCGTGTTTGTCAATACGTTTTAATAAAAAAATAATATTCAGAAATCGAATACAATGAAAGGCATATAATGTAACATGAGTAAAACAAAAGAAAAAACTAAAAAAATAGCAATATGTGCGGTCATGATTGCTCTCGGCACTGCCCTTTCCTTTGTTAAGCTTTACGACTCGCCCCTCGGAGGCTCGGTAACTCTTTTTTCAATGGCTCCGATTCTGTTTTTAGGATTCAAATACGGCCCGTCATGGGGATTTGGTTCTGCCTTCGTATTTTCTATTCTCCAGCTTCTGTTCGGACTTTCTGCGGTAACATATGTACCCACTCCGTCAGGAATAGCCGTTTGCATTATGCTTGATTACATTATTGCCTTTACAGCTCTTGGGATTACAGGCTTCTACAAACGAAAAAAAGTGACTCTTCCGACTGTAATAATCGGCTCTCTTAATGCCTGCATACTCCGATTTATATCTCATTTTTTATGCGGAGGATTTATTTGGTATGAAATCACAAAAAGCGGCTCATGGAATGATACTGTTTTTAAGTATTCAAAATGGATGTACTCATTTATTTATCAAATTTCATATCTTGCTCCTGAAACAATTCTGATTCTTGCCGCATCACCGGTTATACTTCTCACGTTAAAATATTCGGATAAATACAGCTAAATCGAATACTTCGGGCAAAAAGTCGGCTTTCAGAACTAACTCCAAGCATATATTATTGGCTTTCACTCTTTATATCTAAAAAAGGGACATCTACGGCCGTAAAGTCGTTGGTATTTGCAGACATGCCATGCTCACTTTTTCCAATTGCGCTACTACGCAACGCCGGAACGCCTTCTGAATGGAATTTACACACTACATATTATAGAAAAAACAGAAGATAAATTTATATAAAAGTGTTGAACATTGAATTAAAAAGATGTATAATATATTTTATACGTAAATAAAATAGGAGTTCCATAACATGCTACATCAATTACCGCTGAAACCAGCAAACATTCTCATACCGGCTAAAGAGCCGGAATACTTTTCGACCATAGCCTGTGATCAGTTTACTTCTGAACCGGCGTATTGGGAAAACGTTTCACAAATTACCGAAGGAAAAGCTTCCGCTTTTCATATCACGCTTCCTGAAATTTATCTTGAAAGCAATAATGACAAACGTATTCTTGACATTAACAAAAAAATGAACGAGTATCTTGAAAACAAAGTATTTATAGAATACAAGGACTCAATGGTCTATGTTGAGAGAACACTTTCTAACGGTAAAATACGCCGGGGAATCATCGGAGCGATCGATCTCGAAGCATATGACTATTCTCCTAATGCAAGAACGGCAGTCAGAGCAACGGAAGAAACCGTTCCGGAAAGGATTCCGCCGAGGGTAAAAATTCGCCGGGATGCCCCGCTGGAACTGCCGCATGTAATGCTTCTCATTGATGATCCTGAGAAAACGGTTATTGAACCGCTGACCGGTCATTGTTTGGAAACTATATACGATTTTGACCTTATGACAGGAGCCGGACATTTAAAGGGAAAGTTGATTTCCAAAAGCACTCAGGAGCAGGTATTAAATTCTATTTCACGTCTTGGTGATTCAAAAAATCCAATGCTTTTTGCCGTTGGCGACGGGAATCATTCACTTGCAACCGCGGCAGAGTGTTACAGACAGAATCCTACTAAGTTAAATAGATACGCACTTGTTGAAATCGTTAATATACATGATTCCACTCTTTGTTTCGAACCCATTTACCGTGTTTTGTTCAATGCTGATGCAAGAAATGTTGCCTTATGCGCAAAGCGACATTTTGAAAGGTATGTCCGCAGCGGCAGCTGTACGTCTAAGCTTGATATAATTTCCAAAAATCTTAATACAGAAATCTGCTGTCCTTCTTTTCCTGTTGAAGAACTTCAAAATTTTATAAACAGCTATATTAAAAGCCAACCTCAAGTGACAGTAGATTACATACACGGAGAGGAATCCCTTCGAAGCATTTGTCAAAAAGAAAATACCGTCGGGTTTCTTTTCAGCGGAATGAAAAAAAATGAGTTATTTCCGTACATAAAAGAGCATGGAATACTCCCGCGAAAGTCTTTTTCAATGGGAGAAGCACTTGACAAACGCTTTTATATGGAATGTAGAAAAATCAAATAAATATCTGCCGGGACTATAGTTTTGCCAAGCAGCGCAGAAACACAATAATATTCTCAATAACGATATATTCACTCTTTATATAATGGACATAGTTCCGTCATAAAGTACTACGGTTTGTGTATTGGCAGTGGATTGTACACCGCCTAAAAAGTAAAATCGGCCGTAAAGGTGAACAGCATTGTATTGCAATGCAGGTAACACACCTTTACGGGTAAACATCTGTAAAGGTAAGTATCTTATAAGAGAGCGCCTTTACAGTCGAACGTTCTATGGACGTAAACATCTCAGTTTTAGTTATATCTAAAACACCTCCGGAGGGGATTTCTTTCAGAAAATCTCCAAACGGAGGTATTTTATTTTAGAAAAATGTAATTTGATTTGTCGCACTAAGTCCGTCAAGCGCACCGTGATTCTGAAGCACCTCTATAACGGATTTTGAAAGCTTGGCACGAATTCTCAGCTCCTCGACAGAGAGAACATGTCCTTCGTTGCGAACTCTGGCAATACTCTGTGCAGCGGTATCGCCCACTCCTCCCAAAGAAGAAAAAGGAAGCCTGATTTTTCCGTCCTCCGGAAGAAAAGCAAAAGCGTCCGATTTTTCAAAGCTTACAGGAAGAAAGTCAATTCCGCGAGCAAGAGCTTCATTAGCAAGCTGAAGAGTAGAAGCAAGGCTGGCGTCCTTTTGCGTAATGTCATTGCCTTTTTCCGAAATTTCCTCAAGAACTCTCTTTATTCCCAAGCGACCGCGCATAACAATCTCTGCATCAAAACCTCCAGGCGCGGCAGAAAAGAACGCGGCATAAAAAACAAGCGGCATATGTACTTTATACCATCCAAGACGTATCGCCGACATAACATACGCAGCTGCATGCGCTTTCGGAAACATATACTTAATTTTTTTACATGAAGCAATATACCAGTCAGGAACACCGTGAGCCCGCATATCCTCTTCATATTCCGGTTTAAGCCCCTTACCCTTTCGTACATCCTCCATTATTTTAAACGCATTAGCCTTATCAAGACCATATTTTTGAATCAATACGAGCATAATACCGTCGCGTGTTCCGATTACTTCGGAAATATCGCAAACGCCGTCACGAATAAGATCCTGAGCATTTCCGAGCCATACATCGGTTCCGTGAGTAAGTCCGGAAACCTGGAGAAGATCGGCAAAAGTGCGCGGATGCGCCTCTATCAGTACCTGCTGTACAAACCTTGTTCCAAGCTCGGGAAGTCCCAGCGTTCCGATTTCACAGCCAATGTCTTCGGCCGTTACACCGAGAGGAGCTGGAGATTCAAGAAGAGCATAGATAGACGGATCATTCATCGGAACATCCATTACAGAAGTACCGGAATACCGTTCAAGCATCTTATACTTTGTCGGAATATCATGACCAAGCTCATCAAGCTTGAGGATTGTATCATGAAGATATGAAAAAGCAAAATGCGTAGTAATTATATCCGAACCTGCATCATCCGCAGGATGCTGAACCGGCGTAAAATCATAAACATCATACTCCCTCGGAACGACTATTATGCCTCCGGGATGCTGTCCGGTAGTTCTCTTTACACATACACAGTGAGCAATCAGACGGTTTATTTCCGCCCGGTTTACCATCATGCCCTTATTTTCAAGATATTTGATCACAAAACCGTATGCGGTCTTATCCGCAAGCGTTCCGAGAGTTCCGGCGCGAAACACATTCTCCGCACCGAAAAGCTCCTCCGTATACTTATGGACGCGTCCCTGAACCTCACCGGAAAAATTCAAATCTATATCCGGAGATTTATCACCGTAAAATCCAAGAAAAGTTTCAAAAGGTATGTCATGACCGTCGCTTTTAAGCATAGCTCCGCACTTCGGACATTTTTTGTCGGGAAGATCAAAGCCTGAACCGACAGACCCGTCAGTTATAAATTCGCTGTACTTACATTCTGCACAATAGTAATGCGGAGGCAATGGGTTAACTTCCGATATTCCGGCCATCGATGCAACAAACGATGATCCGACAGAGCCTCTCGATCCGACTAAGTACCCTTCATCTTCACTGTATTTAACAAGCTTCTGGGCAATCATATAAAGAACGGCAAATCCGTGCTTTATAATAGCAGTAAGCTCCTTGTCAAGTCTGTCGTGAACGATCGCCGGGAGCGGATCACCGTAAAGCTGTTTCGCGCGTTCCCAGCACATACGCTGGAGATCCTCCTCGGCGCCTTCCATTTTAGGGGTATATGTACCCTTGGGAATAGGACGAACCTCTTCAATCCAGTCCGCAACAAGATTAGTATTAGTCACAACAACTTCATATGCCTTCTCAGGTGTGAGGTAGTCAAACTCTTGAAGCATCTCATCAGTAGTACGGAAAAACAATTTGCTCTTTCTTCCGAAATCCGAAAATTTCATTCCGGCAAGAAGAATCTGACGGTATATCTCATCTTCTTCATCCATAAAATGCGCATCACATGTCGCAACAACAGGTTTTCCGGATTTTTCTCCGAGCTCAATAATTCTTCGGTTAATGTCCCGCAGTCCTTCGTCGTCTGCAACAGTCCCTTTGTCGATCAGATAACGGTTGTTGCAAAGCGGCATTATCTCCAAATAATCAAAAAATTCGCAAATATCAAGTAATTCAGACTCGGATTTTCCGGACAAAATTCCGCTGTACAGCACTCCGTCAGAACATGCAGAACCTATAATCAGCCCTTCACGGTACTGCTGCAGTACCGTTTTAGGAATACGCGGATTTTTTGAATAGTAGTTTAAATATCCGAGTGACACAAGCTTATAAAGATTTTTTAATCCTGTCTGATTCTTTACAAGAATAGTCATATGATTTGTGCGAAGCTTCTTAGGATCGACATTATCGCTCATTACGCTCTCCATAGAACGTATGTCCAGAACCCCCTCAGCCCTCAGCTTGTCCGTCATTTTAAAGAAAATGGCAGCGAGCATTTCGGCATCATCGGATGCGCGATGATGATTGAACTCTCCAAGCCCAAAATAATTTGCAAGGGTATCAAGCTTATGTTTCTTTAAATCGCTGTTAACATAGCGCGACATGGCCACTGTATCAAGATATGGATTTGTAAACGGTATGTCATTTTGCTCGCATACACGGCGAATAAACGAGGTATCAAATCCGGCGTTATGTGCTATAAGCATATCATCTCCGGCAAAATCAAGAAATGATTTTACCGCGTCTGGTTCTGTCGGCGCGCCTCTGACCATCTCGTCGGTTATACCTGTAAGCTCGGTTATATTTTCCGGAATATGTTCTCCCGGATCGACAAATGTGCAGAAAACATCAAGAGTCTTACCCTCTTTGACCTTTACCGCGCCTATTTCCGTAATATGATTATTTGCCGCTGACAGACCGGTTGTCTCTATATCGAAAACGGTAAACGTATCGGTAAACTTTATTCCATTGTCCCTGCCGTAAAAAGCGCGGGCGGTATCGTCGGCAAAATATGCCTCAATACCGTAAATTACTTTCATTCCGAGCTTCTCCGCCGCCTCCATTGCAATAGGGTAGCCCTGAACGTTTCCGTGATCCGTTATAGCTACGGCAGGATGTCCCCATTCATGAGCCATTTTAACCGCGTCCGCAGGATTTATCAGTGCATCCATCTGAGAAAGCTGGGTATGAAGATGAAGCTCAACTCGCTTTTTCTCAGCGTTATCACTTCTTCGTACGCGTTTAATCTGCATTATATCAGTAGGATGAAGTGTAAGTTCGCCGTCATAGTTATCAATTTTAACCGAACCGCATACCGCCGCACACATAAATTTCGGCACCGCGCCCGGCTTTGCCGGTTTTGACGGGATAGACTTAAGAACAGGTCCGGCTTTATCCGCAGGAAGAATCAATTTTACATTTATCGAAGCGTGATTATCACTCAAAGCACAGCTTATCGTAACCTTTGTTTTATCACGCGACTCGCGTGCCTCGGCCCAGAAAAGCTCTCCCACGGCCGTAACATGACGACGCGTCCCGTTTATATCCTCAATCGGGGTAGGATTGATTGCAAACGTATCTCCCAAAATCACAGACGGCTCAGAAACATCGAAAGTCATATTTCCGATTTTAAACACATCGTCGGAAAAATAAATGATCTTTTCATCCGAAGTCCTTGTATCCTTTTCCAGTTCAGGACCGTCAATAGAACAAAATTTCGGTAAAAGTGAACGTTCGTCCACAGCATCCGCTGCCGCATTTTTCGCAATCAATTCGGCAGCTGCCGCTTCAGACTCTGTATAAAGTGTCTTTAAAGTATTACGGCACTTATTTTGAAAATTTTTATATTCTTCTCCGTAGTTTTCGTCATGCTCAATACAAACAGTTATATTCAGACCGAATTCATCCCTGATGATTCCGGAAATAACCTCCGGCGTCCTTGCATCGTACAAAAGATTAACTCCACCGTCAGAAAAGCCTATTTTAATCGAGAGCCTGTCCTTCTCAAGCCTATACGTACATTTTTCAAAAAAACCTCGTGAAACAATTCCGCTTCGTTCAGTTTCCGCAATAACTTCAGGAATATAGTCTCTCCTAAACAACTCTTTCGGATAACTCGGCTTTATAACGAACATATTTAAGTCATAAGCGGACTTAACATTATCTTCAATTTTATATAGCTCTTCTTTTTTTATTATTTCCGGAAAAAACATATGTACTTCGGCACATCGATTTTCTTTATTTACTTTTACACCAAGATTTTTACCAGAAGAAAGAATACGGGCATGAAGATCTGTCGGCGAATATCTATTAAAAAGCTCCAGAAATGTTTTAGACATTGCTATACTATACCTTTCCCACACTCATTTTTGCTCAATATCAATATAAGGCAATTTTCTAAAAATCAAATATAACGAAAAGCGAAATGTCTGCGTCTATAAGAAATTCGACTGTAAAGGTGTTCAGCTATAAAGACGTTCAACTGTAAAGAATTTGACTATAAAGAATTCAACTGTAAAGACGTTCGGTTGATAGTAAAAATATTCAGCCGTAAAGACGTTTGCGTGTAATGTCATTCTCTTGTAAAGATGTGCGCACGTAAATCCGTGCATCTCTATAGGTGGCTTTCGCTCACTTCTTCCTATAGTTGTCCGGTCTGCCGTCGGATAAAAACTTATGATGGAGCTTTATCCTTTTCTAAACAGCTTAAAACTTAAATGTGACTGTCAGACTCATAATGCCGCTGCATCTTTACACATTTCAACAAGAGTGTCAATAATTTCGTCTTCACTAACCTTTTTGAGAATTTCTCCCGCCTCAAATATAAGTCCGCATCCATCCCCGCAGGCAACACCAAAATCAGCTCCGCGTGCCTCACCGGGACCGTTCACCGCACATCCCATTATAGCGACCTTAATTTTTTTACCAACTTTTATATCAGACACCTTAGTCTCAAATTCCTTGACAAGCGCAATTAAATTCACCTTTGTTCTTCCGCACGTGGGACATGATATTATCTCAATTCCTATATCTGAAATGCCGAGAACATCAAGAAGCTTTCGCCCCTCTGCAATTTCTTCAGAAGGATGCGCCGTAAGTGATACTCTGATTGTATCTCCGATTCCGTCGCATAAAAGCGACCCTATTCCGACAGCACTTTTAATAGCTCCGCGTTCCTTTGAACCTGCCTCGGTCACACCGAGATGAAGCGGATATTTTACGTTTGCTGAAAGTAACCGATATGCTTCAATCATAGTTTTGACATCCGATGATTTAACGGAAATCACTATATTGTCAAAATCGTATTTTTGCAAAAGCGATATATGATACATAGCCGATTCATAGAGTGCCTCACTCGTAGGAGTACCGTATTTTTTCAATATATCCGTCTCAAGGGATCCGGAATTTACACCAATTCTAATCGGAACATTGTGAGCAAGACATGCCTTTGCAACTTCCTTAACTCGGTCATCGCCGCCTATATTTCCAGGATTTATTCTAATTTTGTCGGCACCTGCGGAAATCGCTTCAAGAGCAATTTTATAGTCAAAATGAATATCCGCAACAAGCGGAACTATAATTCCCGAATTGTGAAGCCGATATATAACAGAAGCATCTTCTTTTGAAGGAACAGTAAGCCTTATAATATCTGCTCCTGAGTCCTGAAGAAGCCTTGCCTGTTCAAGGCAGCTTTCAAAATCAGACGGATCAGTATTCAGCATAGTCTGTATAGAAACCGCAGCGTCTCCCCCTATTACACAGCGTCTGATTCCGTTTCCTCCGAGAATAACAGGTTTGGTTTTTTTTCTTATTTTATTGTAATCCATAAATTATCTCCAGATTTATATCTCGGACAGCATATCAATAAGTGTCGGCATCCCGTCATAAGGCATTCCGCCGGCGGTTCGGTTAATATGAGCACCACCGGAAAAATGAGCGGACTCGATGCCTACAGAGGCGAACGCCTTTACACGAGAACACCTTTACAGACAAACATCTTTACACACGAACGCTTTTACAGACGAACATCTTTACGCACGAACACTTTTACAGTTATACACATTTACAGACGAACACATTTATAGCCAAAAACATTTACAGTCAAAACAATCTACAGTCGAATACATTTACAGTCGAAATCTTTACAGTACAGTGCATTACAGACACAGGTATCTTACTTCAAGTTATAAAATGTTACAGATCTTTTTATGCCCCAGTTATTAGCTTGCGTATATCCCCGAATGTAATTATAACCATAAGGGCAAGCAAAAGAACCATTCCTGCAAGATGAACGTAGCCTTCATATTTAGGATTGATAGGCTTGCCCCGGATAAGCTCAATCAAAATAAAGAAAAATCTTCCGCCGTCAAGCGCAGGAAGCGGCAGCATATTAACAAATCCGAGATTCAATGCTATAACCGCGCATAAATACAGAAGATTAACCGCCCCGGCCGACGCAGCGCTGCCAATTTCTTTTGTAATCCCAACCGGACCGGACATCTGCTCCATGCCGTACTTTCCGGTAACAAGATCAAACAGAGATTCCCAAATCATTTTAATATATGATACAGACTGAAAATAAGACTGCTTTAAAACATTAAGCGGAGTTTTGGCTTCTGCATAAACGTAAAAGTCGAGATCTCCGATTACTATTCCCGAAGAAACCGCAGTAGGAAACACAACGTCAGAAATTACAATTTTCTCTCCGTTCCGAATGACGGTAACATCAATCGGCTCGGTTCCGTCGTGCATAATCTCATATGCAAGTTCAGTCGAAGTATGAACAGAAGTGTTTCCGACTTTTACAATCCGGTCATTCTCTTCAAGCCCGCTTTCTGCCGAAACAGCGTCATCGGATGTAAATTTATATATCACCGTTGAGCCGAGATTTTTACTCGACAGAACCATTACAATGACAAGAATAAGTCCGAGAAGTATATTCATAACAGAACCTGCAATGATAATAATCATTCTCTGCCATGCCGGTTTGCTGCTGAATGAATCCGGATCGGAGACATCCTCGTCCTCGCCTTTCATAGAAACATATCCTCCGATCGGAAGAAGGCGGAGCGAATATGCCGTCCCTGATTTTTTAGAAATTTTTGATATTATCTTAGGCCCCATGCCGATTGAAAATTCATTAATTCCCACGCCGAACATTCTTGCTGTCATAAAATGTCCGCATTCATGAATCAGAATTAATGATCCGAATATCACAATCGCAATCAGTATTGTAACTAAAGTATTTATAACAAATTCCTCCGTTGCGTATAATACGCATATATCATTACTGCAGACATAAAAACTGCATTCAGTCTTCATGCCTGCAATACCGGTCGTCTAATAAATCCAAACATTCAGCAATGAATAGCTTTGACTTAAAGCGATATAGCACCAGTCCCCGGGTATTATCACTATATTTCAAACAGTTTACACACATGCAGCCGTCCGGTCTCAGGACATCTTCAATATTATTGAAAAAGCAATTGCCGAAAAAAGCAATTAAAAACAGTTGAATAAAAAACAACGTTTTTGAAAACGGCTCTTGGACAGGTGCCGTGTCAAGCGATCACAGCCATTACCGGCGAAAAATAATTTTACCTGGCAATAAAATTGTCAACCAAAATTCTTGATTCTCTATCCGCAGCTTTTATATCATCTATACTCGGTGTCTTTACATTTACACTTTTTTCTACAGCTTCAATTACCGCACCAAATATGTCGGTAATTGAAGAAATCTTTCCTGCAAGAAAAAGCTCGACCGCACGTTCATTCGCCGCATTCAATACACACGGTATAATTCCCCCCCGGCGAAGCGCGCTGTAAGCAAGTGAAAGCAAAGGAAATACATCCATATCAGGTTTATGAAATGACAAAGTACCGATTTCCGTAAGATCAAGAGATTTAATAACAGCTTCGCCGCGTTCCGGATAATTAAGAGCATACGATATACACATACGCATATCGGGAACCGCGAGCTGAGCAAGCACCGCATTATCAATATATTCCACCATTGAGTGGATTATACTCTCCGGATGCACCACAACCTTAATTCTATCAGCCTCAAGCGAATAAAGTCTTGCGGCTTCAATAACCTCAAGTCCTTTGTTCATCAAAGTTGCGCAGTCAATTGTGATTTTCGGACCCATTTTCCATGTAGGATGACTGAGCGCCTGCTCCTTTGTAACCGCCGCAAGCTTTTCGGCGGTGTATCCTCTGAACGGTCCTCCGGATGCCGTAAGAATTACATTTTTAATTGAATTTTTCCCGTTGCGGCTGTCATTTATACACTGAAAAACAGCACAATGCTCCGAGTCAACAGGTAATATTCTAACTCCGTTTTCAGCCGCCGCATTCATAACTATCTCTCCTGCAGCAACAAGAGTTTCCTTGTTCGCAAGCGCAACATCATTCCCCGCATTAATGGCAGCAAGCGTAGGATAAAGTCCGGCTATTCCGGACGTAGAATTAAATACAATATCTGTATCCGGCAAAGACGCGGCATATTCTGCTGCATTCTCTCCAAAAATCACTTCAGTATTCGTATCCGAAACCAATGTTCTTAATTCACGTCCTGCTCTTTCACTCTTAACAGCACAAACTCTCGGGTGAAATTTTCGTATTTGCTCCTCAAGCTGTTTAACGCTTGAAGATGCGGAAAGAGCCGTTACAACAGCCCCGCTCTTTTCTGCGACATCAAGCGTCTGCTTTCCTACAGAACCAGTAGAACCAAGTACGGCTATTTTTTTTCTGATATATTGTTTTGAATTTCTATCTGTCATATAGTTTTTGCTTTCTTATAAATAGCGTGTCCCCAATAATAATTAGAAGGCATTCTTATTTACTTACAAACAATACTGGAGTTACAGGATTCTGACTGAAAAAAACGGGAATGAAAGACAATAAATGTATACAAGTGAGGATGTAGCAATTATACTGTCAAAGCGGTCAAGTATTCCGCCGTGACCAGGCAAAATCCATCCGTAATCTTTAATACCGTAGCTTCTTTTAACCATAGACGCTATAAGATCGCCGCACTGCGCCACAATGGAAATCAAAATTCCAACTACAGCAAGAAGGAAAAAATTTACCGATAAATCAAAAAACGAAGCGCATACTATCCCGTAAACAACAGTTACAGCACAAGAACCTACTATTGCTCCGATTGCCCCTTCGACCGTCTTTTTCGGGCTTACTTCCGGAATAAGCTTATGCCGTCCGAAAAAACGTCCGGAAAAGTACGCAAAAGTATCCGAAACCCATGGCATAAGAAGAGCCATAAGATACAATAGCTTTCCATGAGGAAGATCTCTGAGACGAACAAGAGCCGAAAAGCCAAATGTAGCGTAAATCATCATCACAATCAGAACCGAAACGTTTTCAAATTTCACCTTTCCCTTTGAAAACACCGCGATTGTAAACAAAAGTACAATATAAATAAAATACTGGAAAAAAACTATAGATATAAACGTCGGATTATCACTGTCACCGAAACGGGTACAACAGGATACAGATACTGCAAGTATATAAGTCGGTACGGTAACATAAAGCTTACGTCTGTAGCCCACACATCCAAGAAGCTCATATGCTGAAAGCACCGACAACAAACATGCAAGAAAAACAAAGGCCGCCGTATCTGAAAAAATTAAAAACGGTATTAAAATCAGTATCGCAATCACCGCTGTTATTACTCGCTGCTTCAAAATCAAACCTCACTTAGGAATTTATTATTTTTTATATTTATCGCAGCATGTAACTGACTCCACTCCTCCGAATCTGCGTTTTCGGTGCGCAAAATCACGAAGCGCGTCGTTAACATCCTTGGGACGATAGTCCGGCCATAACACGGGGCTGAAAAAGAGCTCCGCGTATGACGACTGCCAAAGAAGAAAGTTAGAAAGACGAAGATCCCCGGCTGTTCTCACTATCATGTCAGGCGGAGGACACGGCGCCGTATAGAGATTTCTTTCAATGTCTTCTTCAGTAATTTTAAAATCATTTCGTTCAGCTTCATATTTCTCGGCAAACGCTCTGTTTGCCGCGCGGACAAGTTCAGCACGCCCGCCGTAGTTAAGTGCAATATTAAGCACGCGATCGTAACATCTTGAATCTATATCGAGCTTTTCGATAATATCACGTGTTTTTGCATCAAAAACAGAATAATCTCCTATAACTACAAAATGTACTTTCTTTTTGTGAATAAGCTTAAGCGCCCGTCTGAGATACTGCCTCAGAATCATAAGAATTGTATCAACCTCGTGCTTCGGGCGCTTCCAGTTTTCAGTTGAAAAAGCGTAAACCGTTACAAACTGAATTCCTATATCGGCACAATACTCAACTATACGTTCGAAAGCATCCATTCCGACTTTGTGACCGGATTCTCTTGCCATTCCGCGCGATGTAGCCCAACGGCCGTTTCCATCCATTATAAAAGCGATATGCTGAATTCCGCAGAGCGAAACCAAGTCCGCGCCCTCACAGATTATTTCTTCCGGAACACCGTAACTGTTTATCACATATCTTTCGCTTGAATTTTCGGAAATATTCTGTGCACTCATATTGACATTATTTCTTTTTTCTTCGCGTCTGTGATTGAGTCAATTTCTTTAATATACTTGTCAGTAAGATCCTGAACAGATTTTTCGGATTGCTTCTGTTCATCTTCCGTCATTTCTCCGGCTTTTTTACGATCCTTGCATTTATCGTTCGCTTCGCGCCGGATATTTCTAACCGCCACCTTGGCCTCTTCAGCCATCTTTTCCGTTTGCTTTGTTACATCGCGGCGCCGTTCCTCGGTAAGCTGAGGAAAGCTGAGACGGATTACCTTTCCGTCGTCTACAGGTGTAATTCCGATATCCGATGCCTGAATAGCCTTACCGATTTCCTTGAGCATTTTAGAATCCCACGGTTGAATAACAATCGTTCTCGCGTCAGTAACCTTAACCTCGGCAACATTATTTATCGGAGTCGGGCTTCCATAATAATCGACGAATACCTTTTGAAGAACGGCTGTATTTGCGCGTCCGACACGAACACCGTCAAGATCGGTTTTATAAACTCCTACAGTTTTTTTCATCTTTTCTTCATATTCTTTAATATCAAGCTTCATAATAATCCTCCCTGCCGTCATAGACGGTCAAAATAAATATAAATAATCAACTAATTCATTTCCGTTAGCGATACAATAACTTTCGCGTTCAAACGAAAACTTATTTCAGCCATTTACAACAGTACCCATTTCCTCTCCGCTTACGGCGCGGAAAATATTATCAGGATCATCGAGACCGAAAATCATTATCGGCATATTATTATCTTTAGCAAGCGAAGTCGCGGTAGAATCTATTACAGTGAGCTGATTTTCCAGCAGATACATATGAGAAATCGAGGCAAGCCGTTTGGCACTTGAATCAACCTTGGGATCTGCCGTGTACACAGCATCAATATTTTTTGCCATCAGAACTATATCGCAGTCGGTTTCAATCGCGTACTGCACTGCGGCAGTATCTGTCGAAAAAAACGGACGTCCGATTCCGCAGCCATAAATAACTACCATACCCTTTTCCAGATGATGCACCGCCCTATTTCTTATATACGGCTCAGCCAGCTCATGCATAGCAATTGCAGTCATGACACGAGTCACTATTCCTGCATGCTCCAAAACATCAGCAATAGCAAGCGCATTTATCGTAGTGGCAAGCATTCCCATATGGTCGGCTCTCGTACGATCCATTTCAGGTCCCATTCTCCCGCGCCAGATATTACCCGCGCCTACAACAATTGAAACCTGAACTCCCATGTCAAGACACTTCTTAACATTAGCACAGATTTGCTTTATAAATGCATAATTCAGTATCCCGCCTCCGGTGGAAAGAGCTTCTCCCGAAAGCTTGAGTAATATACGTTTATACTTACAATTTCCTGAACCTGACGACGAATTCATATATAAATAACCATACCTTTCTAATGTAAAAAATGCAGATAAACCAAAGCTTTGATTTTTTGCGTCAATGCTCTTTGTTTTTTCATCAGAACTCAACAACAGTCTTTTCACTTTATTCCAAAATATATTGTATCTGATAATTCTTAATTTGTAAATAGATTTTTATGAATATTTTGCTGTTTAAGAGAAAAATTTGCGATTTTTCAAAAAAAACGGATATCTCACATGAACAGAACATAATTCATTGTAAGACATCCGTAAAAATCCGGTATTTTATTATTTATTTATCATACCGGCAATTTCTTCTGCAAAATTATCTTCACGTTTCTGAAGTCCTTCGCCTTTGTCATAACGATAAAAAGCAAGTATCTTGATTTTCCCGCCGAATTCCTTTGCAGTCTGCTCTGTATATTTTCCAACTGTAAGAGCTTCATCCTTTACATAAGACTGTTCGGTAAGGCAATTGTTTTCATAAAATTTGCCGAGACGGCCGGTAACCATCTTTTCAATAATAGCGGCAGGCTTATTCTTATTCTTCTCATCATTTGCAATCTGAGCCATAAGAATTTCCTTTTCCTCATCAAGCGCAGCCTGAGGTACATCCTCTTTATTTACATACTGAACAGGAATAGCCGCCACCTGAAGGGCAATATTCTTACCGTATTCAGCAAATCCGGCATTGTTCTTTGCTGCGTCGTCGGCATCAAAGGCAATCATAACCCCCGTCTGTCCCTTGCCGTGAATATATGAACTTATTGTACCTTTTGCAATTACAAAGCGGCGAATCTGAATATTCTCTCCGATTGTAAATATCTTATCCTTAAGTGCAGCTTCAACAGTCATGTCGGAGCCTACAAAGCTGCAAGCCATCAAAGCCGCAGTATCAGCCGGATGATTTGCAAGAATTGTATCAAGAACACCATCGACAAATGCCTGAAAATCTGCATTCTTGGCAACAAAATCCGTTTCTGTATTAACCTCAATCATCGCCGCCTCATCATGGGCGTCATTAAATTTAATACTGACGATACCTTCAGCGGCAATTCTGTCCGCTTTCTTAGCCGCAACGGCTAATCCGCGTTCTCTGAGAGTCTTAATAGCCGCGTCAAAATCTCCGTCTGTTTCCTTTAATGCTTTTTTGCAGTCCATCATGCCGCAGCCGGTCTTCGCTCTGAGCTCGGCAACCATTTTTGCTGTAATCTCTGCCATATTAAAATCCTTTCCGATATTTTATGTCTCGAAGACATATAATTATACGTTTACAGATTTGCGCGTGAAAAATTCTCACAGAATCTTTCACGCAGCTTACCTGTATTTTTATTACAACTTTTACGCGTTTGCGTTCTCAGCGTCTTCTTCCTCTTCCGCCGCCGTAATCTCCGCAATCGCCTCTTCTGTCGTTTCTCCCTGTCTGCCTTCAATTACCGCATCGGCAATTACAGACGTAATAAGCTTGATTGCACGGATAGCGTCATCATTTCCGGGAATTACATAATCCGCGTCATCAGGATCGCAGTTAGTATCAACAATCGATATTACCGGAATTCCAAGCTTTCTCGCCTCAGCAACCGCATTTTTCTCTTTGCGCGGATCTACAATAAAAACTGCTGAAGGAAGCTGCTCCATTGTCTTGATTCCGCCGAGATTCTTTTCGAGGTCTGCCATTTCCTTGAAGAGCTTCGCAACCTCTTTTTTCGGCAAAAGATCGAAGGTTCCGTCTTCTTTCATCTGTTCAAGACTCTTAAGTCTTGCTATACTCTTTTTTATTGTTTTAAAGTTTGTAAGCATACCGCCGGGCCAGCGCGCATTCACAAAATACATGCCAGATCTGAGAGCTTCCTCTTTAATAGCATCGGCAGCCTGTTTTTTTGTTCCTACAAACAAAACTGTACCGCCCTCAGCCGAGAGGTCACGAACAAACATATAAGCCTCTTCAAACTTTTTAACGGTTTTCTGGAGGTCAATAATATAAATACCGTTTCTCTCCGTAAAGATGTATTCCGCCATCTTAGGATTCCAGCGGCGTGTATGGTGTCCGAAATGTACACCTGCTTCAAGAAGCTGTTTAATTGAAATAATTGCCATTTTTCTTTTCTCCTTCGGTTTGTCCCTCCACAGTACTTGAATTTACACCGAAGCGTATACTGTGTGCGAACTTTAAAAAATATAATACCATAAACGGCAGATTTTTTCAAGATATTTCTGTTCATTCATATTTTTTTTACATTTATCCGATGACTTCCAGTTCAATAATGAGCATGATTCCGTAATAAGGAACTCCGATAGTGAACATCTTTACGCATGATTACACATGAATATCATTGCAAACGTAAAATGTCCACTTTTAATTATATCGAATTCTCCGGAAGTTTTTCTGCAATATCATTAAAGAAAACAGGCATCTTTTCCGCAAGCTCACGGAGAAGCGGCACAGCGATTTCACGAATCTGCGGATGAGCCCGCCCGCTTGTTCTGAGTTCAAAAAAATGCCGCCAAGAACGAAGATTCATGGAAACTACGATTTCGGTTTTCAGGCTGTTCGGAAGAATGCTTCTCGCTTCTTCGGGCTTTGCGCCGAGCGAAATCAACAAATTATAGCTCTCCTCAATCTTCTGCATCGTGTCAAGCCATACAGCATATTTTTCAGAATCGGTTTTCCAAAATAACGGCCGGATAAATGTAAGCTCGCTGCCGAATTTATCCTTTGTATAATTACAATACCGGGTACTTTCCTGACTGTAGCTTGCAATCCTGTGGCGAACGATTTCATGCGTTACCCCACGGTCACAAATAAACTTAACTGTAATACGACTGTGCTCGATTACTGAACCGTGACCGCTCGCTACAATTCTGGATATAAAGGAAGCGGCGGAATCATCGGTAATACGATCCTCGCTTTTATAACATACACGTCCGATTTTTTCAAGCTCACGAAGCGTTGCCCCGTAATCAATCGGAGTAATAATTTCATATCCGGGCTTTATAATATTCATAACAATCTCCATTCCTCCGCCGATGCGGCGGTATAAAAAATAATAGCATGCCGTTGCTGTAACGATGACGCAGAAGAGCTACTTTCTGCACGAAACAAACGATAAGCTAACAGGACCTATTAATCCTGATTTTCTATCCTGCGGCCAGCCAGAATAAAGCGACGGAGTTGTGCTGTAATGACCGCACAGAGTATTTGCCACCTCAACTCTTAAGCGATTTTTCCCCCTACATATAAAATCCGTAATATCTATTCGGAACGGATCGGAGCAAATACATCCGGCGTCATATCCGTTTACACTGATTTTGCACGAACACCCGACCTCTCCGAGATTCAGCATAAGTCTGCAGCCGTCTGACGAGATTTCTGCGCCGTCAGTATCTATTGCAAACACAGTCTCATAAACTGCAATACCGGAATAACATTCGAGTCCGTGGTATTCGGTAAAGTCACCGGTTAGAATTTTCCCGCATCCGACCTTTTCCCGAATAGGCTCAGGAAAAACGTCTCCCTGATTATATCCGTTCGCCGGATTCAGCTCGATCGAAATTTTGCTGCCGCGTTCTCCTGACGGCAAAACAAGGCGATATATCCCGGCGCCGTATGAATTCCGTCCCTCAAAAGCGAAAGAGATCTCACAATCGTCTGCGAAAGCGGCGGCGATCCGTCCGAAAACAGTTATAATAAGCTCCTCAGTGCCCGGAGCTGTTTCAAATTCGGCAGTAAGCCTCTCTTTCATAGGTGCGGACGTAAGTCTGATGCGGTCATCTCTCGCAAACCAATCGTTTGAAAGAGGAAGTCTACCTGCAGATTCTTTTACTTCGGCATCAGCCATTGACGAATATCCGTGCAAAACACAGGAACATCGCTCTTTATTCCGAGCCCTGCGTATAAATATGCCCGACCGTCCTATTTCGCGCTTTTTCTTAGCGAGATTTTTCTCTCTGCAATTATCTTTTTCAAATTCGAATTTTGTACCGCAGTCACAGGAGCTTGTTTGAGAGCTGTTTTCCATATTTTCAAATTTAAGCGCTACTCTATGCATTCCGGGAGAAAGTACCAAAACCCCATGAGCTGATAAAACATCTTTTCCGTCAATAGTCAGCTCATCAGGAACCTCTCCGTATATCTCAAAGACAACTTTTTCCTCCGACTCTGTATGTGCATATGCCTCATATTCAGCAAATCCTGATTCCGGCAAGCACATTTCAAAATTATATACACATTTTTTGAGACCATGATAACCCTGCTCCGTAATAGAACCGTCAAGAAATCCGCAGCGGTCGTATACAAGCGGAGAAGTTTCTCCGTCAACGGTTTTGCAAACAAACGGGCTGTATCTGCCGCAGAAAGCGTCTTCTCCGTCAATTTTTAATCTTCTTATTTCGGCGCCGATTATCTTATCTCCCCCGTATTTCCCAGAAGGAAAACGAAAATCCCCATATGTATTGTCCATTGTAGGAATAAGGGAAAAATCCCATTCTCCGTCAAGAAGAACCGTACACCTTGTACTTGATTCAAAGATATATGCAGGAATATCCTGCCGCTCATCTGAAAAAAAGAACAGATTATCTCCTTCGCACGGTAGTAGTAATGCTCTGTATTCTCTTCCCTCTTCGGTTATACATTCGGCAGGATATGAAAACCGTTCTCCGCTCAGCGGATTCCAGAATTGACAATATCCCGACGTATTAAAGACACATCTTTCACCCTTTTCGCCGCGGACAAAATATATTTCGCCGCTTTCCGCGGCGCGGTGAAGAGCAAATGCATTCCTTTCAGGCAAAAAATCACGGCAAATCGACCTCTCAGAAAAAATATCTGCAAAATATACTTTTTCCATTTCTTCGGAATTCTTAACGGGAATAATCCTTGCGCCAGATGAAAGCCTGCCGATAAGCTTTTCACTCTTTTTACTGTCAGCACAATCGGTATAAACGGGAGCCTCTCCTATAAAAACAACCGTACCGCCGTCTTCCGAAAAACGAAGGGCAGACGCAAGTGTCTCATACCTCACCGAATCCACTCCGCAGAATATAAGCATCTTATACTCTTCTCCAGACACACAAAGCCGTCCGTCTTTCACCTGCGCACGTGATATTGATTCAAAGTCAATAAAATCAAAATCTATTCCTTCTTTGTGCAGTCTCTCTGCCGCTGCAAAAGTCAACTCTTTTGCTCTGTCGGGAGAAAATCCGGTGTCATATGACGAAACGGGATAATATACCGCGCAGTCACATCGGTGAGAACCGCGGGTCAGCATATAAGAAAGTCTTTCATAATACCCGTACCAGACTTTTGCATGTTCCCAATAAGGCATGCGAAAATGAAAATCCGGCGGAGCCCATTCCCACATACTGCCGTATGTGGAATAATAAAGACCGTGCATACAAAGTAAATTCGCGCCGAAAATAAAATTTTCGCTTGTCGGGGCAGAAAGAGATGCAAGCGAAGTACCCCATCCTGAGCTATGGTATCCCTCAAGCCAGACTCTCTCATGACCGTACAGATGAGCCGCTGAACTGCTTGCTTTAACCTTAATAAGATCTGCACATCGATTTGGCGTATCGTTGCCCGGAGCGGTAAAATATTTGACAGCGCGAAAATAGTCTCCGTATTCTGATGGATTATAGCCGCGCGAACATTGATCACAGCCGTACACAAGACCGCGCGACTTATGAAATTCATAAATAGGCTTAAAATAGCCGTCCTCTATAAAACGGGCTTTAACATCTGCATAATCAAGGCGCACTGCAGCCGCTTCGGATTTTCTTCCGCAGTCGTCAAACAGAAGATACAGCTTAGGTACTATATCATAACCCTTCAGCTCCTTAAACCGTTCGGAAAAACCGTCAGACCATAGATGACCGAAATCACATCCGGCTATAAATTCATCCTGAAAACAGTAATTGAGTACATCTCTGCAGTCCTCATCTATATGAGAAAGAAAATTCTCATAAAACAGCCGGCAGAGAAGCTTTCCGGCCTCCGGATTCATTACATCTATAGAATCCTTATTAACTTCCCGCCTTACAGTTATCAGCCGGCCTCCGCACGGTACCGTATATAAGCTCGGACTTGATACACCGCGGTCATCAATGTCCGCATCAGTTCCAATCTCAGACTCTGTATCAGTCCCGCCCTCATACTTCACGCCGGCTCCGACATCAGTCTTCATATCAGTTCCAGCCTTATAATTCACACCGGCTCCAGCCTTATAATTCATATCGGTCCAGAACTCAGTCTTCATATCAGCTCCATGATCATACTTCGTTTCAGTTCCGACATCAGACTTCTCATCAGCTTCAGCATGCACTGCGGTCTGTGCACCGACTGCGGTTTGAAGCTCGTCCATATCCGGATATACAATATCCTTCCCCGTGAACGGAATAAAAGCTCTTACAAGCACATCGGCACTGCGTTCGCTTATGCTCTCGCCCGCCGTCAATTCCTTTATATCACACTTAAGCTCGGTAGCACAAAGGCGGCTTTCATAAACAACCTTGTCAACAAAAAAACCGTTTCCTATCCAGCCTATGGTATAATCTGAAATACCAACTCCTAATCCCAGCTTCTTCGCAGTACGAAAGGTATGATTTACAATCTCCCACCATTCGTCGGTAAACATCGCCGGTGTACACTCGTATGTTTTTCCGAACCCTCCGCCTCCCAGCTTCGGATCATGCGCAGGACAGCTATGACAAAAATTTATCTGAACTCCCGACACTCCGCCGGCCGAAAGAAGCTTCAGCTGACTGTCAATTCTCTCTGTATCAAGCACATCTCCGTTCCACCAATAAAAAGGAACATTCCCATATCCTCTCGGAGGATTGACAAAATTCATATATATGTCACTGCTAACGCTTAAATTATCTGTATTCATTATTTTGACCGTACCTTCAGTATATAACAAAATTTTTTGCCTTCGAAGCAATGCAGAAGTTGTTCTCCGACCGGCAGAAAACAGACCTTGCGACCGAAACGCATTGTTCAGACTAATTTTTATCCGCTTTAACATTTATATCAATATCAGTCTCTTCTTTCTTTTTCAGTTCTTTTCGGCGCTGATTCTGAAGCTCATTTTCAGTCTGTTTATCACTTTTCCTTGTTTTTTCAGTCTTAACACTGTAAGATAGCTGCTCCTGTGAAGGTTCGTATATCTTCTTAATGTTTTCGATCGTATGCTCCGTTTTTTTCTTTTCATAAGAGGTTGCCCTGAAAATTACATAAATAATTGCAGCTAAAGCGATCACAGCCATTATAACAACAGCATAATCGGAAAAAAACAGCGTTTTGGCAATCGTCAGAATATAAAGAGCTTCACTTCTCGGAACGTCACTGCGAACAACCAGCTCAACCTTTCCGAGTATCGTATCATTATAGCTGAGTGTAAGAAAACCGACGGAATCGCCCTTATTCAGAGGAGCGTCAAGCTCATCACTGTTCAGAACGACAGTTTTTCTTATATCATTCTGAACATCAATTCCGGTCTGCATAAAAACTTCAACCGTATTTTGGGGATACAGAGCAACTTTATCCGTGCCGGCCGCCATATTTACCGGCACCTCCTTTATAATTTCACTGTCCTTTACTATTGTAACATATCCGTAGTTTTCGTATGCCCAATCAAGCATTGAACGTATCGTAACAAAAGAATATATATCTTCATCGTCATACCCTGCGCCCATCGCAATCGCGAGATATGACGTTCCCTCATGCTCTGCGGTAACCACAGCGCAGTACCCTGCCTCCTCTGTTGCGCCGGCATTTATTCCGCTTATATCCGAAGAATAGTATTTATCTCCGTAGTAACTTGTCATAAACGAATTTTTTGTATATATATTCCTTACACCGGATTTATTCGTAGCAGGCATAATATATCTGTACTGGCTGGCAACATCATAGTATTTATACTGAACAATAGCATACTTTGAAAGCTTTACAGTATCCGACAGAGTAGTCTTCATTTGCGGATCATGCATTCCGGTAACGTTTGTATACACGGTGTCATACATTCCAAGCTCATAAGCTTTTTGATTCATAAGTTCGACAAAATTTTCAATACCGCCGCATACCGCATACGCAAGCACTGAACAGCAGTCGTTCGCTCCACCGACGACCACGCCGTTAATCATATCACGAAACGTAACAACCTCATCCCTGCGAAGATTAATATTATTTCCGGAAATATCCTTCAGCATCTCTGCCGTTACCGTGATTTCTTCATCCCAGTCCTTTGTCCACTGTTCAATTGCGATTACAGCAAACATAATTTTAACGGTAGACGCAGGATATACCGAAAGCTCTGTATTTTTTGAATACATAACAACGTCGTTCGTAATATTATACAGATAAACACAGCTTGTATCGGTTATTTCCGGCTCTTCAAGCGCGTAGGCTCCTCTGCAAAGCATCCCGGAAAGAATAACCGAAATAATAAATAAAAATATTGCGGCGCGCGCGCCTCTTGGACATACAATTTCTGGTTTATTGGCTTTTTTATACATCCCCAGCGTTTTCCTTTCCACGGAAATAACGTATCAAAATTGCCGGCTCCATTCCAGACAATCCTCTATATTCTTTTTTACCGCGTCTGTAAGCTCCTGTACACTCGAAAATTTCTTTTCATCACGCAGCTTCTCATAAAAAAGCACTTTTATATTCTTTCCATACAGATCCCCCGTATAATCAAGAATATAGCTTTCACATTTAATACGGCTTTCCCCGTCAACAGTCGGGTTAACCCCGACATTCGTAA
Source organism: uncultured Eubacteriales bacterium (assembly GCA_905205065.1). Lineage (GTDB taxonomy): Bacteria > Bacillota > Clostridia > Oscillospirales > CAG-272 > UMGS911. Next base: position 5,120 of record CAJLCI010000021.1, on the reverse strand, counting down.
CCGAAAAAAATACGTCTTCCCCTGTATGAGCTTCGGATGAAAACAATGTACGCGTAAGATATACGCCTCGCTCAGGAACCGCGAATTCCTTCTCCGGCAAAATATTTGCGGTCGGAAAACCGAGCGTCCTGCCCAAAGCCTTTCCGTGAATCACGACTCCGGAAAGACTGTAAGGTCTATCAAGCATTGCCGCGGCTTCCGCAACACGGCCACAAGCAAGGAGCTCACGGATAGCAGTAGAACTTACAACAGAGCCACCAACAGCATAAGGCGGAACAACGGTCGAGTCCCGTCCCGATGCAAGCATCAGATTCCGCATTGTATCAGAACTGCCCGAAGCACCTGAGCCAAAGCTGAAATTATAACCGCAGACCGAATGAAAACAATTCATCTTGCCGATAACATGATTAGATATAAATTCATAAGGCGAAAGATTTCTGACAGATTCATAATTATCCGTAAAAAGATACTCAATTCCTGCATCCCTAAATAAACTGCATTTTTCAGAGAAGGATGTAAGCTTTTTTCCGTCACCAAATTTAAATCCACGAAGCGTCCATACTGCCGGCGCGAGCAAACCGCCGCTTTCAGATGAAATTCTTACAACTTCTCCAAGCAAGGCCCGGTGCCCCGCATGAACTCCGTCAAAGTTTCCGAATGCCGCCGCACAGGACGGGGCAGAAGATACCTGCGTACCGTCTTTAAGTCTTATAATTTTCATAATCAAGCTATTCCCTTTAACAGCAAAAGATTTTTACGCTCTCCTGCCGCCCGAATTTTTAATGAAAAAAATAATTTTGGGACAGAGATGCTTAAATTTAGCTTTTCATTTTGCAAGATACGCTCTTTGTTCTGCGGAAAGAGAGTCTATCTTCATTCCCATAGCTTCAAGCTTAATTTCAGCGACCGCTCTGTCAATTTCAGCCGGAACCTCGTATACTCGGTTTTCGAGTCGTTTGCCGTTTTTCGCTATATATTCAAGACACTTCGCTTGAAGTGCAAAGCTCATATCCATAATTTCCGCTGGATGCCCATTTCCTGCAGCAAGGTTTACAAGTCTTCCCTCCGCAAGAAGATTGAGAACTCTACCGTCCTTCATACGGTAACCCATTATATTAGGCTTTCTCTGCCATTCATTAACGGCAAGCTCGGAAAGCGCGACTTTATCGATCTCAACATCAAAGTGTCCCGAATTGGCAAGAAGAACTCCATCCTTCATATTTTCAAAATGTTCACGTCTGATTACGTCGCTGCACCCTGTTACCGTAATAAAAAGATCTCCGATTTTTGCGGCATCTTCCATCGGCATAACCGAAAATCCGTCCATTGCAGCCTCTATAGCTCTGACCGGATTCACCTCTGTGACAATAACTCTGGCACCCATTCCCTTTGCACGCATAGAAACGCCTTTTCCGCACCAGCCATAACCGGCAACGACTACATTCTTACCGGCTATAACAAGATTGGTACTGTTCATTATTCCGTCAAGAGTAGACTGACCTGTTCCGTAACGATTATCAAATAGATGCTTACAGTCAGCATCATTTACGTCAATCATCGGAAAGCAAAGCTCTCCCCTCGCCTGTCTTGCGAACAGACGGTGAATACCCGTCGTTGTTTCCTCTCCTCCTCCGAGCAAATTCACACGGTATCCAGAACACTCACCATGAAGAAGATTTGTAAGATCTCCTCCGTCATCTATCATAAGATCCGGACAAAAAGCAAGAGTTCTCTTCAAATGCTCGGTATATGTATCTTCGTCAACTCCGTGGCGGGCGTTTACTTCAAAACCGTCGGAGGCAAGCGCGGCGGCAACATCATCCTGAGTGGAAAGCGGATTGCAGCCCGTTACACGGACGTCTGCTCCTCCGGCTTTCAGGGTAAGCGCAAGATAAGCGGTTTTAGCTTCGAGATGTATAGACATTGAAATTTTCTTTCCAGCAAAAGGTTTAGTCTGCTCGAACTCCTTATTAATTCTGCTAAGAACAGGCATATAGCTCTTTACCCAATTGATTTTATCCCATCCCGAAGCTGCCAAATTTATATCCTTTATATCGCTCATTTTTATACCTTCCCAACTTAAATTCGTGAAAATAATTATTTTAATAATAAAAAAACATACAGATAAAATTAATTATAACAAAAACAGTATTTCTTGTCAACTTAAGAAATTAATCGATAAGCGCCCTGCATCCGCCGTCTGTAAGACAGCGGCATCTCGCTTTTAGTTATTCTGATTGGAAACAATCATCATCAGGAGTCGTATGAAGAAATTTCAATATAAACGGTATACTTATCAGTCCGGTTGCGGCATCAGCCAAAGGCTGTGAAAGAAGAATTCCGCGGAGCAAAAAGAAATGAGACATTATAAAAATTACCGGTATAAAAATCAGTCCCGAACGCATAAGAGACAGTACCGACGACACGCCGGGTCTCCTTATACTCTGATACAGCATATTGACAGGCACTGACAGAGGAAAGAATATAAGTCCCACAGAAGAATATTTAATCGCTTCCGTACCGATCGAGACAACATCCGGACTTTTCTGAAAGATACGGACAATCTGCCCGGAAAAAACAATCCCCAACAAAGCCAGAATCCCTACGGCCGCAAAAGCAAAAAAAGTCGTAAAAACCAACCCACGCTTTACCCGTTTATATTTTCCGGCCTGATAATTAAATGAAGAAACCGGCTGAAAACCTTGCCCTATTCCCAATCCTACGCACATTATAAAAGAAGAATACTTTCCGACAACGCTGAGCGCGGCTATCGCAGCATCTCCAAAAGGTTTGGCAAGATTATTCAAAATTCCATTCGACACAGACGATAATCCCTGTCTTATAAAAGAAGGAAATCCTACTTTAATTATCGAGAGGTATGTCTTCACGTTCCGGCTTATATATCTTAAAGAAATCGTTCCCTGAGCCATTCTGTTATACCAGAAAAGCAAGATTATAAAGCTGACAAACTGAGATACAGCTGTAGAAATACCCGCGCCAAGCACGCCGAGCGGAAATACCCTGATAAGAAAAAAATCCCCGAATATATTGAGAACACCGCCCGCGGTAAGTCCAATCATGGCATAAAAAGCCTTGCCTTCATATCGAAGGTTATTATTCAAAATCAAGGAACAAATCATAAACGGACACGATACCAGCACACATAAACCATAATCGCGCGCATAAGGAAGAATAGTTTCCGTTGAACCGAGAAGACGCATAAACGGAGATAAAAACATAATTCCAAACACAGAAAGAAGCGTACCGATTACAGTTCCTGTAAAAAACGCTGTAGAAACGTATTTAGACGCTCGCTTTATATCTTTTTCCGCAAGCGCGGCGGAAACAAAAGAACCACTTCCGTGCCCCAGCATAAATGCTATCGCCTGTATTATTGACTGCAGTGTAAATAAAATTCCGGTTGCAGCCTGCGGACTCTCTCCGAGAGTTCCGACAAAATACGTGTCTGCGAGATTATAAATACCGCTTATCAGCATTGATACTGTTGTCGGAATTCCAAGCGTCACAATAAGACGTGAAACCGGAGTTTCCGTCATTTTTTTATAGTATGCATCGGCCGTTTCCGACTTGCTTATATTACTCATCTGTATTGCAAGCAACTCCTTCCAACATTTTGATCACCGGCTGAATACCGGAACAGTTTGACGAGAGAATTATCAGTTTCCGGCATTTGTCCGAATCACAGCATCGCGTCCTGCTTGCATAACAAGCCTTTTTAGTTACTCCGTTAAATATATTAACCGCCGTGAGGATACACCGTCGCGGCGGAAAAACATTTTAACTATTTTGTCTGATATCCGTCCGGATTATTCTTCTGCCAGTTCCAGCTGTCCCTGCACATATCCTCAATACCATACTCCGCCTTCCAGCCAAGAACATCCGCAGCCTTTGACGGATCTGAATATAATTCATCGGTATCTCCTGGACGGCGGGGGGCTATCACATACGGAATTTTAATTCCGTTAACCTTTTCAAAAGTGTTGACAAGATCAAGCACACTGTAGCCGACTCCAGTTCCGAGATTAATTACATCCGTTCCTTTTATTTTAAGACAGTAATCAATAGCCTTGACATGACCACGGGCAAGATCAACAACATGTATGTAGTCCCGCACTCCGGTTCCATCATGCGTTTTATAGTCATTGCCGAACACATTTAGGTGATCTCTTTTTCCCACAGCCACCTGTGTTATATAGGGCATAAGATTGTTCGGTATGCCATTGGGGTTTTCTCCTATTATACCGCTCGGATGTGCGCCTATAGGATTAAAATACCTCAAAAGCACCGCGGAAAGCTCAGGACGTGCAACTACAGCGTCGGAAATAATCTGCTCAATCATCCATTTTGTCCATCCGTACGGATTTGTACACATACCGCGTCCGTCCGCCTCCGAAATCGGAGTTTTTTTCGGTACACCGTAAACGGTGGCGGAAGAGCTGAAAATCAGAATTCCAACTCCGAACTCCTCCATGACATCAAGAAGTGCAAGTGTTGTATCTATATTATTTCGATAATATGAAACCGGATATTTCACAGAATCTCCGACTGCCTTATAGCCTGCAAAATGAATCACCCCGTCAATACCCTCAGCCTCAAAGACAGAGCGAAGAGCATTCTTATCAGACACATCGGTTTCATATACAGGTATAACCGCTCCAGTAAGCATTTCCGCACGCTTGACAGCTTCAGGCGTACTGTTAAAAAAATTGTCAGCTATAACAACATCATAGCCGGCCGTACAAAGCTCAACAGCCGTATGAATCCCGATATATCCTGCGCCTCCGGTTAGCAATATCTTCATAGAAATCTCCAATCTGCCGTCTTACGCGGCGAACAAAGAAAATCAAATAAATAAGTAAATCGGCAAGTAAATTAATAAATAAACCAGTAAATTAATAAATAAACAAGTAAACTATTAAATAAATCAAAATTAATAAGTAAACAAACAAGTAAATTATACAACGCTTTCATAACTTTGTCAACACAAAAACTTCCTTCAAAAAATTCTAAAAAGCAAAAATAAAAAACGGACTTCTGCACTGACTTTGATATAATCCCCTTAGAGTAGACACTTGAAAAAACAAAAAGTTTTCAAGACT
>CAJLCI010000020.1 GCA_905205065.1 uncultured Eubacteriales bacterium | reverse complement strand
TAACACTTTAAGGCAACTATATTAAGCTGTCTAAGTACGCACCTAAATGTTTTTTCTGTGGTAGTCAGGGTGATTTGGTTCGGATTATTAACAATAGGGATATTTGCCATGATTGTATAAGTAAAATGAACGATTTGGTATTTGATAATCCGAAATGTTTGACTCTGAATGCTGATGAGGAATCTGCGGAAAACAGCGAACAGTCTGCCGCTGATACTGCCGATTCTGCTGATAGCAGTCATCAGATCGAATCAAATAAAGAGTCAGGCAAAAACTGAGCAGAAAAGCAAAAAGGAAGTAGACAATAGCAAATAGGCAGAAGGTAAATAAACTTAAAGCACGTAGACAAAAAGCAATAGACAGAAAGTAAATAAACTGAAGTCAGCTAAACTGAAGTTAGGTAAACTGAAGTCAAGTAAACAAAAGGCAATATACTAAAAGAGCAAAAAAATAGACGAGTCTATCACAAATCATGATAGACTCGTCTGTCTTCTATTATAATGCGGTATTGCAACGCGGTATTGCGCAAAGCCCAGTTGGCTCAAAGTTATGATTGACTTAAAGTTGTAATTAGCGCAAAATTATAGTACACTGAATAATTATGGCGCACCGCAAAATTATGGCAAGGTACAGAATATGTGTAATACGGAATTATAAATGGTAATTCACATTTATTTAGCCGCTTAACATGAATTTCCACTTGCAGCAGCATGAAGTATCGGTTATATCGGGATAGCAGCTTATACATTCACATGTAAATTTACTGTCGATTACTTTTGCAAATTCGCCGTATTCAATGATACCGATGTCTTTGCATGGGTGAAACTTCATTCCTTTTCGCTCTCTGGCACGTTGAACACGACAGTTTACGGATGTATACCAAAGAATATTTTCGCCTGTCTCGATTTTGTCTTCGTTTATATTGGCATAAAAGCGAAGCCCTAATGCTCTTTTAAGTCCGTCTATTCCTGCATTTTCCGGCAATTTCAAGAATTTCTTGATTCGTCTTGCCTCAATAACAGTAAACCGTTTCCATGCTTCGGCATCATGATACATCGCTTCTTCCATGCCAAATTTGCGTTCTATAGACTGAAACCAAACACCGTCCATTGCAAGCCAATTTTTGGAATAGATTTCGATTATTTTAATTAATTCTTCTTTACTATAAGCATCAAGATTTTTATTATTCATGGCACAAGAATTATTATTCATGGTAGAGGGATTATTATTTATGGTACATGGATTATTATTTATCGTGCGGTATTTGTATTTTTAACTTATTTTAACTTATTTATTGATCTTTTCTGCCAATCTTTTTGCGGCAGCCGGTATGTCTCCGACTCCGTCAAGTATTACCCGCGGACGGTACGGAAATTTCAGACAATCGTTTCTTTCCGTTACTCCTGATAAAACAAGTACGGTATCAAGTCCGGATTCAATTCCGGCGATGATGTCGGTATCCATTCTGTCTCCGATAATCGCGGCATTTTCAGAGTGTACGCCTAAAAGCTTTAATCCTGTGCGCATCATTAATGGATTCGGCTTGCCGACGTAATACGCCGAATTGCCTGTCGCCAGCTCTATCGGAGAGAGCAGCGCCCTGCACGCCGGTGCGATGCCTTCTTCGGTCGGTCCTGTAAGATCATAGTTTGTTCCGATAAGTTTTGCTCCCTTGTTTACAAGCCGGACAGCTCTTGTTATCATTTCAAGGTTATAACTGCTTGCTTCTCCGACAACAACATAATCGGGATTTACATCGTTATAAGTTATTCCTACATCGTAAAGCGCATTAAGTATGCCGTGCTCTCCTATTACATATGCACTGCAGCCGGGCGCCTGACTATTTAAAAATTGTGCTGTCGCGAGCGCGCTTGTATAAAAGTGAGACTCGTCAACCTCAAGACCGAGACGATGGAGCTTTTGCTGCAGCTCTCTCGGAGTATACTGTCCGGAATTTGTCAGAAAAAGATAACTCTTGTCGTTGTCCTTAAGCCATTTTAAGAATTCACTTACACCGGGAAGAAGCTTGTTTCCGTGATAAATTACTCCGTCCATGTCGCATATAAATCCATTTTTTTCAAGAATCCTGTTCAATCTTTAACCTCTTGCTTTCTGTACTCACAGTACGTATTTAATGTATTTAATAAGATGCATATTATTATCAGGTGCAGCCATAGAATTGCGGCAATGATTTTTCATATAGCTATATTTTAGCAGAGCGGTGTAAAATTATAAATCAGATGCTTGTAAAAGCTTTGTAAGCTATCCGTGCTAAAACTGTTCAGCCAATTTTTATCATGCGGTATCCGGTTCCGGTAAAAGTCTGAATATATTCCCCGGTATTTGGTTCACTGTTTAGCTTTTTTCGGAGAGATGCTATAAATACACGAAGCGAATATGTGTCGCTGTCCCAGCTTCTTCCCCATATTTTTTGTGTCAGATAGTTTCTTGTCAATACTTTTCCGACATTTTGCGAAAGTATGCAGAGAAGCTTATATTCTGTCGGGGTAAGATACAGCTCGTTCTCTCCGAGATACGTACATCCGGATGAATAATCGATAATCAGTTTGCCGTTTCGAAATACCGGCTCGTCTTTTACCATCTGTTTTTTTATAAAACTAATATGGCGCTCCGCTACCCTTATCCTTGCAAGAAGCTCTTCGACATAAAACGGTTTTAATATATAATCGTCGGCTCCGGAGTCAAGAAGTGTGATACGCTCCTCTTTTTCGTCCGAACTTCCCATGACAATAATCGGCAGATTGGACCAGCTTCTGATTTTTTTTATAACATCTTTTGAATACATGTCCTTTAGTTCAGAGTCGATCAGTACAATATCAGGGTTGTGAGTCGATGCTTCCATTAACGCTGTCTTTCCGTTTTGACCGGTCAAATATCGGTAATCATGCGTTTTGAGCGACGCCGTTATTAGGTTTTGTATTTGCATATCCTCTGTAATGACAAGTATCAATGTTTTGTTCATTATATAAAACTACCTGAAGCCTTTATTTTTTATACAGCAAAAATGCTATACCTTTCTTACAGACGTTATTGACGCCTTTCAGTATAAGTATAGCATGAACTTTCATTTTTTTCAACTGTTTTAATTCAGATGTGAAAGAATTTCTGTATAGCTTTATAGTTTCCGAAAATTAAAATTGTATTTCCGGGTTCAAAGCAGCTGTCTGGACTTATATCAAGATTCAATTTTCCGTTGTCTTTTATTCCCATAATATTTATTTTGTATTTTTTTCTGATGTCAAGTTGACCTATAGTTTTTCCAATCCATTCCTGCGGAACAGTTACTTCAAAAATTGCGTTATCTCCGTCAAGCTCAATATAGTCGAGAATATGGTCGGCTGTGTACCGTATTGCAGTCCATTTTGCAAGCTGTTTTTCCGGATATACAACCTCGTCAGCGCCGTTGCGCAGCAGGAATTTAGCATGTACATCTCTGGCGGCGCGCGATACAACCATCTTTGCGCCAAGATCTTTGAGCATGGAAGTCGCTTCAAGAGAACTTTGAAAATCATTTCCGATGGTAACAATGCAAAGGTCAAAATTTCTTACTCCGAGAGAGGATACGAATTCAAATTTTGTGGCATCTCCAATCTGCGCTGTTGTAACGTATGGAAGAACGGTTTCTACTCGGCTTTCATTGCAGTCTACCGCCATTACCTGATGACCAAGCTGATTCAGGTGTATTGCAATATGCCTGCCGAATCTGCCAAGTCCGATTAAAAGTATTGTTTTCATATTATTAATCATTTCCTTTGCTTTAGCTTTATCAGAATATTTTTTCAGAGCGTTAAACCTGAACCGAACGTCTTATCTGAGCGTCTTTTTTTAAGTGTCTGCCAGATTGTCTTGTCAGAGCGTCTCTAACTGAATGTTTTGTCAGATTGTCTTGTTAGAGTGTTCCTAACTGAATATTTTGTCAGATTGCCTTGTTAGAGTGTTCCTAACTGAATATTTTGTCAGACTGTCTTTTTAGAGCGTCCCTAACTGAATGTTTTACCAGACGGTCTTGTCAAAGCGTTCCTAACTGAATGTTTTGTTATACTGTCCTGTTATATTGTCCTGTTAGACTTTCTATGTTTCATTATCTTATCTGGTTGTTCTGTCCGAGTGTATCGCGGAATCTATCCCACGATGATTTTTTCTTGAGGATATTTAGAAATGTTCTTTGTTTTTGATGATAGTGCCGCAAATACCAAAGTCATTCCTCCGACACGTCCGAGATACATAAGAGCTGTCAGAATCAGCTTGGATGCTGTACACAGCGTCGGAGTAACGCCGAGAGACAATCCTACGGTGCCGATTGCCGATGCGGTTTCGAAAAGACAGACAGTCAAAGGCATACCCTCAATAATGCTGATAACTATTCCGCCGGATATAAACATTGATGTGTACAGTAAAAAAATTGTAGCTGCACTTTTTACCGCGTCATCAGATACAGATCGTCCGAAAAATTGTGCTTGCTCTTTTTTTCTGAATACGGATATTGAATTTTTAAACATAACTGCAATCGTCGTTATCTTCATGCCGCCGGCTGTTGAACCCGGCGCACCTCCTATAAGCATCAGAATTATTAATATTCCCAGTCCGGCTTCGCTTATTGTGTTGAGAGGTACGGTATTAAATCCTGCTGTTCTCGGCGTTACGGCTTGAAACAGGGAGGTCCATATTTTTCGCGATATGGGCTCGTCCCTGAATTCGATGAAAAAGAAATAAAGCGCCGGAATCAAAAGAAGCATCGCCGTTGTACACAATATTATCTTTGACTGCATCCGGTATTTTTTCAGATGAAATTTGTTCGTCCTTATATCGTCCCACGTCAGAAAGCCGATTCCGCCGAATATTATAAGCGACATTATAACTATGTTTATTACTGGATTTTCGGCCAGGAATGTAAGAGATGAAAATTTTTCGTTTGATCCCATAAGATCGAATCCTGCATTGCAAAAGGCTGAGATTGAATGAAATAATGACATCCAAATTCCGCGGAGAATACCAAATTTTTTGCAAAATACCGGAGACATCAGAACCGCGCCTGCAAGTTCGGTAATTAATGTGGTTTTTATTATAAAGCCGGTAAGGCGTACAATTCCTCCGACTTTAGGCGCCGCAAGGGCTTCTTGAATTGTACTTCTTTGCATCAGCGTGATTTTTTTGCCTGACAGCATGGCGATACTTGATGCAACCGTTATAACTCCCATTCCCCCGATTTGTATGAGAATTATTATTACAGCCTGACCGAAAACAGACCAGTATGTCGCTGTATCAAATACGATAAGTCCGGTAACACAAACGGCCGATGTGGATGTGAACAACGCGTCTATAATTGACGTCGGCTGTCCGCTCTGCGAGGATACCGGAAGCATTAAAAGCAGTGTTCCGAACAGGATTACCCCTGCAAAACCGAGAATTATTACCTGAAAAGGTGTAAAATGCTTATGAGTATGTAAAATGTTTTGCATTTTGTATGTCTGCCGCTTTTCCTTTCCTGTCATATTCGGTAGGTATGTGAATTTACGATCAATAATAATAGTTTATAATACTAAGTAATTATAACTTATTTTTATAAAAAAAGAGTGAAGTTATTCAATATAACATAAAGATTTTATAAAGATATTTGGGACGAGTAATTATTAGAGACATAAAATTCAAAATTATTGTGTTTATACCTAAAAAACTATATTTTTGACATAAAATTAATTTTTACAAATAAAGCTAACATAAATTTGAATCAATTATTTTCCACAGCTAAAAATCTGTTATTAAGTTGACAGAAATGTAATTTCGTTTTATAATAAAGTCGATATAAGAGTTTTTGCAGAATTAGTTATGAGGTATCGTTTATGAGTGATGAAAAGAAATTAAATCAGGTGTCAGACAGCAGTAATCAGACTGATACCGATACATATATGAAAATATTAAAAAATACAGACAATCAGCCGGAGGCGGCAGAGAATAACTCAGCAGATAATACAGATAAAGATAATAAATATGACGATAACGGGAAGCATACGCCAAGAGCAATAAAGCGGAAAAAGGGAATTATAAAGAAGATTTCAGGAGCTTTCCGCAATCCGCGCAAGAGAAAATATGCAATTGTCATAACGGCTGCCGCAGTAATTCTTATTTCTGTGCTGACAATAAGTATTGCTGTCCTTTTACGAAAAGACGATAATAGTGGCATAACCGATTTTTTGCCTGAAACCGTTTCTCCGGATGTAAATGAAATTTCGGAAAATAATTTCATTGTTAATATTGAAGATTATATAAGTCCTATTGATTTCGACGAGCTTTGGAGTACCGCTCAGGACTCGGTTGCGTATCTTTATATACCGGGTACTACGGTCAGTTATCCGATTATGCAGCATCCTACAAATAATGAGTTTTATTTAAATCATGCACCTGATAAAAAATATGATGAGGGCGGATCTGTTTATATTGAGCTGTCTAACTCTTCGGATTTTACAGATCCGGTTACGATGATATACGGTCATAATATGAACGGAAATGAAAATCGGGAACCGCAGATTTTTTCATTTTTTCAAAGATGCTATTCTGATTCCGAATATCTATCGGAGCATTCCGATGTTTACATTTATCTTCCGGACAAAACGTATAAATATGAGATATGCTGTGCAGTTCCGTACAGCGACCGCCATGTACTTTATTATCATGACTTTAAAGTGGATGGCGTTACGGAAGAGTTTATCGATGAGCTTTATTCTGAAACCGGCAGATATTCCTGTTTTGCGGACAGAGACAAGCCCAGCGGAGATAACCCTCTGATTGTTCTTTCGACATGCTATATGTGGGATAAAAGCAAACGCTATCTTGTTCTTGCAGAGCTTACAGAAGTGATTTCGGCCGGCAGCGCTGATGCCGCTGTAATTCCTCCGGAGTTTGTTACCGACGCGGAAAATTAACGACCTGTAGCTCACATTAGAGTATTTGACGTTTACAGTTTATTTAATCAGCATTGCAAGTGTTCCCGAGATTATAAGAATTAGTCCGAGTAGAGCTTTTTTAGAGAGTTTTTCCTTAAAAACAAGATATGAGAAAGCAATTGTTACAACTATGCTTAGTTTGTCAATAGGGACAACGACGCTTGCATATCCGTCCCTAAGCGCTTTATAATAACATAGCCATGATGCGCCGGTAGCTATGCCGGAAAGACAGATAAAAATCAGTTCTTTTTTGGGAATGTCTTTGATTGTATGCTGTTTTCCGGATACAAAGACTACTATCCAAGCCATAATTAATACAACGCAGGTTCGGATAGCTGTTCCGAGGTTTGATTCTACATTTTCAATTCCGATTTTGGCAAGAATAGACGTAAGACTCGCAAATATTGCAGAAAATACGGCGTAGATTAGCCATGCTTTGCTTTTTGATCTGTTTGAATTTTTATCTTCTCTGGAGATCATAAGATATGTTCCGGCTGATATCGCTGCGATTGCTGTCAGTTTTATCCACGTAATACCTTCTCCGAGAAAAATCAATGCTAATATTATTGTAAGCACTGTGCTTGATTTATCTATCGGCACCACTTTGTTTATATCTCCGAGCTGAAGCGCCTTGAAGTAACACAGCCATGAGATTCCTGTTGCAATTCCTGACAGAATCAAAAATATCCATGCCTTAGTATCGACATCTGGAATTGTTTTATACGAGCCCTCAACCCAAACCATTATCCACGAGAATATAAGTACGACTATTGTTCGGATCGCGGTTGCTGCATTAGAGTCTGTTTTCCTGATCCCGCACTTTGCAAGTATTGAAGTCAGTCCGGCGAACAGAGCGGAACTAAAAGCGTATATTATCCACATTTATATTATCACACCTTTTTAATACTGAATTTTAGTTGCCTGATAAGAAGCATATCTCTGTCATAAGGCGTTATGGTGATAGACTATAGAATGTATACCGGAAAAATTTATTGGAACTTGCCGACTATAGATGCAAACGTCTTTACACATGAACACTTTTGCGTGCGAACGTCTTTTCACGCGAAATACTTTTGCACACGAACGTCTTGCACACGAACGTCTTGAATGCGGACGCCTTTAGAGTCGAGTGTCTTGCAAACGCAGACATCTCGCTTTTAGTTATATTCGGAGATACCAGACATACGTATTTTATATTGACTCATTGTGTTCTATAATCTTTCTCTAAGTTTTTGGATATTTGCACGGCGCGGTCAAGAAGCGGGGACCTTTGGTTTTCAATTTTTTGTTCTATTACCTCATCAAGAAGCGCCTCCAGAATCAGACCTATAGTTTTTCCGTCTTTTATTCCGATATTTATAAGATCATGTCCATTTACAGAAAGCGACTTTCTGTCTATACATTCTTTATCCTTAAGAATTTTATTGGCGGTTTGTTCGAGGCGGTCGCAAAGTAATAATCTTTGGCGGTATTGGGGAGCCTGCGCCATGTTATCCGCGCGTTTTAGTTCGATGAGAAGAAAGAATACCTCAGGTGTGAGCTTGCCCATTGCTCTTTTTACCGCCTTTTCGGTTGCCTCAATCTGTCTATCGTGGTTTTTTACAAGTGTAACTATGAGATTTCTTGTTTCATTATCGAACTTTAGTCTTCGCAGTATAGTGTCGGATAGTTCGGCGCTGACCTCCGGATGTCCGCTGAAATGTCCTACTCCGTTTTCATCGACGGTGAAGCACGCGGGTTTTCCACAGTCATGCAAAAGGGCGGAAAGACGGAGTGTGATGCATGGTCTTACATAATCAAGAGCGACAACAGAGTGTGTATAAACATCGTAAATGTGATGATAATTTTTTTGATCAAATCCTATTGATGGAATAAGCTCCGGAATAATGACACTTATAACATCTGAATATTCAAGAAGAATTTTTTTTGCAGCTTTGCCGCATATGAGCTTTGAAAATTCTGAAGCTATTCTTTCGGCGCTGATTTTATATAGTAGTTCTGGCATCGAATGAATTGCATCTGAGGTTCTTTTTTCGATATCAAAATCAAGAACCGATGCGAACCGGATTGCACGCAAAATTCTAAGAGCATCTTCTCCGAATCTTTTTTCAGGGATTCCGACACATCTTATAATTTTGTTTTTTATGTCCTGAATTCCTCCGTGAAAATCAACAGGACCGGTATTATCGTTATATGCAATTGCATTTATTGTAAAATCCCGTCTTGAGGTGTCGTCAAAAAGTGATGAAGTAAAAGACACAGAATCGGGGCGGCGGCCGTCTGAATACCCGGCTTCTGTCCGAAATGTTGTTATTTCCGCCGCTGTTCCTTCATACAAGACGGTCACGGTTCCATGCTTTATTCCCGTTTCAATGATTTTTTCGCCGCGGAATATTTCTTTAATTTGTTCAGGTGTTGCCGATGTAGTTATATCGAAATCCTGAGGTGAAATTCCGAGAAAGGCGTCTCTTACACATCCGCCGATTAAGTATGCCTCTTCGCCGTGTTTTTCAATTTTTGAAAGTATTTTTTGAATTTGTTTTGAGAAATAAACACTTCTCCTCATTTTATAATGCTCCGTTTATTATTCTCCATGCGCTGCATAAATTTGTATTTATCAGATTATTTTGACATAATGTATTCATTATATGATTATAAAATTATTCCATAAATTCAGGTCAACAAACAATGTTATTCGGTTTTGCCTTGTATTATTGCCGTTTTCGGCGGCGGAATAAGACTGACTAAAATTAAGCCTCAGATTTTAGATTATTATATCATACTAAGAAGAGTTTCGTCAAATAAAAAAATATATTTTATTTAATTATTATTGACAGATAGTTTTCTGATAAGTATAAAAAAAATTATAATAAGTATCTTGGATGAAATTTTTACTGATTTTCTAAATTATTATACTTATCTTGACATTGATTATTAATTATGATATAATCTGATTTTATAGAGAATAGAGTGAATTTTTCTCAAATTTTGAATTATAGCGTTTTGAGTGCTGTCGAAAATTTAGTGAAAGGAAAGCCTTTGCAGATCAAAGGCGTGGTGTAATATGGCATATTATTACAATGAACCGAGCAGGACATTCAGCGAATATCTGCTTGTTCCGGGATATACAGGCGAGGATTGTATTCCGGCAAATGTCTCTTTGCAAACCCCTCTTGTAAAATTCCGAAAGGGAGACGAAAAGCCGGCCATTTCACTTAATATTCCGCTTGTTTCGGCAATTATGCAGTCGGTTTCCGATGACAAGCTTGCTATTGCGCTTGCGAAAGAAGGCGGAATTTCATTTATATACGGAGCTCAAACAATTGAAAATGAGGCGGCAATGGTTTCGCGCGTAAAGAATTATAAGGCCGGTTTTGTCGTATCGGATTCAAATTTAAATCCGGAGAGTACGCTTGCCGACGTACTTGAACTAAAAAAGCGGAACGGTTTTTCTACGGTTGCCATAACGGATGACAGCACGCCTAACGGAAAGCTCCTCGGAATCGTTACAAGCCGTGATTACCGTGTGTCGCGTATGAGCGTGGATGAAAAAGTAAAGGATTTTATGACTCCGCTTGATAAATTGGTGACCGCGCCGCTTGGCATAACTTTAAAAGAAGCTAACGATATTATTTGGGAAAATAAACTAAACGCGCTTCCAATAGTTGACGGCGAAGGACGTCTTCAGTATTTTGTTTTCCGTAAGGACTATTCGTCTCATAAGGAAAATCCTAATGAGCTTCTTGACAGCAAAAAGAGATTTCTTGTTGGCGCGGGTATAAATACGCGGGATTATGAGCAGCGCGTTCCGGCGCTGATAGAGGCTGGAGCGGATGTGCTTTGTATAGATTCTTCAGAGGGATATACATGCTGGCAGCAGAATGTAATCAGGTGGATTCGTAAAAATTACGGTGATTCTGTCAAGGTCGGAGCAGGAAATGTTGTCGACAGAGACGGTTTCCTGTTTCTTGCAAGAGCCGGAGCTGATTTTGTAAAAGTAGGTATCGGCGGCGGTTCAATATGTATTACACGTGAGACAAAGGGCATCGGGCGAGGACAGGCTACCGCGCTTATAGAGGTGGCGGCCGCCCGTGATGAGTATTTCCGCGAGACAGGAATTTATGTTCCGATTTGCTCTGACGGCGGAATAGTGTATGATTACCATATGACTCTGGCGCTTGCAATGGGGGCGGATTTTCTTATGCTGGGAAGATATTTTGCGCGCTTTGATGAAAGCCCGTCAGATAAAGTGATGGTAAACGGAGTGTATATGAAGGAATACTGGGGAGAGGGATCAAACCGCGCGCGTAACTGGCAGCGTTATGATGTCGGCGGCTCAAATCGTCTGAGCTTTGAAGAAGGCGTTGATTCGTATGTCACATATGCCGGTTCTCTTCACGACAACGTTGAAATCAGTTTGTATAAGGTTCGTTCGACTATGTGCAACTGCGGGGTAACTACGATTTCCGATTTGCAGAAAAATGCACGTCTGACTGTTGTTTCATCCACATCTATAGTTGAAGGCGGTTATCACGATGTAACTCTTCGCTCGTCATCTCAGATAAAGTAATAAAAAATAAATACTTACAATAAACTGTAGTGTCGCCGGTCTTGTACGGACTTCGGCGGCATTACATAATTTCAGGCGTATTGAATTGGATCAGAGCGGGCAGGAACTTATTATTTTTATCTGGTGTACAATTTCTTTAAAGTTAAAATAACGTTGAAGGTAAAAAGGAAAAAGGAGTTATTGCGGTTATGGAATGGAGTCTTATCTTTTTTCTCAACAGTATTATGCTTGGGGTAGGGCTTGCAATGGATGCTTTTTCAGTTTCGCTTGCAAACGGGCTTGAGGAGCCTGATATGCGTCCTGCAAAGATGTGCGGAATAGCCGCGGTTTTTGGGATATTTCAGGCTCTGATGCCGCTTGCAGGGTGGACATGCGTTCATACGGTTGTGAAAATTTTTAATTCTTTCAGCAGCATAGTCCCATGGATAGCGCTTATTCTTCTTGGATATATCGGAGTAAAGATGCTGCTTGAAGGAATTAAAAATAAAAACGGTTCCGGAGATCAGCCACAAAAAAAGCTTACTGTGAGCATACTTTTTTTTCAAGGTATTGCTACTTCAATCGACGCGCTTTCTGTTGGATTTACTATAGCTGATTACGGGATTTTAATGGCGATTTTATGTTCTCTTATAATTGCCGTTGTTACTTTTATAATCTGTATGGCAGGGCTGGAGCTGGGAAAACGTTTTGGTGTAGCACTTTCGGACAAAGCCTCGGTTCTTGGAGGAGTTATACTTATTGTAATCGGCGTGGAGATTTTTATTACCGGAATTTTTTAATACATATTTAGTTTTTAATCGCTTTTTCGTTTTTTCATCTGACGTTCTCCGATACTTGAGAGAGGCTGCTTCTTCAGCTCCTCTATAATTTCCCCGATCTTTTTGCCGGTGTCATTTACTTCCTTTTCAAACTCAGCCGCTGACATTCTCATTACTCCTGACCGCAAGGCCGAAATCTGAATTAAATAATCCGAAGAAACGACCCTCACGCGGTCGTTTTTTTTATACAGGGCAGCAAGTTTTTCTATATATGTGTCTCCGGTTTCGTTCTTTTTTGTATAGACGATTTGAATTCCTTTAAATTCATATGTTCTGTCAGTGTCGTATTCGGCATTATATGCGTCAAAAACAAGAATAAGCCGCAGCTTTTTAAAGGCCGCAAAATTCACAAGAATATCTGTCAAGCGTGTTCTTGCATACTCAAGGTTGTCTTTGGCGAGAGTTTTCAGTTTTTCCCAGGAAAAAATTACGTTGTAACCGTCAATAATCAAAAGTTCTGTTTTCTGAGCATCTATGTATCCGGAAGGCGTCTCGTCTTTTTTTACTTCTGGCAGTTTGTATACAGGACGTTTTATGGGTCCAAACTCACGCAGCATTATATTTTCAAGCTCTTGATCGGATAACACGGACGATGGTCTGCATTCCGTTTTTTCGTATTTATTTATTTTATTAAGTGTGTATGGAATGTGCATATATTTGCTTATCTGATTCCATTTTACAGTGAATCCTGAGCCGTGTTCGCAAAAAATTGAATCCGGCGTATTGTCTGTGTCTCGTTCAGGATCATATCCCGTGCGTTCAACTATAGTTTGTGTGTTATGACAGCTGTCATATCCCGCGAATTCAAGATACAGCTTTCCGTTTCCTCCTGTATAAGCGGCAACGGTGCTCTGATAATTATTTATAGTACTGACAGGGGCCTTTCCGCGCAGGATATAATCGGTTCCCTGCAATTTAGGTTCTTCGCAGCTTCCGTGCATCATGCGGATATCATTCATCGCCCTGCCAAGTGTATTGCCGGGAATTTGAAGTATATATGTATAATATGGCTCAAGAAGTATTGAATCAGCATTCATCAGTCCACATCGAAGCGCGCGCAGCGAGGCTTCTCTGAAATCTCCGCCTGAGGTGTGTTTTTTATGCGCTTTGCCGGCAACAAACGTAATTTTAATATCGGTTATTTTTGAACCAGTAAGCACTCCTGTATGATTGCCGCTCTGGAGTGCAGAAATTACCTGAGCTATGTACTGCGGTTCAATAGAATCAGGCGGGCATGTTGAATCGTATATAATTCCGCTTCCGCGCGGGAGCGGCGTTAGAATAAGATGGACTTCCGAATAATGGCGCAGAGGCTCATAATGACCGACGCCTTCGACCTCGTTTTGAATGGTTTCGCGGTAAACAACCTCATCAGGAATTATTTTTGTTTCAATATTAAATCTGCTCATAATAAGTGATTGCAGAATTTCCGCCTGTACTGTACCCATAAGGAGGATACATATTGATTTTGAAGCTGAATTCCATTCAATATGAAGCTGCGGATCTTCTTCCTCAAGTCGTTTGAGGCGGTTCAGCTCCTCCGCCGGATCGCTTTCAGGCGGAAGCTTAATTTTGTATCTCATGACGGCTTCAAGCACCGGTTTTGATTTATTTATTTCTGATCCGAGTGTATCGCCGCACATTGTCTGAGACAGTCCGATTACAGCGCAGATATCGCCGGCGTGTACCTCGTTGAACGTTTCAAATCTGATACCTGAATATTTTCTTATTTGAAAGACTTTTTCCTCTTTTCCTCGCGACGAAACGCTGTCGCGTACAGCAAGTTTTCCACCAGTAACCTTTAAATGTGTTTCTCTTTTTCCGTCTGCGCTGTATGTGATTTTGTAAACTTTCGCGCAGAAAATATCAGGGTATTCGGAAGGGAGGGTATATCTGTCAAGCATACCTATAAAACTGTCGATGCCTGTCATTTTCAATCCTGAACCGAAGAAACAGGGGAATATTTTTCTTTGTCTTATTGCCTCGGCGACAGCCAAGTCTGAAATTATCCCGGTATTTATATAGTTGTCAAGAATATTTTCATCTCTAAGTGCAATACTGTCGTTTCTTTGACTTTCTGTACTGTCAGAAAAGCTGATGCAGCCGTCAGAAAGCTCGGACTGTAAAGATTCCATTATTTCTTTTTCTGTGTGAACGGAATAATCCATTTTGGTTATAAATATGAAAACTGGAATTTCATAATGCGCAAGCAGTTTCCAAAGTGTTCTTGTGTGAGGCTGTACGCCGCATGCGCCGCTGATTACGAGAATAGAGTAATCCAGTATGGGCAGAATTCTTTCTGTTTCCGCAGAAAAATCGATATGACCTGGGGTGTCGATAAGATTTATTTCCTTGTTTCCGACCGCAAAGCTGCATTTACCTGAAAATATTGTAATCCCACGTTTTTTCTCAAGTTCATTCGAATCAAGAAGCGTATTGCCGCAATCTACCCGACCGGCTTTTCTCAGTTTACCGGACCGATAGAGTATTGCTTCTGCAAGGGTTGTTTTTCCGGCATCAACATGTGCGGTTATGCCAATTGTTACTTTTTTCATTCTTATAACCATGCCTTTGAGCTAAAGGCTTGAAGTTTTTCTTCAGGCTTTAATAATTTAAGGTTGTCCGTAGTAATTATATTTAATAAGTGGCAAAGCTGCGCTGTAAGGCGTTTCGATTGTGATTGTACCGGTACCGGAACAAGTGTGCGGAAACCGGCACTTATAGATGTGCGGACGCAGTTGAACGCAAATGCCTTTTAATGCGAACTCTTTTAACATGAACACTTTTTCACATGAACACTTTTTAACGTGAACGCTTTTTCACGTGAACGTTTTTCCGCACGAACACTTTTAATTGCGAACGTCTTTGAGCATGAAGACATTTACACGTGAACGTCTTACTATACGCAGGGAGTCTCTCTTTTAGTTATAAAAGAAGCGTTATTGTCGGAATTGTTATAAAGCATAAAACTGTGCTGACGAGAATGCATTTTGCCGCCATGTCTGGTTCGCTTTCATGCATTTCTGAAAGCGCGAGAGTAAAAGATGCGCATGGGGTTGCTGCAAGAATGGTGACCGCGGAACGGAATACAGAAGAAACAGGAAGAAGGGAAACCACAGCAAAGCAGAAGCAGGGAAATACCACCAGCTTCATAAGACATATAATATATACAATCGGTTTGCTGAAAACAGATTTAAGCTTTACAGAAGCGAGACGAATTCCAAGTATAAACATACAGAGTGGAGTTGAAATATCGGCGATCGTATTAATGGCGCCGATAAAAGTATCAGGCAGTATATTTTTTATACCAAAGACGTAAAAAGGGAGAGCGATTACAAATCCGAATATTGTCGGATTGAATAATGCGCTTTTTACCGAAATATATTTTTTGTCATTTGTAAGACAGAATACTCCAACGGTGAATATAAGAATATTCATTGTTACCATATTTACGGCGCAGTAGCATGCTACCTCAGGATTGTCAGGAAGAAGAGCCCGTGTTATCGGCATGCCGAAAAATCCTACATTTCCGAGAACTGATGCGATTGTAAGAAGTCTGTACTTGCTTTCAGAGTATTTGCGCCTGAGAATGAGATAAAGAATCAGCATAAATATGCTTTGGAGAAAAAAAGATACAATAAAAAATTTTAACATTTCAATGGTTTCCGATACGGAAAAATCCAGTGACATAAAAGCCGAAATCTCAAGAAAGGGGTTACAGATATAAATAAGAATTCCGGATAGAGTTTGCAGATGTGTTTCCGAAGCTTTATTCATTTTTCGAATGACAAACCCTAAAATCATGTAAAAAAGTGTGACGAGTACAATGGACAGCGATATACCAAACATTAATTATTACTCCGATTATATGTTAATGCATATAGTATAACAGTGTAAACAAAAAAAATCAAGTTAAAAAGTTTATGAATATCTTATGCTGAAGTTTAATTCGTTTTGTCTTTATGTGATTAAACGGTTGACAAAAATGCATAAAAACTATATTATATTATTAATACTTAAATTAAACTGTCGATGGCACTTTTGACTTTTTTCATGATACGGCAGACTTGTGTCTGCAGATTCATTTATTTTATTAGGAAGGCATGTAATTAATATGAGTGATTTTTTTAAAACGGTGATTGGAATTCTTTTGCCGTTTGCCGGTACGACGCTTGGTTCCGCAATGGTCTTTTTCATGAAGGGCGATATGAAACCGAGACTGCAGAAAATGCTTCTTGGATTTGCATCGGGTGTGATGATTGCAGCGTCTGTCTGGTCTTTGCTTATTCCCGCTATTGAAATGAGCTCTGAGCATACGGGCTCAAAGTGGATTCCCGCAGCGGTCGGATTTCTTCTTGGCATTGCGTTTTTGCTTTTTCTCGACTCTGTTATACCCCATCTTCATATGAATTCAAGCTGTCCCGAGGGAAGAAAGTGCGGATTGGGAAAGTCCACTATGCTCGTACTGGCGGTTTCTCTTCATAATTTACCGGAGGGAATGGCTGTAGGAGTTGTTCTCGCAGGGATGCTTGAAGGCAGCTCTGTTATAACTGCCGCAGGAGCGCTTACGCTTGCGGCCGGTATAGCAATTCAGAATTTTCCGGAAGGTGCGATAATTTCAATGCCTCTTGTAGGTTCCGGAATGTCTAAAGGACGTGCATTTTTTTATGGATTTTTGTCCGGAGTTGTAGAACCGGCTGGAGCTGTTATTACAATACTTCTAACTTCTTTGGTTACTCCGGTGCTTCCTTATGTATTGTCTTTTGCAGCGGGTACTATGATATATGTGGTAGTTGAGGAATTGATTCCTGAGGCCCAGACCGGAGCGCACAGCAATATCGGAACTGTCGGAACGGCTGTCGGTTTTGTGCTTATGATGGTACTTGACATAGCTTTCGCGTGATATTCCGGCGGATTAACTGTCTGAGATATGCATTTTTATCATGTCAGATAAGTAGGATATAAAACTATATTACGTATTGCGCTCTGCGCTATGCGATCAACCGGTATATGAACATCCGCTGCAGTTTATATATCTCGTTTTATTTTTGAAGTGTACATCCGACTGCCCGGAATGTTTATGTATCTACTTAAGTCCTTATCTCTGAATAAATCCGGTATTTTATTAAGGACATTTTGCAGATTGACGGTGAAAGTATTCATTTGCTTTTGCATAGATATAAATGAGATTTTTTTATTCATATTGGCGCTGATGGTGAATCATAAAAATATTTTAATGCCGCGAAGCGGCGGAATGGAGATAGTTATGAAGGTTTTGCTTGTTAACGGAAGTCCTCATCCGGCGGGAAGTACATTTACCGCGCTTAACGAGATGGAAAAGATTTTTGCCGAGAATGGAATTGAGACCGAATTTATTCACATCGGGGAAATGGACATTCGCGGGTGCATTGCATGCGGCAGCTGCAGAAAGAACGGGAAATGTATTTTTGATGATGCCGTGAACGCTACGGCGGGTGCATTTAAGGAATGCGATGGTATCGTAGTGGGAAGTCCTGTTTATTATGCGTCTGCAAACGCTACGCTCTCCGCGTTTCTTGACAGGTTATTTTACAGTACGCCGTTTGATAAAACTATGAAAGTCGGAGCGGCTGTTGTTTCAGCGCGCCGGGGAGGTCTTTCGGCTACATTTGACCAGCTTAACAAATATTTTGCAATATCAGGTATGCCTATCGCTACAAGCTATTACTGGAACAGTATTCATGGAAATAATGCCGGGGAAGCTGTCCAGGATAAAGAGGGACTTTGTGTAATGCGTTCTCTTGCTGCAAATATTATTTTTCTTATGAAGAGTATAGCTCTCGGCAGGGAAAAATATGGATTGCCTGAAAGAATTCCCGCTGAAAAAACTAATTTTATACGCTGATGAATTTTAATTGAAGCAGGTGCCGGGTGCAGTTTTAAATGTATCTGGCATCCGCTTTTTATTATTATGAATGTACGACTATCATTTGCAGATTATATTATGTACTTATCTGATTTAAACAATCATATAAAAAAACATATTCTATTGACATTCGGATGAAAGTGTAGTAAAATAATATATAATATGGATATTATGCGGTTACTGCAATTTGATGGCTGTAATTCACATAAGAAATTTTAAGGAGGACTTTTACAACAATGGAACAGGCAAGAATCAAAGAATTAAAAAAGATTTCCGCCGACATAAAATTGGGTGCGCTTGAAGCAGTTTACAGCGCAAATTCCGGTCATCCCGGCGGTTCGTTGTCTATATCTGATATACTCGCATATCTTTATTTTGAAGAAATGAATATAGATCCGGGCAATCCTAAAAAGACAGACCGCGATCGTTTTGTACTGTCAAAGGGACATACCGCTCCTGCGCTGTATGCGGCTCTTGCCGAAAAAGGATTTTTTCCGAGAGAAGATTTAAAAACATTCAGACAGGTTGACAGCTATCTTCAGGGACATCCTGATATGAAAGGCGTTCCCGGAGTTGATATGACGACAGGTTCTTTGGGACTTGGCTTTTCGGCGGCATGCGGAATGGCTCTGTCGGCTAAGGTTTTTGGAGATAAATATCGTGTTTGGGCGGTACTTGGCGACGGTGAGGCAGAAGAAGGACAGGTATGGGAAGCGGCAATGTTCGCATCTCATAAGAAGCTTGATAATCTTTGTATATTTCTTGATTATAACGGTCTCCAGATAGACGGTCCAATTGACGAGGTAAATGGTCCGGCGCCTTTTGATACAAAATTTGAATCGTTTGGATGGAATGTGCAAGTAATAGACGGACATGATTTCGAGCAGATTGATTCGGCGGTAAAAGCGGCAAAGAGCTGTAAAGGAAAGCCTACGGCAATCATCTGTAATACAGTCAAGGGCAGAGGTGTTTCGTTTATGGAGAATAGTGTAGGATGGCACGGAAAAGCTCCGAATAAAGAGCAGTATGAGCAGGCTGTTGCAGAAATCAAGGCTTCTGTAGCGGCGCTTTGAACAGGTCCGTAACTATAAATAATTGAGAAAGGAATATAAAAATGGCAGCAATTGGTGAAAAAATAGCTACTCGTGAAGCATATGGAAGCGCGCTTGCCGAGTTTGGAGCAAAATATAAAGATGTAATTGTATTGGATGCGGATCTTGCGGAGGCGACAAAAACAGGAAAGTTCAAAAAAGAATTTCCGGATCGTTTTTTTGACTGCGGAATTGCCGAGGGAAATATGGTCGCGGTTGCGGCAGGTATTGCAACAACGGGCAAAATTCCGTTTTGCAGTTCTTTTGCTATGTTTACGGCAGGCAGGGCATTTGAGCAGATCCGAAATGCAGTCGGATACCCGCACCTTAATGTTAAGATCGGAGCAACGCATGCGGGGATAACAGTAGGGGAAGACGGCGCGACTCATCAATGTCTTGAGGATATCGGGACAATGCGCACTATTCCCGGAATGACGATTATAAATCCGGCGGACGCAGTAGAAGCGCGCGCCGCTGTAGAGGCTGCAATTAATTTCAAGGGACCGGTTTATCTCCGCTTCGGCCGTTTGGCAGTGCCTGTAATATATGATGAAAACACATATAAAATGGAAATTGGTAAGGGAATAAAAATGGCCGACGGAAAAGACGTGACAATCATTGCCACGGGTATTACTGTAGCTATGGCTCTTGAGGCGCGTACACTTCTCGCGTCTGAGGGAATTGATGCGGCTGTTGTAAATATTCATACAATCAAACCTCTTGACCGGGAGCTTGTGATTTCTGAAGCGGGCAAAACAGGGGCGATTGTAACAGCGGAGGAACACAATATAATCGGAGGTCTTGGAGAAGCTGTTTCAGCTGTTACTTCTGAGTCTAATCCTGTGCCGGTGCTTCGTGTTGGAATTGAGGATGCATTCGGCCGTTCCGGAAAGGTTCCTGCACTTCTTGAAAAATACGGTTTAACGTCTGCTGCAATTGCGGAAAAAGCACGCGCGGCGATTGCTCTTAAAAGATAAATACAAAAATAAAAAATATCCCGGCTGGTGACGGCGTAACCTAATGCCTGAACGCGTCGGGATTTTAATTTACATGTAAGCGCGTTTGATTCCGCTCGCGCGGTGATTTTTTGCATTATTAATTCATGTTAGAAAGGCATAGAAATTATTATGATATTTTCAGGACTTCAAAAGCTTTCGCTGCTTGATTTTCCCGGAAAAATGTGTGCTACAGTATTTACGGGAGGCTGCAATTTCCGATGTCCTTTTTGTCATAATTCTTCGCTCGTTAATATAAAGGACACCAATGCGAATGCTTACATTGATGAAGAAGATATTTTGTCATTTTTAAAGAAACGGGCGGGAATTCTTGAAGGGGTATGCATCACAGGCGGCGAGCCTACTCTATTTGGAGACTCCGTTCTGTTGTTTATGCGTCGTGTTAAGGATTTAGGCTTGCTTGTCAAGCTTGATACTAACGGCAGCAATCCTGATTTTATTAAAAGGGCGGTAGATGAACGGGCTGTTGATTATATTGCAATGGATATAAAAAGTTCATTCGAAAATTACGGCCTTGTTACCGGGACAGAGAATTTAGATTTGAAAGCTGTAAAGAAAAGCACGGATTATCTCATGGAAGGACACGTTGATTTTGAATTTCGTACAACCGTAGTTAAACCGTTGCATAAAGCAGCAGATTTTGAATCGATTGGAATTATGCTTGCCGGAGATGAAAATTTTTTTATTCAATGCTACAAGGATTCGGGAGATATTCTTTTTGAAAATGACGGCAGAGTACGGGATAAATTGATTAAAAGCCTGAGTTCAGAAAGCGATAATTCAGAAATAGTCTTAACTTCATATAGTGAAGATGAAATGAAATCATTTCTTGGAATTTTAAAAAAATATATTCCTCGTGCCGAAATACGGGGAATATAGAGCGAAAAGTGCAAAACTTATAAATAAAGTGTACTTTCAAATTATGAATAAAAGCAAGGAGCACCTGTTTGCAGCGAAGTTCGTGTATGAAATGAGTACGCATGTAACTAAGTTAACGTGTAAAAAAGTTCACATGTAGCCGAGTTAACGTGTAAAGGAGTTCGCATTTAACTAAGCTAACATATAAAGGGGTCCACGTATGAAAAAGTTTGAGTGTAAAGATTTCGACTTTGCAAGCGGAGTTTTCAGGTTTCCATTCACTTTTTCCTGCAGCGGTTGCCTCAGCCGACGCAACGCCTTGTAACGAGCTTGGCTCATTATTGAATACCATAGCAACAGCGCGTTGCTTGCTGACAGTAAACAATGGTTGTATAATATATCTGTAAGGTGATGGCAGCGCAAGGATCAAGGCAGTGTCTTACTTTGAAGCCGAAATTCTCTTTACGTACGTAATTCGCATTGATGATGACTGCGTAACGGTTGTCGGAAAGGATATAAAATTTATATGGAAACCAAAGACGTTATACTTCAGCTCAGAATTCAAAACAAATTGTCTCAGGACGAACTTGCAAGCAGGCTTTATGTTACAAGACAGGCTGTTTCGCGCTGGGAAACCGGTGAAACCATACCGAACACAGAAACATTAAAGCTGCTGTCAAAGTTTTTTGATGTTTCAATCAATACTCTTTTAGGTTCTCCGCGAAAATTGATTTGTCAATGCTGCGGCATGCCGCTTGATGATTCATCTATAAGTAAAGAACCGGACGGTTTTTTTAATGAAGATTACTGCAAGTGGTGTTACAATGATGGCAGATATGTATACACGGATCTTGAGGAATTGACGGATTTTCTTGTAGGACATATGTCTAATAAAAATTGGCCGGCAGAAAAGGCTCGGGAATTTTTTGAAGATCAGTTGCCAAAGCTTAATTACTGGAGGCAGAAGAAAACTCAGAACTGACATTTGTTTTTGTTTCAGAAACAACACATATACTTCGACTTCGACCGAGGCATCGTGAACGTAAGTTCATAACTATAAGAAAATTTAAATTAAGAGAATTAAATCAACAGAAAGCGCAGAAAGGGACCGCGGAATTTACTTTTTTCCGCAGTCCCTGTTCATATTTAATGCTTATTTTGTCATATTATAAAATTTTTCGATTTCGGACTTGTTACCAAAATCTTCGTTTTTCAAATTAGAAACAATTTCGTCCCTTAGGTCTGATGAATCAAGAAGTTTTTTCAGACCGTAGTATATACTTTCCTCGTTTATATCGCACAATACTCCAAATTTGCCGCTGTCAAGCTGTTCTGCCGCTGAAACGTATTTGGTTGCAAGTATGGGCTTACACATCATTTTGGCTTCTTCTACTGTAATCGGTTTACCCTCATACCTTGAGGTAAGTGCAAATATGCCGCAGTCCTTAATGTATGGATACGGATTATCTGTTGTCCCGAGAAGTACAATTTTGTCCGAGATTCCGTTTTCTTCCGCGCGTTTTTTGAGAGCTTCAATATCAGTGCTGTCTCCGCCTCCGAGAAAATACCAGCGGACATTGTATCCGTCATTAATAAGGCGTTTCAGAGCATCCACTGCCATATCCTGTCCCTTTTGATCGCATATGCGCGCAACAGTAAGAATACGGGTTCCTTTGTAATCATCATCGAATGAGCTTCCTTGCTTTGACATCTCATCTATAGTAATGGGATCGTTTATATTTTCAATTACCGTACAACGATCGGAAATCTGGGGAAGCTTGTTTTTCAGAGCGTCGTTAACACGCGACGATACTGTTACTATATTGTCACATTTTTTAAAATAGCTGAGATACAGTTTGTCATCCCGAGGGGGGTTGTCGTAATCAAAGTGGAGCCATGCTATTTTCTTTTTTGCCTTTACTTTATCGCACATATAGAACATAGTTCTGTCGCCCCAATAAGCGGCCGCAACGTCGTATTCTTCTTTCAGCTCCGGCATTTTGCTCATCATTCGGCACCATAGTCTTGTGGCGATTCCGGAACGGTTGCTTCTATTAATAACCATTTTAACCGCATATGGTAAAATCTCAAATATTGTGAGAGGCGCATGTTTAATATTGCAGTTCCAAATTGTTTTTGCAGCGTTTGCACCGGAAAGAAGGAATAAATCCGCATATCGCTGATCCATAGTTTTAATTTTAATTTGTTGTGGAATTTTATCAATCAGCTTTCCCTCTTTTTTTGCAAGAAGGAGCGTGACGTCATACTTTGAATAGTCAAGATTATTTGCAAAAGCTAAAAAAGATTTTTCGGTTCCTGCGCAGTTCATAATAATTCCGATTATCAGAAGCTTAATTTTTTTATCATTATTATTGATATTTGTTTCAGTCACGATTAGTCTCCTTAACGGATAGCGGTAATGTATTGCCGTAAATAATTAACCAGATATTACTGATAATATATCATAAACAGTATTAAAAGTCAAGGTGTAATTATATCGGAGATTTGACGCTCATAAGATATTAAATCTGAAAAATTGGCAAACAAAGATAGATATGTTCAAAAAGTTTTGGTAAAGTAATAACATAATATAACTAAAAAGCGAGATGTTTACGCCTGTAAGATGTTAGCATGTAAAGGAGTTTGCGTATAAGGAAATTTGACTTTCAAGGTGTTCGCGCGTAAATGTGTTCGTGTGTAAAGGCATTCGTGTGTAAAGGCGTTCGCCTCTATAGGAGGCGTGTTCCATTCACTTTTTCCGGCGGCTGTTCCGGATGCCACCGAAATGTCTTATGACGGAGCTTTGCTCCTTATTGAAACCGAGAGGATTAATCGATGTCTGCTGAAATGAAAGAGATAATAGCTGAATCTGCACGAACACTCATATTTGAAAAGAGGGTTAAGAAGCTTACTGTTAAGGATATAGTAGAGGAGTGTAATATTACACGTCAGACTTTTTATTATCATTTTGAAGATATTCCCGGACTTTTCAGGTGGATTTTGGAACAGGGATCAAAGAAAATGCTCGAAAAAGCGCGCAGCCAAAACGGAGCGGAAGACGCTATTCGGTATTTTATTCTTGTTGCAATAAATGCCAGACCTTATATAGAAAAAAGTATACAGACAAATTACAGGGACGAAGTGGAAAGCTTAATAAGCGATAAACTATATCAGATTCTTGAACAGATTGTGGCAAAGGAAGAAATTTATCAGAATCTCAGTCATTCAGAACTGAAATTTGTTCTGCGCTATCACAGTCAGGCTATCCTCGGTATTCTTCGGAGCTGGAATAAAGAGGATACTAAAAATTTGGATCAAATTGTCCATAATATATATTTACTGATTATGGCAGGCTTTTCTCGGTTTTCCAAAGCGTAGTTTGACTTAAATAAAGGCTGAATTTTTTACACTTTTCCATTTTTGTCTATACATATACAAAAATTGACAGTTGAAAAAAAGACTGTATTAATGTAAAATAGTGAAAAAAACAAAGGAGTTATTCGAAATGGCGCATGAAATACTGTCTGTTAAGCTGTATGAGCTGGAAAAGAAAATCGAACAGCTATGCGGTCGGATTCAAATTAGTGAATCGGCAAGTCACGACAGGATAAAAGCTGAAACAGAAACTCTTAGGAGGGAGTATGCTGAGAATGCCCTGATATTGCGCAATCGTCTGACGTTTTCAAAAGCGTCGGCTGTCGCTAAATTGTCTGAAGCCTACGTCAGGGTTGAACAGATTATAAAAAAGACAAAAGAGGAGATAGGAAATTCCATGACCGAAGAATGCAGCGGCAGTATACCGGTTGAGGAAAAGATTTTACTTGCTGAATATGCGCTTGATTTTGCGATGCAGGTATCAAATCATGCTTTGCTTATTGCAATGGAGGCTATTGATGCTCAGATGACTCAGCAGGAAAAAGACAGCTTGGATAAAGACTAAGTGAAATGTAATGTATTTTGACTGATTTTATTTTGTAACGTCATTAAAGCGGAGGAATGGAGATTGATATGAAAGAAGTAAAGTCACCCAAGAAACCGTTGATCTATTATTATGGAATTGTGTTGCTTGTTCTGGTGCTTTTCAACATTATTTTTACACCTTTGTTGGAACAGCGTCAGGTTAAAGAAGTAGATTACGGAACATTTATGAGCATGATTGAAGAGGGAAATATCGGTGAAGTTGAAGTCAGCGATTCGCAGATACTTTTTTCGGACAAGGAAAATACAACAGTTTATAAAACAGGTGTTATGAATGACCCTACTCTTACGGAGCGCCTGTACAATTCCGGAGCAACATTTGCAAAGGATATTGAGAAGACAACCTCGCCTATTCTTAGTTTTCTCTTTACCTTTATTTTGCCTATGTTGATTTTTATATGTCTTGGACAATATATGAGCAAAAAAATGATGAAGCAGCTCGGAGGAAAAAATTCAATGGCTTTTGGCATGGGAAAAAGCAATGCCAAAGTGTACGTTCAGTCTACGCAAGGGATTCATTTTAGCGATGTTGCAGGAGAGGATGAGGCAAAGGAAAATTTGAAGGAAATTGTCGATTATCTCCATAATCCGAAGAAATATACAGATGTAGGCGCGTCCATGCCGAAAGGGCTTTTGCTTGTCGGCCCTCCCGGTACCGGAAAGACAATGCTTGCCAAGGCGGTAGCCGGTGAAGCAAATGTTCCGTTTTTCTCTATTTCCGGATCGGAATTTGTAGAGATGTTTGTCGGAATGGGAGCCTCAAAGGTAAGAGATCTGTTTAGGCAGGCCAAAGAAAAAGCACCTTGTATTGTGTTCATCGATGAGATCGACGCGATCGGGCAAAAGCGTAATTCCGGAAGCTTGGGAGGCAACGATGAACGCGAACAGACGCTAAATCAGCTTCTTACTGAAATGGATGGCTTTGAAGGAAACAGCGGGGTAATAATTTTAGCTGCGACAAACCGTCCGGAATCTTTAGATCCTGCACTGACACGTCCGGGACGTTTTGACAGACGGATTCCGGTAGAGCTTCCTGATTTACAGGGACGCGAGGAGATTTTGAGAGTGCATGCTAAAAAAATCAAGCTTTCAGGCGATGCCGATTTTCATGCTGTTGCACGTATGGCTGCAGGAGCATCCGGCGCCGAGCTTGCGAATATAATAAATGAAGCTGCCCTTCGCGCAGTGCGAAACAACCGTACTGTTGTCAGTCAAGCCGATTTGGAGGAGAGCATCGAAGTTGTTATAGCCGGATATCAAAAAAAGAACGCGGTTCTTTCCGACGGAGAGAAAAAGGTTGTGGCATATCATGAAGTTGGTCATGCACTTGTAGCCGCCATGCAGAGTCATTCGGCTCCGGTACAGAAAATTACAATTATTCCGCGCACGTCAGGGGCTCTCGGATATACGATGCAGGTAGAGGAAGGCGACAAATATCTGATGACTAAAAGAGAGATTGAAAACAAGATCGCAACGTTTACCGGAGGGCGCGCGGCCGAGGAGCTTGTATTCGGTGAGATAACTACGGGAGCTTCCAACGATATTGAGCAGGCTACAAAACTTGCAAGAGCTATGATTACCCGTTACGGAATGAGTGATGAGTTCGATATGGTTGCAATGGAGACCGTAAATAATCAGTATCTCGGCGGAGATGCGTCAATGGTTTGCTCATCAGACACTCAGAAGGAAATTGATAAGAAAGTCATAGAGCTTGTTAGATCTCAGCATGAAAAGGCGAGGAAAATTCTTTCTGAAAACCGTACTTTACTTGTTAAATTGGCGCAGCATCTTTACGAAAAAGAGACAATTACCGGGGACGAGTTTATGTCTATTCTTGAACAGGCGGGAGGCGGTAATTAATGAGAAGACGTTCCGGCTACGGCTGGTTTGAATTGATTATAGGCATACTGCTTGTAATTTTAGGAATATTTACTTTTATCAGACCGGAGAATACATTAACTGGAATAGTGATTGTTTACGGACTGATTGCTGTGATTACCGGCATTTCGGATATTATATTCTATGTAAAAGCTGAGAGATACACAGGTTTCGGACCTACCGTATCTTTGATTTCGGGCATTTTCAGTATTATGGCTGGATTTATGCTTTTAGTGTATCCGGGTTCCGGCAAGTGGATTATGATCCTTATACTTCCTATTTGGTTTATTGCTCATAGTATTTCCAGACTGTCTCATTTGAATATAATACGGATTACCGCGGGCAGATGTTACTATTATTTTACCCTTGTTATGAATATAATAGGAGTTTTTCTGGGATTTATTATGATTATATATCCTCAGTTTTCTCTTTTTTCAGTGGGATTTATTATAGGAACATATTTCATTTTGCTCGGAATTGACAGCATTGTAATAGCTATCAGCAAAATCGGATCCGGATGGTAAGCTGATCGTTTTGTGCTCAAACGCTGTACTTAAACGGCCGAGTGTTTTTGTAGAAAAATTAAGGCGGTAATTATTATGGATATTTTAGTTACATTGGATGACGGATATATGCCGCAGCTTCGTGTGATGCTGACGTCTATATACATCAGCAATCCGGATTTGAAATGCCGGATTTATCTTCTGCACAGTGGGATTCCGGAGGATCATTTAAGTGAGCTTGGGCTTTCTTTGAAAAAAATAGGATATCAGCTTTTTCCGATTAATATTGACGAGGGACTTTTTGAAAATGCTCCGGTTACCAAGCAATACCCCAAAGAGATGTATTATCGTCTGCTGGCAGCTCAGATTTTACCGGCAGAGCTCGATAAGGTATTGTATCTGGATCCTGATATTCTTGTAATCAATTCTCTGCGTCCGCTGTGGGAATTGGACTTGAAGGACAGGCTGTTTGCCGCAGCCTCTCATACCGGCAAGACTGAGCTGGCAAATAATATAAACAAATTTCGTCTGGGCACTGATCAGAAATATTATAATTCCGGCGTGCTGCTTATGAATCTGTCTTTATGCCGGTCTGAAATAGTGCCGGAGGAAATTTTCAGCTTTGTAAGAGAGCATACTTTGAATCTGCTGCTGCCTGACCAAGATATTTTAAACGCAATATACGGCGGCAGAATACAGGAAATTGATGATTTTCTGTGGAATTATGACGCGAGAAACTATAACAATTATTTTTTAAGGAGCGCCGGAGAGGCGGATTTGGAGTGGGTAATAAAGAATACCTCTATACTTCATTTCTGCGGAAAGGCCAAGCCGTGGAAACCGCATTATACGCACAGATTCGGAATACTGTACCGTCACTATATGCAGTTGGCGGACAGTTATCTTTAATATAGACCGTCGAAAAGGCAAAAATGAATATATGCACCGGAAAATTTGCGGCGATATTTTTTGTGTTGCATAGCTGTAGAATGGAGAAAATTAATGTTAGAGCTTAAAAATATAATAAAGGAATACCCGGCCGGAGACGGTAAGGTGGAAGCGCTGAAGGGCGTAAGCCTGCTGTTTCGCAAAAGTGAATTTGTATCAATTTTAGGGCCGTCAGGCTGCGGTAAAACTACGATGCTTAATATTATCGGAGGATTAGATCAGTATACTGAGGGGGATCTGTTTATTAACGGTTGTTCCACAAAAAAGTTTAAGGACAGAGAGTGGGACACGTACAGAAATCATTCGATTGGATTTGTATTTCAAAGCTATAATCTTATTCCTCATCAGAGCGTTTTACAGAACGTAGAGCTGGCACTGTCGCTTTCCGGTGTATCCAAGCATGAACGCCGCCGCAGGGCTACTGAGGCTTTGCAGCGTGTTGGACTCGGCAATCAGCTGAGTAAGAAGCCAAGCCAGATGTCGGGTGGTCAGATGCAGCGTGTCGCTATTGCCAGAGCAATTGTAAATAATCCAGATATTGTTCTTGCCGATGAGCCTACCGGCGCGCTTGATACTGAGACGAGTATACAGGTTATGGAGATTTTGAAAGAGATTTCTAAAGATCGTCTTGTAATTATGGTAACACATAATCCTGAGCTTGCAGAAAAATATTCTACCCGAATTATTCGAATGCTTGATGGCAAAATTACTGACGATTCAAAACCGCTTTCAAAAGAAGAGATAGAACGGGAGCAGCTGCCGCAGCATAAAAATACAGAGGAAAATAATCATAAAAAACGTTCGTCTATGTCTTTTTCAACTTCATTTGTGCTTTCTTTGAAAAATCTGATCACTAAAAAAGGCCGTACTATTTTGACGTCCTTTGCAGGCAGTATCGGAATTATAGGAATCGCTTTGATTTTTGCTGTTTCTCAGGGAATGACTTCTTATATAGATGCCCTGCAAGAGGATACGCTTTCCTCATATCCGCTTACTATAGAAGCTACATATACGGATATCGGAACACTTATGGAAACTTTCATGGGAGCCGCTGAATCAGGTTATGACCATGAAAAGGACGCCGTTTATTCAAAGTCAGTTGTTTATGATATGATAAATTCATTGAGCAATATGGAAACTACAGAAAATGATTTGAAATCGTTTAAAAGCTATATTGAGGCTGAACGTTTGAAAAGTGAAGACGAAAACGGTTTGAGTCAGGCAATAAACGGAGTGCAGTATACATATGATATGGATATGCTGATTTACACTGAAAATGTAGACGGCAATATTATCCGTTCTGACACGGAAGAGCTTCTGCGCGGAATAATTATGGAGTATATGGGTATGGATGTCTCTTCTATGCTTGATGTAAGCGAAAGCTATGGTTTTAGTTCCGATTCATCTATGATGTCCATATTTGGCGGGGGTATGTCGTCGAAGCTATGGCAGGAAATGCTGCCCGGAGATAACGGCAAGCTGATAAATCCGCTGCTTGAAAAACAGTATGATTTGGTTTACGGGTCATGGCCGACCGAGTATAATGAAATTGTGTTGGTGCTTGATGACAATAACGAGCTTGACGACATGACCTTGTATGCGCTTGGTTTAAAATCTGACGACGATATTGACGCGATCATGAATGCGGCGCTGAATAAGACGGAATTGTCTGCGGACGTTCAGAAATGGAGTTATGAAGATATTTGTAATATGGAGTTTCGCACCATATTAGGTTCTGACTGCTATTCTTTGGATGAAAGTACGGGGTTGTATACCGATTTAAGAAACACTGATGCAGGTCTGCGTTATCTGTACGATAACGGTACGGTTTTAAAGGTCAGCGGAATTATACGTCCGAATGAAGACGCTGTTTCTACAATGCTTTCCGGATCGATTGCATATACTCATAAGCTGACGGAATATGTTATAGAACATACCGGGGAATCCGACGCGGTGATTGCACAGCTTGAAAACAGTTCTGAGGACATATTTACCGGACTTCCGTTTAAAGAGAGTACCGGAAGCCTCACAGATGCAGAAAAGGAGCAAGCGCTTCGCAGTTATATTTCCGGACTTGATGAAAAGGGCAAAGCGGACGTCTATGTGCAGATTATGAGTATTCCGAGTGATGAACAGCTTTCCGCTTCTGTCGCTCAGGCGATGAACGGAATGGATCGTGCGGCTATGGAGGAAACTCTGACACAGGTTATGATTGAACAGATGGGTATGAGTGAATCGACTGTACAGGAGTATGTTGTTTCAATGGACGACGGCAAGCTTGAGGAATTTATCGGGCAGATGATTGCTGAACAGGTCAAGTCTCAGTTTGCGGTAGGCGTTCAGCAGCAATTGGGCGAAATGAGTACGGCTCAGCTGGCAGCAGCTCTTGAACAGACTATGGGTGCATATACGGCGGAGCAATGCGCTTTGTATTATGATGAAGTCCTTCATTTTTCAGAATCTACGTATGAAAACAATCTGCGTGAGCTTGGGTATGTAGATATTGATAAGCCTGCAACAATTAATTTATACGCATCTACATTTGAGGATAAAGATATTATAGAGGATACGATTGCTGATTATAATAAAACGGTAGATGAGCTTTCGCAAATTCAGTACACGGATTATGTTGGCCTTATGATGTCGTCAGTTACATCTATTATTAATGCGATTACTTATGTCCTTATCGCGTTTGTTGCTGTGTCACTTATTGTATCTTCTATCATGATCGGTGTAATTACATTGATTTCCGTTCAGGAACGTACAAAAGAAATCGGTATTCTTCGCGCTATCGGCGCGTCAAAGAAAAATGTTTCGAGACTGTTTAATGCAGAGACTGTTATAATTGGTTTTACATCTGGTACGCTTGGCGTACTTATAACATACCTGCTTTGCATACCGATAAACGCTATTTTGTATCATTTTACGGGAATCGGAGGTCTTAACGCATTTCTTCCGGTTCCGGCCGCGCTTATTCTTATTGGAATCAGTGTGCTTCTTACTCTTTTGTCCGGAATTATTCCTTCAAGAAGTGCGGCTAAAAAGGATCCTGTTGTTGCTTTAAGAACGGAATAAGATTAGTTCAAGCGGTGTTTTATCTTAATATATTTTTATTGATGTATCTTTATGGATTTTCGGCTGATATAGCAAAAAACGGGATGCCGCCGTCTGAAATACGTTCTTGTGCGGTAGCGGTTGCTTTTATATGACAAGACTGCGGTTTTTACTCACTTTTCCGGTGTTGCAGACTACCGCCGGAACATCTTATGGCGGAGTTATGTAACTTATTGAAATCAAAAAGGTACTGACGCGATTTTTTATAGTTCGCGTCAGTACTTTTTTTACTTTATAATTTAATTCATAAAAATTATTGTCTTTTGACTTTAATTTGCTTTTACTGCCGTTGGTTATTGTTGCGGATAATGTTATTTTTTATTCTATAGTGTTACAGCTTATTCCGTTGCCTGCCATAGCCGCGCCGTTTATGTTTTCACAGCTGATATTATTTCCCGCGTTTGCACCGCCGTTTATATTACCGGCACATTCTATATTATTGCCGGCGGAAGTAGCGCCGTTGATACCTTTCGTGCAGTTTATGTTGTTGCCTGCTGTTGCGTTTCCTTCTATATCGCCTTCGCACTTGATATCGTTGTCTGCGGTGGCCGATTCTTTTATATTTTCACAAATGATGTTGCAATAGCTGATAACATTCAGAGGCTCTCCTTTTAAAGTAAAGGTAAAGTTATAGATTTCTTCATTGCTTTCAAGAAGCTTGTGTCCCTTAAAAATTACGGCTCTCAGTGTTTCATCATCGGGCCAGGGCAGATTGGATTCATTGTAATCGCTGTTTTCATAAATACCGGAGCTGAAAAATGCGCCGATAGGAATTTCGAATATTTCTGCAAGCAATGGCAGCATTAAAATATCAGGGCATGATTGCTCATTTTCCCATTTGCTTACTGCCTGAAACGAAATTCCGAGTTTTTTTGCAAGTGCTTCCTGAGTAAGCCCCTTTTTCTTACGGTAAAATGTGATATTGTCTGCTAAAATTTTTGGATAGTTTTGCATTATTATACTTCCTTTCAAGATTGAGATATTAACAAATACCGGCAGCTGCTTGTATAATGTTTTCTTTGAAATAATTATATCATATAAAAAAGCTTAATACAATAAATTATTTGTTGAATTATACAAAAATAATTCAACCGTTAATTGAATTATTACAGACGATATTAATATCAGACTTTTTTCGTTATATTTTTATAATTCAGAGAATATTATCAGACTATAGGCTGAATCACATTTTTGACACAGCGTCATAAAATGTTTTAATAGAAAAATGATATAGTGCTGCTGTTATATGGAGGTTTACTTATTATGTACTGTTCGAAGCAATTCAGTGAGGTTGCAAAAAGATATTTATGCAGCTTTTATGAAATTCTGGACGATATGATCGAGGGGATGACAGGTGCGGAACTTAATAACAATCTTTCACATAATTTTATAGTTCAGATGATTCCGCATCATGAGGCTGCAATTCGCATGTCAGAAAATCTTTTGCAGTATACAACATTTGTTCCGCTGCAGAATATTGCGCAGAATATTATTAAGGAGCAGACTGAAAGTATTGCTAATATGCAGGAAGTTTTATATAATTGCAGTGAAGTAACAAATTCAGATGAGGATATATGTCTGTATCAGCGTCAAATTCATAAAATAATGCAGGTAATGTTCAGCGAAATGCATAACGCTCCG
The DNA here is from genome assembly GCA_905205065.1 of uncultured Eubacteriales bacterium. GTDB lineage: Bacteria > Bacillota > Clostridia > Oscillospirales > CAG-272 > UMGS911. Next base: position 11,659 of record CAJLCI010000020.1, on the reverse strand, counting down.
GCGACTAACAATATTAATGCTGATTTTATGAAAGAAATGATTCCTCATCATATGGGAGCGATACGTATGTCGGAAAATGCTCTTCGATTTTTGATATGTCCTGAACTTATTCCGATCCTGAAAGCAATTATTTCTTCCCAAAAGAGGGGAGTTCAGGAAATGGAAAGACTTTTGCAGTGTATATAGCAATATGAAATGAGCCCGCCTTATTAGATGGCGGACTCACTTTTTTATGCGCAGTTGCCTTGATCGTATCAAACAGCGAACTTATAGTCCTTGCCGAATTATGGTATTTAGCATGTGAATATTTTATTTTCAGCGTTTGTGTATCTATACGGACGCAATCACGATTAACAATTTTTTATATTGACTTTTTATAATGCTTGTGATAAACTTAATATTGTATCGTACGGATTTTTCTGATAACTTAGAATATCCGAATACGCATTATTTGGAAAGGAATACATAAATGGCAGAAAATAAAAAATTAACGGCGGTACTTCTTGCCGGAGCACTTGCATTTTATCCTGTAATTAACGGTATTTCTGTATTGGCAGATGATAATGCCGGTGATCCGGAAGAGTACAGCTTGGGTGATGTAAATGGCGACGGAGCTGTAAATACCAAGGACATAGTCAGACTGATGAAGTTTCTGGCCGGAGAAGATGTTGAGGTAACACAAACCGATATTAATGCGGATGGCGCAGTCAATGTTAAAGATGTAGTCAGACTTATGAAAATAATAGCCGAAGATGATTCTGATTATACGTCAGACGATGTTTCATCCGGTGAAATTACAGACGACACGTCGGACGATACCTCATCCGGCGAAATCACAGACGACACGTCGGATGATACCTCGTCCGGCGATATTACATCAGATACCGAGCCGGAGACGGAAGAGCCGGAAACAGAAGAAAGCTATGTACTTGAGGATATAGCTCTTGATTCGGTGATTTCCGATGATTATGATTCTGTAATTGCTGAAGATGTAAATGCGGAGGAGCTTCTGGGCGCAGCTTTACAAAAGAGCTTTGGAGAATCAGAATTTGATATTTCGGCAGACCGTCGTTTTTACGCGACAGATGATTCTGTTTCCGCCATCTTAAAGGGGCGCGCTAAATATCGTGTCTCAGATAGCGGAAGCTATTCTGCCGCAAAGGTAAATGAGATTGAAACTGTGAATTATAAGGATACAGCATTGCTCAGTTACTATAACGGCGAGAATTTGTATATTTATGATGAAGATGACCCCTGTTATATGAGCGGTAACCTTGCCTTAAAGAATCTTGACGAGCAGCTTTCTATGTATAGAATTTTTGAGCAGCTTGATGCTTCGGCTGTTTCGGGGGAAACTGTCTATGTAAATAATGGAGATTATGTAATTGTATCTGAAATTCCGGTATCACAGCTTGAAGCTGCCGGCATAGACGTTAACTTGCTGAAAACAAACGCACTTTCACAGATGAATTCTCAAAAGAAAATTCTTGAATCTCCCAAAGATGTTGTGAACGTGAAAATTTCATTTGTAATATCTCAAGACGGCGGATATCTGAAATATGCACGTATATCATTCAGCTTTGACTGTATTTTGCGTATTGATGCGTCAAACACAAGAGATAAAACGGTTGTGTATGACTATATGCAGTATTTTAATGTATTCGGAGAGCATGTCCCGATTGAAGAACCCGACGGAATAGATGATTATTATTTATATGATGCAAGCATCGATATTATAACGGCGATAAAAGCTCTTTATAATGAAGACGGCTCAAAGGCAGATGATTTTGACGAAAGATATGCTGCAATCTGTGAACTTTACACGGTGGAGGCAGTTGAAGAGGTTTTGAGCGATTACGGAATTGAGATTTGACAATCAATAATTCTATTTTTCTTTGCGAACTATACAACCTATCGTCAGTATAACGGGATTAGTCTGTAAAGACGCCGGATTTTGGGGCGGCGGTTTTACTTGCTTCTTCGCGCGGTATTGTAAACTTCCGGTGTGAGAACTTAAAATTACAGCCGCTGTTGAAAAAAGTCAGTCTCATATCATAATGAGACTGACTTTTTTGTCTGTACTGCATGTTTTTATATTTAGTTAAAACTATAAAGCGAATTATCAAGCTTTTATTCCTGCCGAATATTTCATGCAGTTCTTTATGTTTTCTTTAATCTTACAGCTTAACGACGTTTACAGCGCGAAGCTTGCTTGAATTCTTAGGATCCGGCTCTGTATCAAAACTTACTTTCTGTCCTTCGGTGAGTGTTTTAAATCCGTCACCTGTTATAGATGAGAAATGTACGAATACATCATCGCCTCCGTTGTCGTTTGCTATGAATCCGAATCCTTTTTGTTCGTTAAACCATTTGACTGTACCGTTCATTGTCCAGTACCTCCATATAATTATTTTGATATTCAGATATAAAAAAACGCCGCATAATACGAATCGAAAATTAGAAATTGATTCATTACTATGCGACGATCAATCTTAAATTCAGAATACATTTTTATTATATACTTACAACTTAAAAAAATCAATAGAGAAGGTATCGAATTCACAAAATATTTAATTTTATCTTTCTGATTAGGCTATGTAATTTTAAAAATATATTTATGATCCGTAAATCGATAAAAAATACTTGCTTTTTTTTAGTGTTTATGGTATACTAACAGTCAGATGTAATCTGGTATGATTTTCAGGCAGATTATAATTTGAAAATATTGGGGTATCGCCAAGGGGTAAGGCACAAGACTTTGACTCTTGCATCACGCTGGTTCAAATCCAGCTACCCCAGCCATACGGAAATTAAAAAAATTTCCGTAAAACAGCCCCGTAAAAGCGGGGCTGTTTTACTTTGCAGATTAACAGCCTGTATGAAAGGAACAACTGAAAAATGGGAAATGTATGGCATGATATTTCGGCTGACAGAATAAAACCTGACGATTTTATATGCGTAATTGAGATTTCCAAGGGAAGCCGAAAAAAGTACGAGCTTGATAAGCAGTCTGGGTATATAATACTTGACCGAATACTTTACACATCAACACATTATCCTGCAAATTACGGTTTTATACCGCGTACCTATGGTGATGACGAGGATCCGCTTGACGTGCTGCTGCTGTGCGCAGAAAAGCTTGAACCATTAACATTGGTTCGTGCATATCCGATCGGTGTTATATCAATGATTGACAACGGAAGAAATGATGAAAAAATTATTGCAATTCCTTTCAGTGATCCGAATTATAATCATTATTCGAGTATAGATCAGCTTCCTTCTCATATTTTTGATGAAATGCGTCACTTTTTTTCGGTATATAAAAATTTAGAAAATAAGGAAACCGCAGTAAAGGAAGTCAGTGCCAAGGAGGATGCTGTAAAAATTATTTCCGAGGCTATAGAACGGTATAATGAAAAATTTTCAAAGAGATAAAAAAAGAATTTATTTTTTTCAGAACTTCGGTTGACATTGTTTTTTTCTTATGCTATAATAAGCGCGGTTTCGGGAAAGTGCCGTGAAGATGCCCCGTGCATCTGAAAGCCGACGATGTAAAGTATCCCGAAGATACTCTGAAAGGAGTCCGCGCAGAGATATACGAAAGTATGTACGGACAAGGTACAAGGCAATGAAAAAAAATACTGTTGTAATAGGATATGGTGGAATGGGCGGCTGGCATGTCGATCATCTGCTTAAAAGCGATGTTTGCAATTTGCTTGGTGTATATGATATAAAGGAAGAGAGAATGGCTTTGGCTAAGAGCCGCGAAATCAATACATATAAATCGTTAGAAGAAGTGCTTTCCGATGAACGTGTCGAACTTGTTACGGTAGCAATACCTAATGACAGTCATAAGGAAGTGTGTATAAAGGCACTTAAAGCCGGAAAAAATGTTATTTGCGAAAAGCCGGTCATGCTTTCTGTTTCGGATCTTAAGGATGTAATTGCCGTTGCCAATGAGGCCGGGAGGCTCTTTACGGTACACCAAAACCGCCGGTGGGATGTCGATTTCCTTGCAATGAAACAGATTCACGACAGCGGTGAGCTCGGAAAAGTGTTAAACATAGAATCACGTATTCACGGAAGCCGCGGAATTCCAAGCGATTGGAGAGGAATTCGGGAACACGGAGGCGGTATGCTTTTCGATTGGGGAATACATCTTATCGACCAGCTTCTTCAGATATTTACCGGTAAAATTGAACGGATTTATTGTACTTTTGACCATATAACCAATAAAGAAGTAGATGACGGATTTCGCCTGACTATGTATTTTGATGACGGAAGCGAAGCTTACTGCGAGGTTGGCACATATAATTTCATTTCTATGCCGCGTTTTTATATGCGCGCGGAAAAAGGAACTGCGCTTATTTCTGACTGGCGTAAGGAGACAAAGGTTGTAAAATGCAAGTATTGGCATGAATCCGATGTTCTTCCGGTTGAAACAGCTGCAGGACTTACAAAGACGATGGCGCCGCGTGATTCTGTAACGGTAAGCGAGTATAATATTGAGCGTCCGCATTCAGATGTACATGATTTCTATCGCAATTTTACACGGTCAATTGACGGTGAAGGTACACAGCTTGTAACTCATGCTCAGATGCTTCGTGTACTTAGTGTCATAGAAGCTGCGTTCAAATCTGTCGAAGAAAATCAGGTAATAAGTGTGAATCTTTAAATAACCGCTTAAGAGTGAGACCTGATAATTTATAAATTTCTTTATATATAACCAAAACGGAAGCTATAAAGACAGCTTCCGTTTTGATTTTGCCGGGTTTCACAAATTTTCACAGCCTCAGTTGAAGCTGTCCCGGCGTTAATAACAGAGCTTTCGCATGTCGCCGTATTGAAAACGCTCACTTGATTTGCAGAACAGGCGAGACGGCTGGCAATACGTTTGCGCGCTCAGTCTGAAGAACCTTCGCCCAGTTCCACGTGTTCGCGGAAAAGAAGCGAAATGCACCAGAGTGCGGACAGGCCGACAATCGTGTAGATAATTCGGCTGACGACATGTGACGAGCTGCCGAAAATCCATGCGATAATATCAAACTTGAAAAGACCAACGCTTCCCCAGTTGATGCCGCCGATAATCAGGAGCGTGAGAGCTATTTTGTCAAGCATGACGGTACCTTTTCCTTTTCCATTTTATTTTCGGGATCAATCCCTGAAATTTTGCCCCGTTTGCGTTTTCATACGGGGTACGTAGATTATTCTAACCCGAAATATTGCAGATTATTCTCTTTTATTTAAATCACTTGACAAAAAAAATATAAAGGGATATAATATCCTAATGATTGTGTATTAAATTACCTATTATGTGCGGGCAAATTATTGTGAGCCGGTAGTACGTAAGTATATAACGAAAGGTATGCGAGTAATGGTAAAGGAAGATTTACTTACAAAAATTGAAAATGCTATGCCCGGACTTTCAAAGAGTCAGCGTGCAATTGGTGATTTTATAATAAAGAATTACGACAAATCGGCCTATCTTACAGCGTCTAAGCTTGGACTTGCGATAGGAGTTTCAGAATCTACGGTAGTTCGCTTTGCTATTGAGCTTGGTTATGAAGGCTATCCGCAGTTTCAGCGGTCTTTGCGTGAATTGGCGCGTACACGGCTGACTGCCGTTCAGAGAATGAAAATTACCAACAGCCGAATAGGAAAATCGGATATATTAGAATCTGTACTTCACAGCGATATCAGCAAAATAAAGGAAACGCTTGAAAATGTAAGCCATGAGGACTTTGAAAGAGCGGTCGAAACTATCATCGGAGCCAAAACTATTTATATTATGGGTGTTCGGATGACATCGTCTCTTGCTACCTTTCTATCATTCAGCCTAAGCATGATTTTTCCGGATGTGAAGCTTTTGCAGACATCCAGTTCGAGCGAAATTTTTGAACAGCTTCTTCGTGTTGGACCGGGAGACTGTATAATAGGAATTACATTTCCGAGGTATTCGCAGAGAATCATAAATGCGGTTGAGTATGCAAAATCCAGCGGAGCATCAGTTATTGCAATTACAGACAGTCCGATTTCTCCAATAGCCGAGTATGCAGACTGTATGCTTACTGCCAAAAGCGACATGGCATCATTTGTTGATTCGCTTGTTGCTCCGCTCAGTATAATTAATGCGCTTGTTGTGGCAATTGCCAGAGAAAAACAGTCTGAGCTTGAGGAAACTTTTGAAAAGCTTGAAAACGTTTGGGAAATGTTTGATGTTTATAACCGCTGAGGCAGATGTCTTATATAAATATAAAAAATATAATTTAGGAAAAAATATTGAATAAAACTGATATTATAGTAGTCGGCGGAGGAGCGGCCGGGTTGATGGCGGCGGGTAAAATCCGCGAGCGCGGCGGAGATGTTATTCTTTTTGAAAAAATGAATCGAACCGGGAAAAAGCTCGGAATAACCGGAAAGGGACGCTGCAATGTTACAAACAGCTGTGATTTGCAGACACTTATCGCGAATGTCAATTCAAATCCGCGCTTTTTATATGGAGCTTTTTCGGATTTTGATTCTGTTGACACAATGACGTTTTTTGAATCCCTCGGAGTTCCTTTAAAAACAGAAAGAGGAAATCGCGTTTTTCCTGTTTCCGATAAAGCTTCGGATATTGTAAATGCGCTTAGAAGATATGCGGGAGTATGTGTAAAATGCGGACATCGAGTTGTTTCCCTTATAACGGATAATTCCTGCGGCGGAGCAAGAATATCAGGTGTAAGACTCGAAAACGGATGCGAATTTTATTCAGACGCGGTAATTCTTGCTACCGGAGGTATGTCATACCATCTTACCGGTTCTGACGGTGAAGGCTATAAGCTTGCTGAGTCGGTCGGTCATAGTATAGTAACGCCGAAGCCGTCGCTTGTGCCTCTTGAGGTTAAGGAAAAATGGTGCGCTTTGCTTCAGGGGCTCTCTCTGCGCAATGTTGCTTTGAGGATTGCGGATTGCAGAAATGAATCAGAAATTGTTTATGAGGATTTCGGTGAGTTGCTTTTTACTCATTTTGGATTGAGCGGCCCGGTTATACTGAGCGCATCATCGCATATTAATAAGGATACCGCTTCTGAACGATATAAGGCTATAATAGATTTAAAGCCTTCGCTTGATGAAAAAACACTTGATAATCGGCTTATTTCGGATTTTGAAAAATACAGCAATAAAAATTTTTCCAATGCCTTGGACGATTTACTCCCGAAAAAGCTTATTCCTGTTATAATAAATCTTTCAGGTATATCTCCGGATTGTAAAGTACACGATATAACAAGGGAACAAAGGCGCTCCGTCCTCAGACTTTTAAAATCTTTTACGCTTACAATTAAGGCTACAAGACCTATAGAGGAAGCGATTGTAACATCCGGAGGAGTAAATACCAAGGAGATTTCTCCGAAGACAATGGAGTCAAAGCTTGTCGCCGGACTTTATTTTGCCGGTGAATTGATTGACGTTGACGCGTATACCGGAGGCTTTAATCTTCAGATTGCCTTTTCTACGGCGGTTCGTGCCGCCGAATCGGCGTTTTTGCAGATTAAGAGCTGACATTTTGGATTCTTAATTATCTTTTAAATATATTTTACACAAAAATCAGCCGATTGATTCCTGATTCCGAGATTATCAAAGAATGACCGCCGACGGTATAGTCGGTTTCTATATCGTTGCAGGGCGGAGAAATGGAGATTGTTATGATTAATATTGCGCTTGACGGCCCTGCAGGAGCGGGAAAAAGCTGGCTTGCAAAAACACTTGCGGCAGAGCTCGGGTACATTCATGTTGATACAGGAGCGTTGTATCGTTCAATAGGACTTTATATGCAGCGCAAGGGATTATCGCTTGACGATAGAAAAAAATTTATTGAAAGACTGCCTGAAATTACGCTTTCTCTTAGCTTTAACGGGGGAAAACAGCATGTTATTTTGTGCGGAGAGGATGTAACCGATTTTATCAGGACTCCTGAAATTTCGCTTTATGCTTCTGCCGTATCGTCGGTGCCCGAAGTACGGGATTTTTTACTTGAGACTCAGCGCAATCTGGCAAGGGAAAATGATGTCATAATGGATGGGCGTGATATAGGAACTGTAATTATTCCTGATGCTGACGTTAAGATTTATGTGACTGCAAGCGACGAGGTTCGGGCAAACCGCCGTATGCTTGAGCTTAAAGAGAAAGGAATTGAGCAATCATTTGAAAATGTACTTGCCGATATGAAAAAACGGGATTTTCAGGATGCTTCCAGGGATGTGGCACCTGCTGTAGCTGCGGAGGACGCGGTTATTCTCGATAATTCAGAGCTTGACCGTGAAGAGACGCTTTCCGAGGCTCTTCGTATAATAAAGGAGAAGATAGGTTAACAAATATAGTTGGCGTGTTGCATATATAATTTTACATAGAGCTGAAATTTTATTTTACTTGACAAAAGTTGCTTATTTTACTTACAATACCTTATTTTAATTTTGTGATTATAAAAAACGTTTTTGATATGTCTCATAATGTTTTCACATTTAATAAAGAAAGGCAATAACGTTTTATGAAAGATAATGTGATAAACAAAAAGAATAGATTTTATACTGTTATTCATGCAATTTTTGCCGGTCTGATGAGACTGATTTTTCGTGTTGAGGTAATTAATCCCGAGAATGAGCCTACAGACGGCAGGGGGATGATAATATGCTGTAATCACTTGTCCAACGCCGATGTGGTTATTTTGGTTGCATCTATGAAAAATCAGGTTCATTTTCTCGCCAAAGCAGAATTGTTTAAAATTCCTTTGTTAGGAGCATTCATTCGCGCTATCGGAGCATATCCGATAAAACGGGGAGCGGCGGATGTCGGGGCGATAAAAAAGACGATAGAGCTTGCCGAAGACGGATATACTGTCGGATTTTTTCCGCAGGGAACAAGAAAACCGGGAATATTGCCCGAACTGTCGTCTGCGCGTTCGGGAATAGGGATGATTGCCATGCATACAAAAGCGGATATACTTCCGGTGGCGCTTGTTTCTAAAAATTTTCGTATAAGACCTTTTAAAAAAAATAAGCTTGTAATCGGAAGTCCGATTTCACATGAAAATATAATGTCGTCGGCAGATGATTTGAATCGGTCTGCATCCGAGCAGTATAAAATTATAACCGGGAGGATATTTAACGATGTGGTTCAACTGGCAGAGAAAAATATATTTTAATATAATTAATATGCGGAGAGTAATTTAATGGGCAAAATTACTGTAGGAAAGTATGCCGGTTTTTGTTTTGGCGTAAGAAGATCTGTTGACCGGGTTTATGAACTAGCTGAAAAGTTTAAGGGGTGCCGCCTGTTTACGACCGGAGAGCTTATACACAACCCATCGATTATTGAGGAGCTTAAAAATAAAGGAATATATCCGGCAAATGAAGATGAAATTAAGGCTGTATGTGAGGAGGCTGAAAGCGGCGATGAGCGTGAAACAATAGTAGTTATACGGACTCATGGAGAAAAACGGGACATTACAGAGCGCTTGCTTGCCTGCGCTGCGCTTAATCAGCATTTTCATGTTGAGGATTGTACTTGCCCTTATGTAAAGAAAATTCATAAGATTGTTCAGGACAACACCTCGGAAAACACGCTTACAATTATAATGGGGGATCTGCATCATCCGGAGGTAAAGGGAATTTGCAGTTATTGCGCGGGCGAATACGCGGTATGCGATACATCTGATAAATGTTTGGAAAAAATAAAATTGTGCAACATTTACAAAGAAAAGATTATTTTGGTCGCTCAAACCACGCAAAAACTTTCCGAGTGGAGAAAATTGCAGGAAAATATTCAAAAGGTATGTACAAACGCAATTATTTTTGATACAATATGTAACGTAACTGAATCCAGACAGACCGAGGCTGATGAAATGTCTCAGATGGTTGATTTAATGATAGTGATAGGCGGCCGGAACAGTTCTAATACCAATAAACTGTATATGACTGCCAAACAGAATTTAGACAATACGTATCTTGTGGAAAACGAATCGGAGCTGCCGTTGGATAAGTTGAATCCACATATCAATGTGGGTATTACCGCCGGAGCATCCACGCCGAGCGGCATAATTGAGGAGGTAAAAAAAATCATGACAGAAAACATGATGAAAGATGCTGAAATTGCAGGAGAGGATTTTGCGGGAATGCTTGAGCAGTCTCTCAAAACATTAAATACAGGAGATACGGTAACTGGAATAATTACATCAATATCGTCTGGTGAAATTCATGTTGACCTTAGCGCAAAAGCGACAGGCATTATTCCTGCGTCTGAGCTTTCCGACTCATCGTCTGCAGATATAGCTGAGAAATATCATGTTGGAGATGAAATTGAAGCTATTGTCATAAAGGTAAGTGACATGGACGGCATCGCAACACTTTCAAGAAGAAAGATCGAAAATGTAATTAACTGGAAACATATTGTCGAGGCTTATGAGGCAGGCGAGGTACTCGAGGGCAAAATTATTGATGCGGTAAAGGGCGGCGTTATTATATCTCTTTTTAACATGCGTGTCTTTATCCCGGCTTCTCATACCGGAGTATCTAAGGATACAGATTTGTCTACTATTGTGGGAACAGTCCAGAAAGTAAAAATAATAGAAATTAATGAAGCTCGCCGTCGCGCCGTCGCGTCTGTGCGTGTTGTAAAACGCGATGAGAGAAGAAAACTGGAAGCGGCATTTTGGGATAGCATTGAAGATGGAAAGGTTTATACCGGAAAGGTAAAATCTCTTACAAGCTATGGCGCATTTGTTGACCTGGGCGGAGTTGACGGTATGGTACATAGCTCGGAGCTTTCATGGCTTCATATATCTCATCCTTCTGATGTTGTGTCAGTAGGAGATGAAATTACTGTTTATGTGAAATCATTTGACCGTGATGCCAAGCGTATTTCTCTCGGTTATAAGACTGAGGAGACGAATCCGTGGAATATATTTATGTCTCAGTATACAATCGGCGATGTTGCAAACGTTAAAATTGTAAGTATTCTTGCTTTCGGAGCTTTTGCCGAAATTGTTCCGGGCGTTGACGGACTTATTCATGTTTCGCAGATATCGCTCGATAAGATTGCATCTCCTTCCGATGTACTTCAGGTTGGACAGACGGTTGATGCAAAGATTGTTGACATTGATTATGATAATCACAAAATCAGTCTTTCTATCCGTGCATTGCTTGAGGATGACGAAGAAAATATTGATTTTGATAATGCAGAAGAAGACGATTCTTTAGAAGAACAGTAATTTAGCAACATTATTTATGATCGCTTATATGTATTTGTAACGTGGTGATGATGCTCCCGCCTCTAAAGAGGCGGGAGCATCATCACTTTAGTAAGCGTTTAAACTTTTGCTGGAACGTGAAGCTTTGGGAAATTAGTTTATTTCGTTATTTCCGCCGTTTGCAGTCTTTATCCCAGCTAAACGGTTTGAAATATGGTCTCGGTTTAAACTAACTGCCACGGCTATGTATTCTTTAGGCAATTGTTTTAAATGCGTTTACTTTTGTATGTTTAGGTTGATCGGATGAATATGCATTACATGATATTTCTGTATGATTAGAATTTTAAGAATTGTTTCGAATTAAATTAGTTTAAAAAAATCGAAAAAAAGTGAAAAAAAGGTATTGACAAAGAGGGAAAGGAGTGATATAATAGA
>CAJLCI010000019.1 GCA_905205065.1 uncultured Eubacteriales bacterium | reverse complement strand
AATTAACATATTCTTTTTGTTTTTTAGCCTGTCTACTTGACGGGGGGCACATTACTTTTTGCGCCGTCCGTTTTTTTGTTATTTTTCAGCGTCTGATTCGCTTATCGCACCTTACCGCAAGCGCAGTACCCACCGACTGAAATACCTGAACAAGAAGCATTAAAATTATAACTGCAAAAATCATAACGATATACTTATAACGGTAATATCCGTAATTGATTGCAATTTTGCCAAGTCCGCCTCCTCCGATAATTCCACTCATCGCCGTATATCCCAGCACCGTCGTAACAGCCGTTGTTGCATTTGTAATGAGTGACGGTATACTTTCCGGAATCATAACTTTAATTATTATTTCAAGCGGTGACGCTCCCATACTCTGCGCGGCCTCAATTATATTAGGATCAATTTCCCGAAAGCTTCCCTCGGCAAGACGCGCGATAAAAGGAAACGCGGCTATGACAAGCGGGACTATCGAAGCGGTAGTTCCGACTCTGGTACCAACGATCAGCCTCGTCAAAGGAAATACAATAATCATAAGAATAAGAAACGGAATTGAGCGAAGAAGATTTATTATAAGGTTCAGAATACGAAGCACAATTCCCGGAAGAGGAAGCACTCCTCCCCTCTCTCCGGCTACAAGAAGCACTCCGAGCGGAAGTCCGATTATTGCCGCGAAAAGAGTGGATACAACAGTGACATAAAATGTCTCCCAAACAGCGAACGGAATCTCATCGCGAAGTATTAAAAGCGCTTCTCTAAATGCCCCGGAAGCTAAAATACCTTCATTCATTTTCGGTTACCTCCTCAGCAATTATGTTTTCATATCCGGACAGAAATGCAAGCGCCCGTTTTACTGCTGTCTCATCATCAGGAAGACCAAGTACCATACTTCCATAAACCTTGTTTCCGATCATTTTAGACGACGCGTACAATATCGATGCCGCAATTCCCTCTGACATCGCCATGCTTGCAATTACAGGTTCTGAAGTAGGATGCTGTCCGTTGAAAACGACACGTATCTTCCTGCAGTCCATATCGGCAGGCAGCATATCAGCCGCGTTTTCCGGAAACACAAGACGTCTTGCAGCCTCGGATTTCGGATTGGAAAAAACATCCGTTACATCTCCCTCTTCGGCAATGGATCCGTTATCAAGGATAGCAACCCGGTTACAAATCTCTTCGACAATACTCATCTGATGGGTTATAATTATCACCGTAATTCCCAACCGCTTATTTATATCCCTGATAAGTCCGAGAATCGAATGCGTTGTCTTCGGATCAAGCGCACTCGTCGCCTCGTCGCACAAAAGCACTTCCGGCTCGGTAGCAAGCGCACGCGCAATCGCCACACGCTGTTTCTGACCGCCCGACAGCTGGGCAGGATATGCACCTGCCTTATCGGGAAGTCCTACAAGCTCAAGAAGTTCCATTGCACGCTTTTCAGCATCAGACCGCTTCATACCCTCAAGTTCAAGCGGAAAGCATACGTTTTTGAGACATGTACGCTGCATGAGAAGATTAAAGCTCTGAAAAATCATAGCTATTCTGCGCCTGACGCCGCGCAATTCTTTTTCTCCGAGCTCACCTATATCAAGTCCGTCTATAAGCACAGAACCGACGGTAGGGCGCTCCAACATATTTATACACCGTACAAGTGTACTTTTTCCCGCTCCGCTCATTCCGATTATTCCATATATATCACCATTGTTTACCGTCAGCGAGATATTTCTGAGAGCTTCAACTTTAGTATCCGACAGCTGGAAGGTTTTCGACAGATTTTTAAGTTCAATCATTTCTTTACAGCATCGAGAGATGTCTGTTTGCCTCCGTAAATTCCCATCGGTTCGACGTGAATAACAGCAACAGAAACAAGATGCGTTCCGTTCTCTGTATTAAAATCATCGAGATAAGGCTTATGCTGAAAATAATTCGCATCAATTGTTCCATCGTCAACCACATTGTTTGGAACAACATAATCCGTGTACTCCTGAATATTAAGAATTATACCCTTCTCAGCAAGAATTTCCTTGGCAACAGCAAGTATTTCCGCATGAGGAGCCGGAGACGCAGCTACGCTTATCGCCGTTCCGGACAGAGCCTCATAATCTACAGACTCATCATAGCCGTCACCCGGATTATCAACCACAGACAAAATCTGTCCGTTATACTTTTCTTTGATATAATCAGCGACCTTCTGACTTTCAAGCGCGGCCGCAAGAGCTTTAATTTTGTCCGAATTTTCGTTTCCCTCTTTAACGGCAAGAATATTGCCGTAAGCAGAATATGAACCTTCCACCGAAAGCGCGTCATCTGTAGGATTAAGCCCTGCTTCAATTGCATAGTTTGAATTGATTACGGCATAATCAACGTCTTTAAGAACGTTAGGTAGCTGAGGCGCTTCGACTTCCCTGATTTTTATACCATACGGATTATCCTCTATATCTCTGATAGTTGCTTTAATTCCGGCGTCCTCATTTAGCTTAATATAACCTAACTGTTCAAGAAGAATCAGCGCACGCGCCTCATTTGTTGTATCGTTCGGAATTGCAATTTCTATTTTGTTTTCCGAGCAGGAAGATAAAAACGCTCCCAGTGAAAAAACAGACACCGCCGCAAGTACAATTGATAAAATTCTTTTTTTCATAGCTATAACACCACTCTTTGTACAAATTTTGACATTGTCCGGCTTTTGCCGAAAAATGCAAAACTTTGTTCTGAAAAAACTCTTTCAGAGCTGTACAACCCTTTCATAAAAACTTAAAGATTTATCATGCATGAATTATACAATATAAGCAACAATATGTCAAATACATGAATAATATATAAATCTATAGCTTCAATCTATATCTGGCGTAAATATGATTTCAGGCAACAGTACTGATGTTCAAAAAAAGCATATCTCCGTAATAAGGCTTCCGCCCGCGATTCAGTTCTTCGCAATATAAGGCAGAAGATATTTTTTTATTTCTGAAATGTAAAGCTCGCCCATACGGGAAAGAATCATTCCTTTTTTCTTTATATATCCTATATCCATTTTATTCCTAAGCTCAGGTTCCTCAGGCTCAAGAGGCACCGCCACATAGTCATCGCCGTTAAGCTCCTCACAGATAATCCCGGAACAAATCGTATATCCTCCGAGACCAAGCATCAAATTCAGCATTGTAGCGCGGTCACTGACTTTTACGGCACGCTGGTACTCCTTTGTGCTGTAAAGTTCTTCCGCAAGATAAAAGGAACCGTTTTCCCCCTGATCGAAGGACAAACAAGGATATTTTTCGAGCTCATGCATAGTAACAGATTTATTATCCGCAAGAGGATGCCCTCTCCAAAGATAAACATACGCTTTACATTCTATAAGACTGTGAAACTCAATATCTGAGGCGGCAAAAAGCTTATTTAATATTTTCCTGTTAAAATCAGACAGATAAAGAATTCCGATTTCACTTTTTAAAGATGAAACATCTCCTATAACCTCAGAAGTTTTAGTCTCCCTAAGTGCAAAATCATATTCCGAAATATCAAAAGTTCTTGTCATTTCAACAAAAGCCTTGACAGCAAAGGAATAATGCTGAGCCGACACCCCGAATTTCTTTTTCAGAGTTTCCGGATTTGCATATTTGTCAAGAAGATTGTCAAACATCTGGCAGACCTGCCGCGCATACAAAATGAACTCTGCTCCGTCAGCGGTCAGAGTCATTCCCTTGCCTCCGCGGTTAAAAATACTGATGCCAAGCTCCCTCTCAAGCTCCTTTACCGATGATGTAAGCGACGGCTGGCTGACAAAAAGCACCTCCGAAGCCCGACTCAGCGATCCGGTTTCTGATATTGCTATCATATATCTTAGCTGCATTATAGTCATATTTATGGCCGTACCTTTCATATACGCTAAAACATAAAAAAACAACAGACAAATTGTGTTAATATATTTTACCATAATATTGTACTATTTGCAAGCACAAGCATATTTTAAGTCCTTACTTAATATAGTTTTCCGCCTGTACGGCAAACATCTCCGCATATCTTCCGCCAAGCTTCATAAGTTCATCGTGAGACCCCTCTTCGGCAATTTTTCCGTCCTCAAACATGTAAATTCTGTCAGCATGGCGCGTTGTTGAAAGACGATGAGAAATAAATATGACCGTTTTGTCCTCTGCAAACGCCGAAATCTGCTTATTAAGGGCATATTCGGCCATGGGATCAAGCGAAGCGGACGGTTCGTCCATAATTATAATATCATACGGTCTCGCAAAAACCCTTGCAATTGCAATCTTCTGCGCCTCTCCTCCGGAAATATTCGTACCCTTTTCATCAAATTCACGAGTGAGCATTGTATCTATTCCCTGTTCAAGTTCAGCGAGTTTTCCGTCAAACGTAGCGCGGTGAAGCGCGTCAAGCACTCTTGCCCGGTCATCTTCGGCAAATTCATCTCCGAGCACGTTCTCGGCAATTGTCGCGGCAAAAATCCGAAAATCCTGAAATACTGCGCCTATTCTGCCGCGGTAGCTGTCGGTATCGTATTCATTTATATTAACATCGTTCATAAATATCGTACCGCTCTGGGGCTCGTAAAGATGCATCAGAAGCTTGATCAAAGTCGATTTGCCTGCCCCGTTATATCCGACAACCGCAATTTTTTCTCCCCTCCGAAGTTTTAAGGAGATGTTATGCAATATTTCGGTTTCAGGATTGTAGCCAAAGCACACATTTTTCAGCTCCATCGACTCAAAGGACGGCGCTTCAAGCGTACCGCCGCGTCCTTCAGGCTCATATTCCATAAAACGGCGAACCTTAGCTATCTGTTCACTTTGCTGCGGCAAATTTGATATTGTATCAGCAAATGAAACCAAACTACTTCTAAATGACCAGTTTGCGTTGATTATAACGGTAAACCCGCCGAGTGTAACAGCTCCGAGTGTAAGCTTGTATATAGTAAGAGCAATCACCGCCATATATGTACCCGTTGAGTTAAGTTCATTAAGAAAATCAAGACCTATCTGTTTTTTGCCGTATTTTTTTGTTACATTAATATGGTCTTTAATAAAAATCTCATATTCACGGTTTATGCATTCAGATATCTGCGATAGACGAAGCTCTTTCGCATAGTCCGGAAGCATAAATATTTTGTTTATATACTGTCCTCGTCTTATCACAGGCGCATGAGCGTCACGCATGGCAAAATCGACTTTTTTTCTCCTTGTGCTTATAACCATCGAAATAACCGCGCTTGCCAGAAGAAGCGCCATTGTTCCGAAATCAATATATACAAGAAGCGCAAGCGTTGCGGAAAAATTCAGAAAATACTGAATAAGACTTGTAAAATTTCCTACTGTACCGGCAGCATATGTATCTGCATACTGCATTGCAAGAATAAAATTATTGTAAAAATCCGGATCGTCATACTTTGAAAGCTCCAGCGTACGTACCTTTTTGAAAAGATCAACCTGTACAGTCTGATGCATTCTCTGAGAAAAACCGGGCCAGAGATAATTGGAAAAAATGAGATTCCACAACCACTGAAGAATTTTAACCCCGGCAATGTTAAGAATTACGAACAGCGCATCTACAAAAAACGGCTGTTCTCCAAGCAATGTATAAAGTCGGCTGTTCAAAAGAAGAACCGCAGGGTTCATCAAACCGTTTATAAGTGCGTTTGCAACGGAAATAAGAAACGTTCCCTTGGAATTGTTCCACATATACCGGAAAGAATATATATTGTTATCAAGGATTTTCATCCACGAAGTTATTGTATTTTTTACGCTTTTACGAGACTTTTTTTCCTTTTCCACTCGCTCTGTAGCTCCTTTCAGCATTTAGTGTGATTCATATAAATTATGCGTCCGTATAGCTCTCCGCCTGAGCTTTAAACATTTCAGCATAGCTTCCGTTCATACTCATAAGCTCTGAATGTGACCCCGACTCCTTTATTCTGCCGTCCTCAATTAAAAATATTCGATCTGCATCAACCGCAGACGATAAACGGTGTGAAATAAAAATCATGGTTTTTCCTTCACATGCCAGATACATCTGCTTATACATCTCATGCTCTGCAATCGGATCAAGCGCCGACGACGGTTCATCTAATATTACAACAGAGCTGTTTCGCGCATATACCGAAGCAATTGCAAGCTTTTGAGACTCTCCGCCGGAAAGAATAAGTCCGTCATCGTCAAACTCTCGTGTCATCCGTGTGTATATTCCTGCCGGAAGAGCCGAAATTTTATCCCATATTCCGGCACGGCGGAGACAATCCTCCACTATTTTATCGTCTCCCTCATGCATCGGACGTCCGAGAACATTCTCTGCTACCGTGAGAGCAAATTGTTTATAATCCTGAAAAACTACGCCGAAACTGCTTCGATAGCTCTCCAGGTTATACTCCCTTATATCTTTTCCGTTAAGTAAAATCCCCCCTGAACAGGGATCATAAAGGCGCATAAGAAGCTTTATAAGGGTTGTTTTTCCTGCTCCGTTAAATCCGACAATTGCTATTTTTTCTCCCTGCTTTATTTTCATATTCAAATCACGGAGAGTATCGTCTTCCGCTCCGGGATACCGGAACGTAACCCCGCGAAGTTCAATGTCTCCGGCGGATGCCCTCTCTCCGTCCTCATTTGCTCTTATCTTCTCTTCGCGCCACATAAAGTCACGATAATCCTGAAAATTGTAGCATATATTGTGAATAAAGGACACCTGACTTCCGATATACTGGATATTATACGAGATTGATGAAATCGTATTCAGAACAACAAGGCAGTCACCGATCATTACAGTATTTGAAACCAGCGCACGGTATACCGTATATATCTGCGCGCCGGTGATGGAGAGTATGTTCGTTCCGAATGTTATTACAAACTGCATAAGAGCAAGCTTCATTCCCTTTGTGCGGACAAGATGCAGGTATTCCGAAATAGACTCTCTGAAACGCCTGAGCATAACTCGGTGAATGTTCGTAAGTCTAAGCTCTTTTGCAAATTCATTCTGATAAAACACACGCTGCGTATAATCCCTTTTTCGAACGATTTCTGAGCTTTCAACGTCGAACTCGCGCTTCTTCTTTGCAATTTTCTTTCTGAGCAAATTAAAAAATACGGGAAGAACCGCAAATATAAACAAAAACGGATCTATCGTTAAGGTAAGCCACGAGGAAAGACCGAGGTTTATTATCATTCCCGCAATATTTGAAATAGACCAGAATACCCATTCAATAGAGCCTACGCCTCCGGATACGGCTCTGCCGAAAAGAGCATACATTTCTGGACTTTCGTAATTAGAAATATCAGCCTCCGCAGCTTTTTTATACAGCATGCGGTTTACTCTTAAAACGCATTTTTGATCCAAAATAGGAAGTATATAGGTATAAAAAACATTTTCGAGCGTTGAAATTATTATCTGAAGAATCATCATTCCGACGACATACGTCATAAGCACAGAAGCACGCTTGCCGGTCTGCAAGCCGTTTACAACAAAGCTGAGAATATAGGTAAACGAAAAGAAGTTAATAACGTTACCGAATATCGTCAGAGATAAAGTACCTGCAAATTTTTCAGGAAATAACTTAAGCATAAGCTTAAACGCGGCGCAATAATTTGCAAACATATGTATTTTCGGATCTTTCTCTTTTTTCTTCATATTGCTGTCCTTTCTTTTATTTATCTTTATCCTAAATTTTTACGTGTTTATTTTTTTAGATGATTCTATACACAATAAGCTCTGCACAAACTCAATAATCGTATTCCATGTATTTTAGACAAAATAAAATATTTTTCGACATTAAAAAGCAAAGAACTATAGGCATAGCGAATGGCTACGCCTATAGTTCTATAATTCAGACTTTATTAATCCCTGTAATTTATAATAGTATATCATGACACTGCCTCAACTTTAACATTTGCGTACTATATTTTTTATGGGATACCAGCTCATGTGTTAATATTACCATACTATTATAAATTTGTCAATATTTATTTTACAGTATTATTGTATTTTATTTTACATAAATAATAAATACTACGGTCGGCAGCTGTTCCGGCTTAAAATTATACCTTTAAATTTATACTTTTATATGCTGCAGCCGTATATCTGATAATAAGCATGTTTCATTCAGCATTTTTTCAAACATCTGTACAAAACCAAGCATTTACCTAATCATATATCCGAGGCATGAGCGGAATATGTACTGAAAATAACGTCCGCAAACTGAAAATATCCCTCTGCCTGAGGATGAACGGATTCTGACGGAAAATACTCGGTTTGCGATGACCTCGGATTTACCGAAACGGCAACCGCACCATAATTATTCTCGCTGTCGTGACATAAAGAAAGCGGGATAAAAAACAGCTTTTGATAATCCTTTAAAAGAGTGTTAAGCCTGCTCATAAGATTAAATACTTTCATATCCTCTTCTAACTTATAGGTTCCTGAATTTAAAGCCGTGAATCCGTCTGATGCGGTCTGAAAACCTATACCGTTTTGATTCGACCTATACGGTATATATACTACATATATATGTATATTTGCATCATCCTGCCTTATATAATCCACAATGGTTTTAACGGCGGATGCGTTTTCTTCCGGATCAAGCGAGATTCCATTTGTCCCCAGAAACAGCTGAACTCCGTCGGGTGAGACTCCGCCAAGGGAATTCGTCACATAAAAATTCCAATCAAAACGTCCTACCGCAGGATTATAGAACGGATTTGCATATTTATAAGTATTTTCATCAGGAACCGTATCACCAGACTGATTGTATCTTGCTGCACTCCAGCCGCTTCTTCCCTCGTGAAATCCTGTATGTGCAACTTCCTCCGAGTCTTTGAGATTAAACGCCCTTGTACCCACAAAGCTGACCTTTTCATCCGAAAGGTTCATAACCTCAGGCATCCACCGTTTTATATTTGTAAGACTGTCTCCGATAGGCACGACTTTATATTCTGATGAGAGAACAGAGACAATTTTCAAAGTCGAAGAGCCGCTCCAACGCATAATGTTTTCATTGTCATAAATTTCAAGCTCAAGGGTGTAAGTCCCGACATTATCGGAAAAACCAGTAACACTGAACTTGCGCTGCAAAGCTTTGCCGATCTGACACTTCCACTTAAAATGATAGTTCGAGGCATTCGGGCAAACCTGGCTGTTATAGATTTCAATCGTCCTGCCAACAGCAACACAAATTTCGCCGGGAAGAAAAGCTTTTATCTCCGTTACCGGCAGACAGCTTTTTTTAACACAGACATTTTTTTCATCATAGGCTGTATAAGATACAATGGATGTATCGGATGAAGGAAATATCATAATATCGCTCGCATTTGATAAAAATCCGAGATAAAAGGTAAATCTGACATAAGAGGCTCCGTCAGGCACCGTATATGTTCTCTGGTTTCCGACATTGCTGCCTGTTATATAAACTTTATTCTCATCATAAGCCTCCATATACCGTATATCAGCAAAAGATGTGTACTCGGCAAGATCTACTCTGACGCCCTGAGGCGTTTCAAACTGTACATGAAGGGTATCTCCGCCTTTGCATTTCATATAACCGGTAGCAAAATATACCGAATTCGGGCTTTCCTGTCCCTCGTAAACAAATATTTCTCTTGTAATACTGTCAGCGTCATAAATATTAAAAGAAGAACTTATATCAAGAAATGAATCGAACATTCCGCGGGCTTCAGTTGCGGCAGCGTCTGCATTCTCTGCCGCGGCTTCCGCAAGATCCGATTTTGCGTTTGCATTTTCCGCAGACGTATTAGCCGAAGACGCCGCAGTATTTGCTGACGCTGCCGCAGTATTCGCATTTTCCGCGGCAGTATTTGCTGACGCTGCGGCGCTGTTTGCCACAGACACAGCGTTATTTGCGCTTTCGGCAGCGTTTTCAGCGTTAGATGCCGATGCAGTTGCGCCTGATGCAGCATTATGCGCTTCGAGAGCCGCCGTATTTGCAAGCGTCGTAGCCGCCTTTGCATCGCTGATTGAAGACATTGTCACACTTTTTAGTGATGCTGTACTGGTAACAAGCTCGTCAAGCAGTGTGAACTGATCAGTTCCCTCAGCTATACTGTCGTCAAATACACGGCCCGTCACAAGTATGGTAAAACAAGGTGATGTAATAAGCGTTCCGTCCGTACCGTAAATACGAATCTGACATTCTACAGTTCCCGTAGCCGCCACTGTCTGGGCTGTAATATCATACTGAATTTTACTGTTTTGTACTATTACAGTATCATTGTAAAGCACTGTCCCATCTGGTTTCAGCGCAGTAAAAGCAGCGTAGCAATCATCAGCAATAATATACGGCACCCCTCCGTCGGAAAGAGATATAACAATTCTCCGCGCCGTATCGTTCTGAGTTATCCGAATCGACGCCTGCGGCCTGGCGTCATGAATATCAAGGTTTATCCTATAAATTGAGCTGTTCATATGCTTCCTCCGTTTTATCAATAAGTATAAATAAGAAACTCAATTCTGCAAAATAAATTAAAGCAGTTTTCGCTCTTATTTCTCAAACGGATAATAACACAAAAAATACCGACAATAAAGCATACCCAAACAAAAAACTTCCCGTATAATACGTATATACGCCCATGCTGCGTACTATTACAATCCTTTTTTTAAAACCGCAGTAAAGACATGAGACATATTAACAAAAAAATCTTTACCAAACATCTTGACAAATCCTGATTTTGATATAGTAAAAATAAATATTACCCGCATAGCGAGTAATATCTCATTTTAGGGAAAAGCCTTAATAATACTACTTCTAATACTTCTACGACTACTACTACAACTACGGCGGCGACGGCGCATAAGTGCGCTGTCTATTTCCCTTCCAGTTCTCTCAATTTTATCAAAAAAAGACTTGACAGAAGTCAAAAGCTGTAGTATAATAAAAAAAATATTTTTTAAACTGTCGATTGAGGATAGTAATTAGCTTTAAACGAATAACAGAGAGCTGTCGGTCGGTGCGAGTACAGTAAACGCAAAGCTGATGAATGGACTCATGAGGGCGGGAAGAAAGGCATATTTAGCTGCCCAGTAATGCCCGACGGGTTTCTCCCGTTACAGAGAACAGGTGTATAACTGCGCCGAAAAGAGCATACATTTTTCGTATGAAAACAGGTGGTACCGCAGAAGTTTTTAAGCTTTTGTCCTGAAAATTCAGGACAAAGGCTTTTTGTTTTAGTTTGTCTCCGACGGCGGTCTTTATATGCAGCAGTAATGATATACGGATATGTGCGAAACTTTTGGCTGCACGCAAGTTTTACGGTCGCAAAGGAAAGGAATGATAATCATGAATTCAAAAGGAAAATTTGGAATTCACGGCGGGCAATATATCCCCGAAACACTTATGAATGCCGTAAATGAGCTTGAATCGGCTTACATAAAATACAAAAATGATCCCGATTTTATAAATGAACTTAACTCCATGCTCAGTGACTACGCCGGCAGACCAAGCCGTCTTTATTATGCAAAACGCATGACGGAAGATTTAGGGGGCGCGAAAATTTATCTCAAGAGAGAAGATCTAAATCACACCGGCGCACATAAAATAAACAACGTTATAGGACAGATGCTTCTTGCCAAGCGTATGGGCAAAACACGCGTAATTGCCGAAACAGGAGCCGGACAGCATGGAGTAGCAACAGCAACGGTCGCCGCCATGATGGGCATGGAGTGTGAAATATTCATGGGACGTACAGACTGCGAAAGACAGGCGCTTAACGTATACCGAATGCGGTTGCTCGGCGCAAAAGTACATCCCGTTGACAGCGGAACCGCGACGCTCAAGGACGCGGTTTCAGAAACATTCCGCGAATGGACGACGCGAATCGACGACACACATTACGTCCTCGGCTCGGTTATGGGACCTTATCCATTTCCGGAAATTGTCCGCGATTTTCAGGCAGTAATCAGCCGTGAAATCAAACAGCAACTTGCAGATCGCGAGGGGCGGCTTCCGGACGCTGTAGTCGCATGCGTCGGCGGCGGTTCAAACGCTATTGGTGCGTTTTATCACTTTATAGACGATTCTTCTGTACGGCTTATAGGCTGTGAAGCGGCAGGACGCGGTACAAACACAAAAGACACCGCGGCGACTATTACAACAGGAAGGTTAGGAATTTTTCATGGTATGAAATCGTATTTCTGCCAAGATGAGCACGGACAGATTGCGCCGGTATATTCAATTTCCGCAGGACTTGACTATCCGGGAGTAGGTCCGGAGCATGCATATCTGTGTGATTCCGGACGCGCCGAATATGTCGCGGTTACAGATGATGAAGCTGTCGCGGCCTTTGAATATCTTTCAAGAACAGAGGGAATTATTCCGGCGATAGAAAGCGCTCATGCAGTTTCATATGCTGCAAAGCTTGCTCCGACTATGAAAAAAGATCAGATAATTGTAATTAATATATCCGGGCGCGGAGACAAGGACTGCGCGGCAATCGCGCGTTATAGGGGGGAGAATCTTTATGAGTAATATTGCAAAAGCATTCGATCACGGAAAAGCGTTTATACCTTTTATCACCTGCGGAGACCCGTCCCTCGAAGTGACCGAAAAGCTTGTCCTGGAAATGGCAGATGCAGGAGCTGATCTCATTGAACTCGGAATTCCTTTTTCGGATCCTACCGCGGAGGGACCTGTTATCAGAAATGCAAACCTGCGCGCTCTTTCGGGCGGCGTTACCGTTTCGGAAATTTTTGAAATGGTAAAGCGTTTGAGACAGTCCGTGAAAGTTCCTATGGTGTTCATGACTTATGCTAACGTCGTCTTTTCATGCGGCCTGAAAAGTGATTCTTTAAATACAAATGTTTTCAAATCCGAGCCTCAAAACGGAAATTCTGAAATTTTTATTTCCAAATGCAGTGAGATTGGCATTGATGGTCTGATACTTCCCGATATACCTTTTGAGGAAAAAGAAGAATTTGATGGTCTCTGCAAAAAATATGGTCTTGATCTTATTTCAATGATAGCACCTACTTCCCATGAACGAATTTCCATGATTGCAGAAAAGGCCGACGGGTTTTTATACTGCGTCTCATCACTCGGCGTAACCGGAACCCGCTCATCTATCACGACAGACATAAATTCAATGATAAGGCTTGTTAAGAAAAGCAAAGATATTCCCTGTGCCGTAGGCTTCGGAATATCTACTCCTAAACAGGCCGCCGAAATGGCGGCAATGTCCGACGGCGTTATCGTCGGCTCGGCAATCGTAATGCTTTGTGAAAAATACGGTGCCGGATGCGTTCCCTATGTTGCTGACTATGTCAGAAGCATGAAACAGGCTATCTTGTCAGTCCATTAATAAAAATGCTTCAATGCGCATATAAACAGACATTACAAAAAAACAAACAAAGCACATTATAAAGCAGGCAATACACATATTAAAACAAACAGAAATCATACAAAACAACAAATATACATACTAAAAACAAAGCACATCCAAAATAAGCAATAATATACTAAAAACAAAGTACATTCAAAATAAGCAATATATATTACTACTAATAACAAAGTACATCCCAAATGAGCAAAACATGTACAAAGGTAAACACACATAAAAATAAATCCGCCGCAGATGAAAAAATTATCTGCGGCGGATTATTTTTTAATCAGAATTTTCTCCACACCATTTTATTAACTACTCCGGTATATGACTGAATGATTTTAATTACCTTAGTCGATACGTTTTCCTCAACATAGTCGGGCACCGGTATTCCGTAATCTCCGTTTTCATTCATTTCTACCGCAGTATCAATGGCTTGAATAAGACTTTTTTCGTCTATTCCCGCAAGAACGAAGCATGCCTTGTCAAGCGCCTCGGGACGTTCGGTCGAGGTACGTATGCAAACGGCGGGAAACGGATTTCCAACCGATGTAAAGAAAGAGCTTTCCTCCGGCAGCGTACCACTGTCCGATACTACCGCAAATGCATTCATCTGGAGATTATTATAGTCATGAAATCCAAGCGGCTCATGTCTTATAACTCTTCTGTCAAGCTTAAATCCGCTTGACTCGATTCTTTTTCTTGAACGCGGATGACATGAATACAAAATCGGCATATCGTATTTTTCCGCAAGCTTATTAATAGCTCCGAAAAGAGATACAAAATTATTTTCGGTATCTATGTTTTCTTCCCTATGTGCAGACAAAAGTATGTATTTTTTCGGCTGTAAATTAAGCCGATCAAGTATATCACTCGATTTAATCGCATCGAGATTTTTGTGCAGTACCTCAGCCATCGGCGAACCGGTTACATATGTACGCTCTTTCGGCAGACCGCATTCGTGAAGATATTTTCTCGCATGTTCAGAATACGCTAAATTCACATCCGAAATTATATCTACAATACGGCGGTTCGTTTCCTCCGGCAGACACTCATCTTTACAGCGGTTTCCAGCCTCCATATGGAAAATAGGAATATGGAGACGTTTAGCCGCAATCGCTGAAAGGCATGAGTTTGTATCCCCGAGAATCAAAAGGGCGTCAGGCTTGATCTCTGCCATAAGTTTATACGAACAGTTTATAATAGCGCCGACAGTCGCACCCAGATCATCACCGGCAGCATTCATATAAACCTCCGGATCTGCAAGTCCCAGATCACGGAAAAATATACCGTTCAGATTATAATCATAATTTTGTCCGGTATGTGCGAGTATACAGTCAAAATATCTGCGGCACTTATCAATAACAGCGGCCAGGCGAATAATTTCAGGCCGGGTTCCCACAATTATTAACAGTTTAAGCTTTCCGTTTTCCGCAAATTTTATATCCGAATAATCAAGCTTAATTCCCATTTTCATATGCCTTTCTTTGCTTAAATTAGACTTTTTCAGAATAAGTATCCGGCTTGTCAGGATCAAAGCATTCATTTGCCCACATAACGGTCACAAGATCGTCTTTATCCGAAAGATTAATGATATTATGAGTATATCCAGGCAGAATGTGAACGGATTCAATCTTTTCGCCGCTTACCTCAAATCTGAGAACTTCATCACTTCCGATTTTCCGCTGTTCAATAACCCCATGACCGGAAACAACAATGAAAAACTCCCATTTCGAATTGTGCCAGTGATTTCCTTTTGTTACTCCCGGCTTTGATATATTAATACTGAACTGTCCGCATTTTTCAAAACGCATAAGTTCGGTAAAACTTCCTCGGAAATCACTGTGTGTTGTAAGCGGAAATGCAACCTTCTCCGGCGGCAGGTATGACAAATACGTCGAATAGAGTTTCGCTGCAAAGCTGCCTTTCGGTATTTCCGGCATTACAAGAGTGTCTGGCTGTTTACTAAACAAAGTTAACAGATCGACTATTTCGCCAAGCGTAACATGATGTGTAACCGGCGCGGCACAAAATTTTCCGTCAGGCTGAAGTATTGTTTCTATTCCATCAAAAACGCAGTGATGCTCTTTTCCCTCAAGCGCGGAAATCATTTCGTCAACAAGATCGTCAATATATAACAGTTCGAGCTTAGCCGAACGGTCACTTACGGTTATCGGAAGACCGCACGCAATGTTATTACAGAATGTGGCAACTGCGCTGTTATAATTAGGTCTGCACCATTTTCCGAAAAGATTCGGAAACCTGTAAACAAGAACCTTTGCGCCTGTTCTTTCGGAATAGTCAAAGAACAGATCCTCTCCCGCCTTTTTGCTCTTTCCGTAATCTCCGTCTGCATAGCGCCCGACAAGCGTAGCCTGAATCGAAGAGGAAAGCATTACCGGACAGGTGTTTTTATGCTTTTCAAGAGTTTTCAAAAGAGTTCCGGCAAAACCAAAATTTCCATTCATAAATTCTTCATTGTTTTCAGGGCGATTCACTCCTGCAAGATTATACACAAAGTCCGCCTCTGCACAGTAACGGTCAAGCTCTTCCGGCTCTGAATCTAAATCATATGTAAAAATATCATCAATTGCCAATCCGGGATGCGTTTTATCCTTTCCATCTTTGATATTGGAAAATGCTGCGGTAAGGTTTTTACCGACAAATCCATTTGCTCCTGTTACAAGTATTTTCATATTTTTTTATCTTCCGTTCTTCACTAGCACTCGGCATAAATTTTACTTTTCTAATATATCTGCTATTCTCTTGCAAGCCATTCCATCGCCGTACGGATTGCTTGCGTACGCCATCGCCTCATAAGCGTCCTTGTCTTCAAGCAGCAGCTTAAAGTTTTCATATATTATATTTTCATCCGTCCCTACAAGCTTAAGCGTACCAGCCTTAATTCCCTCCGGACGCTCGGTCGTATCACGCATAACAAGAACAGGCTTCCCAAGAGAAGGCGCTTCCTCCTGAATTCCACCTGAATCGGTAAGAATCATATAACTCATTGCCATAATATTATGGCAGTCAAGAACTTCAAGAGGCTCTATTATATGAATTCTGTCAACCTCCCCAAGCTCTTCCTCCGCGGCTTTTCTAACAACAGGATTCATGTGAATCGGATACAACGCCTTAACATCTGGATGTTCATTCATAACTCTTCTTATAGCCCGGAACATATTGTGCATCGGCTCTCCGAGATTTTCCCGCCGATGGGCTGTTATAAGAATTAAACGGCTGCCGCTCGCCCATTCAAGCTCAGGATGCTCATAATCTTCCCGTACAGTTGTTTTCAAAGCGTCAATCGCTGTATTTCCGGTTACATAAATTGTCTCCGGGTCTTTTCCTTCGTTCAGAAGATTCTGTTTTGAAAGTTCAGTAGG
Source organism: uncultured Eubacteriales bacterium (assembly GCA_905205065.1). Taxonomy (GTDB): domain Bacteria; phylum Bacillota; class Clostridia; order Oscillospirales; family CAG-272; genus UMGS911. Next base: position 31,556 of record CAJLCI010000019.1, on the reverse strand, counting down.
AGAAAAATTGTATTTCGCAATTATTCCTACAGCCTGACGGTTAAATTCCTCCGGATATGGTGAGTAAATATTATATGTTCGCAGCCCAGCCTCTACATGTCCGACCGGAATCTGCATGTAAAAACATGCAAGCGCCGTTACAAAGGTTGTCGATGTGTCCCCATGAACAAGAACGACATCCGGTCTGACATCCTCAAGGACTTCCTTAATTCTTCCGAGAATACCTGACGTTATATCGAATAATGTCTGTCCCTGCTTCATAATTGATAGGTCAAAATTTGGTACTACCCCAAACGCCTCAAGTACCTGATCCAGCATCTGACGGTGCTGACCGGTTACACATACAATCGTTTCAATGTTTTTTCTCGTTTTAAGCTCATTTACAAGCGGACACATTTTAATCGCTTCAGGTCTGGTCCCAAAGACAAGCATTACTTTTTTCATTTTGATCTATATCCTTCGTAATTTAAGGACATCCTTTCTCCCCAAGTTATATTTATAATATGTTCGCCTCGCCTGAAAGAAATATAATACACAACATTTTATACCTAATAAAACAATGCATTGTTAAAAACAAGTTTGGCATTACTTTGCTAACTGACTGTATAACTAATCGTTAATATTATATCTCTTAAATACGTAAATGTCAAGTTTGCAATTTTATTGCCTTATAATATCACTACAGCACACAATCTTCATTCTAATGAATTAGAGTTATGTGCTGTAATATTAATTATTAAGAGTCAATAAACTTTTTATTTCGTAAATTATCTTTCTTCAGTGCTAATATTAAAACTTCTTATCAATACTAAATCACTATTCTCCAATGGGAACAATAGCTATCATTCCTAACTCTTCAAGCATGTCAAGAAGATAAGTTATATTTCCATGATAAGAATCAAAACGCTTTTTACTTAGCCATGGAAAGCAATAAACCTGCTTCCCATGCGCATAGCCGATCGCCGCCATTGCCCGAAATCTTTCATTTCCAACGTATTGAACACGACGTTCATAACGCTCAGAATCTAAACCGAAGAAAGATTTAATTTCGTCAGGTGTAGAACTTAATCTGCTTTTCTTTATACCCTGTTCAATTAATTTCCTTACAGACTTTCTTGTATTGAACAGCGGATAATAAATATCGTCCAAATAACATGTGTATTTTGAGAGTTCGTCTAAAGACATAGTTAAGTTATTTACAGTAACATCAATATTTTCAAATAGAATAAAATCTTTTTTTCTGTATTTATACATTGACATACAATAACTTACGCCCCAAATATCTGAATCAATTTCTCCAATCAATTTATTTATTCCAAGTTTAAATGTATAATTCTTATCAAGTGATAACCCATCCTGGGCAATATAAAACTTAGCTCGGCAATGAACATATGCTTCACCTTTTATATTAATATTTTCTATTTTCATCCTATCACCTCCAAAATTTGTACATCCCATACTGCTATAGGCCCAGGTCTGGCACTTACAACAGGAAGGTGTCTTCCCGCCTCGGTATTAGCATCAATACCAAGGTCTCGAACAAATGCAGTATTGGTTTTAAAAGATATTATTACTCCAAAATGTGCACCTGACTGTTTAAGTGCCTTTTTACTGGGATATAAACGCCATGCATGTACCAGCCCTGCCTCCCATTTATTGCCTTGCATAATTTTGCTTGCCTGTATTGCAAGCGCATTTTCCATAGTAGTTACATGATAATATGTCGGGGCAGTAGGCCTTGAATTACCAGTTACTTCTATTTCTTTCTCTTTAGAATCAGTTTCAGAAAAAGACTTTGTTTTAGATTTTGCAATAAACCTATAGACGTCTTCATAAACTTCACTTGCTGCTTCCGCCGCGAGCGCACATAACGCAGCGATCGCTGCTACAGTTGCGACTCCCGCTCCAATAGCTACAGGAAATTCACCGTCTGAATCAATATAATTAACCGGGTTATTTCCGCAATAAGCATACATATTGCAGCCAAGCAGTCCCTGTCCCGTTGAAGCATATCCATCCGCATTGATCCATCTGCAGAAAACAGGATTGTAATACCTTGAACCGCAGTAGTAGAAACCGGTTTCGGTATCGTAGTAGTAGCCGCGGTATCTGATGGGATTTATGTTTGCTATATGACTTTCATCGGTTATTTCATTTCCTAAGCTGTCGGTTACCGATAATATTTCTCCCCACGCGTTATAGCTGTAAACCGCAACAGTGTTAAGCTTGTAGTCCAATAGCTCGTTTACATACTTTTATAATTATATATATAAATTTTACACGTGTCAACACACTAAATATATTTTTACTCATATTTTATACATCTATGGAAAAATGTCTAACCTTATTTTACTCTAAAATAATTACAGCACACAAAAACATAACTGTATAAATACCTTGTTTTGTGTACTGTAATATAATATGTCATGATATCCGTATTACTTATAATATTTCCATTATATATTTTCTATCAATCTAACTATAAAACGACCTTTTAATTTTTTTGATCAATTGTTTTGAATCATATTTGTCTTTGTGAAAAGAAATAACGATTTGAGACTCGTCTATTATAACTTCCATACTTAATTTAATAATATCATGTTTTATTAGTTGCCTATCATTAATCCGATTATATAGATATAAATATTGTTTAAATTGACTATTATATCTGATACTTTTTAAAGAAAATGACTCACATTCAGATATAAAAACTTGATGAATTATTTTATCTATATCAATAGAATTAATCATCATAATAATATCGGTATATGGCAAGTCATCATACAAAGACGTTGTAAAATCAATATCGAGAGAATTTATTGTTTGAAACAAAGAACTACATTTCTTAACACCTCCAATCTCTATAATTACATTTTCATATTCGAATAAATCAATAACTTTACGTATGTTATCTTCAGAACAATTAATTCGATTTATAGATATATTCACAACATTTCCTAAAATTAATTTTTTAACTTTTATTTTCATCTCATTATACCCCCATATAAACCTGCACCAATAGTACCTATCGGAAAATGCATAGTGGCATAAGGACCAGGAAAATGAGTATGAAGCATGGTACTAGAATTAACATCTATTCTAAATGTATTGCCTATTTTTAGTAGTGTACCTACGTTAGTTTTATGATATAATTTATCAGGTGATAACACCTTAATATTTTTACTAAGTTCTATTCCACGGCTAACTGGTTTACCTGAATTTACACTTATTTTAGCCGCAACAGTAAAGCCGCTGCTTACAATCTGCGACCCAGCGGACATAATTCCTCCAGACATGAATCCACTGGAGAAACCATTAATAGCACCATTTAATGTGGCTTTTCCAGAACCACTCCAGCTTCCATTCGAAACACGATAGCTCACTGCACTGGTTCCAGCACCTACAACTGCTCCTATTGTTCCAGATATAGCTGCCGCTTTAACTCCAGCCAATGCGGCACCAACAAATGCGGTTGCAACCCCACCTGTAGAGCCGTTTATTTATGCACAACATTAGGTTTTCCTTTGTGTTGAGTAGGCAAGCCGTTAGATTGCCTTGTTTTCAATCACTCGGATAACGTTGTGGTTATTCTCAATGTAATCAATAATTCGCTGGTACTCGTCGGCAAAATTGAAGTCAACCGTTATTTCCCCGTTCTCATGCACCCAAACCGCTTTTACGAGTTCAACCATAATCCCGCGGTTAAGGCTCTGAATGTTTCTGTATTTCAGAAAGGCGGTTAGATACGGGTCGTCGGTTCCGATACCGTCAGCCATTACCTGCATTTCCTCTTTCAGATAGGAAATGTTCGCTTCAAGCTGCTGTATCTGTTCTGCAATCTTGCCTTTCAAGCGGCGGTATTCCTCTTTGGTGATCTCGCCGCTTTTCCAATCAAGGTACAAGCTGTCGGAAGCGTCATTGTACTGTTTTAGCTGCTTTTCTGCCTGTTTCAAGGAATGGGATAACCTCTTGCTTTCCCGGTTGATAACAGGCGCGTTGTTAATCCGTTCAATTTCTTCTGCAAGCTGATCTACAAGGGCAATTTGCATTTGCAACGCTGCCAATACCGCGTTTTCCAACTTATCTTGCCTGATAGAATGTTTGCTGCAAATCTTCTTATCGGTATAGCTGCGGCAAGAGTAGTAGGCAATATTGCGGGCGGTTTTGCGCCGCATGGCCTTTTTGCAATCCGCGCAACGGACAAAGCCGGACATGAGATAAACTTCTTGTTTGCCGGGGGCTGTCCTTGTGTCGCGCTTATGTAGGGCTTGCGCTTTCTCGAATGTTTCCCTGTCAATGATCGCTTCGTGTGTGTTGGGGACAACAAACCATTCTTCTTCGGGGACGTTGATCTGCTTGTGTACCTTGTAGCTGATTACGCGATTACGGCCTTGCACCATTACGCCCGTATAAACTTCATTCTGCAATATCCTTGCAATCGTGCTGGCAGACCACAAACCATCGTTTTTGTCGGAATTGGGGTTGTTGTACTTAAAGCCTTTTTTCTTCTTATAGGCTTCGGGGTTCGGCTCTCCCATTTGGTTAAGCCGCTTTGCAATCCCCATTTTACTGTACCCCTCATTGACAAACCAATGATAAATGCTTTTGACAACTTCCGCTGCTTCTTCATCTACAATCAAGCTGTTTTTGTCGTTTGGGTCTTTCTTGTAGCCATAAGGGGCAAACGCGCCTATGAACTCGCCGCGCTCCCGTTTCATCTTGAATGTTTTGCGGATTTCTTCGGAAGTGGTCGCGGCAAACTGCTCATTGAACATTCCCCTAATAGGTACTTCAAGACCGCTTGCAGAATGGGGATTTGCGTAAGTGTCAATAAATGGCGTGCCTGTGCAAATAAACCTTGCGCCGTTAATGGGGATAAACTCCTCTAAAAACTTTTGCTGGTCGGCAAGGTTGCGGAAACCGCGTGCAAGGGATTTGATAATCATGCAGTTTACTTCTTTTCGGACAATGCAGCCCTCAAGCCGTTTGAAGTTTGGTCGCGCTGTGTCGGTGCCTGTCAATCCGTCGTCGGCAAACACGTCTACAATTACATAGGTTCCCGGCTCAAAATAGCTGTCTACAAAGTCGCGGAGTATCTTTTCTTGGTTGATAACACTCTCGCTTTCGTCCTCGTTGTCGTCCTCTCTGGATAAATCCCCCACATTCCAAACATTATTCCTCCAATTACAGGGCCTAATAAACCGGATAAAGTATTTACTTGGTTTATAACAGCGTTTCCGGCCATGAGTTTGTCCGAAGATACAAGTAAAGGTATCCGAAAGCCTTTACATCCATATGCCTTTAAAGTCAAACACCTTTCCAGTCAAAAGTCTTTTCAGAGAACATCTTTTCAGTCAGACGTCTTTTCAGTCAGATGTCTTACAAAAACAGACATATCTCGTTTTTAGTCATAGCTTATATGTACCCGGAAGATTGCATATATTTCGCGTATCAAATATGATTTTGCTTTTCAGTTTGTCAATATTATTACAAATTTCGTTATGTCCGACCATTATTACAACAAAATCGGTATTCAAAAGAAAGCTGTCAAAATCATGGTATTGATTTGCCGCAAGCTCATAAGTCACAAAAGGATCGTATACCTTAAAAGGAACGGAAGAATACTTTTTATGATATTCAATAAGCCTAAGAGTGGGAGACTCGCGGCAGTCATCAACATTTTCCTTGTAAGTCAAGCCATATAGCCCTACTCGTGAAAGATCGACAATTTCATTTTCTTTCATAATTTCATATATTCGTCCGAGCACATAATCAGGCATTTCGTTGTTGGTATTCATTGCCGTTTCAATTACACGTGAAATGCCGGGATAATCTCCGACAAGAAACCACGGATCAACGCTTATACAATGGCCACCGACGCCTGGTCCCGGCTGAAGTATGTTAACCCTGGGATGCATATTACATATTTTAATTATTTCATAAACGTCCATACCGGCATGCCGGCAGATTTTTGCAAGCTCGTTGGCAAACGCGATATTTACGGCGCGAAAGGTATTTTCCGTTACTTTTGTCATTTCCGCCGTGCGAATATCTGTAACAACAATTTCTCCCATACAAAAAGACGAATACAGCTTTTTTATTCTCATTCCGGTTTCCGGATTATCTGCGCCTATTACACGGCTATTATGAATCAGTTCGTTTACCATGTTTCCGGGAATTATACGCTCCGGAGCATGTACAAGACTGACACTTTTGCCTGTTTTTAATCTGCTTCTGTCTGCAATTGGGCGTACATATCTGTCTATAGTCCCCGGAGATACGGTCGATTCAATGACAATAACCGCGTTGTCCGGACATACTTTTATAACCTCACGCACTGAAGAACATATAAAATCAGGATTTATTCTCTTTGTAGTCTCACAGTACGGGGTCGGAACTGCAATAATATAAATGTCCGCAGACTGATATTCGGAAGAAAATTTTATGCCGGATCTTACGGCAAGCTGAAACAGAGGTTCAAATCCTTTCTCCCCGCAACCGTGTCTTCCTTTTTTAAGCTTTTCAACAAGCTCAATACTGCAGTCTGTTCCAACAACACGTATTCCGCGCGACGCCAACATAATCGCCGTAGGAAGCCCTATATATCCAAGACCTATTACATTAACCATCCTTAAAATTACCCAACACCGGTATGACCCGGCAAATAAAATTCCTTTCAGGAAAATTTGGCAAAGACTTTAAAGCAAATACAGCCGCAAAGATTTTAATGAAAATGCAGCCACAAGCACTTTATGATAAGCTTCAATTCTTTCTAAGACCTGTACTTAATCTGATCTTCTTAAAAAATTTTATAACGGCGGATTTCTCATTGTCCGGAAGAATAATCAAGAGTGATACCGCATAAACCAAGATGAAAACAGCCGCTCCGCAAAAGAAAGTCTCTCTGTCTCCGTCTGTAATAAATTTCATAAAAAATGCGGCGGCAGAGCTTAGCAGTATGCATATCCATGTTCTGCAAAATATTCTCCGGTAGACACGGATAGGATGAAAACCGAACGCCTTACGGTAATAAAAATTCATACCTATTACGTGTCCGAAAATATACGATAGAGCCGTCCCGGCGGCGGCAGCAAAATATCCCCATCTCGGAACACCGAAAACCGTAACCGCTGTATTAAAGCACAGTGTCAGCACCAGTACTGCGGTACGATATTTCAGTTTATTTGACGCACGCAGAACAGCAAGACACACATTTATGCATATTTCAAAAACTGCCGGAATCATCAAAATAACCGAGATATAATATGCGTCCGAAAACTCATATGTAAGGCTGTCTCCCATCCAGACAGAAATAAAAGGTTTGCCGAGAACAATAAATGCTCCAAGAACCGCTCCGATAAGCATGAATTGAATCCGTCCTATCTTAACTACATAGTTTTCAATATTATTATCTTTCTCTCTTAAAAGTCCGGTCACTTTTGGCAGCATAACTCCTGATACCGCCGATCCGATTTGTGAAAACATACCAAAGATTGTCAGCGCGACGGAATATACCGCAACCTCAGATGAACCGAGATATGCACCAACGACAATATTATCAAGATTTGAGTTAACTTGATTTGCAAGCGAAGATATGAACATAAATACCGAATAAATAAGACTTTCTCTGAAAATATGCGCATCAAAAAAAATAAATTTTACTTCCTGCTTCAGCACGAACCTAATGAATACAATTTCGCATACAAGAATAAAAATGAGGAGTACAAGATCAAGCCATACCAATAAAAGCGGACTCTTCCATACGCTAAGCCCGACATATGTAAATAAAATTCGGAGGATCAGGCGAAAAAGCCTTATTCCGTTTGCTGTTATAAAACGGTTATACCCTGTGATAACACCTTCTAAAACATTCTCCCACAAATGAACGGCAATCGTGATGCTGAAAACAATAAATATTTTTTTGGCAAGCAAAAGCTCGTCTGAAGTCAATCCGCCTGAATACAAATCTCCGAGCTTCAAATACGTAACAATACATACCGCTTCCGCAATCAGTGAAAGCACTGCCGCCTGTATAAGAGACATCGAAATAAAATTTCCGATTTTTCTTTTATTTTCTCCAAAAGAGATATATTTTGCTATATATCTCTGAACTGTTCCTCCAAGTCCGAGATCTACAACCATAAGAGAAGAACTAAGCGAAGACACGGTCCTGTATACTCCATAACTTCCTGCACCGACCGTATGTATAATATAAGGCGTAACCAGCAAGCCGTATAGAGCATTGAGTGCAATTAATATATAGGAGATTACGGCTCCCCATACAATTTGTCTGCCCTCATTGCAATTATTCGGTTTCTCCGGCATATTTTCAATCATTTTATGGTTAAATTCCTTTCAAATTCAATGAGCTTTCCAAATTCATTTTCCCAGGTAATCTCGCCGGAAAGCCTTTTTGAATTTTCCGCGCAGCAACGGTAAAGATTCCTGTCATTATAAAGTTTCATTATCACAGATGCAAGACACTCCGGAGTATCTTCGCTCAAAATAATTCCAAAGTGATACCTGTCGTTTAAATACCTGTGTTCTGGTATATCCGACATAATTACAGGTATACCCGCCGCGGCATATTCAAATATTTTGTTGGAAACCGAAAGCTCAAAATTCAGCGAAATTTTCTCTGTTATTGCTATACCAACCCATGCGTGGGATGCGCACGGAATCAATTCTTCAACACTTACCGGGGGAGCAAAATACACATTTTCCGCATGAAGTTCGTCAGCTCGACATTTTAACTGATCTTCAAGTTCACCGTAACCGCGGAGTACAAACAGAAGATCCCCGCATGACGTAAGTATAGCCGCTGCATCTATCATAATGTCATATCCCCTGCCCGCATAAAACTGTCCATGATTCAAAATCTGTTTAGAAAAGATATTATCATGTTCAATATGTTCAATATCCTTTGAATGTCTATCCGACGATACGCAGTTTGTAATAACAAGCGGCTTTTTTATTCTATATTTACGCTCAAAATAATCCGCCGCGGCATGACTGACACAGACAACCAAGTTTACTCTTTTTATAATATATCTTTCAAATATGCTCCAAATAAGCTTTACAGGTTTGTTTACGGCAATCCACGGATTTTCCAAAAAAATCTCATGCGTGTCATATATAATCGCACATTTTAATCTTCTTGACGCTATATATGCGGGAATCAGCGCATTGAGATCATTTGCATGAATCATATCCGGCTTTTCACGGATAATTGTTTTAAGCATCGATCTGTCAGACAAGATTTCACGTAAAATCTTTCGAAAAAAATTGAGTTTTACGGTATTGTTAAATGGACACAAAACCGTCCTGCACGGAAGGCTTATAACAGCTTCTCTGTTATATCTGGCATCCTTAACTCCAACAGCAGAAACATTTTCACCTCGCCTGATATATTCAAACAGCTGTTTTCTGACGCGGGGATCATACCAGATTGAATTTTTTACAATAACCGCAATTTTCATATGTCCGATCATTCCTTGTTTTTCGAGGTTGTTGTTTGAGATTTTTTTAGAGATCATTTTTAGAGATTGTTTTTCGAGGTTATTTTTCTGAGTTATTTTTTAGAAAACTCTCTATACTTTCAAATTTTTCGGCGTTTTCCTCTATCCACTCGATCGGCTTTTCCCAGATATTCTGAGATAACAGTTCTGAAATCCGGTTCTCGGAAAAACGCATTTTAATAATTCTCGCCGGAACGCCTCCCACAACCGCATACGGAGGAACATCTTTCGTAACTACTGCTCCCATACCGATCACCGCGCCGTCGCCGATTCTTACTCCGCCTTTTATCAGTACGCGGTCGCCGATCCACACATCATTTCCCGCTACAACTGAGAAATTATCATCGCACATCAGTATTCCGCTGAACTTTTCTTTGCACACATACGACAGGGAATTATACCGGTGAGAGTAAAATGCCGGATGAGTAGACACAAAAACCTCCGTTGGGTGTGCTGATGATACAATTTTTATTTCACTTCCTATGGAACAGAAACGTCCTGTTTTTATTCTGTCAAGAAAATTTCTGTCTCCGATAAGCGTTCCGTAGCCAAAACTTGATTTTATTATACAGTTTGAGGAACCGAGCCCGTTTTTCCCCTCAAACACAGTTTTTCCGCGAAAAATATTGGAAAGTCTTATCCTGCATCTGCTGTGAAATACAATTTTATTTTTCAGGCACACCAGAAATTTTGCAATTCTTTTAATCATTTTTAAAGCTCATACTCCTCTTATACTCTCAAAGCCTGACTGTACTTTATTTTGCATTCCAGACACTGATTATACGTATAATATATCTGCCTGATATGCTATCCCTCTTATTATTAATGTAAAGCATATTCACAAGCAATCCTGTAAGAAACATAAACTCAAAGGTAATAAGCGGACTTGATGAAACCATGTATTTCACAAGCACCATACTCACCGCAGAAACGGTCCAGAAAAAGCGGAATGAATTCTCTCTTCTGTATATAACAGTACTTTTTATGAGAATAAAAAGTATTATAAATATTATTATAGGCCCTATCAAATAACCAAAATTACAAAGTATTTCAACAATCCAGTTATGAGAATAAACACCGGACGCGGCAAAATCCCCATACAGACCGTTAGGGAGAAGTCCGCTTTCCGCAATAACCTTTCTCTGTATATCGCCGCGTCCGCTGTCGCTGAAAAATTCACCTGACAAAAGCATAGCCAAAGTTCTGCTTTTAACCTCTCCTGCCGTCCATAAATAACCGAAATAAGATATTATTGGTTCAGCATAGACAAATATAATCAAACCTAAATTAATTATCAGAAGATTAACTACGTAATGAATTCCCTTTTTCATTCCCGGCGCTGTCAATATTACTATTGCCAAAAACACTGAAAGCGTAAGAGCCGCCCCGCGGCATCCAGCTAATATAATGCACACACATGCCGCCGAGCTTAGTATAAAACGGATAGGCTTTCTCTTTTTTACGCTCACATAAACGCACAGCATTACGAAAAACAATCCTTGATAAGCAAACGACATGTAGTTTGTAAGAGGAATATGTATAAAAAATATTCTTACCGCATATGACACTGTCATCAGAATTACAACAACGATACCAAACCTATAAAAAAGTTCTGTAAGATAAGACAAATCTATTTTTGTAAGTGTCAGAAAAAACGGCGGAAATACAGCAAACCAAAAAACAGCAAAGTAATTTGCCGATATTTCTCCGCCAAGAGCAATTCTGTATGAATCAGGCGATACAATAAAGGTGAATATGAATATGATTCCGGCAATTAAGACCGCCAAAAGACTTTTTATTTCCATTCTGAAAAAAATATAAATATATGAAACAGCCGACGTTCCGTAAATAATCAAGTAAAACCAAAAACTGGGCGTAGGCAGTTCAAACGATGTCAAAAATTCAGCCAGATAATAATTAATTGTTGGAAAAATGCCTATAATGCTGATGAACAATTCAGCATAGTGTTTTTTATAACTGTAACAACGCATGAAAAGCTGTCCTTTAGCTGCTGTAAAATTTTACTCCGGCTTTTGTCAGTAGTTTTTTTATTGCTTTAAATACTTTTACCGGAAGATATTCCTTGATTAACACCTTTGCTCTGAATAATAAATCATCCGTAAACGAACAGGTGCTTCTTTCCTCAAGCTTTATTCCGTTTTTCCGGAGAAAGCTTACCGATTTATACTGTATTTTTCCTTTTCTTAATATGTCGTTGATTTTATAATATGGTGTATATGTCATTGCACATATTGCGCCTATACTGATTGCCGCAGGAGTAAGTAAAACCTCATATTCCCAGGCTGATGCCGATACTCCTGCCGTTGACATGACAAACTCTGTTTTCCATATTGCAGGAAAGAGATTGACCGCGTAACCGCCGCGACTAAGATTCACAGCATACAAATCTCCGTATCCTTCAATTCTGTTTTTCTCGCGCGGCAGCGAATACAAACGCAGATAACTGATATTTTCCTTTTCCATTATGTCAACAAGACGGACAAGCTCAGCGCTTTTGACATCGGAGCTAAGATAGTAATCATCCAAAACAATAAGCACAAAACCGGTTTTTATATTTTTCAAGGCAGCATAAAGTCTCTCGGAAAATTCAGTATTCATTCCTGCTTCAAATATCTCAATGTCATCGTAGCTTTTCCCACAGCTTGATTCGCTGACAATCACAGCCCTTTCACAGCGCCCGGTCCAATGTTTTCGGAGCATTTTCACATGACCGTCCCATAAATCGGAATACCTGTCACACGATAAGATAAGTACCGTCAAAGCCGAATTATTTATTGACATAGACAGCCTCCGCTATTACTTTTTCAAAGGATGAAGTACTTGCTCTTAGCGTATGATTTTCATCTGCAGCTCTGGCGGCCGCATCATAGTTCTTTTTCTGCAGCGAATGATCTCCGATAAAGCGTCGAATACAATCCTCAAGCTTCTCCGGGTCGGTACAGACCTCAGCGCCTCCCGTATCCGACATATATTGTATAAGTCCGCAGTCTGACGGTCCGTATACAAAAAGATTGCTCCCCGAAGCAAGAGCATCGGCCGCTTTTGTGGAAAGCGAATATCTTGTTTTATTAATATCGGATTTTGAAAAGCCTTCGACAAGTACAATGATATCGCATTTCATGATTTTAAGCTTAACTTCATTATATGGTACCGCCCCGTGAAAACACACATAAGGATTTCGGCATAAAACAGAAGTGTCTTTCAGTCTGTTCTCATTTGAATATACATTAAGCCTGTAATCCGGATTAATCATTCCGAGAGCATTTCCTATATCAGCCAGCGATTTGCTTCTCCCAAGACCGATATTTCCGAAATAGCCTATATACGGATTAACAGAATCTATAATGCGGAAATCTCTGCGTGTAACATTGGATGCAAGATATACGGTTTTACCGTTAAGGCCAAAGTTTTTATTATAAACATCCCGGATCTTATCACTGATATATACGGTATTTCCTTTATAACTAAAAACATCCCGTACCAATTTCATATAATTATATTTATAAATATAGTAAAAAGGAGACAGCGAAAAATGCATATTAAAACAATAATCATCTCCTATAGCGGAAACAATCGGGATATTATATCTTCTTGCCGCATACAGCGCAATCTGAAGTATAAAAAAATCATCCGAAAAACTGAGAAAAACACATTCGGGAGCAAATTCATCAAGCCAGTAATTCAGATTTTCAGTACACCAGTGTTTTTTATTCCAAACCCACTGTCTCAGGAGATGCGTAAGAGGAGAATGTAATTTTCCTATTCTATAAAGTATTTTATAGATAAACCCCACATTTTTCGGTTTAATGCAAGTATCCTGTTCCGGCAAAAAACTGCGGCTATAAATTTTACCCGTTTCAACACGGCGTGAAAACTTCCTCTTAAACATCCTTTTGTCGGTAATCTGAAACAGTGTTCCGCAGTGTCCTTTCAGCGGGACGCTTTCGTTTGAAAAAATCTGCGCCAATCTATCGTGTTCCCACCCCGAAAAATATGATTCAAACGCCCTCGAAGTCAGATTTTTGTTATACGGAACCGTACCCACAATTAAAACTTTTGGCTTCATAATATATAAAATTTCTCATCTTTATAAAATATAGTTTTTTATTATTAAGGACTTTTTCTCAAAATCGTTTTGTAAATCAACCTCTTCAATATAGGTGGCATATATACGAACCATCTGACAGCAATCATATTAAGAATATATTCAAATCGGTTTATCATACTTTTTTCGAGCATATACCTATCAAGCATCTTCCAGCTGTTTATATACGCACGGTCTCCGCGACGTAATTCCATACCGTTGCCTATCCGTGCATGAACAAGAATTTTATCTATATTGGCAATTCTTGAACCGCCGCATATTGCTCTCACCCATAGAAAATAATCTTCCGCACATGGCAGATGCATATATGACCCCGCAGAGATAATTGACGATTTGCGGAACATTGCCGACATATGGTTTACAGGATTCCGAAATTTTGCTAACTTTACAAGCTTCTCATGCGTCAGCGGAAGCGTCTTTACTCTGTCCGGACTGCTCCAGCAACATTTAAACTCATCGATATATGAACCGACAATATCTATCTCCGGATGCTCCTCAAGAAAATTTATCTGGATTTCAAAACGTTCCGAAACACATATATCGTCGCTGTCTGAACGTGCTATCAACTCATATTTGCATTTTTCCAATCCAAAACGCAAAGCCCGTCCGAGACCAACATTTTCGGTAAGCCTGAAAACTTTAAAAATACCGCTGTATTTCATCTCGTACTTTGAAATTACATTATACAGTTCTTCCGTCAGTACCCCGTCGCATATTAGAATCATTTCATTTGGTCTGAGCGTCTGATTTTCAAGATTACTTTTCAACGCAAGATCCAAATATTCGGGCTTTTCCTTATTATATACCGACATGAGAACTGAAAATTTACTGTTTGTCATTTGGGTTTCAATAGGAGGCAAAGCTCCTCCATAAAGCGTTTCAGCGGTAGATTTCAGAGCCGACGGAAAAGATGAGAAAAAACCGCCGTCTATAGAAGCAAGCTCCTTTACAGGAGAACATTTTACGGACGGCGGCACCTCTTCTTTAGTTGTATCTACATGATTCGAACAAATATAATGTGTTCGTTCATCTGTAATATCCGAAATCCCTCTGCGTGCCAGGACATTAAATACAGTAATTATGCAGCATCTAAGGTCAAACAAAAAACCGAGTCTCCTGACATACTCGCCGTCAAGTCTTGCCTTTTCCGTAATGTCCAGCAAATCCCGCCCGCTTATCTGAGCCAGTCCGGTAAGTCCGGGTTTTATATCGTTTGCTCCGAAACGATCCCGCAGCATAATCAAATCATTCTGATTCCAAAGTGCAGGACGCAGTCCTACAAAGCTCATTTGTCCTGCCAGAATATTAATCAGCTGCGGAAGTTCGTCTAAGCTTGTTTTTCGCAAAAATGCGCCCGTATGTGTAATCCACTTTTCCGGCGTATTAAGCTTATGAGTCGGAACATCCGGAGACGCGGAGGTATACATTGTACGAAACTTCAGTATTATAAATTCCCTTTTATGTATCCCTATTCTTCTCTGTCTGAAAAGCGCCGGTCCGTATGAATCAAGCTTTATAACAGTAGCAATTATAAGCATCGGAATGGCCAACACAATTAATGCGGTAATTGATAGAACAATATCAAGCAGTCTCTTGATATAACGTTTATACAAATTTTTATCATTATAAATCACGGCAAAACAAACCCAAACAAATATTAACTATGTTAAAAAATTATACACTATTAAGTCCGGTTTGTCAATCTCAAAAAGTGTTTTACGGTCGAATAATAGAGAAATTGATAGAATTTTACTACAAAAATCTAAATTATATTTTATGTGTAAATAAATTCACATAAAAAATACAAAACTTTAATGAGAAGCATCAAAATCAAATAAATTTCACCCGCATTTTTATTGCCCTGCCAGTCATGTAACTTATACTTCCCCGTAAGCGGGTTTCGTGGATCAAATAAAATAAATTAACCGCTTTCTTTATCTCTCTTTTATTGATCTGATTTGTAATTTTGTATAGCTTTTCTATTTTTCTCCACGGTGTTAACGTAATTTCCCTTACATCAAAATTCGAGATTTCAGTATGCATATTTCATATTTCCCCGTTTTTGAAATATCATCTATGCACTTTTCCCAGTCAAATATTTCATAAAACCCAAAACGCTCATTTTGAGCGGGATGCTAACCAACATATCTATATAATTCTATATGATCGAACCATATCTCGCCTTATTTTATATCTCTCCCTTCAATTGACATAATTGCCTCAATATCTCTCTTTTATTTAGCCGCTTTTTTCTAAAAAGACCTTACCGCGATATTTCGGTGCATAACCGCTTTCGAACCGAGAGGCTATCCCGTGGCTTTCGTTATACAAAAATGCCCTGAAGGCAGATCTCCTTCAGGGCATTTGTATATAGTTCGGCTCAGACAAAATAAGAATTTAAAAACTCCCATGCAGTATAATCATCTTCATCTCCGCAGTCACCGTCTCCATCGTAGTCATATGTCTCAGAATAGTCAATAATAGCCTGATACTCTTCATTTTCCGGAGAGTAAAGATCAGACAAATCATAGTCATAATCGTAATCATACAAATTTTCATCCGAATAACCAATCGGGAAAAAATAAGGAGCAATATTCGTGTACACGTTTGAAATAAACGTTTGCAGTTCCTCCGTATCAAGTGTCAGGATATTTACCGACTCCGGCTTTGCGGGAACATCCTCTCCCGCACGAACTTCAAGCTTTATCTTCGGCATCTCGGAAACCTCTCCGTCCTTTTTTAAGCCGTCAAAAGTCATATCAATTTCAGTTTCGGAATATGTCATGGTTCCGCTGATTTCAGTTTTGGATCCGTCCTCTAATACATACAGCTTAAAAGTGTTGTCGCTCCGTTCAAGCACAAAACCACACTCAAAGGCAATATTCTCGGCATCACCGTTATTTGTATTTACTGTGATTATACGTGAAAATTCCCCGTTTTCGGTATCGGAGCGTTTTATTTTTACCATGTATGTATTAGTCTCGCCGTCACACGTATCGGAAAGATCAATAACATATTCCTCAGACTTGTCGGGAGATTTTCCAAGCATAATATTTGCCTTATATTCAGTTTTAGTATCGAATTCGTCTGTCTCGGTACCACTAAGATTTATATTCATAATATCCGCAGTTTTAGGATTCAAAGCAAAGCAAACCGTACCGTTGAATGTGACGTCCTCCAATGATTCTACAATTTCCCCGCGCATCTCGTCAATAGCATTTTCGACTGTATAGTCTGTGCCGGATATAGAAAGAGCGGCAGACATGTAGGCTCTTACGTATTTTCCAAAACCGTCGGTTGAAAGAAATTCCTTGTAGCAATTACAAACCGCCGTAATAATATCGCCTATAGTTTTCTCGGTAATATTATAAGTAACCGTAATTGCACTTACAGACTCTCCCGCAATGTCAACTTTGTCCTTTTTAACTTCAGGCAGCGTCTCGTTAAGAATATTCTTAACCTTATTTGCTACATTATCGCCCAAAGTCTTTAGTTCCCTTTATCGCGGCATCAGTATCCTTATACAATTCGGAAAGAGCGTCTGCAAATTCACCCCACGTGTCCATAAATTCACTACTGTCTATGCCAAACATATCCCATATACCGGAGGATTCCAAATCACTTCTCAGCGTCTGATAATTAATACCGTAATTTCCGTCAAGCAGCGACTCCGAGCCTATAACTATACCCTCTCGGTCTTCATACAAAGTAAGATCAATCGTACCAGTTTCACCCAAACCAAGCTTTAAATAAGAGGCAGTTGTAATATTCTGTCTATCAATATATAAATCACCTGAAAATAAATCACCGGCTTCCGAATCATTGATATTAACAGTAAACCTTCCTTTTTTCGATGCCTGTGAAAGTGCATAAAAAGGAGAAAGCGTCTTTGCTGCGCTTTTTACCGTATCTGCGGACGACACTATAACCTGGTTGGTCGGATCCTTATCAACCGATTGTACACTAATCTTATCGCAAGCAGTCAGTGTAAAGGTCAAACATATAATCAATGATATCAAAATGGCAAATAATCTTTTTTTCATCAAAATCTCCAATCTGCCATATTTCGGCATAATTCTATTCTGTTATTACATAATATAACATTTATTAATAAAAAAGTCAAGTATCATTTCTATAAAAATTCATTTTTAAATTTTTTATAAAATGACAATTTTAAATATACTATTTCCATTCCAAAACACTCTTTATAATAATGAGCATATATTATAAAGGGATTATCCTTTTTTAATTATAGTATATGCCTCAAAATTTTGATATGACTGTAAATAAAAAATACGAAATTTTCCTGATATAATCATATATAACTAAAAGTTTTGAAGTCTACGTCAGTAAAACGGTTTGCCTGTATAGATGTTCTCATGTATAGACGTTCTCATGTATAGACGTTCGTGTGTATAGACGTTTGCGTGTATAGATGTACACGTATACAGATGTTCGCGTGTAAAATTTTGCGCGTAAGATGCCGCACGTAAAATGTTGCATGTAAGATGTTGCGTGTAATGGCTTTTGTATCTATAGGCAATTTCCACTTATCTTTTCCAGTGAAGGTTTATTTCGTCACCAAGACGCCTTATGACGGAGCCATGCTCATTATTGAATTGAATTTAATCAGGACAGTTTAATATCTATTATCAATGTGTTATTATTTAGTACGTAAAAATCACCGGCGGTTATTACGATACTAACGCAACACACCGGTCGTATAAAATAAAGGAGGTTATCAGAAATGAAATCAAAAATCATAATTACACCGATATTAAAAAAAACAGCATTATGCAATACTGATGCAGTCAGCAGTACGGCAAACTTGCTTTTTTTGCAGCTTACGGAAAGAGGTAAAGGAAGAAATGTTATTTGAACTTTTTATAAAATGGCTTGTTCCGTTTCTTCTTGGAGCTGCAGTAACTTTCACCGGAACTATGCTTTTGCGAATAAAGGCAATTAAAAATGGGCTTCAGTGTCTTCTGCGCTCTGAGATCATAAGATCATACGACAAGTATAAGGAGAAAAAATTCGCACCAGTATATGCAAAAGAAGCACTGACTAAAGCATACAGCGCCTATCATGCATTGGGCGGAAACGATGTTGCAACCGCTCTTTACAATGAAACAATGGAGCTTCCAACCGAGCCGTCAGCAGGAAGAAAATAAAAAAACAAAGTTTTATATTTACCGCGAAGAGCAGTATCATTAATTTAAGCTAAAAACGGATAAAATTATAAAACATAAGGAAGGAATGGTAATAAAAATGAAAATAGCTGGAATAGATATTTCAAAATGGCAGGGAGATTTAAATTTTACAAAAGTGCGCGATGAAGGCTTCGACTTTGCAATTATCCGCGCAGGAAGCGGAACCGTGGCGGATCCTATGTTTGAAACAAATTATACTAAAGCAAAAAATTCAGGAATGAATGTCGGAGCCTATTGGTATACCTACGCGCAAAATATAGCTCAGGCAGAAGCTGAGGCAGAACTTTGTAATAATATATTAAAAGATAAGAAGTTTGAGCTTCCGATCTATTTTGATATTGAAGACAGCTCTGTATTAGGTCTTGGTGCAGACATAGCAACATCTCTCGTTCATGCGTTCTGCAGACGAATGGAAAGCTATAGCTATTTCGCCGGAGTATATTCGTCACTTTCAATGTTCAGCAGCCGCTTGAACGATTCCGAATTGCAGAGATATGCTCATTGGGTTGCATGCTGGAGCACATCATGCAGCTATCCTTATCCGGACAGTTTCGGTATGTGGCAGTACGGCGGAGAAACAAACCTGATACGCTCAAATCAGGTTGCCGGAAAAACAGTCGATCAGAACTATATGCTTGTTGATTATCCTGCTATGATAAAGTCAAAAGGCCTGAATGGACATACCGACTTAAAATACGATGTGAATGGTGACGGAGCTGTCAACTCTAAGGATATTATTGCCGAAATGAAAGCGATTGCAGCCGGAAAAACAGACTCCGAATTTGACCTTAACGGAGACGGAAAAGTTAATAGTAAGGACACAGTATCAATTATGAAAAATATTTCCGGCTCGGTTCAGTCTGAAGAACGACCATCGGCATCAATTCCTAATGGACAGGACTATACAGAATACACTGTTGTAAACGGAGATACATTATCGGGAATAGCTTCCAAATTCGGCACGACGTATCAAAAAATTGCAGAATATAACGGATTAGAGAATCCTAATTTGATCTTCTCAGGACAAATACTGAAAATTCCCAAATAAAAGCTTAATTCAATAAACATTAGATTTACTGCAATGCTCAGCCAAGCCGTCTCCATTAAAAGTAAATTTCATTCTTACTCTTGAAAGCCTGCAAAATATATGTTATTATAATCATATTGAGTTGGAGGTATTACCTATGAAGATTTCAACAAAAGGACGCTACGCTTTAAGGATGCTGATCGATTTGGCAGAACATCAGGGAGATGGTTTCATTGCACTTAAAGATATTGCAGAACGTCAAAAAATATCAAAGAAGTATTTGGAACAGATTGTTCCTGTTTTCAATAAATCCGATTTTCTCAGGACTAACCGGGGATTCCAGGGTGGGTACCGTCTTGCAAAATCACCAGAAAAATATACAGTCGGAGAAATTCTTAGACTGACAGAAGGAAGTCTTGCACCGGTGGCATGCCTCGATCATACGCCCGTCGAATGTGAACGTAGCAGAGAATGTGAAACTTTGCCAATATGGCAAGGACTTTATAAAGTAATTAACAACTATCTCGACGGAATAACTCTTCAGGATATTCTGGACAGCCAATTTGAAAGAAATACAAACGATTACGTTATATAATATACGTTATATAATAAAAGAAGATGCCTCACAATTTTGCAAGCAGTGAGACATCTTCATTTTTTAGTTTGGAATAAGTATATATTTTATTCAGAAAACATCGGAGTAGACAGATACCTTTCTCCTGTATCAGGAAGAAGAGCAACTATGATTTTCCCTTTGTTTTCAGGCCTTTTCGCAAGAATTGAAGCTGCAAAAACGGCAGCGCCGGATGAAATTCCGACAAGCAGGCCTTCTTTGCGTGCTAATGTGCGCCCTGTTTCAAACGCGTCTTCATTTTCTACCGCTATTATTTCGTCATAAATCTTTGTATTGAGCGTATCCGGAACAAAGCCTGCGCCAATTCCCTGAATTTTATGCGGACCAGAAATTCCTTTTGATAACACAGGAGAACCCGCAGGTTCCACAGCAACGACCTTAATATTCGGATTTTGCGCTTTTAGATACTCTCCGACACCGCTTATGGTTCCTCCCGTACCAACACCCGCAACAAATATATCTACTTTTCCGTCGGTATCTTCCCATATTTCAGGTCCTGTAGTATTCCTGTGCGCAGTAGGATTTGATATATTGCTAAACTGACTCGGAATAAAGCTATTCGGTGTTGAAGCGGCAAGCTCCTGTGCTTTTTCGATAGCTCCTTTCATTCCCTTTGCACCTTCGGTAAGAACAAGCTCTGCGCCATACGCCTTTAAAAGGTTTCGTCGCTCAACACTCATAGTCTCCGGCATTGTAAGAATAATCTTATATCCTCTTGAAGCGGCCACGGCCGCAAGCCCGATCCCTGTATTTCCGCTCGTAGGTTCAATTATAACAGCTCCGGGTTTTAATGTACCCTTTTTTTCAGCGTCGTCTATCATTGCTCTGGCAATTCTGTCTTTAACGCTTCCGGCAGGATTAAAATACTCAAGTTTTCCGTAAATCTCAGCATCAATCCCATTTAGTAAAATGTAATTCGTCAATTTCATAAGAGGCGTATTTCCTATCAGGTCTGTTATCCTGTCAAATGTTTTCATGGCAAGCATTCCTTTCATAATTGCGATAATAATATTATAGAAGCTCATCGACAGATTTATAATTAAAGATCAAAAATTACAAAAAGCTTTAAAATAATTTTTCGTACTAATTCGATATTTATTTATAACCTATCTAATCTATATGCTTTATGTGTATTATAATAACACTATTAGAAGCAATTGTCAAGATATTTTTTATATAAAAAATAATTTTTGGGTTTTCCATTAGTTCAGATTAAATTATGGAATATTTTAATATCGTTACCAAGTACCGTAATAATATTTTCACTATTACTTTTTAAATGTTAAAAAGTAATAAATATTTGAAAAGTAAAAAGAGACTGTTATTGATAAAACAGTCTCTTTTGTGCCATCGATCAAAAATAATATCGTTCATTCAGTAAAGTTTTCTTGACAAATTAATCTGACACTTTCCAGCATTGACGACTTTTCTGAAGCAGATCCCTCTGTGCATGCAACGCTATTAAGCAATTTACGCATAATATTCATTTTATCATTAGCATTCTGCGGTTTTAGATCATCATACATCTTCTCATAGAGCTTAAGCATTTGTTGGTTTGTTGTCTCGCGACATCTTACAATATCACCCAAAGCCTCTGCCCTTGCCTGTCCCGGAATACTTCCAAAGCTGCAGGAATCGGAACAGTCGTCATTCCCCGTAAGAGAAAATTTTTCAATTACACCGTTTATGTAATCAGTCTCTTCCTGAATTTTAGCAATTTGAGAAAGAATATACTCAATGCTGTAAGTAATGTTAATAGCCTCTGTGTTTTCCATAATTTCGTCCTCCAAAATATCTTTCGGCGAACACGCAAGGCATATTGTATTTTCATTTACGAAGCGTGCCCTGCCGTTTTTTACAAGACCTTTTGCCCGTTTCGGGTAGGTCGCCTCATATTCATTTCCTTGCTCATCAACAACTACTACGTTTTTTTTGATGGGTGTCTCCCCCTTCTGTGTTAATTTTAATATATGAATTAAATTCTGTTTTTTGTAATGGGTGCCATCCCCTATCCATAGTTGTATAATAGCATATATAGTGAAAAAAGTCAATATTTATAAAATCATATTATTCAATTTTTTACAGCCTCATTGTCTCTATAAACACTCTCGAATCGATTGCGCCTGCCCGTCCCTGATACTTCCCGTTTCATGAAATTAAAACTTTTATTATCCAATTGTGCAAAAATGAAAAGTCCGGCTCTATTAGCAAATTTTAATTCAATTACACATCAATTTGTGTTATACAGTTAAACATATTCTCTCCTTCAAGTTCGGAATCAACTCAAGCTGAATTTTATATAAACATCCCTCTTCTGTCCATGGAACTTCTTTCTTCAACAAAAAGGGGTAAATTATCGGAACATTCTCACATTCCATTGTAATTACAAGGGCAAATTGATGCGGCAATAAAGTAAAGTATATGTATTGCCTTTAACAACTTTATAAATTATCTTGTTTTTCATTGTGATCATTCTTTGTGAGGAATCTCCAACAATGCTAAATGTACCTACAGGACTTATGTATACTATTGCGGGCTTAAATTGTTCTTATAATAATATAGACAAAAGCTTAAGTGAAGTATCTTTAAGCATTTCTTAAATAGATTTATCTGATAAAATTATAAAAATCACCATTTCAGTACTTATTAACCCTCAATCTCTTTAGCTGTCGATTTCAATTGCCGAACAGCCGATTTAAAGCGAGGATGTTGCCGTATGGGATCATACACAGGATTGTTTAAATGATCCAGGTGCAAATAGCTTTCATTAGACGAATAGTTTTTAGACGTATAAGTAATGTGGGATTTACCCTTCAGCCACGGTTGTGTATAAACGCCGTTCTTTTGAGTATCGGATGCAACGGAATGCCTGACCATATTTTCAAGAGCACGCAGGCAATCATCATACTTCTGCTGTACAGCAAAGCTGACAGAGAGTTGCAAATACGCATCTGCAACACGGCAATGATAAAATCCCAAATCCTTTTCTCCAAGCACAAGTTTCCAAAGCTCAATAATCAATTTATCAAATTTTTCCTGTTCCTGCGCACTGGGTGCCATCTTGACACGGATACTGCTGACCGACATTGTCAATCGCTCTAAATTATGGAGTAGATTATTTTGCGCTTGCTCGATTCCTTCCCTTCCGCTTAGAATAACTGCAAGTACCTCTTCTTTGGAGGTGTAAACCGATCCTAACTTTTCGGCGTACTCTTTGGCAAGCGCGCTAAGTCCCATGTGGTACGCTGTATAGCACATTATTTGTACTGCAGAATTAACGATGTCACGATCTGTGCAAGTTTCGAGCAGATGATCTCCGACAGACAAGATTTCAGCTCCTTTTTCCTTTAGGTTAACGGCCCATGATTGCATAACACCGTCAACTATCTCGACCGGTTCAGAAGAACAGACAGAGTATAAGGCATTCATATACTCTTCCTGTACACGATGTTCTTCCGGAAATTCACGATATGCTTTTTTCCAAAGCTCAAAATTATCATGTACCTTTCCGTTATGGCGCAGTTCGTAACTTTTTTTCTTATATTGCTCAATTTTTTCGGTAATTCGCAGCTTATCAATCCCCAAAAGTTCATCCACTGTTACACCGAAATACAGCGCTATTGACGGAAGCATGGTAATATCGGGAAATCCTTCGCCACGCTCCCATTTACCGACAGATTGAGATGTGACGCCAAGATGAATTGCCAGTTGTTCCTGCGTTACTTCCTTGCTATGCCGTAATTTCTTCAGCGTATTCTTTATGCTAATTTCCATATTGATACCCCCAGTCTGATATCCGATAAATTCTTATTGTGACTTTATTATAACTCACATGCGAGGTTAATTCAAACACCTATTAATATATAATTCGATGTAAAATACAACTATAAATTATATAACTATAAAACGCAAGTTCAATACGATTGTATCAAATCTTGCGTTTTATGTCTATGCACTACGAAAAAGACATTTTAATAATCAAAAAAGAGAAAATTGAACCTATATCCAATGATTATCACATGATATAATCTGTGATGCAATCGTACCAGTGAACGTAGGTTATACCGTTTACTGTAAGTCTGTCGTTCTCAGGCAGCTGTTCACTCCACTTTTTCTTATAGAGGTCGATAGCCCAATCATCGCGATTGAATCTTCGCCAAAGAATTGTCTTTCCGTTCTTGTCAAGGAACTGTTCTGACACCACACCGCAATTATAGGTTTCAATATCCATAACACAGACAGTGTCATAGCTCTTTTCACCGATCGTAACGGTATATCGTCCTATGATATCAAGCAGAAAATTCTTGTCGGCGCTTGTAACAGTTGTGCCTGTTTTCTCGATATCTCCCTTAGCTGCAAGATTAGTTTCGTTACCGCAATTATCTTCTCCGAATCCCCAGTTAAGCAAAAATTCATCGTCGTCAAGGAATGTGATATAATTGCTAACATCGCCGTCTTTTCTGAGTGTTGCCAGATACCGGCAGTGTGTATCTGTCAGTTGAGCAACAAAGGTGCGCTTGATTACATCATTCTTATTCGGGTATGACGATTCACTTGAAGTAAGTTCTACACCCTCGATACCGTGAACTTTAGCCTTTCCTGTAACCTGCATATCATATATATGGCTGCACTTACGGGAAGGAATATCGTACATCCCCCAGGACATCTTTTCTCCAAGTTTCGGGACAAGGAACCATCCCATAAGTTCTTCCCATTTTACTGCGAATGGCGCTTTAACACTCGCCTCAATTTTATATTCCGGAATAAATTCAGGCAACTTTTTCATGCTGCATTCTCCTTTCGATATATCGGTGCGATAGGGATACTTATTTTTAAAGTTTTGTTTTGCTGTAAAGCGCTGCATATATTTCTGCATTTCTTCATCTGTGAGAGAACGGAAGTTTTCGCCGTCTTCGCCCACTACGAAAAACGGACCGGCAATCACATCACCGTTTAAGCGGCGGTTGCCGTCCATACCGTTGAGTTTTGATTCCTCATTGCAGACGAGCAGCGTGCCGTCACCGTTGCCAATGACCTCAATCAAGCCGCCGACTGTTTCCTGTAAATCATCAAGTTGGTCGGTAATAAACAGCTCATGAGGAGACTCGTGCGGTTCCACCATAAGGACGCGAAGCATGTTAGGCATTCTTCTCACCGCCCTGCTGTTCCGCCCATTTAACCGATAAATGAATGAGGGCGGCTCGCTGTTCATCGGCGGAGAGACCGTCAAGAAACTGCAGCAGCGTGATGCCGTCCTCCTGCTTACCGACAGCAGGGCGTGTTTCTTTGCAGTTATCGCAGATTTTCTCTCGTCTGACCATAATGGTTCGATCATCCTGCTCGGTAAAGGACAGTACATCGTTATACTGAAAGCCGGCACGCCTGCGAATTTCATAGGGAATCGTAATTCTTCCGCGCTTGCCGAGAATACGGTACAGCTTACTCATCGCCATCATCCTCTCCGAAGCATTCGTTCATTTGCTCTTTCAGGCATTCGCCGCAGCAGGGGCAGCAGTAAGGACAGCCTTCGCAGTCATCGTTATATGCTTCACAGAAGTCATCTCCCGGCGCTTTCTGAATGACGATGCGGCTGCCGTCTGCAAATGCTTCCACCGTTACGCCGGGAGTAATTCCCACAGCATTCAGTGCCTCTGCAGGTACGGGGATCATTTCAAATTCATATCGTTCCATTATAAATTATCCTTTCATTTAAAATTTCCTGCGTGTCAAGTTCGTTAAACAGCGTAAGCTGAATACAGGATCGGGCAAGCTCGGTGGTGTCGTAATTGGAGATCAAGAGTTCGGGGTACTGCTTTCCGTTATCGTACCGCTGTGCGATATTGGAAAGCCTTGTCGTTCCCTCAATCACGATGCCGGGGCGGGTATACAATTCTCGGATAAATTCGCAGTCGTTATAGGAAAGCAGGAATTTTCCTTTTATAGAGAACAGTGCTTCGGCAAGTCCCTGATGGTCAAAACCATCGGCAGACACCGCTTCATAGTACTGATCTGCCTGATAATACGGCGGATCGCAGTAGAAGAAGCTCTCCGGTCGGTCATATTGTGAAATGAGCTTTACACAGTCCTTGTTCTCAACAATGACCTTTTGCAGCCTAACCGCCGCTGCTTCTATCAGGGGAAAATTGTTCCACATGGCGTGGGGCTGACTGCCGAAGGTGGAGGTTCCGGCTGCGTAGCTGTATCGGATCAGCGCATAGTAATAAGCGGCTCTGCGCACATCGGGCAAAACTGCCTGCGAATGAAGCATTTGCTTCATATATTCAAAATCAAGGCGGGAGTTGAGCAGATACCGCAGTTCGCCGCAGAGTTTTTCCGGTTGCTCCCGCACACACCGGTACAGATTGACAAGGTTTCCGTTGAAATCATTGAACACTTCAAAATCGTTTCCGGGCGGTTTGTGAAACAGCACCCAGCCCGCGCCTCCGAACACTTCGATATATCTCTTGTAGTCCAGCGGAAAACGGGCGAGAATTTCGTCCCGAAGGGCTTTCTTACCGCCTACCCAAGCCATAAAGCTGTTAATTGTTGATCACCTCCTTTGCGGAGGCGTCTGCGTGTATGAATTTCCGCAGAAAACAAACGAGGCCGTTTTCCATGTACGGAATTCCATACACGCAAAACGACCTCGTTTTTTAATCTCGATTATTCAGTTTTTTATTGAGCCTGTAGATTTTTTGCTCGTATTCGGTGATGCGGTTTACCTGCACACAGCACAAAATCACTGCGGCAATACAACCGCCGAGCAAAAGACCGATCAAAAAGTTCAGCATAGATTCATCACCTCGCTTTCCTGCAGAGCATCGGATTTCAGAAATTCTCCAAGCGTTTGTTCTCCGCCGGTAAAATTCGGCTCGGTATCCTTGGTAAAGGAGATATATCCCTGTTTTCCGAAATCAATCGGCTCTTTGGTGATAACCGAGCCGCCGTGATTGACGCCCACCCTTGGTTCAACCGAACAGAAGCGGCCGCCGTCATCGCTGTGGCGCAGATGGTAGCAGTACAGCCCTTGAGGGATATCTGCGTCCGTCAGGCGGGCGTTGGTAAACAGAGCAGGCTTGCCAAGCAGTTCGATCTGTTGGTATTCCTCAAGCTCCAAATGGATATATTTTGTTCCTTCGGCGTTCAGGCATAAATCCAAATCAAGCGGATCATAGTCCCACAGCTTACAGGCAAATTCAACCGCCTCCGCTTCGCTTTCGGGGTAGTATTCCTCAATCCGTTCTCCGTTTTGATAGCTGTATCTTCCGCAGTTTTGTCCGACATCCTCGTCCGCCCATTCATGCTCCAGCATAATATCGGGAAACATCTGCGTCAGCTTTTCGAGGATGGGATGCGGCGCAGACCATGCCGTTTGGAAATACAGTGTGTCGCCGTCATGGTAGTCTATAGTATCCTCACTGTATCCATAGGCGTTCCATTTGGTTCCCCAATTCGAGATGCACCAATCGTACCATGTCGGCGCGCCGAAGTCACGGATATTGCGCCATGCGGCTTTGCCAAGCTCCCATTCGTCACGCCTGATATCTGTCCGCTGGCGCAGGAAAATTTCTTCGCTTTCCACAGGAATGTTTCGCAGCTTATCCATATTCATGGTTCCGGCGAGTGTATACACATCGATAAAATCCCGATAGACTTTCAGTCCTCGGTCAGTTCGGCTGCCTGCCTCAATATCGAGACTTTTTGACATAGGAATGATCTTGTTAAAATCCACCGATCCGATACCGTGTTCATCGGATTTGATTGTTTCCAGCATTGACCGGATTTTTTCAGGATCGCCTTGAAGCGATATATGGTTTACAACATGATTCGGCATTTATTTCTTCTCCTGTTCATAGTAAATTTCTTTAATTTTCTGTCCGATAGCAGAAATGACGGGAACGCTCACTGCGTTTCCCGCCATTTTGTAAAGCCGACAGTCCGAGATACCTGTTGCGGCAGCCTTATTAAATTGCTCATCGGTGAAGCCCTGCAGGCGCCAGCATTCAATCGGCATGAGCTTGCGGATTCTTCCCTTGTGCCACACACCGTGCCGATCCTGTGCCGTTATCGTGAACATCGGCTCATTTGGCTCTTTGATGCGTCTGCCTTGCTGACGAACTTTCTCCCTGTCGGGTGTGAGAATTGCCCTCGGCTCATCCGCAACAAGGACGCCTGAATGCTCACCTCTGTGATTGCTGACTCCGCTGTCCTGTCTTGCCGTAATGCACCGGGCTGTATCGGTGATAATGGGATTGGAATTCATATCAATAAAATATAATCCGGTTTTTCCACCCCAACCTCCTGAACCGGCACACTGTGTACAGGCTACTCCGTCTGTTTCATAGACTCTCGATCCCTGCGGTCCGGAGATAAGTTCTTTAAGATTTTCCGCATTGCCGCAGGCGAGAGGAAATATCGTTCCGGTACCTCGTCCTCCAAGACTTGCGACAATATACAACCTCCGTCTTTGCTGCGGGATTCCGAAATTTGCGCTGTTATGCACACACCATTCGAGATCATACCCCAGCTCAGTAAGCGTGGAGAAGATGGTGTCAAGCGTCCTGCCGCCGTCATGCGATAACAAGCCGGGGACATTTTCCAAGAGAAGATATGCAGGCCGTTTCGCCTCAGCGATTCGGGCAACCTCAAAGAAGAGAGTTCCTCTTGCATCGTCTGCAAATCCGAGCCGCTTTCCAGCAACTGAGAAACTCTGGCATGGAAATCCCGCACAGATGAGATTAATGTCGGGCAGGTCGTTTGGGTTGATGGTTCTTGCGTCTTCAAAATACAGTTCTCCTTTCGGCTCATAGATGGCGTTGTACGCCTGATTTGCATATTTATCTATCTCACAGTGACCGATGCATTCGTAATCGCCAACCGCTTCCAGTCCTGAGCGGAAACCGCCGATCCCTGCAAACATATCAAAAAATCGGATTGCCATAGCGAATCCGACCGTTTCCTATTTATTTTCCGCTGCACCTCACATTCCGAAAACGGGAGCGTTATCTTCTTTGTCACTCTGCGGCAAAGCCATCTGTGTGAAGCATTCGGAATTGTAATAAAATGCGCCGTCTGCTTCAATAAACCGTTCACCGTAATTCTCTGAAACAAGCTGTCTTTTCATTTGTTGGGACATCTCATTTATAATATCAGCTTTATCGGTGTTCTCATCGTAGATGAAATCAAAAAAATCATCAAAGCTGTCGAACCTAAAGATATTCCTTTCGTATAACTCATCCTCTGACATTTCTGTCAATTGTCTTTTCTGACTGTCCTTTTCTTCTGCAAGTTCCTGATCGGTAAGCCTGCGGAAACTGTCCTCGCCGGAGACGATGCCAAGCTGTCTGCCGTTATCAAAATGACAGTGCAGTGTTCCCATATCATCGACAACTGCGATCGTACCTTTTGTGTTCGGCTCGATGGGGCGGGGATCATCGCCCATCTGTAAAAGCATGATGCGTGTGCCGGGCGGGTAGTTGTCCTTCATACGCTGTGCAAAGCGCCGTTCTGCTTCAAATTTGTTCATATTCTGTTCCTCCGTTTCATTTGTTTTATCAATATCATTTGTGCCGTCAATTTCCATCTGCATCGGGATCAACACCTTGAGCAGCTTTTCACGGTATTCCATATCTGAAATTTTATCAATGTAGATACCGAAGGTATTGAGAAAAGGAGTACCGTCCCTTTCTGTAATCACAAGATCACCGTATTGTCCGTGTGTACAGATAAAGTTTGCAACTTCCTGAATATTGTGCAATCGTGTTCGTCCTGCAAGCGAGTGCCCGATCAGCAGCGGATATTTTTCTTCTACAGTCATATCTCACATTCCCCCTAACTGCTGTTCTTCAAAGCTATGATTTTCAGACATTCGCTGCCGGAAATCCGTTTCGTTTTCCATGAAGTAATCATTGCCGCTATGCCAGAAGGATACATAAATATCTCCGTCATCGGTTTTGATTCCACGCTGTTCCAGACCTTCTCCAAAGCCATCCGCCGCCTGACCGGTCAGCTCATCGATCCATTCTTTTTCTTCTTCGGGGGAAAAGGGTTCCCGAAGCCCGGTGCGGATTACACCGTACAGTTCGCCGCCGACTTCCTGCACATCCCAAACAGCAGAGACGAGCTTGGCTTTTGCACCTGCGCTGCCGTCAAAATAGTCAGCCATATTGTGAAGGTCACGATCCTGTTCGCGCTTTACAAGTTCACGGATTGCATCCTCATTGGCAATGCCGTAACCGTTGTCTACCTCAAAGCAATCTCCGTATTCTTCATCGGTCATGTGAATTTGGAGGGGACAGTAATAGTTAACAGTTACACCAATTAATCCCTCGGTCATGGCTTTGATGTCTGCCATTAATGCCTGCGGGGAGTAATACTGACCATGAACTATATGCTGTTCGAGTTCTTCCGAAATTTCCGGTCTGGCGTTTTCCACCATATACGCGCACAGGTTAGCGTCCTCCAATGAATGAGACGGCTTGAACAGCACCGCCAAGTTATTGCCTATATCCGAATCGGCAAAGAGCTTTACTTGAATGGCGCTGTCCTCATCGTCTTTAATGGGAATGTCACGCAAGCGGATGCGGACGCCGATCTGCGACAGGTCATACTGTAGGGTGAAGGGATCATCGGGAAGTTTCAGGACGGCTGTTTGATCTCCGTTTTGAATCAGTGCATTAATCATAGCGCACCTCCGTATTATTTAAGACTGCAGTACCAAAGCGGGCGATAGCTGCTGCCTGCACAATCAGACGGAAAGCGTTGTCGGATACGATGCCGCTGTCCGCCAGCTCGCACAGCGATATTTGTTTCTCGCCGGTTTGCAGTTCCTTCACTGCTTTCCATAGGGCGTAGCTGTCTGTGGAAACATTTCCGAGACGGACGCTTTTTAAATCCACTTTTCCGTTTGGAGTGAATAGGTGTTTTGTTTTTATCCACAGTGTATGGTCGGCAGTCAGCAGATACAAAACAGCAAGAGTCTTTTTGCCGGGCTTTCGCATAGATAATCGCTCGGCTTCAAAAATCTGCTTGTGCCTGTTGT
>CAJLCI010000018.1 GCA_905205065.1 uncultured Eubacteriales bacterium | reverse complement strand
TGTTCCGGGTGTGTATATAATGCACGATAAATCCGGAAAAATCATCTACGTAGGAAAATCAAAAACGCTTCATAACAGACTGAGTCAGTATTTTTCTCCGGCGGCTAAAAATAATATAAAAACAGAACATATGGTACGTGCGGTTTATGATTTTGAATATATTATTACCGATACGGAAATTGAAGCTCTGGCTCTTGAAAACAAACTTATCAAGGTACATTCACCAAAGTATAATATTCGTCTTAAGGACAGCAAAAGTTACCCCTATATAAAAGTAAATGTTGCGGAAAGGTATCCATCGATTACAGTAACACGTACTCGAAGTGCGGATAAAGCAAAGTATTTCGGACCGTATTCCGGAATGGACGCTGCGTATACTATCTTGAGAACTGTTCAAAGCACATTCGGAATACCTTCGTGCAAAAGAGAATTTCCGCGTGACATAGGAAAAGAGAGACCGTGTCTTTACAGTCAGATGAAACGGTGCTGTGCTCCGTGCAGCGGCAATATATCCGAGACTGAATATAATGAATTAATCCGTGAGGCTCTTGTTTTCCTGAAGGGCTCATTTTCTGAAGTAAAACGCTCTCTTACAAAAAAAATGAACGAGGCCTCGGAAAAAATGATGTATGAAGCCGCGGCGGTTTACCGCGACAGAATTCGTGTGCTTGCAAATCTTTGGCAGAAGCAGAAAGTCGTGAGTTCTCCCGATACTGAGTACGATGTTTTCGGAATATGGAAGGACGAGATGTATACCGCCGTCGGAGTATTTTATATAAGAGACGGTTATATAATAGACAGAAGCCATATTCTTTTCGGGGCAGATTGTATTGCCGAAAGTGATAATATTATATCTGCGATATGCGAGATATATTCGGGGAGAGAGTATATACCAAAAGAGGTTTTGCTCGGTTTTGACACCGAAGTGTCCGAAAAAGAATTGCTTGAAGCATATCTGTCTGAGCGGTCCGGAAGAAAGATTGCCGTAAGAATTCCGGAACGCGGCGATGCAAAAAAGCTCTGTGAGCTTGTATGTGAAAATTGCAGAGAAATTGTAAGCCGGGCAGAAATTGAAAGCGAGAGGGAGGAAAAAACTCTTATAAGACTTGCCGAGCTTCTTAAGCTTGAGGTTGTTCCGGAACGTATTGAGGCTTATGATATATCGAATATGGGAAACGACAATATAACAGCCGGCATGATTACTGTCGAAAAGGGCAGGTTTAAAAAAAATATGTACAGAAGCTATTCGATAAAGCAAACCGGGGGGAAGCAAGATGATTATACTTCTATGCGGGAGGCTGTTGAGAGAAGGCTGAAGCATTCTGAGGACGGTTTTCCGGATCTGATTCTGCTTGACGGAGGGCAGACGCATGTCAGCGTAATAAGATCTCTTCTCGGAGAGCTCGGATATAACATTCCCGTGTTCGGAATGGTTAAGGACAGCTTTCATAAAACCCGTGCGCTGACTTCGGATTTATGCGATATAAGTATCGCAAGAGAGCAGGCGGTTTTTAATCTTATTTACCGAATACAGGAGGAGGTTCACCGGTATACTATCGGGAGAATGAGCCGTGCCAAACGAAAGAGTGTCAAGCGTTCGTCTCTTGAGAATATTGAGGGAATAGGACCATCGAAGGCACGTGCGCTTCTTGCGTATTTCGGTACCATTGCGAAAATACGTTCCGCCGGTAAGGATACTTTGGCTTCGGTTCCGGGAATTACCGCCAGAAACGCAGCCGATATATTTGCGTATTTTAACGGAAAAGTTTCTGAAAAGTAATGTGCGGAAATTTTTTGCTGAGCTAAACACGGTATACGATAGAACGACATGACGATAAAATGGCAACACGGAAACACGATAACACGACAAGATAGTAAAACTATATTTTTTCGCTGCATGCTTGATTCTTTACCGGAACGCCTTATGACGGGGCTTTGCCCCTTATTGAATTGAAAGGGTAAATTTAAAATGAGAATTATAACAGGAAGTGCAAAGGGTACGCGGTTGGAAACTCTTGAGGGTGAGATGACGCGTCCCACATCCGAAAAAGTAAAAGAAGCAATTTTTTCAATGATACAGTTTGATGTTGAGGGAAAACGTATTCTCGATTTATTCGGAGGATCGGGGCAGCTTGGTCTCGAAGCGTTGAGCCGAGGCGCAGATATTGCAACCTTTGTCGATTCAAGCCGAGAGGCGGCAGAGCTTATAAAGCGCAACGCCCAGAAGGCAAAGCTATTTGACAGGTGCAGAGTTCTTTCTACAGACTGGCTTTCATATCTTAACGGAGCGGCGGGACGTGAAAGGTTTGATATTGTTTTTATAGATCCTCCTTACGCATCGGAGCTTGCTCATAAGGCGGCAGATAAGCTTTACGAGGATTCTTTGCTTGCAGACAATGCGATTGTTATTTGTGAAACCTGCGATAAGCAACCTGTCGAACACAATGGGCTTGTTCTTCGCAGACATAACAGATACGGAAAGACATATATTTCTCTTTATGTCGTCGAAAACGGAAAGAGCGATATAGTGATGGCTTGATTTATACAGTTGAAAATTTCATGCTGCTGATTGCCTATAATCTTCAGGGAGTACGAATTCATTTATAAGTAATGCTATTTTGAAGTGCAGCAACTGTTACTGTCAGCAAAAAACATAAAAAACTTTGAAATATTATTATCTTTTATCTTTTGATTTTAAGTACGCTTTTTATATGAAAGGGTTTGAATATAAATGAAAAGTTGTATGTTAGCCGGAAGCTTTGACCCGGTTACAAACGGACATATTGATCTTATTAAACGTGCCGCGGCACTGTTTGATAATGTGTATGCTGTGATTTTTAATAACAGTGAAAAAACTTATTTATTCAGCATAGAGGAAAGAACCGAAATGCTGAAAACTGCATGCCGCGAAATAAGTTCCGTGATTGTTGATACATCGGAAAAGCTTGTCGTTGATTATGCGGCCGAGCACGGAATTTGCGCAATTGTAAGGGGCGTGAGAGATTCTTTCGACTGTGCGGATGAGATTGCTCTCGCCCGGATTTATAATGAACTGAATAATAAAATTGATACTGTGATTTTACCGTCAAGAGCGGACCTTTCGTTTGTAAGCTCAAAATTTGTGCGTGAGATGATAAAATACGGACACAGTACGGAGAAATATGTTCCTGCCGGGATTTCTGATTATATTGAAAAGCGCTTTGAACAGTGTAGAAAATAATGTGTGAATAATATTCTAAATCAGGATATGACTATTGAAAAAATATTCCGTATGGTTTATAATATATTATATGCGCCGAGTTATTTTATCAGGTACAGATAATGAAAACAGGACAAATTTACGGAAGAACGGAATTTATTTATGGTATTTAATCATGTTCCGGTGATGCCCGGTGAGGTTATTTCGTCTCTTGATATAAAGCCGGGAGGAATCTACATAGACTGCACTGTCGGGGGCGGCGGGCACAGCAGGCTTATAGCTGAAAAGCTAAGCCGTGAAGCCGGAGGGCGATTAATTGGAATCGATCAGGACGAGAGTGCACTCAAGGCGGCTTCACAGAAACTTTCCGAATATAATGACGTTGTCACATTGGTTCATCGTAATTTCAGTGAGCTTGGCTGTATTCTTACAGAGCTTGGAGTAAAATATTCAGACGGTATTCTTATCGATCTTGGCGTATCGTCCTATCAGCTCGATACACCTGAACGAGGGTTTTCATATATGCATGACGCTCCTCTTGACATGCGCATGGATAAAACATCGGCATTGAGCGCGTATGATATTGTAAATGGCTGGAGCGAGTCTGAACTTGCACGTATTCTTTTTGAATACGGAGAAGAACGTTTTTCAAAAAAAATAGCTTCTGAGATTGTAAAAAGACGGAAGGAGTCGCCGATTAAAACGACATTGGAGCTTGTGAAGCTATGCCGCGACGTTGTTCCGTCTAAATTTGCCGCTACAGGAGGAAACCCGGCGAAGCGCACATTTCAGGCGATCAGAATCGCGGTCAACGGAGAACTTGATGTTATTGAGCCGGTTATAGATACGGCGGTTGATGTTTTATCGGCTGGCGGAAGACTTTCTGTGATCACCTTCCATTCTCTCGAAGACCGCATTGTAAAAAAATGTTTTGCCGAATATGCATGCGGATGCACATGCCCGCCGGATTTTCCGGTATGTGTCTGCGGCCATAAAAAAAGGGTAATGCTTCTGACGAAAAAGCCGGTCGTTCCTTCAGAGAAAGAGCTCAGTGAAAATTCGAGATCGCACAGCGCAAAGCTTCGGACTGTGATTAAGCTATAAAACGCGTCGTGAGCGTATTAAATATATTATTTAACATTCGAAGTAAGTTTTTTTACCAATCTGAAATTATCATTAATTTATTGCCGAAAAGCTATTTACGATAAACTACTCTCATAAACTACTCTCATAAGCCACTCTTATATACCGCTCTCGATAAACTACTGCCAATAAACCACTATCAATGAACTGATATCAATAAAATACTGCCGATAAACACCTGTCAACAAGCAATTGCCGATAAGCTGCCGTCAATAAACTACCAGCCGATAAACCTCTGTAGGTAGATTAAATTGACATAATTACAATAAATCAATAAAATTCCTATAAGCGGCAGCGGCTACAAAGGCAGAGAGCGCTGAAGTATTTTGTTTATATTTTAACAGATTCAGAATTAATGTCTAATGCGAAAGGAATTATAAAATGCCGCAGAATTTACGGAATGCGGATAACCGCATCAAAGGTCCGTCACGAAAAATCAGTTCAGGCAGCAATCAGAAGCCGTCTGAGCCGAAACATCAGTATACAGCGACATTTAAATTTGAGCGTGTTACCCCTGAGATGCTCGCCGAAATCAAAAAAAGCGGAAATGTTTCTTACGGTTCAAGGAGAAAAGGCGCTGCGTACGGCGGAAAATCTTCCTCGGAGGATTCCGGACACGGATTTGATAATCATTTTGTCGGCCGTGAAAAGAGATACAAAAAATCAGCGGATGATTATGAAAAAAACGGTCGGAAAGCGGAGAGTAGAATAAAGCTTAACCCGGATGAAAAGATCGGCAAAAAGATCGGAGAGGATCAGGATAAAAAGCTAAGTCATCTTTCAAGTCAAAAGACGATTTTGCGTTCGGGCGGAAAATCTCTTGCTTCTCAAAAAGAAGACCAGGTTTCAGGTGCGGAGATTATAAAACGCCGGCTTAAGGCAAGCCGAATGCCTCGGATGCATACGGTTGACTCGCGGATTGTAAGGCGCTTTCCGTACAAAATTTTGTTTTTGGCTATAGTCGGAACGCTTCTTTTTATGACGATAATTTACAACAATGTACAGATCAATGAAAAAACATCGGAAATTGCCGAACTTCGTTCAGAGCTATCCGCTTTAGAAGCGGATATAACAGATGCTTCGCTTAAGGTTGAAAAAAAGAACGATCTCCGCGTAATTGAAGCTCGAGCAATCGAGCTTGGAATGGTTAAGGCTGATCAGCTGAGTAAAAAATATGTCACAATCCCTTCAAATGATCAGATTACGTTAATTGATGATTCTGACGAGGAGGAGGAGAATTTTCATATGACCGGAATTTTTGAAGCAATACGTCAGAAAATATCTGATTTAATTGATACCTTCAGATAAATTCAGAACATATTAAATAAAATTGTACCATACAATATTTAACGGGCGCGGCATAAATAAAGACGCGGCATAAATGAAAGAAGATATGGAACGGTAAATACCTTAAGCCTGCACGAAAGGAATGTTTATAAAAATGGCATCGAAACAAACCAATCGGTTTATACCAGTCAGAAGTGTTTTTCTTATACTATTCTGTATATTGGTTGCACTTATTCTGATAAGCCGTCTTTTTTATCTCCAGATTATAAGCTATGATTATTATGAGTCAATTGTACTGAATAATATTTCCGCCAAGACAACGGTAACGGCTTCCCGCGGCAATATTACTGACCGTAACGGAATACAGCTTGCAAGTAACTATACAGTTTACCGTATATTTATTTCTCCTCGGAATATTGTGGGTGATGAACAAAAGGAACTGATATGTACGGGACTTTCGGATATTCTGGGAGTTGATTATGAAAACGTAAAAAAACAGGCAGAAATGACATACTATGCTGACCGTACAATAAAAAAGAATGTTGAAGAGGAACAGGCGAGCGAAGTACTGAGATTTATAGATGAAAATAATTTAAATACTCAGATATATGTCGAGGCATCATCAAAGCGATATTATCCTTACAACGATCTTGCGGCTCAGGTAATAGGATTTGTCGGAGCGGACGGAGGCATGCTTGGAATCGAACAAAAATATGACAAATATCTTACAGGTACTCCGGGACATTATATTACCGCGCGTGATGCATGGGGCAAGAGTATGCCTACTAAATATGAGACCTATATAGAAGCTCAGGACGGCTATCAGGTTGAAACAACTCTTGATTTGAAAATTCAGAGCGCGCTTGAAACACAGCTTGAAAAAACTTATTATGAATCGAATGCTACCAACCGCGTTACCGGAATAGTCATGGATGTCAATACCGGAGGCGTTCTCGGAATGGCTACATATCCGAGCTTTGATTTGAATAATCCATATGAGCTCAGTGATGAGCTTCTCACTCTCTTTAGTACATATATGACGGATACAAATCAGGCGAGAGTCCGTGAAAACGATAACTACGAGAACTTCGCCGAAATGATTTACAATTATAATGAGATTAAGGAAAATTACGAGACTGATTCGGAAGAATATCAAAATGCATATATGGAGCTCCTTTATACACTTTGGAGAAATAAAGCTGTCAGTGAACTGTACGAGCCGGGTTCAACATTTAAAATAATTACAACGTCGATGGCATTTGAGGAGAATGTTATTACTCCGAATACGGTGTTTACATGCTATGATCCGTATTCCGTGGAAGGGACGAAAATTCATTGTCATAAGCGAGGCGGACACGGTACTCATGAATACAGTTATATGCTTCAGCAGTCATGCAACCCGACGTTGATTCAGGTCGCTCAGCTTGTCGGAAATGAAAAGTTTTATCAGTACTTTGAAGCATACGGTTATACATCGAAGACAGGAATTGATCTGCCGGCAGAGGCTTCTCCGATTTTCCATAATTACAGCGGATTTAATTCCGTAGAGCTTGCTACATATTCATTCGGACAGACATTTAAGATAACTCCGATTCAGCAGATTACCGCGGTAAGTACGGTTGCGAACGGTGGATATCTTCTTACTCCTCATGTTGTAAGCCGAATTACTGACAATGACGGGAATGTCGTTTACAGCGCAGACGAAACCCCGAAACGCCAGGTTGTTAGTTCAGAGGTCTGCGAGACGATTGCGGAAATACTTGAGGAAGGTGTTTCCGGAAACGGAGGCGCTAAAAACACGTATGTTCCGGGGTATAAAATTGCAGCTAAGACCGGTACTTCAGAGCTTCGTGACGTGTTTGACGAAAACGGAAATTCTTATCTGCGAGTAGGTTCTACAGTCGCATTTGCCCCTTCCGATGACCCTCAGGTAGCTGTTTTGATTGTGTGTGATGAACCGATGGTATCTCAGATGTACGGTGCGTATGTTGCGGCTCCGTATGTTGCTGCGGTTATGGAGGAAATACTTCCGTATCTCGGAGTAGAGAGAAACTGGACGGATGAGGAACGCGTCAATATGAATACTACGATTGGAAATTATGTGGGATATGATGTTGCGTCGGCTACCGCCGGCATGAAAAATCTGGGCATTAAGTACAATATCGTGGGCGACGGAGACACAATAAATTATCAGGCTCCGGCTGCAGGAAGCAGTTTTAATAAATCAAGCGGAACTGTGACTCTTTACACCGGAGATGCTGTTCCGAATCAATATGTTACCGTGCCTGATCTTTCACAAATGAAAGCTTCAACTGCAAATCAGACTATTATTAATGCGGGTCTTAATCCGGTAATTACCGGCGCAACAAACAATGTGTCTGACGCGACCGCGATTGTCGTAGGTCAGAGTCCGGAAGCAGGCTCCTCAGTGCTGTACGGCTCTACAGTTACCGTAACGATGCGCTTTATCGGAGATACTGACGCCTAAATTGACAGTTACTTATATGATATCCGGAATAATTATATTTCGGATATCATATAAAATATATAGCATCAGTACATGGTGTAATTATTTGAAAGCAATGCGCTGTTACTGCGCTGCGGGATGTTAAAAAGTTTACAGGTTTACCTTACAGACTGTAATAAAAATTCATCTCAATAGCGGAGGGAACGGTAGTATGCTTTTGAACAAACTACTTGAAGACATTGAAGTACTGGAAAATGAGGAGACCGGGAATCCGGATATTTCTTTGGTTTGTGCGGATTCGCGAAAGGCCGTACCGGGATGTATGTTTGTATGCCTTGAAGGCGGAGCTGACGACGGTCATCTGCATATACGAGAGGCCGCCGAGGCAGGTGCGGTATTAGCGGTTGTTTCAAAAAAGCCGGATGGCTTCAGCGGACTTCCTTTGATTTATACAAGCTCTACAAGAGAAGCCTTTGCACGGCTCAGCAATAATATCTGCGGCAGACCGACCGAAAAAATGAAATTTTTTGCGGTTACCGGTACAAACGGAAAAACTTCTGTGGCGCATCTTTTGCGTGCAGTTCTTACAGACGCAGGTTATAAGTCGGCTCTGATAGGTACGATCGGCGGAAACATGACAACTCCGGATCCGGATTTGCTTTATCCGTTGCTTGAAAAGCTCGCGGGAGAGGACTATGACTGTGTAGTTATGGAAGCCTCGTCACATGCCCTCGCGCTGAAGAAGCTGTCTCCTATTCATTTTGAGGCAGGAATCTTTACAAATCTGACTAAGGATCACGGGGATTTTCATAAATCTGTCGAAGCATATTTCGAAGCTAAAGCCTGCCTTTTTAAGAACTGTGCTACAGGAATTTTTAATATTGACGACAAATACGGAAATCTATTGTATAATAGGCGGCCATGTGAAAAAAACATTTCGGTCTCCTGTACAGAAGGCACGGACGCAGACTATATTGCCGCAAATGTTATGTCGGACATCGGGGGAACTCGGTATGAGCTTATAGCCCAAAATAAAATATTCCGTATATGGACGGCTATGCCGTGGCGTTTTGCGCTTTATAACAGCCTTGAAACAGCTGCATGCGCATCCGCCTGCGGAATATGTCATCGCTTTATTCAGAGCGGTATTTCATCTGTAAAATGTGTTTCCGGACGTTTGGAGAATATAAAGCCGGGCGGCTGTTTTCCGGGTTATCCATTTATCTATATTGATTATGCGCATACTCCCGATGCTCTTGAAAATTCGCTTCGTGCACTTAGAAGTATTATGAAGCCCAGCGAAAGACTCACTGTTATTTTTGGCTGCGGCGGAGACCGCGACAGGGAAAAACGTCCTGTTATGGGGAAAATTGCATCTGAACTTGCAGACAGAGTTATTCTTACCGAAGACAACAGCAGAAGTGAAAACAGGGAGGATATTCTTGCTGAAATTAAAAGCGGAATTGAAAATACGGAGTGTATAACCGAAATTCCCGATCGGAAAAAGGCGATTATTTACGCGCTTTCCAATTCATCAAAAGGGGACTTTTTGCTTCTTGCCGGTAAGGGACACGAGAATTATATAATTGATTACAGCGGAAAGCATTTCTTTTCCGAAAAGAAAATCATAGAAGACTATTATAACTGAAAAAAGAAGGCCATGGTTAAAAAATGGGATACGAAATCGGACGGGGCGGATTATCCGCGGAATGGATAAAGCAAAATACAGGCGGAAAGCTCATTTATTTGGAGGACGGGAAAGCTTCGGAAATGTTTTCCGGGGATGGTGAAGCTCAGATATTGAGGGGGCTGTCAGGCAATTCACGGACATTGACTCCCGGGGAGATATTTATAGCGATTCACGGTGAACAGCTTGACGGACATGATTATATATCCGGGGCATTTGAATCCGGGGCATACGCGGCTTTGTGCGACAGAATTCCCGATAAGATAAAAAACGGCAGGTTTATACTTACGGAGGATACGACAAATGCATTTCTGAGACTTGCCATGGCATATAAGGAAAGCTTTGACGGACTGAAATATTCGGTTGCTGTAACGGGAAGCGTTGGGAAGACAACTACCAAGCAGCTGATTCATTCCATCCTTTCGCAGAAATATGTGACTTTGAAAACTGAGGGAAATTATAATAATCTTGTCGGAGTTCCGCTCACTATGCTTCGGATAGACGATTCCTTTGAAGCCGCGGTTTTTGAAATGGGCATGAATTCGAGAAATGAAATATCTC
Source organism: uncultured Eubacteriales bacterium (assembly GCA_905205065.1). GTDB lineage: Bacteria > Bacillota > Clostridia > Oscillospirales > CAG-272 > UMGS911. The sequence goes on along the minus strand of CAJLCI010000018.1, from coordinate 38,254 downwards.
GTATGAGCAGGGCTGTCAAGCCTGATATTGGCGTTATTACAAGTATTGGTACCGCGCACATCGGAATGCTGGGATCAAGAGAGAATATAAGAAATGCTAAGCTTGAAATTCGTGACGGCTTTAAAACCGGGAGTATTTTAATATACAATGGTGACGAACCCCTTCTTGAAGGAATTGAGGGAGAGACTGTCTCATTTTCCAGAAGCAACGCTTCATGCCTTATTTCCGATATTTCCGAATATGACGGAGGCTCGGAATTTGATCTGATAATTCATGGCAAGCGTATTAAAAAGCTTCGTATACCGGTAATAGGCAGACACAATGTTTTTAATGCGGCGACAGCCTCTCTTGTAGGCGCCGTCTTGGGAACAGACGAGGATCAAATTCGCCGTGGCTTGGCTGAATTTAAGAATGTCGGAGCAAGACAGAAAATATATCAAAAAAACGGCTTGACAGTAATTGAGGATTGCTATAATGCTTCTCCTGAATCGATGAAAGCTGCGCTTGGTGTTATGAACTCTGTGTATTCCGCAAATGCTGAAAATATGGGAAGAAGAATTGCGGTACTGGGAAATATGCTTGAGCTTGGCGAACGGAGCGCGTCGCTGCATGCCGGATTAGGAGAGTTTGCAGCTGAAGATGCCGATATACTTTTTACTCTCGGAGACGATGCGGAGCGTATTGCAGAATCCGCGAGAAAATTCGGCTTGAGTGACTGCAGATGCTATAAATTCAGCGAAGACGGAAAAGCTGCTTTAAAGAGAGATCTTATAAATGAGTTCAGAGACGGCGATATTGTTTTATTTAAGGCCAGTCATTCTATAGGACTTGAGCAGACGGCAAGAGAGATATTCGGAAATTCGGACAATGGTTAAAATATATTGTCCGGCTAAAGATCAGACATACTGAGGAAAAAGGAAAAAGGAGTCTTTGCTTTGAAAAATCAAATGCTGTTATATTTTTTTGCAACAATGTTGCTAACTCTCGTTTTTACTGCCCTTATCACGCGTGTGCTTATACCTAAGCTGCGAAGCATCAAAATGGGACAAAAGATACTTGATATTGGTCCGAGATGGCATAAGTCCAAAGAGGGAACGCCGACAATGGGCGGGATTGCATTTATAATAGCCTCAGTATTTACTACGGCTATAATCGGCGGTTTTGCGGCATACCATGGGGAGTTTGATTCATTCGGAAAGATTGCGTGCGTGACAACGCTGATTATACTTAACGGGCTGATAGGATTTGCAGACGATTATTTAAAGTTTGTAAAAAAACAGAATGAGGGACTTCGCGCTCATCAGAAATTTTTTCTTCAGAGTGTAACTGCAATATTGTTTCTTGCTGTTATGACATGGCTTGGTTACATAGATTCAAATTTGTTTATTCCTTTTTTTCACATCTATGTTGATTTTGGACCCGCTTATTATATTATCGCATTTTTTCTTATAACAGGGATAATAAACAGTGTGAATCTTACAGACGGAATCGACGGCTTGGCTGCATCGGTAACATTTGTAGTTTCGGGACTTTTTGCAGTGATTGCATTCCGGACAGGCAACTTTGATTTAGGTTATTTTTCGGCGTTGGCGGTCGGTTCGTGTCTTGGATTTTTGATTTACAATGCGCATCCTGCGAAAATATTTATGGGTGATACCGGCTCGCTTTTTTTGGGCGGAACGGTGGTCGGACTTGCCTTTCTTGCCGACGATCCCTTGCTGCTTATTGTAGCTGGATTTGTATATATAATTGAAAGTCTTTCAGACATTATACAGGTCATGGTATATAAACTTACAAAAGAGCATAAACGGTTCTTTAAGATGGCTCCGATACATCATCATTTTGAACGCTGTGGATGGAGTGAAAATAAAATTGTCGGAATTTTCTCTCTTGTAACTGCGGTTATGTGTGTAATTGCATATTTCGGACATATTTGAGATTGGATTCTGAAAGAAGGAGATCTTTGCTCTGCAAAGGCATGGTATTAAAAAATGAGCAATAATAAGAAACACTCTTCCGTTTATTATGATGAACAGACAGACCGAATTCAGAACAACCGTGAAAGATATAAAACAAATACGCAGCGGGAGAATTCAGCCGCTCGCAGGGCAAGCGGAAATAGTCATCAGGGGAGGATATCCTCTGAAGCGCAGCGTCCAGATTACCGGAAATCAGAAGTAAAAAATTCTGAGGGGAGAAACATATCGGAACAAAAGGAGCAAAAGAAAAAAAGGGAACAAAGGACACAAAGGGCAGAAAGGTCAGAAAGGGCACAAAAGGAACAAAACGCCGGGCGGAAGGTTCTTTCAAGCTCAGAGGAATCTAAAAATCGCGAGGTCGGGATAAGGGAAAATCGGACGCAAGGTATTTCACGGCACATTTCGGACTCCCGACAGCCAAGAGCACGCGCGGGAGATAATGACCTCAGAGCTTCAGGAGTAAAAAATAAGCCGCCTGTGATAAAAAAGAAAAGCAGGCTTCCGGGATGGTTTGCTACTCTTTCTCATAATGATGAAAAGGAAGATATAATCAGGGTTAAGGGCGGATTCGACAGACCTATGTTTTTCATAGTTATGGTGTTGATCGGTTTCGGACTTATTATGGTATTCAGCGCAAGCTATGCGTACGCTCTTTCAAAAACGGGCGACAGCTTATATTTTATAAAGCATCAGGCAATATTCGCCGTACTTGGCATCGGCGCCATGATTGTAATGATGAAAATGGATTACCGAATAATATACAGGTTTACCATTCCGCTTTTTATCATAACATCCATACTTCTTATAGTTACACCTATATACGGTATGGCTGCCGGAGTTGCGAAAAGATGGATTGAGATCGGCGGAATCCGTTTTCAGCCATCCGAAATAATGAAGTTGGTTCTTGTACTTTTCCTTGCAAGATATTACGCGATTTATGAGAAGCCGGCTACTAACTACAGTGATTTTTGGCAGTCCTCTGTTTACGGGCTTTTTATTCCGGCTGGATTTGTTCTTTTTGTCTGCGTTCTGATTATGCTTGAAAATCATTTTTCAGGTATGATTATAATGTTTTTAATCGGAATGATTGTAATCTTTGCTGCGGGAGCAAGAAAAATCTGGTTTATTGTGGCGGGCAGCTCAGCCGCGGTTGCGGCCGCAGTTGCTATAAGTCTTTCCTCGTATGCCCGTGAAAGAATAGATGTCTGGCTTCACCCCGAAAATTTCAGTGCGGATGATGAAGTTTATCAGACCCTTCAGGGACTTTATGCCGTAGGTTCTGGAGGGCTTTTCGGAACAGGACTTGGGAACAGCCGGCAGAAGCATTTGTTTGTGTCTCAGCCTCAGAATGACTTTATATTTTCAATTATATGTGAGGAGCTTGGATTTATAGGAGCAATCGGTGTTATCGCTCTCTTTATATTGCTTGTATGGCGCGGAGTCGTAATTGCGCTTCGTGCTCCGGATACATTTTCTCAGCTTGTTGTAATTGGAATCGTCGGTAAAGTGGCAGTACAGGCGCTTTTGAATATCGGAGTTGTGACTGCGCTGTTACCGAATACGGGAATTTCTCTTCCTTTTTTCAGCTACGGGGGAACAGCTCTCGCGCTTCAGATTGCCGAAATGGGAATAGTATTAGGAATATCGAGATATTCCAGACATTAGCAAAATTCAGGTTGAAACATCCCGTGATGATTTTTCTTTTATTTATACAGAGACATAAATACATTTAGAGTATGAGACGGAAGGGAATGACATTATATGAAGGTATTGATGACCGGCGGAGGTACTGGCGGCCATGTGAATCCTGCCATAGCAATAGCTGATAAAATTAAAGAAAAGGAACCGGATTCCGATATTGCGTTTGTCGGAACACCCCGCGGAATAGAAAATAAGCTTGTTCCCGCGGCCGGATATAAGCTGTATCATATTGATATAAGAGGTCTGAGGCGCAGTCTATCGGTTTCAAATTTCAGGACTTTATATCTTATGGCGGCGTCTCAGGTTAAAGCCCGCAGGCTTATCAAAGACTTTAATCCCGACATTGTTATAGGAACTGGAGGGTATGTATGCTGGCCGTTAGTGAATGCCGCTTCCAAAATGAATATTCCGACTGTTTTGCATGAATCCAATGCAGTTCCGGGAGTGGCTGTAAAGCTTCTTCAAAACAAGGTTGATCGTATTTATGTGAATTTTGAAGCTACATTATCAAGGCTATCTCATCCGGAACGCGCAAAGCGCGTCGGAAATCCTCTGCGCGGTCATTTCGGTGAGCTTACAAAAGTACAGGCGCGGGCAAAGCTTGGATATAATAACAAATACAGACATGTTTTATTGTCCTGCGGCGGAAGTATGGGAGCTGAAAGAGTAAACGAAGAGGTTCTAAAGCTAATGCGCGATTATACCTCTAAAGATGTTTCCATCAAACATATTCACGCGACTGGCTCAATAGAGTACAAAGCATCAAAAGCCGTTTTTCAGGAATATGGACTTGACAAATGTCCGAATCTGGAGTTATGTGAATATATTTATGATATGCCTCTTAAAATGACGGCAGCCGATCTCGTGATCAGCCGTGCTGGCGCGATCACTCTTTCAGAGCTTGCCGTGCAGAAAAAGCCGTGTATTCTGATTCCTTCTCCGAATGTTACCGATAATCACCAATATAAAAACGCCAAGGTTCTCGGAGATGCCGGAGCCGCACTTGTTTTTGCGGAATCGGAGCTTGAGGACGGTATACTGACAGATGCTGTAAAACAGCTTATTCCCGACAGAAAAAGGCTTCGGGATATGTCTGAGAGTATTGCGTCCTTTGCGGTCAGGGACTGTGCTGACATTTTATATTCTGAGCTTCGGGGGCTTGTTGACCAAAAAAATAGTTTATAAATATACGCGTGCGGCAAAACTGGACTTATTTGATTCAGATACTTAGTGCAGTACCTTTGCCGCCGCTTTTTATATTTCTCCGTATCGGAGAAATTAAAATAATAAGGATATGGAAGCGAAAAGATAGGAAAAAAATAATGGTTTTAAAAAAATATTTCGGTGATAAAGCTTTTTACAGGATGATTCTTACGATAGCGGTTCCGATAATGATTCAGAACGGAATCACAAATTTTGTAAGTCTGCTTGACAATATAATGGTGGGAAATCTCGGAACCGAAGCAATGTCAGGAGTCTCCATTGTCAATCAGTTTGTGTTTATATTCAATCTTTTGATATTCGGTGCAGTATCGGCTGCCGGGATATTTACCGCTCAGTATCACGGGATCGGAAACAGAGAAGGAAAGATGTATACTTTCCGTTTTAAATTGCTTATCAATACAGGAGCGGCTTTGCTCGGAATTGCAGTACTTGTTATCTTCAGGGAAAGGCTTATTTCACTATTTTTGCATCAGGGGGAGGCAAACGGGGATCTGGCACTTACTCTTAGACTCAGTAAAAATTATCTCAGAATTATTCTGATAGGTCTTATTCCGTATTCTGTTTCTCAGGTCTATGCTTCTACGATGCGCGAAACAGACCAGACCGTTGTTCCCATGCTTGCAAGTATCGTCGCGGTCTTTACCAATTTTATATTGAATTACATACTTATATTCGGAAAGTTCGGGATGCCCGCTCTCGGCGTTTCAGGAGCCGCAGCAGCAACGGTAATATCGCGGTTTGCGGAGCTTATGGTTTTAACTGTCTGGGCTCATAAAAATAAAGACAAATGCGATTATCTTAAAGGCGCCTTTTCTTCATTCAGGGTTCCAGCCGGTCTTGCTTCTCAGATTATCATACGTGGATTTCCGCTTATGTTCAATGAAGTCATGTGGGCATTTGCTCTTACAGCCCGTAACCAATCGTATTCTCTGCGGGGACTTGATGTAGTCGCGGCATTCAATATAGCAAATACAGTAGTGGATCTGTTCAGCGTTGTATATATTGCTCTCGGAAGCGCAATTTCGATTGTAGTCGGCAACCAGCTTGGAGCAGGAGAGTTTGAAAAAGCCAGGGATACTGCCGGTAAAATGGTTGTATTTTCAATGCTGTGCAGTATTGTTACGGGCTTAATTCTGATTATATGTTCGGGTTTGTTTCCGATGATATACAATACAAGTGAAACGGTGAAAAATCTTGCGTCATATATGATAACGGTTTCTGCCTCGGTCATGCCGTTTATAGCTTGTGCCAATGCCGCATATTTTACAATACGCTCCGGAGGAAAGGTACTGGTTACAATTTTGTTTGACAGTGTGTTTTCATGGGTTGCAGTAGTTCCTGCGGCATTTGTCTTGTCGAGATTTACGTCGGCGGGAATTCATACAATTTATTTTGTATGCCAGTATATAGAAATCCTTAAAACTTTTTTTGGCTTGCTGCTTTTGAAAAAGGGAACATGGATAAAGCAGATTGTAGACTGCGGCGATGAAATATCTGCGGCTCAGAATTTTTCAGAGTAAGTTGATGATCCGTATATCTGTCTTTATATTTTCTATAGTCTCTATATATTCTATATTTAACGTGTTATCATGACGGTTATAAAAAATAAAATAATAAAATATTGAACAGAGCTTTGCTCCGGTAAACCCGGAACAAAGCTCTGTTTTTATTTCGACCTGACACATTTTCTGCGTAAATATTTTAAATGTTGTCTTCAGGCTTTTTATTATATATATTTACGTCAGATTGTATTGCTGTTTTTTATATGCGGCTATTTACAAATATAAAACTGTTATTCTCTTTACTATTTAGACTATTTAATATATAAGGAGTTGTTTATCTATGAAAGGAATTATAAAAGGCGTATTTTGTATATTTGGAGGTTTTGTAGTGAATTTACTTGGCGGATGGGACATATGGCTGTCATCGCTTGTTTTTTTAATGGCTGCGGATATTATTGTCGGACTTATAAAAGCTTTTCTCTGCAAGTCGGATAAAAGTGTCAGCGGCGGTTTAAATTCCGCCAGCATGTTTAAAGGCGGACTTAAAAAAATTCTTATTTTTTTTATAATAGCACTGGCAACTATTCTTGATACTATAGTTGTGCCGGATAATACATATATAAGATGTGCTGTTACCGGATATTATATTGCTAATGAAGGTCTTAGCATTTTAGAAAATATAGGCGCGTGCGGAGTACCTCTTCCTAAAATATTCTATTCAATTCTTGATGTGCTGAAACAGAAAGGCGATAAATGAGAACTTATAATATATGTTAATATTTTCTTATAAAAGAAAATATGACGGCAAAATATAAAAAATTCAATATTTTGGTAAAAAAACAAAAAATTAGGTTTACAAATTGGTTCGCTAATCACTCTTTATTAATATAGATATGTAGTTTTAAAGAATATTTTCCATCATGTTTATTACATTTTTTCGATGGATTATTACTTTTAAGCCTACAGCAGTTTAATAAGGAGGAAGCTTACAAATGGAAAACTTGAGGGAAACTGTTTATGATGCGCAAAAAGGGGACAAAAACGCTTTGCTTGAAGTAATTACTTTTTTTGATCCGCTGATAAAAAAGTATTTTAAGCTTATGAATTACGATGAGGATTTTAAATCTGAACTTACAATATACCTAATGGAATTGATAAGGTCAATAAATCTATCTGATTTTCGTATTTTGAATGATTTCACTTTAATCAATTATATCAGAACGTCTGTGTATCATGAATATATTTTTTTATCCAAAAAAAGAAATGAAGTAGTACAGTGTGAAAAGTATTGTGAGCCGGAAGACATGAACTATTTATTAGGGGAGGACTATCGTATAAGTGATAAGCTTAATGATCTTCTTATTGATGAGCTTCTTCGTAATTATCTTACAAAATGTGAATACAAATGCTTTAACTTGATGATTATCGAAGGTTATTCGTCTTCACAGGCGTCCCAAACCCTTGGAATCTCAAGACAAGCAGTGAATAATTCCAAAAACAGAGCTATTAAAAAGCTGAGAAATAATAACAAAAGCGACTATACACCGAGGAATGCAAACGGAGGGAAAGAACATCGATGACAGCTAATCAAAAAAAATTGTTTCTTAATCTTTGCTCCTTTTCTTCGGCTGATGGTAAGGAAATCGAGAAAAATATTTCTAAAGGTATGACGCCGGAGGTGCTTGGTCTTTTGTATGCAAACAGAATGCAGACTGTTGCATACAAAGTTATAGAAAAATTCGGATTGTTTGATTTGCTTGGAACAGAGGTTAAACGCGCGCTTAGAAATTCATATATGAGCGATTTGATGATTAACGATTCTTATATGCAGTGTGTTGACGAGCTTTCACAGGTGTTAACACAGTTTGATAAAAAGTATGCTGCGCTGAAAGGAGCTGTTTTATGCAGAAAGTATCCTCTCGGCTGCCGTACCTCAAATGATGTGGATATTCTTGTAAGCTCGGACGATGTTTCCGGTTTGGGTAATATACTTGCGGAAAACGGTTTTGTACAGGGGTATGTAAGAGATGGCGCATTTTATAAAGCGAGCCGGAAGGAAGTCATAACGTCTAAGATGATGAGGGGCGAGACTGTTCCTTATGTTAAGGAAGTCAATAAACCTTTGCTTAAATATTTTGAGTTGGATCTGAACTTTTCGCTTGACTACAAAAGCGGCTCTGATAATGTAAGGGAAATGCTTCTGCACACGGAATCTGTCAGAATTCAGAACAAAAAAATCTTGACACTTCAGCCCTTGTTATTTTTCATACATCTGTGCTGTCACCTGTACAAAGAAATGACAACACTGCCATGGATAAAAATGAAAAAGGATATGACTATGTATAAGTTTCTGGATATTGCAGAGTTTTTAAGAAACATTGACGAGGGTACTTTGTTTAATCTTTACCATATTACTAAGAAGCTGGGCGTTGTAAACGAATGCAGCTGTGCTATTCTGTGGACATGCTCTCTGATTCATGTAAATAATCCGTTTGCTGCGCCCCAAGCCGCGGTATGGTTGAAAGGAAATGAAGCTCTTCTGCATACTGTAGTGTCTCCGAGCGACAATAAAAAATATATTTATAAAGAAGAGCGGATTGCGGAGAGGTTTTTCCTGAAGGACAGGGTATCAAATCTTGTGGAAATAAAAAATTAATTCTGAAATTAACTCTAAAAAGATCTTTTATACCTAAGTTTATAACTAAAAACGAGATGTTCCCGTCTGTAAGACGTTCATGTTTAAGGTTTTTGCGCGTAAGACTTTTGCGTGTAAGGTGTTTGTGCGTAAGGCGTTTGTACGTAAGGTGTTTGTGTGTAAGACGTTTGTGCGTAAGATGTTTGTACGTAAGATGTTTGCGCATAAGGCATTTGCAGCAAAGGAGTTCTTACGTAATGAATTTGCATATAAAGTGTTTGCCTCTGCAGGCGATGGATTCCGCTCACTTTTTCCGGAGAATTTTTGATTCGCCACCGGAACGCCTTATGACGGAGCTGTGCATTTCTTATTGAATATTGGTATGATTGATGATTTTGGATATGATTAAATATTTGCAGTTCAGACAAGTAGTAAAGGGCTGCAGTATGTATGAAGGGAACAGTTTTAGCAATGAAAAAATTACATATGAAAAACAATGATACGGGAGGAGTTTTATTTACCTTTTGCGGTTTAGACGGATGCGGAAAAACTACCATGATAAACCGTTTGGTGAGTGAACTTAAAAATGAATATACGGTTTTTCTGACAAAACAGCCTACGCCAAGTGTCAGAGAATCAGAAATATTCAGAGCGTATATGGATTCTCCCGATCACAGTTCTTACGAGTACCGTAGTCTTTCACTGTTTGCCGCGGCAGATCGGGTGCAGCATTCTAATAAAGTGATAGAAGCGGAGATGAATAAAGGTAAAATTGTAATAAGTGACAGATATTTTTATTCGTGTCTTGCAAATCTTCGCGCACGCGGCTATAAAAAAGACCGTTGGATTTACGAAATTGCCGAGTCAATCATTAAACCGGATATTTCATTCTTTTTAGACGTGCCGATATCGGAGGCTATATACCGTGTCAGGTGCCGCAAAGAGGAACAAAACAGATATATTGATGTACAGCTTCAGTACAACCTTCAGAAAGAATATCATGGAATCTGTAAAATGAACGGCGGAATAATGGTACCGACCGGAATAGAGCCGGACAGGTCTTATGAATATATAATAAAAGAAGTCAGAAAGGTATTGAATAAAAATGGATTTCAGAAAAAAGGTTTATGAAATTATCGGCAGTATTTGCGGACTTGAGGTTGACTCACAGGACAAATCGCTTAGTGATGATCTCGGCATAGACAGTCTGGGAATGGTAGCGCTTTTGATTGAGCTTGAGGATTCTCTGAATATAGAGCTTGAAGAATCCGACATGAATCCGCTGATGCTCAAAACGACAGAAGACATTGTTAAGCTTGCGGAGAAATACATATGAAGAATTGTAAGAGCGTTCAGCTCCCCATTGTTGAACCTGTATACGGGACCTATCATTTTCAGGGCGGCGCAAGCGCAGTTATTCATGACAATCCAAGCATACGTAATTGGTTTTTGAACGAGGTTATGAATCTTTGCTGTTCAAGAATGGTTTTATTCGGCCTTACAACACCGCAGATAGGAATAGATAAGTCTACATGGGAAGACGTACCTTTTTATGACAAACGGTGGTATTCGACACAGTTTTTAAGAGGCTGTACAAATTCCGTTATAAGAGAGCTGCTTGACAGCTTGTATTATGTGTACTTCAGCGGTTTTGACGATTATTACATGAAAGGAAAAACCTGGTATAAGGAAAGGCATTTCTGCCACGACGGTTTGATATGCGGATATGATTCGTCTGATAAGACCTTTACTGTTTTTGCGTATGACAACAGATGGGTTTACCGCTGCTTTAAAGTTCCTCAGAAATGTTTTGATGCCGGAAGAAAATCAATGTATAATCAAGGCGTTTACGGTGCCGTATGCGGAATAAAGCCGTATTCCAATCAGGTTGAACTCGATCCTTCAAGAATTTATCTGAATTTGTCTGAGTATTTGGATTCATCGCTTGAAAAATATCCACCTGACGAAAAGGGCGCGGTCTATGGAATTAGCGTTCAGGATTATATCGTTATGTATTTGGACAGACTTTGCAAAGACGAAATTCCGCATAATAGAATGGACAGAAGAGTACTGCGGCAAATCTGGGAACACAAAGCCGTAATGCTTGAACGTATCGGAAAGGTTGAAAAAATGCTGTCGCTTGGTTCTGATACAAGCAAGGCATATTCTTCACTCGTTGAAAAAGCTAATGTTACAAGAATGTTTTATGCTTCCTATCATATGAAGCGACGTGATTCCCTGATTCCGGTTATGAAGAATAATCTTATGGAAATACGAAACGAAGAGGAGATACTGCTTAGAAGTTTTGTAAAAAAATCGGGAGTGCTTTGAAAATATGATGCTGTGGAATTATCTGAAAAATGAAATGCTAAAACATCAGCAGCAAACGGTCGGAGAGGACGGTTGTACAATGACATTTGAGGAGATTGCCATATATTCGGAAATATTTTCTGAAAAAATTAAAAATGAACTTTGCTGCGGAATTGTCTGCATTTCGGAAATGTCTGCGGCTATAGCTCTTCTTTCCTGTTTTGCTGCCGGCGTAACCGCTGTTCCCGTATCGATGAGATACGGTGAACGGCATATGAGAAAAATAATTGATAATGTTAATCCGACCTGTATAATTACAGACAAATACGGTGATTTGCAGGTTATTTACCTGAAAAACAATCGTTATATTCTTCCTCGAAAACATCCTGCAGTAATTATGCATACTTCAGGCACTGAAGGAAATCCAAAGGGAGTTATGCTCAGCGAACAAAACATTTATACTAATTTATTGGGCATTAAAGAATATTTTAGTATAGGAACAGATGACTGCATCTTGATAACACGTCCGCTAATTCATTGCGCGGTTATGACAGGGGAGTTTTTAATATCATTAATAAAAGGAGTCAGGATTCAGTTTTGCTCGTCACATTTTAATCCTACCGAAACAATACGGCGGATTAGCGCTTATAAAGCTAATGTTTTTTGCGGTACTCCGACTATTCTCGGTATTTTGTCCAGACTGTCAAAAATGTCGGATTTGGCTTTTTTAAATACTATTGTTATAAGCGGCGAATGTTTAAGCCGTAATTCCGCAGAAAAAATAATACAAGCCTTTCCACACGCCTGTATTTATCATGTCTATGGACTTACCGAAGCCGGTCCGAGAGTATGTTTTTTACCACCACAGGCCTTTAATGATGCCCCTGACTGTGTAGGTATTCCTCTTAAAAACGTGAGAATAAAAGTAGTCGGGCCTGACGGTAATGATGCTGAAACCGGAGAAGCAGGGGACTTGTATATAAGTGGAGAAAGCATAATGCTCGGCTATTATAACAATGAAAAACTTACAAGGAGTGTTTTAAAAGACGGATGGCTATGTACGGGAGATACGGCCGTTGTAAATGAAAATGGATTTTTGAAAATTCTTGGCAGAAAAGATGATATGATAATCAGATCTGGTATGAATATCTATCCGCAGGAAATCGAATCCGAAATAAAATCCGACAGCCGCGTCAGAGAAGTGCTGGTTAGAGGCGTTTACCGCGAGGGGCGCGGAACAGAACTTGAAATGCTTATATCGGGCAGCTTTGAATGTATTGATGATATAAAGAAGTTATGCATAAAGAAACTGCCGCTGTACCAAGTACCTTCAAGAATTACATTGGTTGACGATATACCTAAAAACAGTTCCGGAAAGCTTATCAGAGGTTAATTTGAAAAGTACAAAATTAATAAACTATAGCGTATTTGTCTTTGTGTTTTGTTTGCGCCGCCAAGCAAAAATACAAGGAAGGGCATGGCAATTAATATGACAGAAATATAGTACGAAAGGAATTTAAAATGAAAAAATCAATTGTTGACGAGATAAAGGCTTTGCGAAAAACTGATTCATTCAGCATTGACAATACAAATATTAACCGATATATGCTCGTTCTCCTTGAAGATGACGGAAGCCGTACCGCTTATTGTTTCAGTACCCCCATTTATAATATTAATACCGGTAAAATGGTAAAACTTTGCTTTCGTAAGAATAAAGATACATATTTATTAGAGGGGAGCAATGCTGATATCCGAATAAATGATGAAATTACATTGAAAAATTCCGTAGGCAGCTGTCGATTTATTATTCCTCATGGTAAGATTTCCATGTCTGATCCCGGATTGAAAAAGGGAGACGATTATATTTATCCCACAACGAACGGTATCGCATATAAAGCGTTCTGCCGGGACGGATGCTTCAGAGACTTTTCGATTATAACCGATGTTCATTTTATGAATTCAAAGGATAATAATAAATATTTTGCTCTTATGACTCAGGAATATGAGCCGTTTGTAACTGTATCTGTAATGGGATGTATGAATAAAGACAATAAGATTTATTCTCCGGCTGTTATAGAGGCAAAAAAAACGTCTGATTTTGAATATAATCTCTCTTTTGTCAGCTGCAGCCGTGATGCAGAGTATATATTATTTGAAATAAATTTGTACGAGAGAAAACTTTTTCTTGATACAACGGTGGAAAGTAAAAATATTGATGTGAACAATGCGTTTGGCAGCATAGCTTTTATCGGAAATACCGATATATTCGGAGAACAGTGGCTATACTCAAGACCGGCGTTTTCACTTATATCTGATCTTTATGAAAAATCGTTGAATTATGCCTTGCTTCATGTTCCGAGGTACAGCGATTCGGATATCGAAATGAACGTTTTAAAAGCCGGTTCACGTTTTTGTAGTTTCGGTTCGAACTGGAGCAACAAAATTCCGGCTGCCGATTTTATTACCAAGGCTATAGAAAATATGGGATATATAGATATTGATATATCCGGTTTATTGATAGATTCTCAAAAAAAGCGGTTGATTCAGGACAACGGATTTGTCGTAAACACATCGGCGAGAAACTGTTTTTCTGTTCTTTCAACAGGTGATAACTATTATAACCCGCAAATTCTCGAAATAAATTTTGTATAATTATATTTATAGTAATAAAATGATATATTTTTTATAAAAATATTTATAATGTATCAAACTTATATTTTTTATTGTCAAAATAAATATTTAAAAATATATTTTTTTGTTATAAATATTTAAAAATTAATTGACAGATAAATTTGATGGTGATATAATAATGTCTAATAATAAATCTGCTTCTTCATATTAGGTATTCATTCTGAAGTTCTTTGAATATTATTTTTTATCTTATTATGTCAGAAATGGATCGAATTACAGCAAGGATTTACTTACAGAAAAAATTATTGAAAACGAGTCTATACAAATCAGAACTTAATTCAGGAGAATTTTTATGAAAAAATTGGCGAGTGTCATAAGAATACTTTTAGTAATTATAGCTGTTCTGTTTTGTATATTTGAGATATTTAAAACACCTATAACTATATTTGTTTTTTGTCAATCTTATAAATGGGTATATAATATTGATAACTTTGACGAATATCATAAAGACCTTTTGACAGTCGCCGATTTTTGTCGTAATTTCTTTGAAACCAGAGAATATGATACCAAAGAAAGGTGTTATATTACATATAAGAGAGGTTATAAAGACAGAAAATGTTCATTGATATACGATACCGAAGAAATTCCTCTTTCGGATGAGGTACAAAAGGCTGCCGAGAGAATTAACGAGGTTTTTGATGATCCGGATGCATTTCTTGAAACAATTGACTATGATGATGGAAGAATAAGTTTTCAAACCTTTAACGGACAATATGCCCTTGTATATTCTTTTGATGATAAAAAACCGACTTTCTTGCTGTATCCGGAGGAAGAAGAAAAAATATATGTAAAAAAGATTGAGAAGTATTGGTATAATGTTGTGCGAAAGCCGTGAAGAAAATAAGACGACTTAATATCCGAGTTCTGTAAGCCAATGCAAAAGTTCTGAATCGGATGTACCTGAGGAAAATCTTACACCGTCGAGCCACATACCGGTTCCTGCGGCTTCCCTAAGTAGTGTATCACTTTCACCGATTCCGGAACTTGCTGAAGTGCAAAATGGAATTACGGTTTTTCCAGTAAAATCATTCGCTTTGATAAAGCTGTCAACGGGCCATGCAGCGATTCCCCACCAGATAGGATATTAAAATGTAGCCCGTCCTCTCCAGCCCTTGAAAACACTGGGCTTAACGACTTACACAAGTGTGTTTTCTGTTCTCTTTCAACGGCATATCGCTCTGACCTTTCCTATTTATTGTACTTCGGTTCACCCATTTATACAAATACCTATGTTTAATGCTTTTCCATACGTTTTGCGAATGATAAGAGACAGCGGCTGTTTGATCCGCTGTCTCTATGTATTTTCCTATATTTTGTTATTTACAAGCTTCGGAATTCACTCCGACTTTTCTTGCTGATGATTTTCTGAAGTCTTTGGTTCTCATCACGGAGCGCCTGATTTTCCTGCCGGAGCCGGAAAATTTCTTCCTGAAGGAGATTGATCCGTCCTTCCATTGCTTTGTCCAGGATACCTCTGCGTGGATTGATGATTCCGGCCTGCTGTTCCATAGCCCGGTCAATCTCAGCCCTCACGATGGGATTCTTATAGAAGAATCCTCTGGAAGCGCCTGTCATATTTACAAGCTGCGGAACTGATACCCTCTCTCCCTGATCTAACAGTTTGCGGATTGCCAGTTTCGCCGCAGCAATCTTTTCATCGCTTCGTTCCCGGTTCATTTCAATCATCCTGTCGTATTTGTTCATATTCTTCACCCCATCCGTCTAAATTTGCAAGCAGGATTCTGGTCTGTTGTTCCCGTGCTTTTCGGGTTTCTTCAGCCAGAAGTTGATTGCTCATTTTTCTGTAATGCTTTACTGCGCTTATGTTTTTATGCCCCAGAAGTTTTGCTATCGTCCAGTCATCCAAATGCAGTTCTGTCAGTTTAACTCCGTAAGACCGCCGGAACATATGGGAGCTGAATTTAAACAGTTTCCCTTCATCATCCCGTAGGTCTTCACTTTTGATCAACCGCAGTACCTTATGCTTTATGGTTGTATATTGAAGTGGACGGCAGGGATCTTTGGCGTCCACGAAGATATACTCGGTTTTACCATACTGATCGTAAGTACAATCGATGGCTTTCTGAATCAGCATTGCTAATTCTGCACTGATAGGCTTTTCAAAGGTTCGTGTTTTCACCTGATCAATCCGGATAATATCCAGACCGTTTCTTTTTGACAGGCAGTCTGTATGCAGTGTCAGCGTATCAGAGATTCGCGTACCAAGCATTTGGTGGATGACCATGCATCGTGCCAACTGGACATCCAGCTTTGTAATATGGGCGTTCAACCGCTTCAGTTCCTCATCGGAATAGGATCGGAATACCGGCTGCAGTTCCGGCGGAATATCTGTATTGATGAATAAGGATTCCAGATGACTGTATCCATATAGTTTTCCGACACTTTCCAATACTGCCCTCAGCTTCAGAATGTCATCGCTGTTTCCTCTGCCGGATGAACCGTTGGTGTTGATATGGACAAGATATTCTTCCAGCAGATCCCGGTCAACATCGGCGCAGGAATTGATCTTTATGTCCTTCTCCATCAGGTATCCGGAAAACTTCCGCAGGGATGTCAGCTCCCGCTTCACGGTTCCGATTTTTTCATATTTTATATGCAGGAAAATTGCCTGTTTTACTTCCTCTCTCAGACCTTCCTGCAGGATTCCGGTAAAATCCAGTGTTTCCGTTTTATAAATCGGATTTTCTTTAATAGGGATATCCAGTTTTTTCAGATCCCATATATCCTTGTCCCGTTCCGGCCGCATATCCTCCGGCTGGATGAACCGCAGGAAGCGTTTCAGGTGCTGAATCACCTTTGCATCCGCCCGGTTTCTCGTACCATATACCGATTCTTTTTCTTCATAAAGCGGGATACCGTTCTGCAGCATCCATATCTTTAATAGTTCGATCCATTTGGATGGCTGCCAGCCGAGGAAACTGTCAGGTATGTTTTTTCGCAGTTGAAGGGCTTTGCACACCTGATGGTAATATGCCTTTTCATGACAGATAGTGTTCAGCGATACCTGACCGCCTCTGTACAGGAAGTAGCGTCTGTATTCTTCCCGCATAGTTTCTTTTGGAAGAAGGGAAAGGTCAATGAAATTGCTTTTTCCAATAGCTCTTTTCGGCAGATTCCCGGAGGTTTCATAGCATGCCAGTTTCCAATAGTACAGTCTATTTTCCATCTCTGCCTCCTTTCTTTCTCAAACCAGCCGCCAGATTATGTTCCGGCTTTTGGAAAAATCCCATATTCTCTTTTGCGATCTTTTTGGGCATGTAGTCTATATACTGTTCTGTCATTTCCAGATAATCATGTCCCAGGTAATCCCGTACTCCCTGTATGGATACGCCATTGTCATAAAGCATCGTCGCCACTGTGTGGCGGTAATCATGGGACTGGAACAGGTAATCCCCGCCGTCAATCTCATGGTCTTCGCAGAACTTTTTCATCTGATGACGGAAAGTCATGCTCCGGTAAGGGCCGCCGTTTTTGTTCGTAAACAGGTAGTCATCCGGCCCGATCTGGTGGGTTTTGATATAAACTTCCATGATCTTATACAGGCCCTCCGCTATGGGAATCCGTTTATAATTCTTCATCTTTACCTGATACACCTGAATCCAGGTATCGTTGTTCTGGCGATAGTAAGCATTTCCCTTCAGGGTGCATACCTCGCTGATTCGCAGGCCCAGGCACCAGAGATGGAGGTACATGCAGCGAAGATGATCCGGGAGCAGATGCAGCTTTCCTAACACTTCCTCGCAAACCTCCGGCGACACACTCCGGTCATGATGCTTGACGATGACTTTTTTTTGATAGAATTCCGGCTGAAACGGCATCGTTTTCCGATAGCTTCGGGCGATGAGGAACCGGAAGAAGTGGTTCAGCCCGGATATATATGCGTTGAAGGATTTCGCGGAAATCCCGCTTTCCTGTAATTCGTCGAGGTAATCTTCAACCTGTTTTGTCGTACAGCTTGCGGCATCCTGACCTTGTTCCGATAAGCGTACCAGGAAACGCTCCAACAGGCAGTATCTTGTCGTTATCGTGCCGATGGCTTGACCGGTAACGCCGATCTGGTATTTCATATATTCCTTGGCGTACCTGCGGTTTTCCTTGTGACTGATCTCTGTAAAGGACACACTGGTTACTGAACTGCTCCGATTCAGCCGATGTTCCGCAATTCCCAATCCATCCAGGTACCAGATATTCGCCTGCCAGTTGATCTGTGCATTGTGCAGGAAGACTGTTCTCCGGCATAAATTCAGGATCGCAAGTATCTGGCATTTGTAGGATTCGCTGGAAGTGTGTTTGTCCAGATAAGCATTGAACATCTGCTCCTGTGTCAAGTCCATATCCTCAATATCCTGGATCTCCTGCTCTGTACAGAAGTCGTACAGATATTGAAGTCCGGTCAGCCGTTGTCTCCGTTTGATCGGATTTTTCGTAATGGCAAGGATTTCATTCAATGTTGTAAAAACCTGTTCTTTTACATGCCATGCACAGGGTTTTGTGAAATCCCAGACCATATTAGGCCGGTTCCTGACGGAATCCAGTTCCATCGCCAGTTCCTGATCCGGATGATAGGGAAGGAACAGAATTGTTTCTTCCAGCCGCCACCGGCATTGATTCTTTCCTGCCAGGGTTTTCATCCGTCTGCAGATATCCGCCTGTTTTGTCCTGTCATACGCAAGGAGATAACGGTCAGTCGATTGGATCTGGCATGCGGAGAACAGATAGTTCTGGTATGCTTTCCGCAGTGGATAGTCCATCTCCAGAATATCCTGAATCCCCATTTCTGCCAGGAACTTCTTCAGCCTGTTTTTGGCGGCCTTGGCCACATCTTCGCAGGAATCAATGGTTTCAGCGATCTGCTCCGGTAACGCTTTGGGCTTTTCTTCCTGACACCATTCCCGTATTGCGTAGGCAGGCATCTTTTATCACCTCCCCTATAAGAGTTCTTTCACACCATACAGAGCGGAATGCTTAGCGTAAAACTCCTGACTGGCTTCGATCAGCTCGTCATCCATGATCTTCAGATAACGTATGGTCGTATTCAGATGCTTATGCCCCAAGGCCTGCTGGATCAGTTCCAGCCGCCATCCGTCTTTCCGGCGTATATTGGCAAAGTACCGCCGGAGCATATGGGGAGTCAGGTCGATCCCTGTCTTTTTCTCCATCCGGTTCAGCATGTCATAGACGCTGTCCACTTTCAAAGGCTGTCCGGCGGTTTTACCTGCGATATTGATGAACAGATAATTCTGATGCTGCAGCAGTTTTCTGTATTCGGCCAGATAGTACATCAGGAAATCGAAGGAGTCATCGCTGATCCTGGCCTTCCGGTATTCCGCGTTTTTAGCTCTGGCATCATTTTCGTTATCTTCACGGAAGTAGACGCCGATCATGCGGTTCCGGTAATCAATGTCGTGGACATAGTCTACGCCAAGGATTTCTCCGATTCGGAATCCGGTTTCCGCAAGAAGCAGGATGAGAAGCTGATCCCGGCAGTTGGTACACGCCTGAAGGACGGTGATAATCTCATCATGTTCCGCAGGCCGCACATTCCGCTCTTCTTCCTGCAGGTAACCTTTGAACGCCTGAAAGCGCAGCCTCTTTTTTACGCCTACCGCATTGACTGCGAAGTGGTAATTATAGGACAGCACCTTCAGGCTCCCAAGCTGTTCATACATTCCCTCGATATAAAGAAAGAACCTGAACACATCTTCCAGATATGCGTTGCAGGTTCCGTTGTGTATTATTTTTAAATTGTTCTTTTCTGTATGGTTCCCGGCTTTCAGCCAGTACAGGAAATCTACAAAGTGTTCATTCTGCTTTTCCAGATCCAGCTCATAAACCTGTGGGATTTCCATATGGATTTCATTCAGGTACTCCAGATAGTAACATATAGAAAAGGCCGATCGTTTTACCGTATTAGGCGAACGATTGGCCTTGATTTTATATTTCAGATATTTGGATGGCAGCGGAACAATGTCATACGTCTGGCAGTCTTGGATGTAATAATATTTTGTACGCCCTTCTGTAAGGGTTTCTACTTTGTACCGTCTCAAACCGTTCGCCTCCTTTCCTCTACGCAATACACAGTATACCGTGTTGTTCCACAAATATCTACCACAAAATCCAACCAAAAACGGGATTTTTTCTCCGAAAACCGAAGCACTACCAACAGGCTGTTTACCCGCTAGCAGCGCTATCTGGATCTTCCTCTTTTTCTTTTGGATTCAGCATCCCGTCCAAACCAAAACTAACAGCAACCGCATGATCGATCTGCGATAACATTTCAGGAGTGATCGGCGGATGCTGATCTGTTGGGTTCAGGTCTTCCTTTTTATTCAAATTTCTCCCTCCTGCTTTCTCTTTGAAAATAAAGAAACTGTACTGATATTCTGTATTATCTTAATCCAGAGGTACTGATCTGTTCAATCCCGATGCTGATTGCAAGGGCTTCATTTACCGCCTCCATTGCAGTTTCATCCAACCGGCCTATGTAATCGCCAAGCCTGCTGCGGTCAATGGTGCGTACCTGTTCCAGCAGGACAATGGAGTTGCGCCGCAGGCCCTCTGTACTGATTGGCAAAAAAACATGGGTAGGCAGCCTGTGTTTTCTTTGTCTGCTGGTAATGGACGCAGCGATCACGGTAGGGCTGAAATGGTTGCCGACATCATTCTGTATGATCAGCACGGGCCGGACGCCGCCCTGTTCACTTCCTATGATTGGCCGGAGATCCGCATAATACAGATCCCCTCGTTTAATCTCTTTCAATTCCATGCCACCTCCAAACATTTTCAGAGGCCCATTTCTAAGGCTGCCTGCTGTTCCTCTCTTGCAAGTGCGTCCACTTCCGCACGGGCGACCATTTCTTCTTCCATATCCATATAAGCCTGAAACAATTCTCTGGTTACCAGCGGAAACTTTGCAGGCGGCATGTGACCTGTGCGGATAGCATCCAGCAGAGAAACCACCTGGTCTTTCAATTCCTTTGTTTTGCATTGTGTAATACATCCGCTCTCCATTTTCAGGAGTGGGCGATCCAGCATGTCCGTCAGCAGAACCTGTCCGGCACGGTCTTTCCATGTATAGAGGAATCCGGAGATGTTCTCCGGAGTCATATTAAAAACATATTGCTGTGTACGGATTCCTTTCAGAGAGCTGACAGTAGCATATCCCACATAGAATCCGTCCATAGCACGTTCTACTTGATTGATCTCATCCATTGTCATGATCCTCCCTCCAATCTGTTTTACTATGTAAAAGGCCGGTAGCCTGGTTTTGGGCAGACTGCCGCCTTGTGATATCAATCGTTTTGTGCTTGCCAGTATTTATCCCCGATTTCCCCTGGCACGGGAACACACCAAACGGCCATGGCTTTGGCCTCATAGGAATCTCACCTCCCCGTGGATCTCACGGGGCCGCCCTCATTGGCTGCGACGGCTCACGGCAGAACAAGAAAAAGCCGCTTCAACGCTCGGCCTGTGACTGGACGGAAGTACCATTATAACCCTCTGCCGGTCATCGCCTTCGATGCGGATGCCCCGCATCGTCTGATCCATGAACCGGGAAATCTTCCTTCTTTCTTCTGCGGTGTAAAGAAGTTTCCCTGATTCCAATCATGTGGCTTGCCAGTTCCTGCCGACAACAGAGGGGAAGTATCAGGTATGCTGCATATGCGGTTTTCAAGGTGCCAGAGGGTGGATAGAAAATCCCCCTCACTTTACATGCCGAAAAGTGAAGGGGGCTATGCGCAAAAATTTTAAATTTCCATGAGTTTTTTTATTTTAAGCAGAATCTTATTGATTCTCCGGCTGATATTGGACTGGTTGACGCCATATTTTTTCCCAAGTTCCGTCTGTGGGATCTCCTGAAAAAAATGCTGTTCTATCAGAACCCGTTCTTCTTCCTCCAGAAGAGGAAGGGCAGAACACAGCTTGTCCAGCAGAAGTTTCTCTGCCACCAGCTCCGCAATATCCTCTCCGTGATCCATGAGCAGCGCCCGGTCCTGAAAATCGTTTGTGGAGAGCATGTCCATGGAAATATCCTGATTGTTTGCAGACTGTTCCATCAGATATTTCTGTCTGCGCCGTGCCTGATAAAAATCTATATAGTCTTTCTCCGACACTTCCATCAGCATCCCGTACAGAGGGAGAAAACGCTTTTTTAAGTAAGAGGCATCTTTTTCGCAGCGGGAGCAATATTCCGGATAGGTCAGTTCTATGTAATCATTTTCCTCTATAATAAATACTTTTTGTGGTGCATACTTCACCTGTTATTCCTCCGTTTCGTCTGAATTTTTTTGAAAAACTCAGACGGAACGGTGGCCCTCGGCAGAAAGAAAAAAGGGTGGATTTGTCGGATTTATCCGGCAGGATTTTCCATTTCCCGACAAAGAAAAAGCGTACCCGCCGCAGGACGGATACGCCATTTAAGAATTTTTTGTAATTTAAGGGGAATGGATTTTGAAATAGGAAAAATACTGTCGAATAGAAAAATACCGCAATCCCCTCAAGGACTGCGGTATGTGCTGTATATGTTTCTTTTTTTCGACTCGGCGGCTGACCGCCGGATTTTACTTTTTCTGTCTCCATGTTCTCCCCTTATGGGGATAATGACAGCAAACGCACATTTCCCCTCACCGAATTTGTTGATGAGGGTATTATAATAGGGAATTTTTAGGAATTAAGCAGAGAACGCTTAGGATTTGACAAGGCTTTTCGCAAGTTTTGACAAGGTACAGCAGATAAAAACGAAAATAGACTCTTATATTCTATGAAAAAACGAAGTAAAATAGGTAATGGAGGTGGAGAAAATAGTGAACGATGAGCTGATTTACAATTAGATAATTTTATTGTAAAACGTCAAATATAGTGGGTATTATCGCGCTATATTTGACGTTTTTGTGGATTTTTATACATTTTAGAAATTTATTATAAGCGTTATACTATAACTATGCGAAAGAAAACTTAAAATTTCAAAAGTTTACAAACTTTAAATAACGTAGCTGGCATTTATTTTCTCTGTGCCATTTTCCTATATTCTTTTGGAGTTGTATTTGTTTTCCCCTTGAAAACATATGTAAAGCTGCTTTGCTGCGCATAACCAACGATACTTGATATTTCTTTTATCGTGTAAGAACTATTTGCTAAAAGGTCTTTTGCACGTTCTACTCTTAGATCTTTAATAAATTCAACGATTGTTGTTCCATATATAGATCGGAATAAATCAGAAAGTTTTGATTTACTCATAAAACACATTCTTGCAAGGCTACGAACATCAAGTGCATCACAATAATGTTGTTGAAGAAAGTGACTTAATCTATGTATAGCTTCCATATCAGAATCGCCAATACTTTTTATAGACACAGAATGGGAGTCTCGTATATGCCACTCAATTAATTCGGCAATCAATTCTAAAATTTTGGCTTCATAATAAAGTTCAGATGTTCCTGTAATTGGCGTATAGGAAGCAATTTCTCTTAGTATTGATGATACAATAGGAATTTTAATGTTCCCATTTATTTGTTCTACAATTTGCGGGAAATCTGAAAAGTCTCGCTCATAAAATTCAGATAACCGTTTCTCATAAAATTCTGGCAGAAATGAGATTCCCACACTATCAATAGAACAATGTGGAGATAAAGTACATTCATGCTCGCCATCGGGTAAGAAATATCCAAGTAATTGCTCGGCTATTTGAAAATCGGTGTCATTGACAACCTTTGCCACGGCTGGAGAACTTAAAGAGATTGTCAACATTGCAGGATGGTGATAACGATAATGAATCGCTTTGTGAAAGGTTAAATGATATATGGTAATAGAGCAAAAAGGATTTACAGGATATGTCCATAAATATCCCTCTCCTATCGAAGGGGCGGGAACCATCATAAATCCGCACCCGTTTTTATTTTTGTCAGAAGCAACAGGCACCAAGCCTACTTGTGTAAAAAAGCCTGAAAAAAGATGTTCTACAAGTAAATTCATAACAACCCTCTTTTAGTAGAATGTCCATTTTGTTTTCGTAATCGTCCAAAGGCTTATGTGAGTTATTGAAATACTTATAGCTGGACGATATACTAAAACTCATGGTTAGTAGAAACTAACAGCTAAATTAATTTTATCATGTTTAAAAAATTTTTCAAGGAGGACTTATGATGAGTAGAAAAGAAAAACTATCGGCAAAAGAATTGATTCAGGCAGGAGGATTTGGCGCAATATATCTGGTGGTTTATTTTACTCTTGCAATGCTATTGGGGTTCAATCCGATTACGTTTTTTGTGACTGGCCCTATTGCCGCAGTGGTATTAGGTACTGTATATATGCTCTATGTCGCAAAAGTGCCGAAACGAGGAGCTATTTTTATTCTCTCCATTTTCAATGGATTTTTGTTATCTACAAACTTTGTATATGCTTTTTTTATCGTAATTGCTTTAGGGCTGATTGCAGAATTGATTGCGGGAAGTGGGAAATATAAGTCTATTACCAGAAATATATTAAGTTTTGGTGTTTTTTCCTGCGCTTCAATCAGTGTATATATTGGTGTGTTGTTTACTCGCGAGCAATATTTGGAAACAGCAATGCAATACTATGGCAGCTATTATTCAGAAGTATTAGAAAATATTCTGTCAGTAAGAAATGTAGTTCTCCTGCTCACAGCAGATTTTGTGGCAGGTCTTATAGGCGCCTTTATCGGGAAAAAGCTGCTTAAAAAACATTTTGAGAGAGCAGGAATCGTGTAATGTACAATTTTCAGACAAAAAGTGATGCTTTTTTAGACATAAATCCGCTTACTAAGATGGTTTCTTTTTTGGTGGCAAATATTCTGATTCTGGGAGTAAAGACTTATAGGGCAGAGATAATTTTTTGCATATTGATTTGGCTTCTTGGAATTAATGGAAAATTATACAAATTATCTTTCAAGTATATGCTTTTATATACTGTTTTGATATTGATAGACGCTTTACTTAACTCAAATACCAATGTGATTATTAGCGTAGTTGTTATAATAGCAAGAATTATTCGTATGTTTTTTCCGATAGTGTTTGCGGCTCATATATTGGTAAGTTCAACTTCAACAGGAGAGTTTATTGCTTCTTTTAATAAAATTAAGTTGCCAACTGCTTTTACGGTTACTTTTTCTGTAATGATGAGATTCATACCGACTGTAAAGGAAGAAATCAATGCGATTAAGCAGGCAATGTCTTACAGGGGACTCTATATAAATCTAAAATCCGTTATATGCCATCCAGTTCTTATGATAGAACATGTATTAGTTCCCCTTTTGATTTCTTCAGCAAATGTAATGGATGAATTGGCGGCGGCTTCCATGTGCCGGGGATTAGATACAGATGTACATAGGACTTCGATATACACTGTGAAGTTTCGACTACTGGACTTTTCTTTCATTGCATTATTGTTCATTGTATTGATTTTAGCGAAAGGGGGCTGGCTGTAATTGATCAGCATAGAGCATGTAACCGTGGAATATGAAAAAGGCATAAAAGCGCTTGATGATTTTTCACTAATGATAAAACCGGGAGAATTAATTGTATTATGTGGGAAAAGTGGCTGTGGAAAAACCACAGCCACACGTTTAATAAACGGTTTAATCCCCCATTTTTATCAAGCGGAGATGTTTGGAAAAGTCGTTATAAATGACGATGACACAAAAGATATGGAAATCAGTGAGATTGCGGAGCATGTGGGAAGTGTATTTCAAAATCCAAAATCCCAGTTTTTTAATATAAATACTACGGCAGAGTTAGCTTTTGGTTGTGAAAATCGTGGATGGGATAAAAATACAATTTTTAAAAAGATGCACGATAGTGTAGAAGCATTTGGAATTCAAAGATTAGTGAATCGTGATATTTTTTCACTATCAGGTGGAGAGAAACAAATGATCGCCTGCGGCTCTATTTATGCAACAACTCCATCTATTATGGTTCTGGATGAACCATCGTCTAACTTAGATTTGAAATCTATTGGAAAATTGCGAACGATATTAAAAAAACTAAAAGAGAATGGAGTTACGATTATTGTATCAGAACATAGGTTACATTATTTAAACCATATTGCTGACCGTTATATTTACATGGAAAATGGAAAAGTAATACGAGAATATGATTACGAGGCGATAAAAAGTATTCCTGATGAGAGACGTACTGAAATGGGATTGCGAATGTTGTCCTGGGAAGAATTATTGTTTAAAGAGCGGAAGCGAGAAAATTCAGGCAAAATTGTGCTGTCGCTTGATGATTTCCACTATGAAAGAGGGGGAAAAAGCATATTTCACATTCCGCGTTTGAACATAGAGAAACATAGCATTGTCGGAGTTATTGGAAATAATGGTGTTGGAAAAACTACATTTATCTCATCTTTAATTGGATTGCTGAAATATCGAGGGAACGTAATAGTAGATACACATAAAATAAAAAGGAAGGTATTAACAAGAAAAGGATTTTTAGTAATGCAGGATGTGAATAGGCAGCTTTTTGGTTCTAATGTGTCAGAAGAAGTCTCATTAGGAATAAAAGATAAGGACGAGAATCGGATAAATGAATTATTAGAAGAATTTTCATTAGAGGAACTAAAAAGCAAACATCCCGCTACTCTGTCAGGCGGGCAAAAGCAGCGACTGGCTATTGCATCGGCAATTTATTCGCAGAAACAATTTCTGTATTTTGACGAGCCGACGAGCGGACTTGATAAACAGTCGATGATTGCTTTTAGCGATATTTTATTGCATATAAGAGATAAAGCGGAGTGTATTTTTGTGATTACCCATGATCCTGAATTACTATTTTCTTGTGCTGATTTCATTCTTAAATTAGAGGATAATCAAACTTATGATTATTATCCGATGGATCGGAATGGCATAGAAAAGACAAAGCGTTATTTCTATGATGCATATGCGAAAGGAGCAATGGAATGTTAAAGAAAATTTTCTATTATGGGAGAGAGAATAACAAAAAGACAGTTATTTCAATAATTTTGTTGCTGGTTGCAATATTTTGTCAGACAGCTACATTTCTCTTTGTCTATCAGATAATAGATAAAATTATTAAAAATGCTTCTATTAGTCTGCCCTTTTTGTTAATATGTGCATCTGGCATTTTAATAAGCCTTATCTTACAAACTATTTTTTATAAAAAGGGACTTGATCTTTCTCACGAAGCTGCCTATGGTACATTAATGAATCTTCGGATTTCTCTGCAAGGGAAGTTGGAAAAATTGCCACTGGGTATGATTGAGAGCAAAGGAATTGGTACGCTGAAAAAAGTGTTTGTAGATGATATAGACAGTTTGGAATTGCTTCTTGCACATGGAATTCCAGAAGGGCTATCTAATTTGTTGGGAATTATCGTAATCTATGTATTTCTGGTTTTTACTAATTGGAAACTTGCTTTGTTATCTGCTATTACAATTCCTTTGGGGATGATTGCGGTCATGCTTATGTACAGTATAGGCAGCAACAGAATGGCAGATTACTATAAATCAGGTCAGATTATGAATAATACAATTATTGAATATGTAAACGGGATGGAGGTTGTCAAGGTATTCAATAAGTCAGGGGAATCCTACGAGAAATTCAGAAAGTCCATCATTAATTATAGGGATTTTACTTTGTCATGGTATAAAGCCTGTTGGCCATTGATGGCAGTTTACGGAGCAGTCTTACCATGTACACTCATGGCTAATCTACCGATTGGTTCATGGATGGTAATCAAGGGCTATGCAGGATTATCAGAATACATTTTAGTTTTATGCCTGTCTTTAAGCCTTGGAGTGCCGCTCTTGCGGGTTACATCCTTTATGTCGATGATACCACAGGTTCGTTATAAAATTGAGAAGTTAGAGAAAATTTTAGACAATCAGCCGTTAAAAGAACAGGAATGTGAGTTTACTGGAAACAATTATGAAATCAAATATGAAGATGTTTCTTTTGGATATGATGAAAAAGAAGTTCTCCATCACATAAACCTTGTTATCAGACCTGATACCAAAACTGCCCTTGTAGGAGAATCGGGTTCTGGAAAAAGCACGTTAGCGAAACTGCTTGTTCATTACTATGATTTAAAAGAGGGAGCTATTTTAATAGGGAATCAAAATATTTGCGATATGAGTTTAAGGGCGCTGAACAACTTGGTGTCTTACGTTTCTCAAGACAATTTTTTGTTTAACGTGAGTTTAATGGAAAATATACGGATTGGTAAGCCAGAAGCTACGGACGAGGAAGTGATAGAAGCCGCGAAAAAAGCACAGTGTACCGAGTTTATTGAAAAGTTTCCGGACGGTTTTTATACACTTGCAGGAGATTGTGGAAATCAATTATCTGGCGGCGAAAAGCAGAGAATAACATTAGCGAGGGCAATTCTGAAGGATGCGCCGATTATCGTTTTGGACGAGGCAACCGCATTTGCAGATTCTGAAAATGAAGCCAAAATCGAGGCTGTACTTACGGAATTCGTTAAAGGGAAAACACTCATTGTAATTGCGCATAGATTATCTACTATAACAAACGCAGATCAAATTTATGTGTTAAAAAGTGGAGAAGTGATCGAACATGGTACGCATCAAGATTTACTCCATCTTGAGGGAGCGTATAAGCAATTATGGGAGGCTCATCAGAGGAGTTTAGGATGGCAGATTGCAAAGGAGGCGAGAGAATGATTTTATCTATGATTTCCCGTATCTTGAAATTGTCTGGTAAATATAGCAAAAGGATCAAACTTGCGTTTGTCTTTTCTGTTTTTGATGCAATACTATCTAAAATGCCGATTTTATATGCGATGTTAGTAATTAGTAAACTGTACTATGGAACAATGCAAGGGAAAGATTCTATTATTGTAGGTGTTGTGGTAGTAATTACTGTTATTTTGCAGATATTAGTTCACCACGCCAGTGACAGATTGCAAAGCGGAGCAGGTTATTTGCTGTTTGCAGATAAAAGGATGGAACTTGGAGAACATTTAAAAAAACTACCTATGGGCTATTTTACAGAAGGAAACATTGGAAAAATAAGTTCCGTATTATCGACGGATATGCTTTTCATCGAAGAAAACGTCATGCAGAAAATTGCCAATATCATGACATATGCGTTTGCGTCTATCATCTTAATTGCTTTTATGTTTGTTTTAGACTGGAGACTTGGGGCGATTTCTCTGACAACAACTTTGATCGCGATTTTTGTGGCGAAACGGATGGAGCGAATATCTCTTGCCGAAGCTTCCGCAAGGCAGGAGCAAAATGAAAATTTGACAGAGGCAGTCTTAGAGTTTATAGAAGGAATAGCTGTTATAAAGAGTTACAACTTGTTAGGTGAAAAATCAAAAGAGTTAAATAAGAACTTTAGAGAATCACGTGATAAAAGTATTTCATTTGAAAAAACCGCAACACCGTGGATTTCGCGATTGAATATTATTTATGCATTTGGTATTGTCGGCATCTTTCTATATGGCGTGATTGCATACATAAATGGAACGCTTACTTTGACATATGTTATGGGAATGTTGTTATTTGTTTTAGAGGTGTTTAATCCTCTGAAAACACTTTTTATGGAATCCGCTAATCTGACAGTTATGGAAAGCTGTTTGGACAGGTTAGAAGAAATATTGAGTGAAAAGATTTTACCAGATACAGGTATTATGAAATTGCCAAAGTTTGCTGATGGTAACGTAGTAGATTATGAAAATGTAAGTTTTTCATATGGAGAGCACGAAGTTCTGCGCAATATTACCTTTTCTTTAAAAGAAAATACGATGACTGCTCTTGTTGGACCGAGTGGTTCAGGAAAATCAACAATAGCAAATCTACTGGCAAGGTTCTGGGATGTAAAAAGCGGCTTTATAGCAATAAAAGGCGTTGATATTAGGAACTTATCCATAGAAGAACTTATGGGACAGATTAGTATGGTGTTCCAAAATGTTTATTTGTTTCAGGATACGATATATAATAATATCTTAATGGGAAAATCAGATGCCACAGAAAAAGAGGTTTATGAAGCCGCGAAAAAGGCCCGATGTTACGATTTTATTATGGCGCTGCCAGAGGGATTCAATACCTTAATTGGGGAAGGAGGCGCAACTTTATCTGGGGGAGAAAAACAACGCATTTCTATTGCACGTTGTATCTTAAAGGATGCTCCCATTGTTATTTTGGATGAAGCGACCGCGAGTGTCGATAGTGACAATGAAAGTTATATACAGGAAGCAATTTCAGAATTAGTAAAGGGTAAGACACTTTTAGTTATTGCTCATCGATTGAATACCATTCAAAATGCCGACCAAATTTTAGTGATTGATGCAGGAGAAATTGTTCAAAAAGGTACACACGATCAGCTTATTCAGCAAAAAGGCATTTATAGAAGTTTTATTAACATTCGTGAGCGTGCGGAAGGCTGGAGTATAGCTTAATATTC
The DNA here is from genome assembly GCA_905205065.1 of uncultured Eubacteriales bacterium. Taxonomy (GTDB): domain Bacteria; phylum Bacillota; class Clostridia; order Oscillospirales; family CAG-272; genus UMGS911. The sequence continues at coordinate 7,786 of CAJLCI010000018.1, read as the reverse complement.
AAAATGTAATTATAGGAAAGAGGTGTATCCATATGTCTTTAACATCATCTATGGAGGATTATCTGGAGACTGTCCTCGTACTTCAGCAGGAAAAAGGCTATGTCCGCTGCGTAGATATTTCCAACCATATGAGCGTGACGAAGCCTTCTGTGAGCCGGGCGGTCAAGGAACTATCCAAAAAGAATTATCTGGTGAAAAAGGACGATGGTACACTTTCCCTGACAGAAACCGGAAAGCGGATTGCTCTGCAGATTTATGAAAAGTATCGGTTCTTCACCCGGCAGCTTATTGAAGCAGGCGTTCCGCCGGATATTGCAGCGCAGGACGCCTGCAAACTGGAGCATGTCATCAGCGAAGTGAGTTTCTCCAAGTTGAAAGCGGCAGTAAAACAAAATGAGGAGGTGGTCGTATCGGACAAGTCATCATCATGAATCTTTCAGATAAAGATTCCCTTGCCTTTGAGGATTTCGTTTCTTTTCTCAAACGTCATCCGGAAATTAAAAGGCTGGAGGGAACAGAGGAATCCATTCTCTCCATTCCCGGTCTTGAGATCTATCCCGGAAAGCATAAGGTGTTCCGGGATCGGAAGGAAATCCATCTCACTGCAAAGGAATATGCGCTCCTTCTTCTCCTTGTTGCCAATCAAGGACAGGTACTGACCTATAGCCAGATTTATGACAAGATATGGGGCGATGTTCCTTCCGGGAACGAAAGCCACACCATTGGATTTCACATCTGCAACCTGCGGGAAAAACTGTTCCAGGCGGCTCCCGATGCACCCTTCCTCATCCGTTCTGTCCGGGAGGTAGGCTATTGCCTGGAAATCGAGGCAGAAGAATAAAAGACAGCAGTCGGATCACACAACGGTAGATTGCTGTTTTCTTTTTCTGCTGTATATTCTCTTACAGTGGGAAGTTCACCTTCTCCTGTCATCATGCCAGGTGCCACCTTTCACCAAAAGGGCGCAGTTGCCCCTTGGCGGTAGGTGGTATTTTTACCCGGTCACGGTTTCCGGATCTGAAAAAGCAGGCTGCTCTTGCCGCCCCTGGCACGGTACCTTTGCTCAGTGACGAGAAGCTCCGCTTTTTTCAAATCCTGAATCGCCCGTCTTACCGTAGACTCTGACAGTTTCAATTCACGTGCAATGGTCGGGATGGAGGGCCAGCATTCCCCATCCCGGTTGGCCCGGTCATATAGATACAAATAGACTGCCACTGCCCTGTGCGGCAGTTCCATACGGTAGAGAAAATCAAGCCTGCCCATCCTCACTTACCTCCGTAAATTTTGTCGGATGGAGCATCCGGCTTTCCCGTATGCCTTCTTCCGCCTTACGTTCCGCTCTGGCGGCTCTTGGCGCAGTCCGCAGCCCTGTACCGCCGCCTTTTCCTTTCTCCCTGGTGGATGGCTGATTTCGCTCCATCATGCCCTGTGCCTGCCCTCCAGCCGGTGGGATGGTCTCTGCTGGCGGCGCATTCTCCATCAGCCACTCCGGATGGTATTTCTTCACGATCCCGTCCAGGATCTCCTGCTTCTCGGCATAGGACACCTTCCGGTTGCCCTTTTCCTCCACAGCATATTCTTCTTCAAACTGGATGCCCCATTTGAAGAACAACTTCAACTTAACCTTCATGGGATAGAAGCCGGTCTTCATCACAATGAATTGGCCTTTTGGCATGCTCTTGAGTTCATCCGGTGTCATGAGCGCCCGTTCCATCATCTGCAGGGATTGGGACGGATCGTTCTTCCCCCGGCTGACCGATCCGGACATGACCGTCCGGCTCCCCAGAGCCTTGGACAGCACCTCTGCCGAGGAACTGTTGGGCGCAAAGCCGCCGAAGATGGTGAGCTGGGTATTGTCCACGATAATCTCTGCGCCCTCTTTTCCGTAATTCTTTTCAAGCTGTGCAAAGGATTGGATCACAGGCACGATCTGCAGGCGGCGGGAACGGGAGGCCGAGAACATCATCTCGGCGCTCTCAATCTTCGGAAGGGTGCCATATTCATCGCAGAAGAACACACATCGGTTTTTCAGTTTCCCGCCCATTTCATCCGCCACGGCCAAGATCTCCCGGTAGAGCTGCTGGATGATCAGGGAGATCATAAAGAAGGTATTGGGATTTTCCTCCGGCATGATCAGGAAGATGGCACACTTCTCCCGGCAGAACTTCTCTGCGTCAATCTCTGTGTCAAAGCACAGGAGCTGCTCCAGCTCGGAATCCAGAAAGGCATTCAGCCTGGACAGGGCTGTACTCATAACACTGGCCATGGATTGTTCGGCAGTATTGAGAGCAGCCCCGGCAAACCATTTTGCTTTGTGGTCATCCGGCAGAAGCTCCATGAGCTGCTGGAACTGATTTTTTCCCTTTTTCTGCGAGGGAGCGAGCAGCTCTTGGATGATCTTGAACACGGAGACGATGTGACGCTTCTCCGGTTCGCAGAATTCAGCGACCAATAGGATGGTCGCAGTCAGCAGACCTTCCGCCGCATCATAGAAATAGGCGTTTTGGCCAAAGCTGGCCGCATCCATCCCGGAGAGGATGATGGTCTTGCTGATGATCTTGGCATACTTCTCACAGCGGGCCTTGTAGACCAGCTCTTTCGGATGCTCTTTGTACAGATCCATATACTTGTTTACCAGATGGAGCAGATTGTTGCCATTGCTCCGGGTTGGATTTCTCAGGTCGATCACCGATACCTGATAGCCATAATGCTCTTTGGCGATGGTTCCATAGTTCCGCATGACATCGCCCTTGGTATCTGTTGAGAGAAAACTCATACCAGAAGCGCAGGCGTATTCGATGCAGGGATAAAGCCAATAGGCGGTTTTACCGACACCGGCGGCGCCGATCATCAGGGCATGGACATCGCCGGTATCAATGAGTGCTGTGGTTCCGCCCCTGGAGCTGGTGCATCCCACCACGATTCCCTGATCCTTTGGCAGATGTTTGCCCTGTCGCCACTGCTCCGGCTCAAAGGGGATGTGTTTATAGGTCTTTCGGATCTCCGCTTTGGTGGCCCACCTCGCAGTTCCATGCTGGCCATTGCCAACGGTCTTGCTCTTGATATTGAGCGTGTACATATGGGCAAGCAAAGAGACGCCGCCCAGGACGCCAAGCATTACAACAGCCACAAGAATGAGAGCTGCAATATTGTCCATAGGACAACACACTTTCCAGGTTTCTGTATCACTCCTTTTCAATCAGATTTTCATTGCTGCATTGCCATTGATGAAGATTCGTTTTGGCATGATGATTCACCCCTTTGCATTTCCAGTTGCTCACGCTCTACATAAGCATACAGCCGCAGGCAGTCCACGGACAGGGAGAGCGTATTCTTGATCTGTTCCATCTGTGCTGATTCCGGCAGGATCTCATTTTTCTGAAAAGCCTGCCGGATTTCTCCCAGGCGATCCCCGATCTCAGAGATACGGGCTTTGTATCCGATCTTATCATGATGAGGCGCATAGAGACGGAACAGGATCTTTCCGTATTGTTCTGCTGTGTAGGACTTCTCCAGTGAAGCGAATTGTTTCTGGCCCAATAAAAAAGCAATCCCCGCCATTTCGTAGGATTGCATGAACAGTTCTTCCCAATCATTCTGTTTCAATTCCCGGATTCTGTAATGTCGTTTCTGCAGCTCATCCAGCGGATATTTTAAGCACTTACAGCCGGTAAATGTGGAGGATAAATCTTTGCAGAGTCCTTGCATCTGCTGAAGGCCGGGATGCTCTGTACCAGGGATGGGTTCCATCCCATGTTCGCTTTTGAGGCCCTCGTTCCAGTCCTTAAACCGGGGCTGCTCCGCAATGACCGTATAGGCCCCAAGCCGGAGGATTTCTTCTTTCAGACGGTAGTTCCCTTCGATACCCGCGCTGTCATGATCGAGGCAGGTGATTACGGTATTGATCTGCGGATTCGCCTTCAGGATATGCATTGCCCCATAAGTGGCTGTGGAACAGAGTGCCACATAACTGTGTTCCTGCCAGTTCTCCTTATGCAGAGAAAGATAGGACAGCATATCGATGGGGGCCTCGAACACATACAGCCGGTTGCTTTTCCCGATGTGGTGAAAGCTGTAATCGGGATTGCTGCTATCTACGTTGCCCTTGAAGCCGCTGTCCGAATAGGTTCCGCGTTTATGGGCATGGCGGGCAATCCCATTTTCATCGACACCTACAAAAACCGCATTGTGATATTCCGCATCTTCATAGAGCAGGCCCGACCGGACAAAGGCGTTCACAATCTCCCGATCCAGAAACCGTGCTTTCAGAAGATACGCATAAACCCTTCGCATGTCCTCATTCTTCTTTGGAAGGGCAAAAGGCTTTTTCTCCTTTTCCGGTATATTCTTTTGTGGAAGGATGGCAACGCCTTGCTGTTTCAACAGGAACTGTACCGCCTCCGGAAAATCCAGACCATAAAATTCTCTGACAAAGGCAATAGCATCACCACCTCCACTATCTGGTTCATACTGATTAAACCATAGATTTCCCCGGATCGTGATTTTTTCTCCACCATGATTCCATTTGTATTCCGATCCGGATCGCTCCACCTTTTCACCCTGTCCGAGAAGGAAAGACCGCAGATCCGTGCGGCGGGCCTGATCTTTTTGTTCTTCTGTAAAGTGAATATAGGTTGTCGCCATGAAGCCTCCTTTCTCAGCCCTGTTTCAAACCATGAGCCTGTTTCTTTTCATCAATCTTGCGCTTTAACTTTCTGTCGATCCCGCCCTTATCGCCTTTGCGCTCGTCCTCAATCCGGTTCTGGATGATCCGTGCCAGATGCTGTAAAAGCCGCAGGCTTCCCAGGGCCGCCGACCAGTTCCGGTTGCTGTGAACGCTTTGGAGAAGCTGGGCAGCATAGATATTCCCCTGATCGGCAGAGGCGGTCAGATAGGAAATGGCTTTTTCCATGTCCTGTTCTACCTCCCTGCCATAAAGGAACAGCTTGCCGAGTTGATATTGAGCGAAAGCATTCCCCTGATCCGCCGCCCTGGTAAACCAATAGAGAGCCGCATTCGCATCCTTGGGGATACCTTCATCAGCCAGATAGAGTTTTCCAAGAAGATATTGTGCGTACTCATCATCCCGCTCAGCGGCCCTTGTCAGATAGCGGATGGCCCTGGGGAGATCCTTCGGGCATAGCTCTCCATTGGAGAAGACCTTTCCCAGCAGATACTGCGCTGCGGAGAATCCTCGATCCGCAGAGAAAACAAGCAACTCCATAGCTCTTGGAAGATCCTGTAGAAGAACGGTTCCTTCCAGCAGGGCCTTTCCCAAGGCATACGCCGCATAGGGATTATTCCGTGACACTGCTCGTTCCAGAAGAGAAACCGCACGGGGAGCATCCTGGGGAAGATCCACGCCTTGCAGTAATGCTTTCCCTAAGAGGTATTCCGCATAAGGATTTTCTTTCTCTACGGCTTCTTCCAGCCAACGCAGAGCATACTCCGGATTCTTAGGAATCTCGGTTCCTTCCAGAAACAGCTTGCCGAGAGTATACATGGCATAATCATGGCTCTTCCTTGCTGCGCCCATGAGATAGTCAATTGCCTTTTTCACATCCCGGCCAGAGAAATCTCTGCTCAGATACAGTTTCCCCAAGCCATACATGGCATCGGCATTGCCAAGCTCCGCCCCCTTTTCAAAGTACATTCTGGCCTGCTCTGGATCTTTCTTTGTTCCTGTACCGGTAAGGTTCATCTGGCCCAAGCGATAATATAGCTTGTCATCCGCCATATCTTGCTCGATCTTCAGGAATCCCTGATACGCTTGCTTGTACCATTGCTCCGATGCCGCCTGATCCGGCGCAGTGCCAATCCCATTTCGGCACATCCGGCCCAATTCATACTGAGCATAAGCATTCGGCTTATCCCCATCTGTAGCTGCCATGGTAAACAGAGAAAATGCCTTTTCCTCATTCTGTTCCACGCCCTGGCCCCGATGATACAGACTACCAAGAGCATAGGCGGCAAAGGGATTTCCCTCCGCAACCGATTTTTCATACCATCCGGCGGCTTTCAGATAGTCCTGATCTACACCATAGCCGAAGGCGTACATCTTGCCGATCCGGTATCGGAGATACCCTGGCTTTTCCTCCTTTGGCTCTCTGGCACAGAAAGCAGAAAATGCTTTCCGAAACCATTCCTGCGCCTGTTCTTCCTCCTTTTCACAGCCAAGACCGGCCAGGGCCTGTTCAAAATCCGGTTTGGATGTCTTGGTTCCATAGAGGAAGGCACGGGCCGCTTTATATTCATCCGTCCACCAGGTATCTTTCTTCCAGCCCCTTCCGCCAGAATAAGAGCGAAAGGCGGGAGGCGGATCTGGCTCGATGGGATCGTCCGCCTGAGAATCTGATTCCGGAGCTTCTGGCATTTCCGGATCGGGAGCATCGGCCTGGGCCGGTTCTTCCACATCCTGCCGGTCAGCATGAAAGCCCATGGCCTCCTGTATCACTGCATTCTTGATCGGCTTGAATTCTTTATTCTGTGAGAGCGGCACCCGCTGTGGAAGTGTTTCTGTATAGACCTGGAGTGCTTCTTCTTTCTGTTCGTACCACAGATTGTAAAGAGCAGCGATCTTTTCATCAGCAGCCAGCTCATCCACGATGGCATCCACCAATGCTTTCACATCCGCTTTCAGGTAGCCATAGACCTTTTTCCCTTTAGTTTTAGAAAGCCGGTCAGCTAAACGTAACAGCATTTCTTCCACCTTGGGATTATCATAGGTTCCGGCATTGATGCGGGAAACGATCTCTGCGATCAGCTCCTTGCTGTGCAGGCGCAGCTCATCCCTTTGAACCGTCTGCTTTTCATAAATGCAGAGCAGATCCTGCTCAAAGATATCTTTGGCCAGGGAAGACCGCATCTTTGCCACACCCTGTTTGGTAAGGAAACCTTCATTCTCGACGGTAGAGTACGCCAGCAGATGGATGTGGGGATGATGGCTCTCATTGTGAAAGGCAGCATACCATTTCAGATGATCCATGGGAATCTTCAGGCTGTCGGCCAGAGCCTGTGTCTGCGTCCGTAGCATATCCCGCCATCGGACGCCGGTATTGAAACCGAGGCGCTCCGCATCCTCTCGGCGCAGAGAAATGATAAGCGTCCACACATTTCCCTGATGAGCGTTCAGCTCTTGGGATACCTCTTTCAGCTTTACCTGGACACCATCATCCGTGAACAGCCCATGGCTGCCGAATCGCTCCGCACCGGGCCGAGTTCCAATGTAGTCAGCATAGGTTTTCTGGTTCAGGATCTCATGGGCATTGTCCTCAATGGCACGGGTGATAAATTCAGAAGCGGTACCCATAGTCTTTTCTCTCTGGTAGTCCTCATACTCCAGCATCGCAGCGCTATCCGGAAAATCCCGCAGGATTTTTTCAATGAGCTTTTGCTGTTTCACTGTTGCCGGAGCCAGCTTGAAAGACTCATCGATTTTCTCTACACCTTCACGGGTGGCGATGTAGGTGGCGTACCCACCGATGGGCTTTTCCTGATCTGGTTTCAGGTACTTGAATTTTGTGACCAAACGGGCCATGGGAAACCTCCTTCCGTTTTAGAGTAAAGAAAAAGCAGGAGACCTCACATAAAAGATTTCCTGCTGGATGCGAATCATATTCTGTTCTATATCATTTGATGGCGGATCAGAGGATTGCTGTAATCACTCCCACTGCAAGACAAGCTGGCAGTCCAAGAAGCATACCAATACAGGACTGCCTGATATGAAAACGATAGTCCTTATATTCTTCCATATCCTCTGTGCCTGGTATCCTGACTTTTTTCGAAT
>CAJLCI010000017.1 GCA_905205065.1 uncultured Eubacteriales bacterium | reverse complement strand
CATAATTCTTTCATATGTAGGACGGAGCGGTTCCGGAAGAGTTGTACAAATTCTGCGCGCCGCCTCTTCTTCAATATGTCGATAATTTTTACTGATTTCCGGATTGTAGTATTTTACTGGAGTCGGCAAATCTCCGGTATAAACTTCTGCAGCGTCATGAAAAAGAGCAAGCGTAACTGCGCGGTCGGCATTTGCCGGAATATTTAATATTTCATTTCCTATAGAAGCAAGCGCATGTGCCAGTATCGCAGTTTCGGCAACGTGTTCCTCAAGCGTCTCTTCCCTTGTATTTCTCATAAGTCCCCAGCGTTTGATATATCGCTGACGAAAAAGTATCGCATAAAAACTGTTTTTCATAATATAGTTTAATATCCTTTCATTACATAACAATATAGTAATAGCAAACTATTCTGACACATATATTATCTACAACATACACCGTAACCGCAATTTACACAGTAACCGCAATTTACACAGTAACCACAATTTGTTCAACTTTATAGGGCAAATCCGTCTGTCGGCTGCAATTCAAAAAAGAACAGCGAAAAAACTAACCAACCTGTGCCACTATTAGTTTAAACTGACAGCAATTGACAGCAGTATTTAATTATAGTACAGTTAAATATAATCGTATTTTATCAGAAAAATACGGCTTACCGACAATAAAGCTTATACTTTATGTTATTGTATCACAACAAATAAAAAAATTCAATAAATTATAACAAAATAGAATTTTTTAGTATAAGGGATTGACATAACAGATTGTGTATGATAAAATAAATTTAATTTAAAATATGCTAACATTTTGATAGAGGAGCAAAAATGATCAGTACCGTTTGTAGGCTGCCAGAGCCAAAGATCGTCCGGGAAAGGCATTTTTGCCGAAGTGTATTTTCCGGCAAAAAATATGCTGGGCATTTCGGAAATACCGGAATGACTGTCGCGTGAGCGGAGTGCTATCGTTCGTTTTTATTTTACTTGTTAAATGTAATTTGAAGCGGTCGGGTATTTCGCAGACCGCTTATTTTTGTATGCATATATATAATTAAGAAAGGTACGGTCACAAAATGAAAAAAACTAAATTTATTTGTTTAATAACAGCGTTAATACTTGTTCTGAGTTCTTTATTCATGTCATCATGTTCATCAAAAGATCCTTCACATGATCTTGACAAAATAAAAAACAGCGGAGTTATAAAGGTAGGAATGGAATGCGCATACGCTCCGTTTAACTGGACGCAAACGGATGAATCCAACGGCGCCGTCAAAATTTCTAATGCTGACGGTTATGCAAACGGATACGATGTACAGATAGCGAAACAAATTGCAGACGGTCTTGACGTCAAGCTCGAGATATATGTATATGAATGGGACGCTCTCATTCCTTCAGTTGAATCCGGAACGCTCGATTGTATCATTGCGGGCATGAGTCCTACAGCGGAGAGAAAAGACACAATTGATTTTACTTCAAACTATTATGTCTCCAACTTGGTAATCATAATGAACAAGGACAGCAGCTATGCGAACGCATCAAGCCTTGCCGATTTTGCCGGAGCGAAAATCGGAGCTCAGAGCGGTACTTTCCACGAAAATGCAGTAACTCAGATCGAAAATGTACAGCCAAGTATTCTGGCTAATTTTACATTGCTTTATACGGCTCTTACATCAGGGACAATTGACGGATATATCGCAGAAGAACCTACTGCCTTTGACCGCTGTTCTTCAAACGACTCTCTTACATATGCTGCACTTGTAAATAATGATACCGGATTTAAATGCAGTGAAGAAGATACCGCTATCGCCGTAGGCATTAGAAAAAATTCCTCTGCAAATGATGAAATCTCTAAAATTATTGACGGCATTTCTGTTGAACAGCGCAATGAACTTATGATGAAAATGGTTGAGCTTGCCCCTGAGGAATAAATATTATATTATACAATAGTTTACTACCCACAACAATAGTAAATCATCGGAATCGTTTTCTGTTCGGTTAGCATTTAAAAATACCGTTTAAAAGCGTTACACACAGCTTTATTGAATCCAAGAGGAAATATAATGTCATTTATTCAGGATTTGGTTAAAATTTGGAATAACTACGGCGGTCAGATGCTGGCCGGTGTGGGAAATACATTGCTGATAGCTATGCTCGGCACAGTAATTGGTTTGATAATCGGACTTATCAACGGAATTATCAGAACCATCCCTAAATCAAGGAATATATTTATCAGCGCTATACAAAAAATTATAGGCGTGTTGATCTCCGCATATGTTGAGGTATTCCGCGGTACCCCGATGATGGTTCAGGCAATGATTATATACTGGGGATACGCGTATGCAACCGGTGGCGATACACTCGCACTTATACCCGCAGGTATTGTTATTGTGTCGATCAATACCGGCGCCTATATTACTGAAATCGTACGCGGAGGAATAATTTCAATTGATAAAGGACAATTTGAGGGCGCTTCTTCCATTGGAATGAGTCATTTTCAGACAATGGTTTATGTTGTTATTCCTCAGGTAATGAGAAATATTCTTCCGTCTGTGTCAAATGAGTTTGTTATAAATATTAAGGATACGTCTGTACTGAATGTTATCGGTGTTACCGAACTGTTCTTTTATGCAAATTCAGTTGCAAAAAACAGCTATAAAATTTTTGCAAGCTATGTAATAGCATGCGCAATTTACTTTGTCCTTACATTTACTGTTACCCGGCTACTCCGTCTCATTGAAAAAATTCTTGAAGGAAAAGAAAGCTATACAATTTTCGGTTCTCAGACTGCTTCCAATGCCGAAATTCACATAACAAAGGAAGGCAATTAAGAAAACAAAAGCAAGCCGTAAAGAATTAATTGGCCCTTGCTTTGATAGGATAAAATCGGCGTGAAAAACGGAGAAAAATTTACTCCAAATACATTCTTTTCACGTTAGGAAGGCACAAAATTAATATGGCAGATACAATTTTGAAAATTAAACATCTCGAAAAGAGCTTTGGAAAAAACCTTGTTCTCAAAGATATAAGCTTTGATGTTTCAAAAGGTGAGGTTATCAGTATAATCGGTTCTTCCGGTTCGGGTAAAAGTACAATGCTGAGATGTATTAATCTCCTTGAAAGACCTACCGGCGGAGATATACTTTTCCATGGGAAAAGTATACTCGAAAACTCATTTTCACTTTCTGAATACCGCGCTAAAGCAGGTATGGTTTTTCAGCAGTTTAATCTTTTTGATAATATGACAGTACTTGAGAATTGTGTAATCGGTCAAATGAAAGTACTTCACCGTTCAAGAAAAGATTCCTCAGAAATCGCCAAGGAATACCTTGACAAAGTCGGAATGCTTCCATATATCAATGCAAAGCCGAGGCAGATTTCAGGAGGCCAAAAACAAAGGGTGGCAATCGCACGCTCGCTTTCAATGAATCCTGAAGTTTTGTTGTTTGACGAGCCGACCTCCGCTCTTGATCCGGAAATGGTAGGAGAAGTCCTTGATGTTATCAGGAAGTTAGCAAGCTCCGGGCTTACAATGCTTGTCGTAACTCATGAAATGAGTTTTGCCCGCGACGTTTCCAAAAGAGTTTTGTTTATGAGCGACGGCATAATAGCCGAAGAGGGATCACCGGAAATTATATTTAACGCACCGGAAAAACAAAGAACACGTGAATTTCTATCCCGAGTTCTTGTTAATAAAAATTAACCACACATTATTTTTGCTTATTGATAAACATACCAATTACACATTGACAAAATGCCAACTCCTTTTATATGTTTTAACTTCGCTGTAAACAACTGCAAATCTATTAAACATAAACTAAAGTAATCTAACTGCTAAGTGTATAGTAAATACAATTAATTACTTTTTAACAGTTACGGTGTAACCTTTTCCAGACGGTTACGCCGTTTTTTGTTATACAAGAAAACCTTTTTTCCGTGAAGAAAGGTTCCTGAAGTAATATATAAAATTAAGATATTCACAAATTGGGATTCAACCTGTGAATATTGACTGCCGGAGAAAATCTTAAATAAAACATTTTAAATTGCTCTCTTTGTATTATGAATTCTTTTTCCATGTTGCCGGAGAAAATAAAACTATTAACGGAAAAATTTCAAGTCTCCCTATCAGCATATCAAGTGTTAAAACAATTTTTGAAAAATCTGTAAGTGAGGAGAAATTGCTTGTAGGCCCTACCGCGTTAAGACCCGGACCGACATTATTAACGCAAGTTATCACTGAAGAAAGCGTGCTTGTAAAATCAAGATTATTAAAGGAAATTAGAGCGGTCGAAACCGCAATAACCACCATATAAATAACAAAATATGAATTAACAGTTGATACGGTTTTGTCATCAATAACAGCGCCGTCAAGTTTAATGCACTTAACAGAATTTGGACGAATTGCACGGAGAATTTCACGAAACGCAGATTTAAATAGAATGATAATTCTTGCAACCTTAAGACCGCCTCCCGTTGAGCCAGCCATACCGCCAACAAACATCAAAGCAATTATTACGCACTTTGAAAATGTAGGCCACAGCTGAAAGTCTGCCGTAACAAATCCGGTCGTTGAAATTATTGATGTTACAGTAAAGCCCGCCTGACGGAGCGCAGCGCCGATACTATTTACTGACGGCAAAATATTGCATACTATGGTCACCGTGCTGACGACGATAATCGAAATATATACTCGAAATTCCTCGCTTTTAAAAGCACGCTTTGCCTGACGAATCCAAACCAAGTAAAACAGATTGAAGTTGATGCCGAAAATAATCATAAACAATGAAACGACTATTTCAATATATAGGCTGTTATAAGCGGCAATGCTGGCATTTTTTATGGCAAATCCGCCTGTCCCCGCTGTAGAAAAAGCAATTGTAATGCTGTCAAAAAACGGAGTATTTCCCAAATAAAGCACTAACGCCTCAATAAGTGTAATTACTGTATAGAAATAATAAAGTATTCTCGCCGTGAGCATTGTTTTGGAAACAAGCTTCCCGACCGTTGGACCGGGAATTTCGGCTCGCATAATATGCATCGAACGGGTTTCCTTTTGCGGAAGAATTGCAAGCACAAAAACTATTACTCCCATACCTCCTATCCAGTGAGTAAAGCTTCTCCAAAAAAGCATACTCTTAGGAAGAGACTCAATGTCGATCAGAATGCTTGCTCCCGTCGTTGTAAAACCGGAAACGGTTTCAAAAATTGCATCTGTAAAACGTGGAATTGCACCGCTCAGATAAAACGGCAAAGAACCAAAAAAAGCCATTAGTATCCACGATAGAGCGACAATTACAAAACCCTCTTTAGCAAAAATTCTACGATTTTTCGGCTTAAACAACGTTAAAATTGTGCCTATGACGAGCAAAACGGATGTAACTGCAATATAAACAGCATACAAAGAAGAGCCCTCGCCGTAACAAACCGACACCAAAAGCGGCAACAACATAAACAAAGCTGCAACCTGTAAAAGTCTGCCGATGCTTGAGCTTATCATTCTGTAATTCATAGTTAACCTTCATTTTATTTGAAAATTTCATTAATACTTCTGAACTGCCTGCTTTTTGAAACGATTATTACGCTGTCTCCCATTTCAATCGTGTCGTCGCCGCCAGGAAATATAACGCGATTTCCCCTTATGATATTCGCAATCAGTGTATCCTTGTGAATTTTAAGATTCTTTAGAGGAATTCCCGTTTTTCCAAAGTCCGATGATATAATAAATTCAAGAGCCTCAACCTTTCCGCCAACAAGCTTATAAAGCATTTGTACACTTGACTCGCCCGAATTGCTTATAGCACGGATGTAACCGACAATTCTATTGGATGCGATAGACTTTGAAGAAAATGCAGAATCCATGCCAATGCTTCCCAATATACTTGAAGAAACCCTGTTAACCTTTGCCACAGTTTTTGTTATACCCAAAGAAGAAGCATACATTGCGGAAATAATATTTTCCTCATCAATAGTCGTAAGAGCAACAAAAGCATCAAGATTTTCCATTCCCTGTTCAAACAGGACGTCGTGATCCGTTCCGTCAGCATTGATAACTTTAACATCAGGCAAAGCTTCAGATAAAAACTTGCAGCGTTCCACATCGTTTTCTATAATCTTTACGTTGTATCCGCCGCTTTCGGAAAGCTGCTTAGCAAGATAAAATCCCATTTTGCCGCCTCCGATAATCATAATATATTTTGTTTTGTAACGGTAAATCCCAAGCGATTTCATGAATTTTACAAGCTCTTTTCGAGATGCCGTAATATGAATTTTGTCGCCCGCATTAAGAATAAAATCGCCGCGGGGAATGAAAACCTCCGTTTCTCTTTGAACGGCGCACACAAGAACTTTAACCTTGAATTTTCTTTGTATATCGCTAATAGCTGTATTGCAAAGCGGGTTACCGGCCATAAGTCTTATCTCAACAAGGTCAACAGCACCTCTTGAAAAAGATTCCATATTTATGGCAGAAGGAAAATGAAGCACTTTGGCAATTTCACAAGCCGCAGAGTATTCTGGATTTATGATCATGCTTAAACCAAGCTCGTTCTTAAAAAACGGAAACTGCTTGTTGTATTCCGGGTTACGTACTCTTGCGATAGTATGCTTAACACCGACCGTTTTTGCTACCAAACAGGATAGAATATTAAGTTCGTCAGTTTGAGTAAGGGCAATAAAAACATCGGCCGAGGCAGCACCTGCCTCCATTTGCACATCATAACTTGCAGCATTTCCGCAAATACCGAGAATATCATACGAATTTACCAACCGCTCAATGAGCTTCTGCTTTTTGTCAATAACGACAACATCGTGATTTTCATTTGAAAGCTGTTCAATCAGCGTCTCGCCGACCTTTCCGCTTCCGGCAATAATAATATTCATTTTTATATCTCCAACGAAATTGCTTATATAATTTTATATATTAACATATTTTAAATTGATTTACAATACAAAAACGGACAAAAATGAAAATATTATTTACATTTTTATAGACAAAAATATAATAGGTTAAGCTTAAAAATTATCTGCATGAGATCAAAAATAACTCCGACAACGATATTTAATTATATAATCCGCAATATAGACACAAAAGTGAAGAAAAAATTGACTTCTTAACCTCATTTTTATAAGTATTAAGTAAAAGTGAAAGAACAGCTCAATAACCTTTTCGAGCTGTTCCTCTGCATCTATTTTATTACGAAAAATTGTCATACAATCACTTATTAAATCAAATTACGCACGTTACGTTGTATATGATGATAATCACATATATTCTGCATAGTTTAATAAATGCGCTGCAATATAAATTTATAGCTACATACAAAATTCTCTGATGTATTTCAAACCTGTATAAAATATTTTTTAATCATCCAATCATCGGAGACAGAATGATTATATAAAATCATTAACTCACTCCGCATCAAGTGAACAAATATCCTCATACGTTTCACGCCGTACCGCAATTCTGCTCTCTCCTCCGCGGATTATCACGATCGGAGGCCTTGGAATACGATTATAATTTGAAGCCATCGAATAATTATATGCTCCGGTAACCGCAACTGCAAGAATATCTCCGCGTACAGGCTCCGGAATCGTTACGTTCTCCTGAATTAAATCTCCGCTTTCGCAGCAACGTCCTGCAATCGTGCAGGTAAAATCCGATTTCTCATTCATTTTATTCGCAAGATACACAGAATACGGAGACTGATAAAGTGCATACCTCGGATTGTCACACATTCCACCATCAATTGAAACATAACTTTTAAATCCTGGAATCACCTTTGTCGTACCGACCTCGTAAAGAGTCATTCCTGCGTCAGCAACTATGCTGCGCCCCGGTTCCATAAGAATCGTCGGACACGATACTGACAGTTCAGCACAAAGCTTTTTTATATGCTCGGACATCACTCTTATATTTTCACGGTAATCAATCACCGGATCAGTATCAACGTACCGTACACCAAAACCTCCTCCAAGATTTAAAACATCTCCGTTATAAGAAGTCTGCGCTCTTACATCGCGGATAAACTTAAGCATAATTTCCGCAGCATCAAGAAACGGCTCGGGATCAAAAATCTGTGATCCGATATGACAATGAAAACCGCAGAGTGAAATTCCATTCAAAGACAGCGCATGCTTTACAAGCTCAAGAGCTTGTCCGGTTTCAATTGCAACACCGAATTTTGAATCGACTCTCCCTGTGTTAATAGCCTCATGAGTATGAGGATCTATTCCGGGCGTGACGCGGAGAAGAAGCTTCTGCTTCTTTCCGCGCCTTTTAGCCTCAGCATCTATTTTGTCAAGCTCGACGGCGTTGTCAGCTACAAAATAGCCTATGTTCTCATCCATCGCAAATGAAATATCCGCATCTGTTTTATTATTTCCGTGAAAGTACGCGCACTCCATCGGAAAACCCGCACTCGACGCAGTATAAAGCTCACCCGGTGAAACAATATCGCATCGCATTCCCTCTTCTTTCATAATACGGTAAATTCCGCGAAATGAAAGAGCCTTGCTTGCAAACAGAGGACCGCTGTCTCCGCCAAAAAATTCACGCATAGCACTTGTATATACCCTGCAATTGCGGCGTATCCTGTTCTCGTCTAGCAGATACACCGGAGTTCCATACTTGCCCGCAAGCTCTACCGTGTCACAGCCGGCAAATGTCAAATGTCCTTTTTTATTAATTCCTATATTTTCATGCAGCATACTTCAATCTCCATTCTGCCGCTGCGCGGCGGAAACAATAAATAAATTACAATAATTTTCCGAGACGGCTGACAGCTTCCTCGCAATCCTCTTTTGTTCCGAAAGATGTCAGTCTAAAATAACCCTCTCCTGCGGCGCCAAATCCTGCGCCGGGCGTACCTACTACCTGAACATTGTCAAGCAGATAGTCAAAGAATTCCCACGATGACATTCCACCGGGACAGCTCAGCCATATATACGGAGAAGATTTTCCGCCTGTATAATAAATTCCCTTTTCATCAAGAAGCGATGCGAGCCTGCTCGCATTTTCCATATAATACGCAATCATTTGCCTGCTTTCTTCACGCCCTGCTTCGGAAAGAGAAGCCTCCGCACCGCGCTGAACAATGTATGGAACGCCATTGAATTTTGTAGCTTGACGGCGCATCCACAGCTTTCCGAGAGATACGTCGCCGGCCATTAACTCAAACGGATAAACTGCCCATGCACAGCGTGTACCGGTAAATCCGGCTGTTTTTGAAAATGAGCAGATTTCTACAGCACACTCTTTTGAGCCTTCAATTTCATAAATTGAATGAGGGTAATTGCCGGAAATAAATGCTTCATATGCCGCGTCAAATACAATAAGTGAACCTGAACTTATTGCATAGTCAACCCATGCTTTAAGCTGTTTATAAGAATATACCGCCCCTGTTGGGTTGTTAGGTGAACAAAGATAAATTACAGCTCCGCCCTGCATTTTATCCGAAGGCATCGGGAGAAATGAGTTTTCACGGTTGCCGTCTAAATAATAAATTTTTCTCCCGCTCATCATGTTTGAATCCATATATACCGGGTAAACAGGATCGGGAATATAAATCGGATTATCACCGAGTATATCGACTATGTTGCCGACGTCGCTCTTTGCTCCGTCTGATACGTAAATCTCGTCACCGGACAGCTTAACCCCATGCCTTTCATAACCCTGAGCAATCTTTTCACGGAGAAAATCATAACCATACTCCGGAGCGTACCCGCGGAAAGTCTCTTTTACTCCCATCTCACGAGTCGCATTTTCCATCGCATTGACAACCGTCTTTCCAAGAGGAAGCGTTACATCTCCGATTCCAAGACGAATGATTCTCTTATCGCTATGTTCGGCAGAATATTTTTTTACCCGTGAAGCAATTTCTGAGAAAAGATAGCTTTGTTTCATACTTCTGAAATTCTCGTTTATTTTAATTTTCATATCTACAATATCCCTTTCGTGTCATATATCAAAATCATCTGTGTCAAACACACCGTCATAAACCTTTACGGCAGCACCCCTCATTGTAAGTCTATAATCATCAGAACATGTAATTTTCAGGTCTCCCCCGATCAGCGTAACAGTAATTTCAGTATTCGCAGAACATATTCCGTTCTTTACCGATGCGGCGACAACAGCACATGCGCCCGTTCCGCACGCCCATGTTTCTCCGCTTCCCCTCTCCCATACGCGCATTTGCAGGTGTGTATCGGAAATCACCTTAACAAACTCAGTATTTATACGCTCAGGAAACAATTCGTTATTTTCAAACTCCGGACCTATTTTATAAAGATCAAGAGAATCTATCTCATCTGCATAAATGACCGCATGAGGATTTCCTACGGTAACCGCAGTAAAACGATACCCGCCGGACGGAACAGTTATCGGAGCGTTTATCAACTCAGATTCGGAGACAACCGGAATTTTGCAGGGTACAAAAGAGGCCGTTCCCATATCAACACTGACATAAGATACCTTACCATTTTCCACAGTAAGAGTAAGATATTTTATTCCGGACAATGTCTCGACGGAGATATTAATTTTCTCCACTATTCCATTTTCATACAGATATTTTCCGACACAACGAATTGCATTGCCGCACATTCGGCCTTCGCTTCCGTCAGCATTAAACATTCTCATTTTTGCGTCCGCCGTATCGGATGAACAGATTAAAACCAACCCGTCAGCACCGATACTCATATGTCTCGGAGACATTTTTACTGAAAGCTCCGCAGGATCAAAATATTCTCCGGACATACAGTTTACATATATATAGTCATTTCCTATGCCTTGCATCTTTGTAAAAGGTATCTTCATTGCAAACCCGTTCCCTTCCTGATTACGAAATTCTGATTAACAGTGGTCGTTAAGAAGCTGCTGCATATTATACAGCCCGGCAGGCTTATCGGCAATAAATTTTGCAGCTCTTACAGCTCCCTGTGCAAAGAGTGTGCGGCTGTGCGCCTCATGACTAAGAACCAATGTTTCTAAACCGTTTGATATTATAACCTCATGCTTTCCGACAACATTTGCAAGCCTTAGAGAATGAATTCCGATTTCATTGTCCGAACGGAGGCACTCTCCCTCCCGTCCGCATACAATTTTTCCGTCTCTGACCGACAAAGCAGCGCCGGCAAGCATAATTGCAGTTCCGCTCGGAGCGTCCTTCTTCATCTTATGATGAGTTTCAACAATTTCTATATCACTTTCCGGAAAAATCGATACAGCCATTTTAACCATTTCACACAGCGCAGCAATCCCTATGGACATATTATATGAAAAAAATACCGGAATTTTCTGAGACGTTTCCTCAATTTTATGTTTTTCTTCATCCGTATGTCCGGTAGAAGCTATAACAAGAGGTGTCTTATGTTCAGACGCATATCTGCAAAGTGCTGCAGATCCGAGGTGAGACGAAAAATCAATTATTCCATCTGCTCTGCCGTTATATTCATTTATATCCCGTATAACTCCGTCCTCTTCTGAAAACGCGTCCACTCTGGCAGCAAGTTCATCTTCCGAAAGCTGCTTAATGACCTCATGCCCCATTCTGCCGCACGCACCGTTTACAATAAATTTCATTTTACAAATCCGTTTTCCTTTTTACTTCTATAGTATAATACTTTCAATTCATAAGTCCGAGGCCGCGCATTACAGAATACATTCTATTCATAGCATCATCGGACATTACTGTCAGTGGAAGTCTTAGACTGTTTTCACAGAATCCCATACCTGCCATCGCAGCCTTTACAGGAATAGGATTCACCTCGCAGAACAAAGCATCAATGATTTCATGATATTTATACTGTAAGAGTGCGGAGCGCTTTATATCTCCCCGCGCAAATGATGAAACTATTTCCTTTGTCTCTCTGGGCATAATATTTGAAAGAACAGATATGACTCCTTTCGCGCCAAGCGACATAAGCGGAACTATCTGATCGTCATTTCCACTATATAGATCCAGACTTTCATGTACATATGACATTGTCTCTACAATTTTGGAAATATCTCCGTTTGCCTCTTTTATTGCAGCTATATTAGGATGCTCTGCAAGAATACGGTATGTGGCAGGCGCTATATTTACCCCCGTTCTCGAAGGAACATTGTACAAAATTACAGGAGCAGTGCTCTGATCTGCAATTGCCGTATACATTTCAATGAGTCCGCGCTGAGTAGCCTTGTTATAATACGGCGTGGCTACAAGTACAGCATCAACGCCTGAACGACATGCAGCGTTCGTAAGTTCAAGAGCATATGCCGTATCATTAGAACCTGTTCCGGCTATTATCGGTATACGCTTATTTGCACGCTCTACAGCAAATGCAATTACCTTTTGATGCTCCTCGTCCGTCAGAGTAGAGGCTTCTCCAGTCGTACCACATATTACAAGTGCATCAATTCCACATTCTATTTGCCAGTCTATTATACGTCCAAAAGCCTCAAAATCAACTTCTCCATCCTTAAATGGAGTAATAAGAGCAGTCGCAACTCCCTCAAAAATTGTTTTTTTCATGTTATAACGATTCCTTTCTTCTTCGGAAAGCAATTTACTTATCATACTTTCCGTTTTGTCGGGATCTTTTCATCTCCCTTGATTGTAAGTACTTATTGCTGAAAATCAGAAGAACAAATAAAACCGATACTCAGAAAGAGTATCGGCCAACATGACTATAACATGCAAATATAAATTATACATGATGTGTATCTTTATTTTTGCGATAGTCCTCCGCTTGCGCGACAGTCAAACAAATCTTATTTTGCTTGCCCGGAAAGAATCTGTGCAAAAATTCCCCCTCGGCATCCGTCCCTTTCTGCCGGCAACAGCGAGCACCGCTTTTAACGCCGGAATACTGATGACAAAATGCGCCTCTATCTTCCTTATTTATTATTCTATCACTTTATCTTCCCCTTGTCAACAATAAACTATTCATTTTTGAAAACATTTTTTGAATTTTTCAGCAATAAGAAAAAGAAGCTCAGAAATTTTGATAATATTTCAATTAAAGGTTAAAAATATATAAGAGTATTAGTTCCATTAATAAATACCAGCAGGATTATCAGAATAAGGAGATATTCATAAAATGACCGGGTGTATTTTAAGCTTTATCGCAGGAGGAGTTTTCGGAGTTTTCACTATGGCAGTGTTTATCGGAGGAAGCGACAAAAACAACAGATAACAAAACTAAAAACTAAATTAAATAATAAATCATGTATTTGGTAAAAATCTCTGAAACAGTTAAATAGTTTTAAGCATTAATAATGAATAACTTATATATTAAATATTGAAGATGGATATAACATAAAAATTAAATGGCATAATTCCCACAATTTAAACGAAATGCAAAAAAATTTGTTCTTTACTTTCTAAACAACATCATCCAAGTTTTGTATAAAACACAACCAATTAATTCATTTCTTTACAGTTTGATTTAAAGTTTGCGTTGCACCCATCTCACAACTTCACTATTCATATTAGTTAAATATTCTTGTATTATAACACCATTTGCATACTGACTTGCCATTGACACCTTTTTTACGAGAAAAAAATCGGATGAAACACAGTATGAGTATGAGCGGTACTACATTAACAAACGCAGTAACATTTACTTCATTTCAATATTATCGTCATGGGGCGTACATTGAAAAAATGTAAATAATCCGCAATAAGCTCACTAAAAATTTTTTGTTTCTATATTAAATTACTATACCGTTTTATTTTCTTCAGATATATCTTCACTGCCCAATAAGCATCCGATGTCATCTTGTCGACAGAGAAATTCGCCGTTATAGAAAACAGCTACTTTATTGTTGATCTCATCGTACTGTTCCGTGCATTCAAGCGAGTAAAGTTTTATCGTCAGTCCCTGTTGATAAATTGTCATGTTGATGGCCGGCTGATTAATTTGGGATAGCAAAAAAGGCGTATGGAGCTTTCCTTTCCATACACCTGCAATAGTGATATTTGATTTTACGGTAGTTCGAATCTATAAAGAAGAAAAACGGAGAATGTATCTACGGTATAACATTGTTATTTTTTGCTCCTAAAGATAGCGAAAAGCCTTGAAAATCAAGGCTTTTCGCTGGTGCATCTTTTTGTTGCGTCTTTCTGTAAGGGTAAGATGAAATGAACCCCTAAAACGTTTTCACGGATGGATTCGAACCCTCGAAAACATAGATGACGCTCATAATTTAAGCGATAAGTCGGATTTTGTATTACAATTCTTTTATCAATTTAACTTTCAGCGGACGCTTTGTAAGAAACTCTACATTTTCGTCCATTGCTGTTCTTGGATGCTGATATATGTCAATACCAACTGTTATCGGCTCGTCAATGATATATAAAAGTCCTTTCTCCATTCCATTATGTGTTATAACACGGTTATCATCATAACCTAACCTTGATGGCTGATGAGAAAAAGCTTCCGCTAATTCTCTCCATTGCGTTACAGTACTACCTTCTCTCAATGTACCAAACATCGTATTAGAACCGTGATACCATATTCCGTCAGGATTTATTTCTATCCTCATTTTTTTCGTCTCCTTTACAAATAAGATTTTGTCGAACTGTTTATTATATAAATAATCTAACCTAAACTATAGCATCAAACATACTTTTTGTCAACAAAACGAAAATTTCGGCAGTAATCGACAATCTTTTTTGGGGAAGCGTTGACAAAATAGATGCCCCTTGAGGCTGGCATTGCATTTTGAGCAAAACAAAAGCCTAGAGCGCGATTGGTTCCAGGCCCTGCCTGGTGGTCGGAGTGGAATTATAGGACTTGGAAAAAGAAAAACGGGGGCTGCTATAAGAATACTCCTACTGTCTACCGGGAATAAAAAAGATGCCATGCGTTTTTGCTGTGGGAATTGAACCCGTGCACAGTCTTCTCCTGGAATAGCGATAATCGGGAAAGCAGGTCTGCTGTTGCCGCCGAAAAATGTTACTCATAATTTTCGTCGGCAAAACATTCGCTGTATTTACTGTTAGCTCTAACGGTATTTACAAATTCATTGGGTAAAAGTGTTTTCCAAATCTTCCAAAAATCAGGATTGATTGCAGGGAAATTGCTACTTTGGAAAGTAACTTTAGACACAAGCAAATCTGTATAATGATATTCACCTTTATTTTTTATCCCTTCATATTTTTTCTTGTAATCATATCCTTTGTCAAAATACTCAAGAGCAGACTCATACGATTTACGATATATTGCTTCGTACATTGCAGAATACAGATACAGCTCACACAAGTGATAGTGTATTATTCCACAATTGCCGTCGCTGAATATCGTTTCCAAAAACTTTGCAAATGAAACAATAAGATTAACGCCTTTATTGGAAGAAAACACAGACACTTTTGTTTGAATAGAGGTTAGCATTACGTTCTTCAATTCAACAAGAAGTGAAATAATTGCTTCACCTTGATACCTATCACGAAGCTCAGATTCTGTTGCTTTTGGCAAAAGAAGTTCTTTACTCATAATTAAAGAATTTTGCTTTTCTGCCAAAGCGACTGCTTTATCGACATAACCCATATTCTGATAAGTTACGATCATTAACAAAATAATAGCCTCTCTGTCATCGCAACTTACATTCATGTCGAGCACAGTTTCAAAAATGCTCATGGCTTCTTGCCAATAGATGTTCTCATTGTTATATTCTGCGTCTACAAACGCATAATCAGAGCCGTCTTTCGTATAACTTCTTGCTCCATATTTTTTCCATCCTTGTTGAATTAAAGCGTATCCAAGTTTTACAAACAATTGTGACTCTGTAGGAAATTCTTCTATCGCATTGCGAAGCAATTTTATACATTCAGCCATATCTTCTTGTGCGTTAATAGCTGCATCTGCTTTTGAAATTATGTCTCCGATGATTTTTTCTCTGTCCTTGCTGTATCCGAATAGTTCATCGATAGTGATATGAAAATAGTTTGCAATAACCGGTAAAATTTCAATATCAGGATATCCGCCGTTTGCTTCCCATCGCGATATGGCTTGCGGTGTTACGCCAAGGGCATTGGCCATATTATCTTGTGTTTTGCCATTGCGCTTTCTTAATTCTTTGATTTTTGCACCTATATTAATTTGCATAAATACCTCCAAATTTTTTTTTACCGGTATGATTATATTATATATTAAATTTTTGAAGATTTCAATTATCAATCAATTGTCAATATATCAATCATTCATTGTTTTGCGGCGATAAGGCACCATCGAATTGAGGGATGCAATAGTAATATAAATTAAGAGAATTAATATATCCTCATCAAATCCAGGCAATAGTTGTAATTTATTCAATGAAAAAGAGCCCGAACGTGAATTGCGTCCAGACTCAGCCTGGTGGATTTGTGTGACAAAATAGATGCCTGTTTCGACGCAAGCGCAAAAGAAAGCATACCCCACAAAGTGAGGTGTGCGACTTGGGAGCGGCGGCTCGCCGCTGGTACCGATGTTCATAATGAAACTTAAGAAATAAAAATCCGAGTTTCCATATGAACACTCGAACTGGGAAGCGTTGACAAAAAGATACCGGCAAGTGACCGTAGCACCAACCCGCAAAAAGTTGGTAGCGACAGCGAGCCGTCGTGAAGGCGTTTACAACCGAACAGGTGAGCCGAGCGTGATTTTTTGCAAAAAGGAGGAACCGTGGAGCAGGTGGATGATTTTTTATGAAATAAAAAATCGGAACGAGCATAACTCGTTCCGACGTGTCTGCCTGGTATACAAAAGATGCCGATTAAAGCGCGGGCATCTCGTCCGCGATAAAGAAAAGAGCCTAGAGCGCGAATTGGCTCCAGGCCCTGCCTGGTCGGAGTGACAGGACTTGAACCTGCGGCCTGATGGTCCCAAACCACCCGCTCTACCAGCTGAGCCACACCCCGATATTCATGTTTTAAATGCAAACAATAAAACTTTCTATTAACTGCCATGAGCAAATTTATTATTCAGAGAAACATAAACATCCTATCGACAACAGATTATAACAATATACCCTGCATGCTTGTACATACGGAAGACACAGCGTCAAATACTTCATATATATCCGTAGACAAATATAAAAGACTTCAATTGATAATCACAAAAAAACAATAATAAACAATCGCTTTAGAATACAGAATATAAAATGCCCTGCAAAAAAATCACCAACACTTCAAAAAAGCGAAAATATTTTTGTATAGTATAACTGCAATATAAA
Source organism: uncultured Eubacteriales bacterium (assembly GCA_905205065.1). GTDB lineage: Bacteria > Bacillota > Clostridia > Oscillospirales > CAG-272 > UMGS911. The sequence continues at coordinate 32,012 of CAJLCI010000017.1, read as the reverse complement.
ATTCTTGTAAAACAATAAAACAGTCCGCATCCAAGTTTAATTAAAGTTTAAGCCTATTTGCGCATCAGTCTGACACCGTCTGATGCGCAAATAAATTTAATCTAAAAATCAATCATGTAGCCTTACTGAAAGAAACAACATCCGGAACAGTACGCATAACAATATTTGCACCTACACTATTGAGTTTCCCAACTATGTCGTCATATCCGCGTTCAACATAGTAAATGTCGTCAATTTCAGTTGTACCTGAAGCAGCCAATCCTGCAATTATCATGGCTGCGCCCGCGCGGAGATCACAAGCCTTTAAAGCTGCAGCGCTGAGAGGCTTTCCACCTTCGATTATCGCCGTTCTGCCATTTACACGGATATTTGCTCCCATACGTTTCAATTCCGATACATATCGGAAACGGTTATCCCAAACGCTTTCATTTAAATAACTAACTCCGTTGGCAAGACACATAAGAACACAAATCTGAGGCTGAAGGTCAGTCGGAAATCCGGGATACGGCTGTGTTTTTATATTTACTCGGTCAAGCGGTCCGCGTCTCGACACGATTACATAATTGTCTTCTTCAATTACTTCAACGCCCATTTCAACGAGCTTTGCTGATATTGATTCAAGATGTTTCGGAATTACATTAGTAATTCTCAGATTTCCGCATGTCGCTGCCGCTGCAATCATGTATGTACCGGCTTCAATCATATCCGGAATAATAGCATATGTACAACCATGGAGCTGTTTAACTCCCCGTATTTTAATTGTATCTGTTCCGGCGCCGCTTATTCTTGCACCGCATGTATTTAAAAAGTTAGCAAGATCAACAACATGAGGCTCTCTTGCCGCATTCTCAATAACAGTAACGCCATCAGCTTTTACAGCGGCAAGAATAACATTGATTGTTCCGCCGACTGTAGTCACATCAAAAAATATATTTCCGCCATGGAGTCCTCCGAGTGCGTTTGCCTCGACATATCCTCCCTCTACATTTACTGTAGCTCCAAGACATTCAAAACCTTTAATATGCTGATCAATAGGGCGGACTCCAAAATCACATCCTCCCGGATATGCCACATATGCAGATGAAAAACGTCCGAGTTCTGCCCCCATTAAATAATACGAAGCTCTCATCTTCCTTACAAGCTCATAAGAAGATGTGCCTCCGACAGCATATGTAGAATCAAGCTCTATTGTATTTTTTCCAATTCTGCGTATTCTTACTCCGACACCGGAAAGTATTTCAAGAGAAACTGCTACATCTATTATATCAGGAACATTTTCGATAATGCAGGTATCGTTAATAAGCAAACAGCCGAAAAGTATTGCAACAGCTGAATTTTTCATGCCGCTCGTTTCAATCGATCCGCAAATCGGCTTTCCTCCGTTTATTATATACTTATCCATAATTATAATATGGCCTCATTTCATAACATTTAATACCACGGATTGCGTGCAAATTTCGTAAAGATATAAAAAAATAACACTGTCTGCACAAACTGATTAAACAAAGAAATATAATTCAATATTGATCACACCAATAAGACAGTTTCTAAGCAAAACAAACTTTAAAAACATGGAGAAACCGCCGACCGGAAAATTGGAGATGATCTTATTTTAATAATAATATTACAATATGACAGTTAAAGCTTAGATATAAACTACAAAACAGCTGTTAAGTGCTGTAAATAAAAACAAAAAAATTCATCAACCCGATTAGTGCGAAAGTTTCACACGTTTTTATTATATCACACATTTATATTTTTGAAAAGGTTTTTTATGCTATTTTTTCATCAGCATACCAATCTTTGTGCAATATAGATACTGCATTCATAATCGATTGGATATTTTTTGTCAAATATGCAGCTGAACTAAACTATACTGTAATTCACATCAGAAAAACATAATATATCCTTACAACCCGCAAATACAACTATCCGTATATTAAAAATATATTCGCTGCATAATTTTTTGTTACATTTCGGAAAATTAATTAGGAATAAAATATGCTACTGCAAGCTCGACCACTCTTCCGTAACTTTCAGTACCAGCCTCCTGGCCTTGTGACTTCAAATAAGTATCATTAACGGTTCCGCTTATTTTCGAAACAGCCGAATCTTTATACTTATCAAAAAAATTATTATACGAAAAAAGCTCACTGTATATGCGCATATCAAGGTCTGACATAAGAGAGGAATAAAGGCTGCTGTCTGCTTTGTAGAGCGCGCCCGCTACATATTCAAAAAGATTGAGGTATCCGCTGTATTTTATATATTCATCATCGCTTTCCATACAAACAAGAAAAGCTAAAAAATTTGCTTCATCCTCACGTGCTGTACCGCGCTGATGTGAAAGCTCATGCGCCGCAGTATATGGAAGAGTATAAGACGGAAAATTCGTATTAAGATTCGCTTCACCTGTATAATAGGTATATACTCCGGCTATATGAGTATATGTCATAAGCTTGCTGACAGCAATTTGCTTAATTTTAGTATCCATTTTCTGGACAAAATCATTTTTGACGCAAAATGAAGAGTAGGCTTCATTCAGCTTATCGTTCATTTCAAACATAGTGTACGGCATAACAGAAGCACCGCCGTTTATAAACGTGACATTGTCCGCAAGCTCTTCAGCACTTTCTTTCAAAATTCCGGCAGTTTCATACAATTCTTCTGCGGAAACACTACGTCTTTCAAGTCCAAGCTTTTTTTCAAGAGTGCTCCCATGATATGCAGGCGCAAATCCAAAAACAAAGAAAGAATAAAGAATAGTAACCACAGACAATACGCCGCATAAATATCTTATCGTACGAAACGATGTAGCATCACGGCTTATGTGTACCGAATGAAGTATCATAAGGATAAAAATAAAAGGCAGACACAGCAATACGGTTTCTGCAAGCGAAAAAGGAAACCATCCTGTAATTTTGGCAAGAATAAACCGGACTGACCTGCAAACCGAATTATTCATAATGTCAGAAAACTCTGTGCTGTATATGCATATAATATGGACAATAATAGCCGCTACGGCTATTCCAAAGAAAATCATTGAAGGCACAGGACAGTATCTACGAAACTTTGAAAATACGCTCTCGGTTCTATTTTTTGTATTTTGTTCTCCCATTACTTATTTCCCTTTTTAATATAATACTCAGAATTTGTTATAAATTCAGTTCATAAACTCCTTTATATATTCTAAACTAAAGCCCTCCGGCAGAATTTTTTTCATATCATCCGGTATCGGAGCATATACTTCAATATTTTTATTTTCACTGTAGGTAACAAAATTAAGAGACAATGCGTGCAGCGCCTGTCTGCTTATAATCTTTTTTGGGGGTGAAGCATTATATCCGAACATCCCCGAATTTTCTGACATGCATTCCGGCGCATACATTCGATCTCCTGCGATCGGATGCCCGATGTAAGCAAAATGCACACGAAGCTGATGAGTACGCCCGGTAACAGGATAAGCAATTACAATAGTGTACACTGTTCCGTCAATCTCATATTCAAGAATTTTTTTATATTTTGTAAGCGCAAAATCTCCGCATCCTTCCGACTTAACCTCACGAAAAATAACGCTTTTTTCACATCGTCCTATATTTGCAATTATTTCTCCGGTATCTGCAAGAGTATCTTCAAATTTTCCCCGGAGTACAGCAAGATACTTTTTTTCTATCTGCCCAGCCATCATACGGCGTGACATTTCCGCCGCCGCGAGTCTGTTCTTTGCCACAAGAACAACCCCGCTCGTATCGGCATCAAGACGATTTACCGCCCTGAAAACAAAAGGAATATCCTTTTCTCTGAAATAATCCGCAAGACCGTTGGCCAGAGTATCTGCGCCATGTCCATGCGAAGGATGCGTAGGGACAAAAGCAGGCTTATTGCATAAAATCAATGAATCATCCTCGTACAATATATCAAGTGGCATTTTCACCGGAATAATCTTTTCATTCATATCAGAGAATTTGTCCTCATACATTATATCAAGAACATCTCCGCATTTTAAGCATGCACGGACAGTAACATGCTTTCCGTTCAGCATAATACCGTTTTCCTGATTTTTTAAATAAGTGACTGCCGAATGCGACAAGCCAAGATCTTTGTAAAGATAATTTTTGAGTATCTCCCCGTCATATGTCCCAGAAATCGTATATCTCATTTATCTGTCCTTTATTATTGGTGTATTTATTATATCATAAAAAGTATTAATAATTCAAGTTTTAAGACCTTAATAATACTTTTTCATATTAGAAAGGTATGGTTATTTATATGAGAAATAACAAAGCTATTATGAGGAAAATAATAAAGCTTACCGTCCGCCTTATGTTTACTGTGATTATAACCTGCAATACGCTCTCATGCTTTGCCATCAATGCAGCCGACAAAAGGCTTTTTCCAATATCTCCCGCATTGTCTGTATTGTCAGAAAAGCTAACGCTTGTTAAAAGCGGTCTTACCGGAACTGAGGTTGAATTTGATACAGACGATTTTGACAGAATAGTAGGCGTTTCCGTTCCATCCGTAACCTTCATTTCTCTACCTGATCGGGAAACAGGAGTGCTTACAATTGAAGGAAAAGCTGTAGAATGCGGAATCACTATTGCCAGATCTAAATTATCTGAACTGACATTTACCCCTTCCTCCGACTCCGTTTCCGAATCAAGCTTCAGCATCGGAATAGTCGGAAACCAGGCATACGAATGCAAATGCAGTATCTATATGCTTTCCGGTCTCAACTTTTCACCGTCGGCAGAGCTTTGCGATAAATCATTCACCCACGTAACTACCTACAGCGGAATACCGTATTTTGGTACAGTACATGCAGTCGATCCTGACGGAGACAGTATGACATACCGCATAACCGAATACCCCTCTCACGGTATACTTGTAACAGACGAAATCGAAAACGGAAACTACAAATATGTACCTTCAGGAAGTTTCAGCGGAGAAGACAGTTTCTCATATATTGCCGAAGATTTTTACGGCAATTTTACACCCGAAATTGAGGTTAATATTTCAATTCTGAATTCCGGAAGCGTGCTTTCTTTCAGTGATATGCAGGAAAATGAAGAGCATAGCTGCGCGCTGAATGTTGTAAACAACGGGATCATGAACGCAAGTTCAGAAAACGGTATTTATCGTTTTAATCCAGATGATTCAGTAAGCAGATGCGAATATCTTCTAATGCTCTACAAAGCTGCAGGAAGAAATATTTCTGTCTCCGAAAAAAGCTCATTTGGCGATACTGACACTCTCTCAGATGAAGAAATTCAATGCATCGAAGATGCCTATAAAAACGGATTTATAAGCGGAGAAAGAACGACAACCGGACTTTACATTAAACCGGACGAACCGGTTTCACGAGCAGAAGCGGCAGTACTTACCGCAAAAATAGCTGGAATAGAAATACCGGTCTCTTTGGCAAATCAAACTTTTACAGATGAATCCGCAATACAAACTGATATGATAGATTCCGTACGCGCGGTCTGCAGTATAGGAATCTTTAGATCCGAAGCCGGTGTATTCTCTCCCGACCGTCCTTTAACAAGAGCCGAAGCCGCGCAGGCTCTTGACGGAGTTCTGAGATACATGGCATGAGTCATTATTAACACAAAATATTTTAAAATATAATAAGGATCATATCCTCATCGTAAAGCATTTCGGCGGAAATTTGTACTGCTACCGCCGTAAAAGGTGAGTAGAAACTGCCGCCCATAGATAAGAAAGCCTTTACTAAAGAACGATTTTGCATGTGAACAATTTTGCACATGAACGATTTTGAACGTGAATGGTTTTGAACGTGAATGGTTTTGAACGTGATCTATTTTGACATGAACAATTTTGCCGTGAACTTTTAGAGCCAACGTTTTACAGACGGCGGCATCTCGCTTTTAGTTTATAATACCAATACGGACTGTGTAAAACAGTCCGTATTTTTATATATAATAAAATATCATAATATCCTCTGACTGTCATTCGGTATTTAGCGATCGGGTGAATAAGATTAAACAAATGGTGATAATAACTTAACTCGCTTATAAAATTCTTGTCAAAGGTCAATAAAAGTCAAAAAAATTAGCAATCGTTAGAAAACAGATAAAAAATCCCATATAATCGTTCTAAATCAGATTCAGCATTTTAAATTTGACTTTCTTTGACTTTGACTTTCTTTGACTTTAACTGTATAATATAACCAGCAAAAAAGAAAGGAAGCGAAGTAATGCGTATATCAGATACTATAGCCTGTTTGATTGAACAAATGCTCGCGGACGGAAACGGAAAAACGGTACTCCGGCGAAATGATCTCGCTGAACAGCTCGGATGCGTACCGTCACAAATCAACTATGTTATTACATCCAGATTTACAGCAGACAAGGGATATATCATAGAGAGCAGGCGCGGAGGAGGCGGATATATTCGTATAATAAAAAAACAGATGAACCGCAATGAATATCTGATGCATGTTTTTCATGCTATAGGGGATGAAATCGATGAAGCTTCTGCAAACACCTTTATTTCTAATCTGCATGACAGCGGTCTCCTGACATCACGTGAAGCTAAAATGCTTCATACGGCATCAGGATATATTGAAAAAAACAATTTCAGGGCAGACATGCTTCGACAGATAATTCTTACCATAATGGAGTAAAATAACATTGCGGACAACCAAGTATTCAATGGGAAAGCAGAAAAAATTTTATAAACTTAAAAGAAAAATGAAAGGAATGTGAATTATTATGCTTTGTACTAAATGCGGAAAAAAGGAAGCAACTGTATATTATAAACAAAATATTAATGGAAAAATCACTGAATACAATCTTTGCAGTGACTGCGCTGCAGAGATCAGAAAACAGTACAATAACACTGTTGGAGAAAATTTAGGATCATTTTTTAACGGCAGCTTTGGAGAGATGAATCTTCTCGGTTCCCTTTTCGGAATCAGACCTACCGAAAGACTTGCACCTGCAAAAACATGCCCGTTCTGCGGAGCAACATACCGTGACTTTGCAGAAAGTGGAAAAGCCGGATGTGCCAAATGCTATGATGTATTCCGCGACGAGTTATCCGATACAATTGTTGGAATTCACGGTCATCGGGAACATGCCGGAAGAGTTCCTAAAAAACTACTTCCTCATATGAGCCGTGAGAAAAAGATTGAGAAGCTGAAAGATAAGCTCTCAATAGCTGTAGGAAAACAAGAATTTGAGGAAGCAGCAAAGCTTCGCGACGAAATTAAACGGCTTGAAGATAACTCGGCCGGAGAAGCAGGTTAAGCTTAGTATATTTAACATATTTAACTTTATATTTTGACTTTAATAATTATAAAAAGGAGTTTTCAATATGTATTGGTATGATGAAACCGGAAAAGAGAGCGATGTAGTTGTAAGCTCCAGAATCCGTTTTGCAAGAAATATTACAGATAAACCGTTTATGTCACGTCTAAATGAAGAAGGGGCAAACGATATCATAAGGCAGGTACGCGACGCATTAGATAAAGATGGAAACTGGAGCTACACCGATTTTGAAAAGCTGCCGGATGAAGAAGCGCAGTCGTTTGTTGAAAGATATGACGTAAGTCCTGAATTTATCGAATCAAAGCTTCCGCACGGCTACCTCAGAAATGAAAATACCGGTGTCGGAATTATGATTTGCGAAGAGGATCATATACGTCTCCAATGTATCCGCGCAGGTCTGGCCTTAGAAGAAGCATTTGAATCAGCGCGTCAGGTCGACGATATTCTATGCGAGAAACTCGATATAGCTTTCGATGAAAAGCTTGGCTTTCTAACACATTGCCCCACAAATCTCGGAACTGCTATGCGTGCATCGGTTATGGTATTCCTCCCTGCCCTTTCTATGAATCATAGAATCGGCGCGCTTTCGGCCTCGCTTGGAAAGCTCGGTCTGACAATCCGTGGAATGTGGGGCGAGGGTTCAGATTCAGATGGATATATGTATCAGATATCCAATCAAACAACATTAGGAATAGGCGAAGAAGATACAATTAAAAAATTAGAAGAAATTACTTCTCAGATTATGGAACTGGAACGCGGTGCGCGTAACGCAATGAAGTCAGACAATCCGGAACGAATGACAGATCTTGCTTACCGTTCACTCGGGACGCTTCGCAGTTCTTACCTAATGAGTTCAAAAGAATTTCTGAGTCTGTTTGCATATGTACGGCTTGGACTTTCACTCGGTATTCTGCCAAAGGATGAGCTTACACATGAAAAGTTAAATGAAATCATGGTACACGTAATGCCTGCAACTCTCACGCTCAGTTCGGGCAAACATCTCGGAGAAGTTGAACGAGACAAATGCAGAGCCAAATACCTCCGAGATATTCTCTCCAAATAAAATATTTTTATAAGCATCTTTTTCTATAATGAGTATGGCTCCATTATAAGGAGTTTCAGCGGCTGGATTAGCCATAGAAAAAAGTGAGCGACTCCCGACGCCTGCAAAAGCGAACACCTTTATACGCGAACGCTTTTACACGCGAATATTTTTACCCTCAAACACCCTTACATGCGAACACCTTTAACTTTGCGAACACCTTTACACATTAACGCCTTTACAGTTAAATGTCTTGCAGACGTAAACATCTTACTTTAAGTACAATTAAAAAGAAAGGAAGGATTTATATGCCAAATAGATTTACAAAAGCCGCAAGCGACGTACTCAATAATGCTATGAGCAACGCCCGAACTCTCGGTCATACCTATATAGGAACAGAACACATTCTTCTCGGTCTTCTTTCGGTTGAAAACGGAGTGGCATCAAAGCTCCTAACTAATCGCGGCGTCACATTTGAAAAAACGCGTGAGCTTGTTTCCGAAATCGCGGGAACCGGGGAGCCAAGCGATGTAGGCCCCGGCGACATGACGCCGAGAACAAAAAGACTAATTGAGATAGCAGCAAGAGAATCTATGCGTCTCGGCCAAAACTATATCGGAACAGAACATATTCTTCTCGCAATGCTGAACGAACCGGATTGCGTTGGAATTAAGCTTTTGTCTCTGCAAAACGTTACGACAAGCGATATTGCTGAAGACCTCACTGCATTTTTCAGAGAATCGACAGCAAGTACGGGAGGAGAAGAAACAGCATCGGCTTTTTCGGGCGAACGCGCCGGGACATCCGGAAAAGATGGAGGAACCATGCTTGATCAGTATGGAAGAAATCTCACTGCGCTTGCGCGCGAAGGTAAAATAGATCCGGTAATAGGGCGTGAAACAGAAACCGAGCGTGTCGTTCAGATCCTTTCAAGAAGGACAAAGAACAATCCTTGTCTCATCGGTGAGCCCGGAGTCGGTAAAACCGCGGTAGTAGAAGGTCTCGCTCAGCGTATCGCCGACGGTTCTGTTCCCGAAACGCTTACCGACAAAAAGATAATTACACTTGACATTCCCGGAATGATTGCAGGCGCAAAATACCGAGGCGAGTTTGAAGAACGTATGAAAGGCGTCATGAATGAAGTAATGAAAGACAAAAGCATCATTCTTTTCATTGACGAAATTCATACAATTATAGGGGCTGGAGCCGCAGAAGGCGCTGTCGACGCCGCAAATATCTTAAAGCCTGCGCTTGCACGCGGAGATATGCAGGTAATAGGTGCAACAACTATAACCGAATACCGTAAGCATATCGAAAAAGACGCTGCACTTGAACGCAGATTTCAGTCGGTAATGGTAGGAGAGCCTTCGCCGGATGAAGCAATTCTTATTCTGAAAGGACTCAGAGATAAGTATGAAGCGCATCACAAGGTTAAAATAACGGATGAAGCAATAGAAGCTGCGGTTAAATATTCAGTAAGATATATCGGCGATAGATATTTGCCTGACAAAGCAATCGATCTTATTGATGAAGCTGCTTCAAAACTCAGAATTTCATCATATACAGCTCCCGATTCTATAAAAGAGCTTGAAAATAAGCTCAAACAGATTTCTTCGGAAAAGGAAGAAGCTATAGGAAGTCAGGACTTCGAACGCGCGGCAAAACTACGCGACGAGGAAAAGAAACTACGCGATGAAATAGAAAAAGCAAAAACAGAATGGAAAGAAGGCAACAACAGAGATAACCTGACAATAGGTGATCCTGAAATTGCGGAAGTTGTTACCGAATGGACAGGAATTCCCGTTAAAAGCCTTACAGAAGACGAGGGAACGCGGCTCATGCACCTCGAAGAAGAGCTTCATAGCCGTATTGTCGGGCAAAGTGAGGCGGTAAACGCTGTTTCAAGAGCAATACGCAGATCAAGAGTTGGGCTTAAAGATCCTCGCAGACCAATGGGTTCCTTTATATTCCTCGGTCCTACCGGCGTAGGAAAAACTGAACTCTGCAAAGCTCTCGCGGAAATTCTTTTCGGAGATGAAAACGCAATGATCCGCGTTGATATGAGCGAATACATGGAAAAACACAGCGTCTCTAAAATGATAGGATCTCCCCCCGGTTATGTCGGATTTGACGAAGGAGGTCAGCTTACAGAAAAAATCAGGCGTCATCCGTATTCGGTAGTTCTTTTTGATGAAATTGAAAAAGCGCACCCAGATGTATTTAACATCCTGCTTCAGATTCTCGAGGACGGAATTCTTACAGACGCTCAGGGCAGACGTGTTGACTTTAAAAATTCTATTATAATAATGACCTCCAACGTCGGTGCATCCGGACTCATGCAAAAGGCATCAGCGCTTGGCTTCGGAGGAGACGATACTCCTAAATCCGAAGAAGCACGTATCCACGAACGTGTTATGGCAAGCCTGCGTGATACCTTTAAACCTGAATTTCTTAACCGTATAGATGAAATTATTGTATTTTCAAAACTTTCAGATAATGAAATAAAACAGATTGCTTCACTTATGCTGAAAAGCGTTGAGAAACGACTTGAAACTATGAATATCTCCATTTCATTTGATGACGATGTAATTGCACTTCTTGCAAGAGAAGGAACCGATCCGGTTTACGGCGCTCGTCCAATGCGAAGAGAAATTCAACGCAGAATAGAGGACGCATTGTCAACAGAAATTCTCGACGGAAAAATAGCTGCCGGAGACAACGTACAATGCCGGTTAGATGGAGATAAAATTCTATTTCAAAAAAATAATTAAAACACAGTATGACAATTTCTCTTTCGGACAGTTTAAAATTAAAGACACAAAAGATCAGTCTCAAAGTATTTTCGGGACTGATCTTTTTTATGTTTGATTATTATATTAAAAGTCACGTTCATCACAAAGAACCTATAGTCTTTACTTAAATGTATCTATAAAAACAAACTACGGCCAAACACAAATCTGACATTTAATTGGTCAGACATTAGCTCAATAAGGAACATATCTCCGTAATAAAGCATTCCGGCGGTGGATAAATATACCACCACCGGAAAAAGTAAGCGGATCACTTCGTCTACAGATGCAAACACCTAAAAGACATGAGCATCCTGCTTTTAGTTATTTATTATTAAAATTTTTACGGATAAATGTTCAGCCACGGCGGCGGTTTACCGCCAAAACTGCACCCGATGAAATAGCTATCACCGCAAACAGCAATATTGAAGCATCTGAGGTATCTGGAGCCGGCGGGTTTTTATTTGCAGAATTATTATCAGAACTATTATCGGAACTGCCGCCATCCGTTTTATCCGTCGATACGGTAGTATTATTTTCAGATACGCCGTTTGCAGGCGCTTTAGTTTCATCTTCCATATTTGCTTCAGTCTCTGGTGAAGAAGTTTCATCAGGCTCAGAATAAGATGTTTCATCAGATCCGGAAGCCTCTTTTAAATACAGCTCAAAGCCGTAAAAGTCACAGCTTTTGATTGTACTATCATCAAAACCTGTAGGCGAACAGAACCATATGCTGTGCGACCCGGCGGTAAGATCAAGTTCAACGATGGCGATGCGGTGATCATTGTTGTCCGCACACGGATCAAGCTTTACAAAAACACGGTCATCCGGATTATCCACAGCATAATCGATTGCTCTGTCTGAACCAGTTCTTGCAACAAACTCAAAAGCAAGCGCGTAGCGACCGCTCATTTCCAAATCAAAATCATAGCGAGCCCACGCATTGCCTTTTAGACAGAAATTTGTCCCTTCCGGTGCCGGATACAGGCTGTAAATGTTTTGTTTATCAAACACTTCCGCCGCATCAGTGGAGTTAGCCCCCATCTTAAGCACAAGAGTGCCGATATTCTTCGGGACAGTATTTACAAAAGTAACTTTAGATACTGCGGAAGCAGATACCGCAAACACAGAAAATAGCATAAAGGCTGCCACAACGATAGAAAAAATACGTTTCATAACACATAATCTCCTTAATATTTAAATTCTCCCGGCTTATGGGGATTCGTTTAAGCATGCTCTTTACGAATTCTTTTTCATATTGTACCATATTATGACGAATTTGTCAATATCAAATTAAATAAATTTATATATATTATGCACTTGAATAAAAAAATATTTATATTTAACAAACAAAAAAATTCTTAATACTGTATTTTCTTTTCCTTATAGTTATAATTAATAAAAGCCTCGCCGTATCAAATTCGGCGAAGCTTAAATTTTTCTATTGATTTTGAAAATTAAATATTTTTTAAATTTTCACGTCAATTCCAAAAAACCATTTTCTATTTCTAACATTTAAAAACATACTAAAATTCCGTGTTCAAGAGCCTCTTCTGATATTCCGCTGTACAGTTCATCTTCCAACTGCCTGGCCGTTTCGAGCGCGTCAAAGTATTTCTCCGCATCCTTCTCGGCAGTGCCTGATTCGATTAAATAATCCGGAAGTACCTCAAGAAGCGAGTCATAATATTTCTTTTCATGCTTTCTTCTAATTGAATCAAAAATACTTTCATCCTCTGATACTTTACCGCTGTATATATCTTTTTCTGATTTTTCAGCGAAAGCGTACTGATAAGGCGTTGTATTCAATCCATTGACCATAAACTCCGATGAGTCTCCGTATCTCAAATCCAAATAATGCATATCGTCGACTACGGCCGCTCCGTTTTCATCAAACGGAATACAGCAAAGGCTTCCGTCCTCTCTTACAGAAACCGAGTAACCCCTGACATCTTCAGAAATTAAACCGTCTTCAGAGGAAACCAGGTGCACGGCAGCAAGCAAAGTTTTATATCCATTTATGCTGCCAACGGCGGAATTCGGAACATAAATCTTTTGAAGATTCTCAGTCTTTTCATCTATCATTTTTCTTTTGACCCGACAGTCAAAGCATGTAAATTCTCCGCATAGTGTTCCCTCTCCCGAAATCTCCGCAAGTATATAGTTTCCGTTTACCGGATTTAAAGTCTGCATATAATCTCCGTTTACGCTTTGTATGTATCCATTAGCTGCTTTTACCTCAGTGTCCGTTACTTTACTCGTTGCATGAATATCGGAAGTTTCAGATGATGCGTCCGGTTTGCTTAAATCGCCGGAACACCCGAAAGACATTGATAAAACTGCGGTTTCAATCAATAATAAAAGTAAAAGCTTCAAAGTATTCATAGTATTAATTCCTCCATAATCACTATGCGTATGATACACTTACAGTACGAGTATACGTAAAAGCTCCGGAAAAACCACAATTGATCGGAACAAACATAACACGTCTTGTTGCATTTCCTATACCCCTAACCATAATTATTGTACCACTCGAATTTAATGTTCTATTTTGAACAGTATACGAGCCACCCGACGATAAAGTAACGGTTCTTAATGCAGCTGAAGCACCTTGGGTCAGACTATAATCTATATTTATTACTAATGTTAACGTGACCGGCGGTGTTCCTCCCACATGAAAATCATTATAATGGCAAGCAAGCGGCAATACTGATGCACTGTTTGTATTCACACTCATAGCATTAAAAGTAGTAATATATCCTCGTGTCCAGTAATAATCAGGAGATGACGACCCATGATAAAAATAATCAGCATTTGAATTGAATGCGCAACATCCGGCAACAGCATTTTCCAACGTATAGCCCTTTGCTGTTAATCCATTCGATATTGCAGAAAATGGATCTCCACTATATGAATTTAATATTGATTTAAATGTTGAGTATCCACCCATCATATTATTAATATACAACGGAAATAACAGCGATCCATATGCACGATTTTGATCAGACGAATAATCATTCAAAGATAACCAGCTCTTAGAAAGAAATGTTCTTACCTGCCCAGCCTTTAAATATGCGTAATCATCTTCATATATACAGCCAATTGCACTAGCAAATGATTCATGCATCCAAAGAACATCATCATTTGTAAGTAAAAAATACTCAGCAATATTCTCTACATGTTCTTTTTCACCTATTAGTTCATAATTATATAAAAAAGTAGATTTATCGGCTATATCTTCATATTCGTAAATATCCTCTTTTACTACATCAAAACTATTATCAGCAACATTTACACTAAAAAATTTCCGAAAGAATATCTCATTTAAATCAGTATTATCATAATAAAACATAGGATATATATCTTCTTCTAATTTAACATCCAATGTATATAAAGAACTTCCTTCTTCATTATACAAAAGCGGAGACCATTCACCATTATCAAATTCGACATCAACCGCTTGAATTTTATCTATATATGTAGTAAATGTAGTATCCGATGGCTGAAAAAAATATGAACATTCGTTTATTCCAAAAGAATCTGGCAAGGTTTTCAAATCAACTGATATAGAAAAATATTCAAAAGGTCTTACAATTTTCACATTTCCATTTCTATCCAAATTCACACTTGAATAATAATACTTGTCAAATTGATATGTATCAGTCTCTACATCATAATCAGAAAGAGTAGTTTCATAAATAGTTATAACTATTCCAGACAAATCTATTGTTTCATTACACAAAACATTTATTTCAACAAAATTATCAGACACACAATCATAGGCTGAAAGACTACTAAATGAGAAAATATTTGTAATAATACATACGAATAAAACAATCGAAATATTTCTTATGCTTTTCCTTTTCATAGTATAATCTCCTTTTTAAGAACATATAATACTTTGGTCTGCTAAGAATAAATATTTTGCTGCTTATAAAGTTGGAAATTTATTTTTTATATCACCTCCATAAAAACATTAGTGTAACATGTTTATCAAAACATTGGAATCACCTCTTTCCACATATATTTAAGTTGCTTTTGTAAATTTATTCCATGTACTATTATCAGTATAACAAATGATTTGAAAAACGTCAATATTTTTTTACAAAAAAAATATATTTTATAAATGATTGATAAATTAAACTTTTAATAGTCCATATTTATTTGTTTTATATTTGTTATGCATAAAAAAATTCCGCCGTGCAAAAAGCCCAGCGAAATTTTTTATATCACCGTCATAATTTTGGGGATTTAAACTACAGTATTTAAAATTAAAACCTTCTGATTTTTAGGCTGTCTTTATATCTTTTACTAACGTTCGAAGAATTTCACATAATTATGTATAGATTTCTCACATTAAGCAATAGAAAACTTAAAGTTATATTTATTCATCTACTATATTTATTATTTTAACTCCATTCTCTTTCGCATAATTCACAGTATACATAGTTCCTCCGCTAAGACGTTTCAGCCAGCATATACAAACGCTGCTGTCGTCAACAAGTCTTCGGTTTCTTTTGTACATACATCCCTTTGTATATACTTCAGATGTATAAATCACATTATCTGCGGCATTTAAAATATAATCATACATTCTGCGGTTATGTTCGCCCCATCCGTCTGTCTGATTGCGGCACGGCAAAACAAGTACAAGACGAATATAAGGATATCTGTTTCTTACGCGAAGCACAACCTGAGCTGCAACCGTATCAAATCCCAATGCCCCGCCCGTTTCAAAAATAATATATCCCTGACCGATAAGTTCGACAATCCTTTTTTCAATTTCAACTGCAATCACAGCTCTTAAGTTAGCCGGAATTTTTCTATGCCCGGTAAAGCAGCATGTTTTGTCTCTCATAATTATCACAATATTGTTACAGTATCTTTCATATATGCATTACGTCTATTTCAAAAAGAATACAAAGTTCAGAACAAATAGACAGGAGCGGAAGATGCCTTCGTTTATTTAATTATAAGTAATTCAATAAGTGACAAAGCACCATCATAAAACGTTCCGATATTGGATCTACCGATGCAAAAAGCGAGTAGAAATTACCGCCTATAGAGACCAATATCTTTACTACCTAACGCTTCTACAGTCAAACATCTTCTACAATCGAACGTCTTTACAGTCGAATGTCTTCACAGCCGAATGTCTTCACAATCGAATGTCTTCACAATCGAATGTCTTCACGGTCTATTTCTTTACAGTCGATCTCTTTACGGTCGAACGTCTTACAGAAATAGATCTCTCACTTTTAGTATAATATAACGTTATTCTAATTTAAAAAAGGCCTGTCTATCAGACAAGCCCTGGAGCTGCTAATCAGAATCGAACTGATGACCTCATCCTTACCAAGGATGTGCTCTACCGACTGAGCCATAGCAGCATAACAAATACAATATACACTCTACCTGTTGTATATCGTTTTGTATTATATCAGAGTCTGTCTGATTTGTCAAGTATTTTTTACAGCTTTTTTCAGTCATCATATATAAACATAAGACTAAGCAGTATTGACAAGCTTTCTAAAATAGACTATAATTTATAATAAAATTATAAAACTATTATAAAGAATAGAAAGACGGCTGGATAATGAATAAATCACCAATACCCGTAGTAGATTTCATTACATATATGCGAGTAATCAAAAACCGTACCGCTCAGACAACCGCAAAATACGAACACGATCTCTGTATGTTCCTGCGCCATGTTGCCGCAACACGAGACGGATTAAAACCAGGAACAGAAGAATATCTCACATATGATATTTCGGGAATCGATTTTGACTTTATAAAAACCATTTCGTCAAACGATATACTTGAATTTTTATATCATAAAAAAAGTGACGATCACAATGAATCTCACGCAATTGCCAGACGACTTTCATCTATAAAATCATTTTTTAAATACCTTACTGTGTCAAAGCACATCCTTGATGAAAATCCCGCAGTCAACATAGAAACTCCACCGCAAAAAAACGCTCTTCCCCGTTTTCTCTCTCTTGATGAAAGCTTAGCTTTAATAAATGCAGTAAATTCAGATACGGAATCAAAAACGAGAGTAAGAGATTATGCAATAATTGTTTTATTCCTCAACAGCGGAATACGTTTATCAGAGCTTACCGGAATTAATATTACTGACATAGACGATGAATTCCGGTCTCTCCGAGTTCTCGGAAAAGGAGCCAAAGAACGGACGGTATATCTCAATGATGCCTCTCAAAATGCGCTTAAAGCATATATTCATGTTCGTGCACTTGACACTGAAATTAAACCGGAAGATTCAAGAGCACTTTTTATAAGCAGCCATCACCGGCGAATTAGCAACACAATGGTGCAGAAAATTGTGTACAAGTATCTCTCAGCGGCAGGACTTTCAAACGGACACTACTCTGTGCATAAGCTTCGTCATACAGCCGCCACTCTGATGTATCGATCGGGTGAAGTGGATGTTAGAGTTCTCAAGGATATTCTCGGCCATGAACAGCTTAATACGACACAAATATATACCCATGTGAGCAATAAGCAAATGGAAAAAGCTATGGATGCAAATCCGCTTTCCCAAATAGGCTTAAAAAAATCCAAAGATACTTCGGAAAACAAATAAATCTCTGAGAAAGTTTATTCGCAATCGCTTTTCACTGATTGAATGAAAGGAATCTATCCTGGTGAATAAAAACACAAAATCAAACTATAAGCACAGATATACAACAGCAAAATATAATCAAAATAATATAAAAAAGAAAAACACAAAAAGTCTTCCGTCCGCGTTGCCACAAATATTTACTCTCATGCTTTTTCTGACTATTGCAGCCGCATCATTTGCCGTACTTATGGACAAGCCGGAGTTTCTACTGAATGACAGCACTCCTTCATATAGTACATTTCAAAATCCGTCATCCGAAATTGCAGAAGGAAATCCTGTCATAAGACAAGGAAAAATTACCGAGATAACGGAAAGCATATCAAGTACAAATGCAATACTGATGAATTTGGACACAGGCAGAGTTATTTGCGAAAAAAACAGCGACACCGTTTCATACCCTGCATCTCTTACTAAAATTATGTCTGCAATTATTGCAATCGAAAATATACCCGATCCGGATAACACTCAAATTACAGTAAGTAAAGAAATAGTCGAGAGACTGACCGCAGAAAATTCATCAATGGCAGGTTTTTCAGGAGGAGAAACCGTTTCGGCAACAGATTTGCTGTATGGGTGTCTTCTGTCATCCGGTGGAGAAGCGACCTCAGCACTCGCGGAGTATGTAGCCGGAAGCGAAGAGGCTTTTGTAACAAAAATGAATACAAAAGCTTACGAACTCGACTGCAAGGATACAAACTTTACAAATGTTACAGGACTCCATAATCTCAAGCATACGTCAACTGCAAAGGATATCGCAACAATTTTTAAATATGCTCTTGAAAATGATACTTTTCGCAACATAATCACCTCGGCAAATTACTACACTGCGCCAACAGATCAGCATCCGTTCGGCATTACACTTACAAGTACAGTTTATTCCGCTTTTTCATCTGCAGGTATAGACATGAGCAACATAAAAGGAGGAAAAACCGGATATACTCCTGAAGCCCGCCAATGCCTTGCAACATATTATGTCAGCGGATCAAACAGGTATATACTTGTGACTTTGGGTGCGGGAAACGGTACCAATACAACATATGATAACGTCAAGGACGCCGATACTATATATAAAAACTATATTAAGGAATAGCATAATATTTAAAACTGATAAAAATATACAAGAACAATGAGCAAGTGCAAAAAACAAAAATCGTCATTTAAAATGACGATTTTTGTTTTTAATATGAAATCTCCAACAAGACACTTAGCCATGGATTAAACCACCGCCAGAAAATAAGGAGCCAACAAAGAACAATTCAAAAGCGTTCGTCTTACTGTTTTTTGTTATATATAATAGAAATATCAAACCATACGGTAAGGAATACCTTAATTATATCCGTCAAAAATCCATAAGACACTGCTACACAAAAACACAGCTTTCACAGCTCTTTGCATACAACATCCTCCCTGCATGTCAATCCGCCGGTTTCGGATATTTTAAAACTGATTTTGCTTCGGCCTTATTTTGACGTGTTTCTCTTGTAGTCTAAATAATTCTGCAAAATTATCTCAGCCGAAAGCGTATCGACTACAGCTTTTCTTTTCTTTCCGCGCGTATTAGTTTCATTCATAAAAGTACCCGCCGCTATAGTAGTCCTTCGCTCGTCAAACATTTTCACAGGAATTCCCGTACGAAGTTCAAGCTTTTTTGCAAATGCTGACGCTTTCTCGCTTCGCCTACCATGTGTCCCATCCATATTGACCGGATCTCCTACAACAATTTCTGAAATGGATTTTCCGTCTATCTCAGCCATAATTTTTTCAATCAATCGCTTTTCTCCACCGGCCTCCAATGTGCAAAGACCGCTTGCAAGAAATCCGCTTTCATCGCTGAGTGCAAGTCCTGTTCTCACATCACCGTAATCTATTCCCAACACTCTTCCGGATCCCATAAATTTACCTCACAGAAAAAACAAACTAAAATGTATTTTAATTTATCTGTCAATCATAAAACGTAAAATCAATACTGTTATTTTTTACAAGGGAAACCAATTCCGAAGACGTTGGCATAGACGATGCAGAACCTTTTGTAGCAAGAGTCCACGCTTTTGCAAGCGCGGCATAAGTACAAGCATGGTTAATATCCCTCCCCCTATCAACAGAGCCGCGTATATAATCGAAAGTTAAGGCTCCTATATATGATTCCACAGACGCAGATAAATCAACCGGAATAATGGAAAAAGGAGACAGCATCTCATGATATTTATTATCGCTCAAAAAAATACCGCGCTTATCATCAAGCAGAATAATTGTATATTTTGTTCTGACACGCTGTTCAATTATTCCGGCCGCGCGCAGGCAGGTTTGTTCCCCCGATGGCAAAACACCGGTAAATGCTTCCGCAGCCTCCGAATCGACAATAATTATATCGGTTTCTTTCAGATTTTCAAGCGGCAGTTCCGCATCTGCCCCGGAAAGATCGGCAATAACCGGTATTTTTCTGCGCCCTGCCTCATTCACTGCGTATGTAATTAAAGAAGCTGCAATACCGCGCCCCTGTATAAGAAGAGCATCAGGAAGACATGTAAAAGCATCTTCGATATCTTCCTCATCAAGCCTTAGATTCGAACCCGGGATTTCAATCGGCGTACAAACCCCTCCGTCACTATATATAAGTGACGATGCGCCTGTTCTCACGCCGCTTTTACAGACCACGAATCTTGTATCAACACCGTAGCCCCGGCAAATATCGCGAATAGCCCCGGCATATCCGTCTTCACCGATCGCACTGCAAAAAACACTGTCGCCTCCAAGCTTTGAAATTGCAATTGCAGTCAGCAGTCCATGTCCTCCGGGGCGCATTGCATATTTTTCAGCTGTTACAGGCTGTCCGGGATTAGGAAACCTGTCGAGTATTACAGAGGTTATCATAGAAGAATTGCCGATTGTGAGTATTCGGATTTTCATTCAGATACACATTCCCTTCACAGTTTTTTAGCTTCGTTATCGATCTGATATTTACATTTAATCATCTGCTTCAATAAAGACTTGTCCCACCGTATAAAAATGAAACAAGAATCCATTTTAGACGAATTTCCAATCGCATACTATAAAATTGCGGTAACATTTTCATTTTGTAATAATTATAACATATTCCGACGTTAAAATCAAGTATCTGCAAATCCCCGACCGCATCGCTGATAAAAAACAACAATTGTTTTATAAAAAATCAATAAGGAAAATGGCCGAGTCATAAGGCGTTCCGAAGACGAAATCTTCCACCATCGGAAAAAGTGAAGTAACACGGCGTCTCCAAAAGCGAACGTATTTGCAGCCGAATATACTTGCAGTTGAACGTATTTGCAGCCGAACGCTTTTTCATTAAAAAGCCTTTTCATTAACGCCTTTAAATTAAACATATTTACAGCGAATACCTTTACAATAAATACCTTTCCAACGATTAGCGGAACGTCTTGCAAACATAATATATATTTAATTACATTTCCCGCAATAAATAAAAACAGGACGCCATTTAAAACTGACGTCCTGCCACAATCTAATATATCACTCATCTGCAGATTCTACTGTATTTTCTTTGGATGAATTCTCTCCGCTATTTATATCGTCATCATCTAACAGCTCCATATAAGCGTCGATTATATACTTTTCAAGATATGCACGGCATTCCTTGTTTATAGGATGTACAACATCACGGTAAGTACCGTCAAAATTTTTACGGCTCGGCATAACAACAAAATAACGGTTCTGGGCATAAATGACTTTAACATCATGCACTGCAATCGCATTATCAAATGTAAGAGATACGAGTGCTTTCATCGGACCCGTTTGATTAAATTTCTTTATTCTGATATCGGTAATTTCCATGTGGGTAAACATCCTTTCAAAAATGGATAAATAATCAAGGCAAAAATAAATAATAATCATTAATTTTTTATAAAAAGCAAATGAATAATTTTTACCCATAATATATTTTAAGTTATTTATAGCATAAAAATGTTACAGCTATATGTTTCATTTGATAATTTTCCATTAATTTCAAGCTAAAATACAAACATATGACATATAATTATTATTCATGACAAAAAATACTCGTACCGCTACGTCCAAACTCACATAGCATCTTTTAATTTGCAAAATCCTATTAATTGTATTTGCAATTTACAAATTATACTCATAAAAATTTTTACAGTATACAAAGTTTGTTTTATTATAATAACATATACTAATTTATTAAAAAACAGACGAGAAATACTCTCCCGTCTGCTTTTTATATCAAGGCGGCTTTAGCCTGCATATACGCTGACACGTTTACGGCCACCTGCAATATGCTCAAATTTAACCTTTCCGTCGATAAGAGCATAAAGAGTATCATCGGTACCGATTCCGACATTATTGCCGGGATGAATATGCGTACCTCTCTGGCGTACAATGATATTTCCTGCAATAACGCTCTGTCCGTCCGAGCGCTTTACGCCAAGACGCTTTGATTCACTGTCACGGCCGTTTTTTGTTGAACCTACACCTTTTTTATGTGCAAAGAATTGCAAACCTAACCTAAGCATGGTCGTTTTTCTCCTTTCAAAACTACTTCTCTTAATTTCACTTTACAACAGATATTCAACGAATATCTGCCGGCGGATCATCATCGGTTTCGTTCACCTCAAGAAAGTCATAATAATCTTCAAGCATATCAGAAAGCTGTAAATAATACCCTTCGATCAGTCCGGATATAGCAAAACGCTTTTTTTCATCCGCATTGGAATCAGGCAAAGCGTCTTCTGAAATGACCTGAACATCTGTAGTATCCGGATCATACATATAGTTTACAGTGCCGGCAAATGACACTTCAATCGTATTGACAACGAGCATAGTCATCGCAGAAAGACCCGCACACAGCTCATCTACCCCGATGCCGTCACTCATTCCTGCATGACCTGTCTCACGAAAACCGTAATAAACGCCGTTTTTCTTGTAAAACGTTACCTTTGTCATATTAACCCAATTAGAGAAAGATAGGCATTATAATATTCCGATATTCCCATATGCCGATATTCCGGCAACAAAATCATCCAAAGCCTTTCCTTTCTCTCTTCTTTGACAATCAACCGACTATTGAACCGATCTGAACCTTAGTATAAGGCTGACGATGGCCCATTTTTCTTTTCTCGTTCTTCTTAGGCTTGTAACGGAGAATAGTAATTTTCTTACCCTTGCCGTTCTTGACAACATTAGCAGTTACTGACGCACCCTCAACATACGGAGCACCGCTTATAAAGGTATTGTCCTTAGATACTGCCAAAACCTTGTCAAATGTATAGGTTTCACCTTCAGCAACATCAAGCTTTTCAACAAAAATGATGTCGCCCTCAGCTACTTTATACTGCTTTCCGCCCGTTTCAATTATTGCAAACACGAAAAGCACCTCACTTTCTTAAAGGGATCTTTGTCCCGAACTCGCTGTGCAGGCGCTGAGCTTATGGGATTTAATACACAAAATCAATCTCATGGCATAAATATCCCTGCCTGTTTCATGCGGCATTTTTTATTGTATCATATTTTCTATAAGCTGTCAACCTTTTTTCGTCAAATTTTCAAGGTTTTTCATAGAATTAAAATGAAAGTTATAGCAGGAGAAAAAATAGAAGATAAAAGTTCACATTTTTTCTCCCGATAAAAATCTTAAGCTAACAGAAATAATTATTATAGCCTATTACAAATAATACTGTTTCTGCATATTAAACATTTCACTATACACACCATCGTTTAAAATAAGATCATTATGTGAACCAAATTCCACAATTTTACCTCCATCGAGCACGGCAATTTTATCTGTAAACCTTGCCGATGATAGCCTTTGGGAAATATAAATTGCAGTTTTTGACTTTGATAATTCATTAAAGCGACTGTACACATCATACTCTGCAATCGGGTCTAACGCTGCTGTCGGTTCATCAAGTATAATAATTGGAGAATTTCTATAAATTGCACGTGCAATGGCAAGCTTTTGCCCTTCCCCTCCTGAAAACTCAACTCCATTTTCATCAAATTCTCTGGAAATATATGTCTCACTTCCATTTGAAAGATTTTCAATTTTATTACCAAGCCCACTTTTATCTATACTTTGTTTTATTCTATCTTCATCAAAATCAACAGACATAGAAATATTTTCTTTTACAGAAAAAGAAAATAGCTTAAAGTCTTGAAATACAACTCCAATTAGCCGAATATATTCGTCAGAAGACAATTCTTTTATATTAATACCGCCAATAAAAATATTCCCTTCAGTAGGTTCGTAAAAACGACATATCAATTTAACTATAGTAGATTTACCGGCCCCATTTACTCCAACCAGAGACATACTTTCACCCGAATTCAATTTAAAACTTATATTTTTTAAAACATAGGTTTCTGTATTCGGGTATTTAAAACTAACATTACAAAACTCTATTGAAAGATCGCCATCATCTGGTACAACCTTATTACCGTACATTTTTTGTTTTTCTTCAGAAAGTGTAATACAATATCTAAATTCTTCAGCAAAAATCCCGCATGTCATTAAATTTGAAATTGTTTCTACCAAGCAAGAAAGACAATTTGTAAGTTTGTCTGCACTGGATAAATACAATGAAAAATCGCCTATTGCCATACCGTTAAATATAACTTTAACGCCAAGAACAATATAAATTACAAGTTTTTGGAACACTTTTGCAATTTCTGTTATAAATCCCAATCCTTCTGCCTCTATAACAGATTTTTTCAAATTAGGCAAAAACGACTTTTTAAAATTTATTTTGCCTTTATCTAAAAAATATTCCTGAAGAGTGTATACACGCATTTCTTTTCCAAATTGCAAATTACTTAAAATATCATTAAGAAACATCATTTTCCGGTATACAGGAGCCTGTTTTACATGCCATTTATATTCTGAATTTTGTTTCAATCTATTAATAACGAGCTGAATTGTTATAACAAAACCAACAAGCAAAAGGATAATAGGTCCAACTGTCAAAACTATAGCTATGTAAGTCACAACATTTATTATTGCGCCTAAGAATGAAGTAATGCAGTCAAGAATACCAGAAAAAGAATCAGAAGACTCCGCACGTGATATAAAATCTCTGAAACGCGGATCTTCAATATCAGATAACGGCATTTTAGATACCGCTTTTGCCAGAGCCATCCTAATTCTCAGCTTTGTTTTTTCCAGTTGACGTTTATCAACAATGTCAACTAACCGCTTAATAAGCACTAATGCAAAGTTAGAAAAAGCAAATCCTACAGCAAACAAAATGGCTATTTTAATATCACAATTTCCTGTTAGCTCATTTAGAAGAGCTCTCAGCAGCAGCATGGAAACTACAGCGGATAATGTATCTAAAATCAGGAGCGGTATACGTATTAAAAAAAGCGATTTATTCACTCCGAATAGATACTTTACCATAAATGTTATATTTAAAAAAGTATTTTTTATCGATACTTTATCTTTGATTTTTTTCCTTTTCTCATTTTTCGATACCTACCGCTGAATCTATATAATATTTCGCCTGCTTTGTAAACATATTACAATAAACACCATTGCGTTTCATTAATTCATCGTGAGTTCCGTATTCTATTATTCGTCCATCTTCAAAAACCGCTATTCTATCACAAAATTTTGTGCTTGCAAGACGATGTGAAATATATATAGCTGTTTTTGAACCAATAATATTATTAAATCTTTCATAAAGCTTACTTTCGGATATAGGATCAAGGGATGCAGACGGTTCATCCATTATGATTAGATCTGATTTTTTAAGATAAGCCCTTGCACATGCGAGCTTTTGCCCCTCTCCTCCGGATAACTCGACTCCCTCATCTGAAAATTCTTTACTCACCAGAGTGTCAATTCCATGTGGAAGTTGTCTCACTTTATCCC
The DNA here is from genome assembly GCA_905205065.1 of uncultured Eubacteriales bacterium. GTDB lineage: Bacteria > Bacillota > Clostridia > Oscillospirales > CAG-272 > UMGS911. Next base: position 6,361 of record CAJLCI010000017.1, on the reverse strand, counting down.
AAAGATCACTTTTTTGAAGCGCCAATATAATTTCACTGTCATTAACGTCAATATTTAAACACACGTTTTCTTTTATTGACATAGGGTAAACGTTATAATCCTGAAAAACAACAGACAAAATGTCAATATATTGAGCATATTTAATCTTGCTAATATCTACGCCATTAAGAAGTATTCGGCCTTCAGTTGGTTCGTACAATCTGCATAGCAGTTTTATAAATGTGGTTTTACCCGCCCCATTGTAACCGACTATACTTAATTTTTCTCCGCTTCGAATTTTCACAGAAACATTTTTCAGCACATAATTTTCTGATCCGGCATATTTGAAAGATACATTCTGAAATTCTATCTCAAATTTACCGTTATTATAATCAATTCCTGTCATACCTTTTTCAGCTAAATACAAGTATGAATTTTTCATATAATTTTTATATGATTCAATATATTCCGACAGAAAACTCAATCCGTTAATTTGCCCTACTAACGTAGTAAATGCACCGCAGAAAGCCGTTATAGCACCAATATACATGCTAAAGTCTCCTATTGTTATCGCTCCGGTTATCACGCGATATGAGCTATATACATATAGAGCTACAGTCTGAGCAAATAAAACAACATCCGATACGCTATCACAACCTAATAATTTAACCTGATTTTTCTTAAATGAATACATATATTCGTTTGACTCGTGATTGTATTTTTCTGTTATCCATTCAGCGGCTTTATTTATCCTTACTTCTTTAGCATAAGGATACTTTACCATTACACCAAAAAGATAATTCAATCTACGCTGAGATTTCATAACTCCAAATTGATAATCGTATTTAATCCTTTCGCGCCTTTTGGAAAGCAAAGAATTAGCAAAAATAATCAACAATAAAAATACTATCATCAATGGATGCAGCGTTGCAATTATATATGTATAACCAATAAACTGAATGACTGCCACTATTAAACTTGTCCATGGATTGCTTGCAAAAGACGAAATATATAAATTATTCTTTATACGGTTTTTTTCGTCCGTCACAGCACCGTCCTCAAGTCTGCTATACGGCATATAGGCATCTATTCTTCCCCACATTTGTGTTTCTTTGAAGTCACATTTGTTATTATATGGGGTAAGCAATATCCATTCCGCACTTTTAAAAATAATAAGTGCACCGTTAACTGCCGTCCAAAGCACTATATAAAACAATACTTTTTCCCATCGCTTTTCTCCGATCATCTCATCCAATATCCACTTAGGAAATAGTAAATCGACAAACGGAGCAACCGAATTTAACACCAAATCTATTATAGCTATAAAGTATTGAATCGGAGAAAACTTGAATGAAAGCTTTGTCATATAAAATAGATTATTTATAATTTTGTGAATTTTTTTCATACTTCTTTTCAACCTCTGCAGATTTGAGATTTTGTATCGTAAGTACTGTCAAAATTTGACTGTTACATCTAAGGAAATATTCTAATATTCTTGGAAGATTTTTGATATTCTATTAACGATATATTACTTTATAATATATCGTTAATAGAATATCACAGTTTATATTTGAAATAATACTATAAAATTATAATATTGTCAATAGATTTTATAAAATTATAAATTATTTGTGAAATTATAATCCTACAGATAAACAGACTTGTTTTCATGAAAAAAGTTGACAATACTGCCCTTTAGGTATATAATATTAATATATGTAAAAATAAAACGAAAAGGATGGTGAACTAAATGGACGCCGGAGGTAGTAAACGTACAGTTCCCGGGCGAAGTAGCAAGGTCTGCAAAAACGCCGCCGCTCCGGTGCCTTTATTCACCGAAGCATGACGTTTTTCCGTAAACTGAATACTTGCCCGACTGAGTTTTGTACATCTCTGCCGCTGTATAGGGGCATACTATAACTATGCCCTTGTGTAAATACCGGATATTGTAATCCGAAAAACGGCAGCTGTCGGTTATTTCTGAACAGCTGTTTATGCGGCTGTTTTTTTATTGCTAAAAGAAAACATCCGCAGACTGATACCGCCTGTCAGCAATCATCGGCTGTTCAGGCGATGGCATCTGCGGCCAAAGGTTTTTATATGCTTTACGGCAGTACTGCAATCGCCGTCAATACGCTTTATACGGGTTCTCGCTCTTCAATCAGGGGCAAATCCCCGTCATAAGGCGTTTCAGCGGTTGACCAAATCATCGTCGTATAAATTAAATAGATCCAACGCCTGCAAAGACATGGGATATGCCGCTTTTAGTTATAAAACAGCCGCTCATTAAAGTACATCAGAAAGGGTGGTTATTATGCTGGAAAACACTGAGAAGGATACCTTAAACGAAAACATCCGGAACGATAATCTTTCCGGTAACAACAATAACAATGAGATAAATTTACCGACCTCAGACACGCAGATTGATAATAATGTCAAATTGAACGATAACGATAGTTTTATAAACGGAGACGATGAAAGTCCGGATCCGGTCACGCTTGAAGATTTAGAGGAAAAAAGCAATTTTGCGCTTTCACTAATTGAGGAGAGAAAATACTCGGAGCTGAAAGAAACGCTCGAAGATCTTGAACCGGCAGATATAGCGCAGATGCTTGACGAGATTCCTCGGGATAAAATTCCACTTATATTCAGAGTTCTTCCAAAAGAACTTGCCGCAGAAACCTTTGTTGAAATGGACGGAGACGAAGAGGCCGTACTCATCGACGCTTTTTCTGACGCGGAGCTTGAAAACGTTATAAACGAAATGTTTTTAGATGATACGGTAGACTTGATCGAGGAAATGCCAGCCAATGTAGTACGAAGAATTCTGCGAAATATCACGCCTGAGAAACGCAAACTTATCAACGAAATAATGAATTACCCGGATGACAGCGCCGGAAGCATAATGACCATTGAGTACGTGGATCTCACCGAGGGAATGACAGTAGGTGACGCGCTTAAGCGAATCAGGCGAACGGGGCTGAAAAAGGAAACTGTTTATACATGCTATGTAACCGATGTAAATAAAAAGCTAAAGGGACTCGTAACAGCTTTAGACCTCATGACGGCGGAAAGCGAAGACGTTATGATTTCCGAAATAATGGATACAGGAGTCATTTGCGCCGATACACTCACGGATAAAGAAGATGTCGGTAAACTCATTGAAAAGTACGATCTTCTCGCGGTTCCAATCGTAGACGGTGAAAACCGGCTTGTCGGAATTGTAACGGTCGACGATGCTATCGATGTCATTCAGGACGAGGCGGAGGAAGACTTCGCCAAAATGAACGCTATGATTCCTATGGAAAAGCCGTATCTTAAAACCAAGGTTTTCGATATATGGAAAAGCCGTATAGTATGGCTTCTGCTTCTTATGGTATCAGCAACATTTACCGGTATGATTATTTCTTCGTTTGAAACCGCGCTCGCCGCCCAGGCAATACTTACAGCGTTTATACCGATGCTCATGGATTCAGGCGGAAACTCCGGAAGTCAGGCATCAGTCACGGTCATACGCGGTATATCGACCGGAGAAATAGAATTTTCGGACATTTTCAGAGTTATGTGGAAAGAATTCCGCGTCTCAATAATGTGCGGACTTTCACTCGCTTTTGTAACATTTATAAAAATTCAGCTTGTAGACAATTTAATAATGGGAAGCAATATAACTCCTATCGTCGCGCTCGTCGTATGTATTACACTTGGATGTACAATAATTATAGCAAAATTCATCGGTTGTACTCTCCCTTTAATAGCGCACAAAATCGGATTTGACCCAGCCGTAATGGCAAGCCCGTTTATCACAACAATAGTAGATGCCGTATCTCTCCTTATCTATTTTAACGTCGCACGTATCCTGCTCGGAATTTAGAAACGGTACAAAAATAAATATACAAGCAGAAGCGCTATCGATGTGTGTTAAATTAAAGTTATGTTAAATTCCATATGCTTTTTAATATATAAATTGCTGCACGGATTTATAACAGATAAAAAAGATTTTGAAATGAGCGGAAATTTATATGAGAAGATATGATCTTGAAATCACCGATAAGACAAAAATAGCTGACATATTTAATAAGTGTACCTGCTGCCGAGTTGGATTTTATGACAACGGTGAAATTTATATAATTCCGATGAATTATGGATTTTCGGATGACGGTGAAAATTATGTCCTGTATTTTCACGGAGCTTCTGAAGGCCGCAAAATAAATTTAATTAAAAATAATCCGACGGTAGGGTTTGAAATAGATGACGGCGGAGAAATTATATGCGGAAAAACACCGTGCAGTTATTCAACAAAATATAGAAGTATAATGGGGAACGGAGTAATATCCTCTGTAGAGGATAAGGACGAAAAAATTTTTGGTCTAAATTGTATTCTAAAGCATTACACCGAAAGAGACAGTTTCAGTTTTGACATCAAGTCACTGTCTTCTGTAAAAGTTTTCAAACTGACTGTAAAAAATCTCTCCTGCAAAATTCACTGTTAAAATATATAATTGTATATTAAAATATATTTATAACATACTGAAAAATATCAAAGACAAGCGGCATACGCACAATGTATGCCGCTTGTCTTTTAATCTGCGATTACGCCATTACCGCAAATTTATTGCGCACGGTCTGAAGCTTGCTTTCTTCAGCTTTATCAACGGGATACCATCCTCTCTCGTTCATCTCACAGAAAAGTTCGTAAGAAATATCATGCTCCTCGCATAAAATATTTTGAAAACAGCTTTTTACTTCAGGAGTAGCGGTCTCCGAAGTATACGAGTTATAAGTCTCGGTAAGATACTTTTCTGACGTAAGAGCATCGGTCATCTTTTCTTTGTCATTCCATACTACCTGTGCCATTTAAATCACCATTCCTTTCTTTTTATATGAGTCAAAAACTGACAAACGCAAAAACTTTTAAGCTCCATTGTTTAACGGCTTTTCCGTATCAGTAACGCAATACATAATATCTGTATTCCTGCAGCCTTTACAGTTTACTTCAAAAGCGCGAAAAGAGCATCAAAATGATTCTGATGTTTTGAAGCCGCTTCACCGAATTGTGTCTTAAGCTTACAGTCTCCTGTACTTTCTGCATAATTGCGGTACTTTTCAATCAAGTTCTGTTCCATTCCAAGTATATCCTCAATTGCCGTCAGCTCTTTGGAAGTTATAAGTGGCATATTCAAAATCCTGTCCTTTCTTTAAATTACAGTTTAAAACTGCACAATAAAAGTATGCTGCAAAATAAGACTTTTATTAGCTGAAATTATATGCAAAAAAAATGCACTGCGAATATAAAAATAAAAAACCGCGGAATATACATTTAAAAGCTTTTCCGCAGCTACTTATATTTATATTTGGTTATTTCTTCATTTTTTTAATTTTTATTTATAATTTTAATTGTCGACGTTATTGCTGCCGCCGTTTCCAAGCGTATTTTCTTTTTGACCGGATTCCGAAGCCCGGCAGCCGCCAAGCTTATAAAGCTCTTCCATAAAGGTTTCAGCATCTTTAAATTCCCTATAAACAGACGCAAATCTGACATACGAAACTTCATCAATATCGCGTAATTCCTCCATTACCATTCCTCCAAGCTCTGACGAAGGAATTTCATGACGCAGAGAATTAGAAACTGTCTGTGAAATATTATCTACCATTCTGTTCATCTGATCTGAACTTACAGGCCTCTTATAGCATGCCTTAATTATTCCGTTTAACAGCTTATTTTTATCGAAAACTTCTCTGCTCCCATCTTTTTTTACAACAAGTACAGGAACCGTATCTATTATTTCAAAAGTAGTAAAACGGCGCTGACAATTCAGGCATTCTCTTCGTCTGCGTATACTTCCGTTTTCCGTAGGTCTTGTATCTATTACCTTGCTGTCCTCATAACCGCAAACAGGACATTTCATTTACGAGTAACCATCCTTCTTATCTGCCTTATGTTTAAATATTGGGCAAAGCCTCGCCATAAAGTGTTCCGGCGACAGCTATAACGGCTGCTGGAAAAAGTGAGTAAAGATCACATTATGCAAAGACGAACATCTTACCAATGTAGACATCTCACTTTTATTTATAACATAAAGTTATATCAAACCACTAATGTTTTATAGCTTTGAGCTGCAAAATCGCCGCTGTCGGCGGTGAAACAAAACTTGCCAATCAAAAGCTCTGACTATAAAATTATTATATCACATTTTACTTAAAATGTAAAGTTCAAAGTAATAATATTTTCGCAAATAAAGTAACAAATGCTAAAAATTTACAATTGCTGAAACACATGATTTTATCTGTGCCGTCTCACATTAGAAAACCACAAGGCATAAAATATAAGTGACACCAACTCAATTCTTTTTTGAGTCTGATGTTTAAACGGTATATCTCCCGG
>CAJLCI010000016.1 GCA_905205065.1 uncultured Eubacteriales bacterium | reverse complement strand
TGAAATCGTCTGATGATAAAAAGCAATGGGTGAAGGATGAAGAAGCGGCCCAGGTAGTTTATGAAATTGGTCTTTATATCATGGACGGTCTGGGACCCTCGCAAATCGCAAGAAAACTGACGGAAAGAAAAATCCTTACTCCGGCTGCTTACTATGCGAGCAAAGGCAGGACAACCAATGTCACGAAGAAAGGTTCGCCTTATGCTTGGGATTCTTCTACAATCGCTGACATTATGGATCGCTGGCGTGAATACCTGGGGCATACGGTTAATTTCAAAACCCGCAAAAAATCCTACAAGAGCAAAAAGACCCTTCTCAATCCAGAAAGCGAATGGAAGATTTTTGAGAATACCCACGAAGCCATCTGGACGGAGGCGATTGCCGATGCAGCAAGGCTCGCAAGGCAATCGCGGCGCCGCCCTACAAAGATGGGAGAAATGGGAATGTTCTCCGGCATGATGTTCTGTGCCGATTGCGGCTCCATCATGTACCAATGCAGGGCAACCAATTTCCGGCGCGATCAGGAATATTACCTGTGTTCCGGCTATCGGAAAAGCCGTGATGTATGTGGGCAGACACATTCCATCCGAACTGTTATCCTGGAAGAATTGGTTCTGCAAAATCTGCGTGAGATCGTTTCCTTTGCATCGCAACGTAAAGACGATTTTGTGCAGATGGTCATGGATGCGGATATGCGTCAACGCAACCGAGGTTTGGCAAAACGGAAGAAAATATTGGCCGACGCTGAAAAGCGGATCGCAGAACTGGATACCATTTTCAAGCGTCTTTATGAGGATACCATTTCTGGAAAACTTTCTGACGAGCGTTTTCAAAAGCTCTCCACCGACTACGAGAAAGAGCAGCATCAGCTTCAAGAGGTAGCGGCTACCCTCCGTGTTGAAATTGAGGCGGAGGAACAAAAAAGCGCCAATGTGGAAAGGTTTCTCTCCGTTGTCGAACGGTATACGGAAATTCCCGAATTGACTCCGTGTATCTTGCATGAGTTTATCGAGAAGATTGTTGTCCATGCTGCCAGCGATTCGAAGGGCAAGAACCGTACCCAGGAAATTGACATCTACTATAAGGGCATTGGGGCCCTGGAAGTATCCAAAGTCACTTCATCAAGGCAAGAATGAGAAAAACGGCATAGCCGAAGCTATACCGTTTCTCTCTTGCCCCACGATGTTTTCTTATCGGGAGGCACCTTGCCGGATTGCTGTTATTTCTTTAATAACCGATTCCATTTTAATTACCATTCCTTTCTCTGTATTTGTACCTGACGGAAAATACAAAGTGAAAAAGTGTATGAGATTTTATTGATTCTGTATTTTGCCGCTTATCTCTATTTTGTAATTTCACACGATAGCTTTATTTCATGCCTATGAAATACAATTAATATCCCCTGATAAAGGAAAAAAACGCGTTATGATGCGGCTCTATGTATTATAGAGAAATTTTTTGCCGTTTTTGTAATCATATTTTTTATAAATTACGCAAATTCTGTTCAATATACTCGAACATCTTACAGACATAAGCATCTCACTTTTAGTTATATATTTTCTTCCTATATTACTATACTTTGAAAAGACTTGGTAAAACCGTAAATATAAAAAACTGATAGGACTGATCTTCCCAATGCCGCAAGGCAGAAGTCTTTTGAAAAAAACTGCAAAATCAGTTTTTCCACACTTTAATGTCGGAGCAAAATAGTCTATTATTATGCACACAAAGGAGGCGGTAAGGCTTGAATACGGACGATTTGCTCCTGTCTGACGGCGGTACAAATGCCGGACCAGGCAAAAAATCCGATAAAAAGCGCGGCGACAGGAAAGCCTGGACGACAGAGACGAAGACGGAAGAAGAAATAAAGACAGAAGCGGAAGCAGTACCGGAAACAGAAGCAAGGACAGAAGCGAAAGCGGTACCGGAAACAGAAGCAAGGACAGAAGCGGAAGCGGTATCGAAAACAGAAGCAAGGACAGAAGCGAAAGCGGTATCGAAAGCAGAAGCAAGGACAGAAGCAGAAGCAGTATCGGAAACAGAAACAAGGACAGAAACAGAGGCGGAAGCGGAATCCAAAAACGAAAAAAAGACAAACAGCGAAGAAAAATTTTCCGTATTATCCCTAAAAGAAGAAAAGCTTCGTGACAAGCGTCTGAATAAAATATGCCGGCTTGCAGACCGCGTTGTAGACAGACTTACCGGCGCGGTCGAGGAGCTTGAGACTACAGATACACAGCGGTTCAGGCAAATTGTCGCCTCTATAAAGGAAATAAAAGACATACAAATGCTCGATTCACCCGACGAACGTCTTGAAAAACAGATAAAACTAAAAAATCTTGAAAGACAGATGCTCGAAGCTGAAGCTGAAAACGTTTCCGGTTCAGGAGAAATTCTTGTCCGTATAGAAGGCGACGAGGGATACAGTGAATGAAATACGAGCAAGGATACATGCATGGATACACGCACTCGCATGGATGCGCACATGTACACGCGCCCGGAATTAAACAAAATCAACCAGCCGGCATAAGAGGCGGCCCGGCTCCCAAGCTCACGCTTGAAGCGCCGAGCTTGAAGCAAAAGCTCTTTCTGCAAGCCAAAACAAAGCATATCGGCTTCGGAGGCGCACGGGGCGGAGGAAAAAGCTGGGCGGTCCGGACAAAAGCAATTCTTCTGTCGCTGCGTTATCCCGGAATCAAGCTTCTGATTGTCAGACGGACTTATCCCGAACTGATGGGCAATCACATAAGAATTCTTCGTTCGCAGCTCGCCGGAATCGCTAAATACAACGACAAGGACAAGCTTCTCCGTTTTTCGAACGGCAGCACGATAAACTTTTCCTACTGCGCGTGCGATAAAGATCTTGACCGTCTTCAGGGAGTCGAATACGATATAATTTTCCTCGACGAGGCGACCCAGCTTTCGGAATTTCAGATGAAATCGATTACCGCATGCCTGCGGGGAGTCGGAACTTTCCCAAAACGAATATATTATACCTGCAATCCGGGCGGACAGGGACACGGATATATAAAGCGGATTTTCATCGACCGAAGATACGAGGAAGGTGAAAATCAAAATGACTATACCTTTATACAATCGCTTGTTACCGACAACGCCGCTCTTATGCTCTCCCAGCCCGACTACATAAAACAGCTTGAGGCTCTTCCGCCAAAGCTGAGAGACGCATGGCTCTACGGACGCTGGGACGTATACGAGGGCCAGTTCTTCGAGGAGTTCGCGGACAGACCGGAGCATTACCGCGACAGACGGTACTCGCATGTCATAGCTCCGTTCGACATCCCGCCGGACTGGCGCATTTTCCGATCGTTCGACTGGGGCTACAACAGACCCTTTTCATGCGGCTGGTGGGCGGTCGATCACGACGGCACCGCATACAGAATTTTAGAGCTTTACGGCTGTACAGGTACCCCAAACGAGGGTGTGCGATTTACTCCGAAAGCGGTATTCAGTGAAATTCACCGCATTGAAACCGAACATCCTTTTCTCATCGGAAAGCACATTACCGGAATCGCAGATCCCGCAATATGGGACGCGGAAACCGGCGAGAGCATCGCGGAGACCGCGGCGCGCTGCGGCGTGCATTTTATTCCCGGCGATCACAAAAGAATTCCCGGATGGCTTCAGGTTCATTACCGCATGGCCTTCGACCGCGAGGGCTTTGCCATGATGTATGTGTTTTCAAACTGCCGCGCTTTCATCCGTACCATACCTACGCTTCTCTATGACACGTCAAAGCCGGAAGATCTGAATACCGACGGAGAGGATCATGTAGCCGACGAGGTCAGATACTTCTGCATGAGCCGGCCGATTTCTCCGAGATCCGCTGAACCTGACGACTACAAAACAAATCCGCTGCGGATGTTCCTGGATATTCCGCGCGAATCCCTGAGAAAGCTTCCGCCGCCTGATCCGGGAGGCAGGATTGAAATAATAGGGGAAAGCTGAAAATGCCGCCGGTTTTTAGCTTTCCAGCGCTGAAAACAGATACAATTTACAACGAAAGGCATGGTCATAAATATGGTCAGATCAGACGCTTCGGGTAAAAAATCCGAAAAAAAGACTTTTATACCGCCGCTTTTTAATACGCCGTCCGTACAGACGAATCAGCAAATATCCGCAGATTCCTCATATCTGAACAACACCGGCAAATATCCCGCCTACGAAACGGTAGAAAAAGATCCGTCGGAGACCGATGCCGTGAAGAACGGCACTACGAAGAACGGTTCTGCGGAAAATGGCACTGCGGAAAACGACGCGCAGACGGCCCTTCCCCCAATAGGCCGCGATCAGATTCGGGAGGCATATTCCATTCTTCAGAAATACAGAGCCGGCAAAGCGAATCTTGAGCGCCGCATAATCGAAAACGAGCAGTGGTACAAGCTGCGCCACTGGGACTGCATGCGCGGGAGCGAACAACAGGTAAAGCCGACCTCGGCATGGCTTTTCAACTGTATTCAGACAAAGCATGCAAACGCCATGGACAATATCCCTTCTCCCTCAATTCTTCCAAGGGAGGAGGGCGACAGGTGGGAAGCCGAAAAACTGTCCTCAATACTTCCGGTAATCCTCGATCAGAACGATTTTGAACAGATTTATTCCGACGCGTGGGATCACAAATGCCGCTCCGGAACCGCAGTTTACGGCGTATTTTGGGACGGCAGCAAGCACGGCGGTCTCGGAGATATTGCGCTGAGAGACATTGATATTCTGTCCCTTTACTGGGAGCCCGGAGTACGAGATATTCAGTCATCGCGCAATCTGTTTTCGGTCGAGCTTGTCGACACAGATCTCCTTGAAGCAAAATATCCCTTTCTCGCGGGAAAACTGACCGGAACAAATCAGGAAAGCGCGCAGTATATATGCGACGATTCTATTGACACAAGCGGAAAATCTGCCGTTATCGACTGGTACTACAAAAAACGCGAGGGAAACCGCACTGTTCTTCACTACTGCAAATTCGTCGGAGACGAGCTGCTTTATGCGACCGAAAACGATCCGACGCTCAGAACGCGCGGCCTTTACGACCACGGTATGTATCCCTTTATCTTTGACGTGCTCTTCCCTACTCCCGGCACTCCCGCCGGCTTCGGATATATAGACATCGGTAAAAACTGTCAGGCTTACATCGACCGCGGAAATCAGGCGATTATGAAAAATATGCTTGCATGCGCCGTGCCGAGAATACTCGTAAGCGAGGACAGCCCGATTAATGAAAGCGAATACTGTGATCTCTCCGCCGACATCGTACACTGCTCCGGAGCAATCACAGACGCTACCTACCGCCCGATTTCGGCGGGACATCTTGACTCTGTCTATATCTCCGCGCTTCAGAACAAAATCGACGAGCTTAAGGAGACGACAGGAAACCGGGATGTTTCAAACGGAGGCTCCTCCGGCGGAGTTACCGCCGCCTCCGCAATTGCCGCAATGCAGGAGGCGGGAAGCCGACTTGACCGTGATTCGTGCAAAGCATCATACCGCGCTTTCCGCAAGCTGTGCCTCATGACGATTGAGCTTATACGCCAGTTCTACGATACCGCGCGGTGCTTCAGAATTACAGGCGAAGATGGGATTCAGAAATTTATATCATACAGCTCCGAAAATATCGCTCCCCAGAAACAGCAAAGCGCATTCGGTGTCGAGCTCGGATACAGAACTCCCCTTTTCGATATTGAAATTACAGCGGCTAAGGAATCTCCCTACTCGCGCGTCGCACAGAATGAAATGGCTCTCCAGTTTTATCAGGCCGGATTTTTCAATCCGCAGAATGCAGATGCTGCTCTCGCCTGCCTCGACATGATGGATTTCGACAGAAAACAGCCGATCATGAGAAAAATAAGAGAACGCGGAGAACAGTATCGGAGGGCGGCTATGCTTGCCGAAGCTTACAGTCTGAGCGCCGACGTGGTAAATCAAAGCACGGAGTCAAATCAAAACGCGGAGACAAACCAAAGCGCGAAGATAAACCAAAACACAGCGACAAACCGAAACGCGGAGACAAATCAAAACGCGGAGACAAACCAAAACGCGGAAACAAACCAAAACGCGGAAACAAACCAAAGCGCAGCGGCAAACCGAAACGCGGCATCTGAAAAGAAAATCGGAGAGAACAGTAACATGAAAAACTCCAGAATCCGCTCTGCAAATTCTATTGTTCCGTAAGCTTAAAATATGTTAGATATAAAAATAACAGAGGAGGAGCTCGTAATCCGAGGACATGCCGGTTACGCGCCGCGCGGTTATGATATAGTGTGCGCGGCAGCTACGATTCTTTCATATACAGCGGCTGAATATGTAAAATATGCGGCCGCACAAGGATGGCTCAGGAAAAAACCATTTATAAACCTTAGCCCAGGACACATCGAAATCCGCTGCCGCCCAAAGCATGCTTACAGCTCTGAGCTTCATGCGGTATTCACAGCGCTTCGCGGCGGATTTCAGATTCTCAGAGAAAATTATCCGGAATCAGTTTCGCGGCGGTCAGACGCGAAATAAAAACAACGCAAAAATTCCGAACAGATGAGGTAAATATGGACAGAGATCAGGTTATCGGATATTCCGAAAATTCAAGCGGAAAAGCAAGTTTTCAGGGTACAGAATACACGGCAAATACAGCCGGTCAAGCCGGCTCAGAAAATACGGCAATCACGTACGGCAAAACCGGAGAGGAGTGTACAGCAGCCTCAGACACTAAAGCCGAAGCAAAACGCCCGGCAAATGCGAACCGCAAAGCTGCAACGAAGCACACGACAGCTGAGGACAGAAAAACCGACGCGAAGCACACGGCAGCTGCGGACGCTAAAGCTGAATCAAAACGTCCGGCAAATGTGGAAATTAAATCCGATGCAGAACGTGCGGAAGATGATAATAAAACCGGTACAGACGTTATGGCAAACTCAGACGGAAAAAACGACGCGGTGCATATTTCAGATGACAGCGTTAAAACCGATAAAGCCGACAAAGAAAATTCGGAAAATCCCGACGACAAAATCGACGCAAAACGCAGGACAAATTCTGAAGCTTTAAGAGAAAGAGTAATTCGCGCCAACGCAGGAAAGCTGTGCCGTACCTGGCTAAAACAGGCAGATGAGACCTCCGGAATTTATCCCGGCTTTAACTTCCACAGAGAGCTTCAAAATCCCCGTTTCTGCGCTATTCTGAAAAACGGAATCGACGTGCGTACCGCTTATGAAGTAATACATCACGACGAAATAATTCCGGCAGCTCTGCGCTGCGCTGTTCTTGACGCGGAAAAGAAGCTTGCAAACAAAATAATGTCAAACGAGGCCAGACCGACTGAGAACGGAAGCGGCGCAGGCGCAGGTGCAACTCTCGGCACAGGTGTTTCAAAAATGTCAAAGGCAAACCGCGACGATATTGTACGGCGCGTGATGCGCGGAGAGATTATTCGTCTTTAATACGATGTAAAACCACCATATCTGAAACAGAAAGGAAAAAGCTATGAAAAACACAAAAATCAATCTTCAGCTTCTCGCTTATGATCCCCAGGAACAGCCGGACTCATATACCGGAGCTACCGGACTTTCCGCCGAAATGAAAACATTTTACGACATGCGGCTGATCGATGAAGCCTCGCCCATGCTCGTACATGAACAGTTCGGTCAGAAGCGCCCTATTCCCAAGGGCAACGGCAAAACGGTTTCATTCCGCCGATTCTCCCCTCTCGGCAAGGCTACCACGGCGCTTACCGAAGGCGTTACTCCAAGCGGAAGCTCACTCAGTGTACTCAATGTAAACGCGACGGTGGCACAGTACGGAGATTTTGTCGTACAGAGCGACGTGCTTGAGCTTACCGCTGTCGATAACACGATTCTCGAAGCCACAAAACTGCTCGGCAGACAGGCCGGCCTTACAATGGACACAATAGTGCACAACGCCCTGCTTCTCGGTACAAACAAATCGTACGCCTCAAAATGGGCAAAAAATTCGGACGGAGACCTTGTCGAAACAGAAGTGACCTCAGCCGCGGATCTTGACAAGACCGCAACTCTTAAAGTAGATACCGTTCACCGTGTGGTTGCTAAGCTCCGCGCTCAGAACGCTCCGACAATAAACGGCGATTACGTATGCATCATACATCCGTATGTGGCATACGACCTGATGCGCGATCCTGAATGGGTAGACGCGCATAAGTATGCGGCTCCGGAAAATCTCTATACCGGAGAAATCGGAAAAATGTGCGGAGTGCGCTTTGTCCAATCCACCGAAGCGAAAATTGACAAGGGCACATCAGGCCTCCCGACAGGTCTCGCGGTATTTCACTGTCTGTTTATCGGCGACGGAGCATACGGCGTTACAGAAGTTACCGGAGGAGGGCTTCAGACTATCGTAAAACAGAAGGGCTCCGCAGGAACCGCCGATCCGCTTGACCAGCGTTCCTCGGTCGGATGGAAGGGTATGAAAACAGCTAAGATCCTTGTAGACAATTATCTCGTCGATCTGATGTGCTGCTCTAAATTCTCATCTACGGCCACTGCGAACTAAGTTTATCCGGCATACTCAGCATATCCTGTATATTTCATATATACCCGCATATCCATATATATCTCATATATCCCGCGCCTGCCGTCCGCCTGATAGCTTCGGCGGACGGTTACCGGGAAAAAGGCCTCGCAGAAAGCTGCAGCCACAAAAAAGGCATTTTACAGAAACATATATTTAAATTTTAAATACGAAAGGTATGGTTCTTATTATGGCAAAAGCATCAAATAAAAAAACAGAAAACCTTATCTGCAATTCTACCGACAGCATTAATACATCAGGCAGTACCGTCCCAGTTTCCGATGAAACCGAAGCCGGAGGACAAAATTCATCTGTTTTATCTGTGAAAGCTTCAGATAAAAATACCGACGCTGCAACGGACGGAGAGGTCAAACAATCTGACGAAGGAACAGCCGGTGGAACTGTCAAACAATCGGCTAACGGAACAATCGGCGGAACCGACAAACAATCGGCTAACGGAACAACCGGCGGAACTGACAAACAATCGGCTAACGGAACAACCGGTGGAACTGATAGGCAATCTGCCAGTGAAGCAGATAAGCAATCTGCCGGCGAAGCAACCGCGGAGCCCGATAAAAAAAACATTCCGGCAGCGACAAACGCTTATCCCGGTGAAAAGCTTGTCCGAATCCGTATCCCCCACGCTGAAGATGACGGCGATGTTTTCGTTTCGGTAAATGACCGAAACTGGTATATAAAGCGCGGATCGGAGGTCGAAATTCCCGAATGCGCCGCAGAGGTACTCATACGGCGCGAAGAGAGAATCGCCGACGCAATCAATTATGAAAACAAACTCGCCGCGAATCGCAGACATTAAAAGAAACACTGCATAAATACACGGAAAGACATCGGAAAGGAAAAGGCTCGGTTATCTATATGAAACTGAAAGAAGCAATCGACCGCATTGACGAGATGCGTCCCAACACAGCGCCGGAGGAAGAAAAGCTCCGATGGCTCGATACATTCGACCGCTCGGTACGAACTGAAATTATAGATGCCCACGAAGACGCTCCGACAGCTCCGTTTACCGGCTACAATACCGAATCTTCGTACGATACGGAGCTTCTCGTTCCGTCCCCATACGACGACGTATACATATATTTGCTTGAATCCCGCATAGCTTACCGCCTCGGTGAAATAGGCAGATACAACAACGCGGCGGCCATGCTTCAAAGCGTATACGACAGCTTTGCCCGCGATTATCACCGCAGACACGCGCATAAAAAGGGAGTTTACAAATATTTCTGATTTTCTCACGCCCAGTCTCATGCGCTCCGTTATACGTCTTATCCGGACGTCATTCTGCCGAAAAGACCGGGATCTGAAAATCAGGCGTAAAATTACAAACAGGAGAAATTTACAAGCATGAAACTGCCTATTCTCAACGCTCTGCAAACATACACCGAGACTGTCGACAGCTTCGGCGGTCTGAACAGAAGCGATAAAATCAGTCGCGGTGAGCTTCATGATATGAAAAATCTCACATCCGACTGCGCCCCGCTGCTCTCCACCAGACGCGCGCGCGGAAAAGTGCTCGGTCTGCCGAACGAGGGCTATATATGCTCAAAGCTGCTTGCAGGAGACAATCTCTGCTATACATTCGATAACCTGCTGTTTATCAACAGTTTTCCATCTTATATAGGCGAATCCCCCTCAGATCTTACGGCAGTTTTTGACCTTGGTCTCAGCGGCGATCCGGATACATTTCTTGTCGCGGTGGGAAGCTATATTTTAATATTTCCAGATAAAAAATATGTTAACACCGCAGACTACAGCGACCGCGGAGATATTGAATACGAAAAAACGATAAGCTCCGCCGTCTTTACCCCCTGTGACAGCTCCGGCAACGCCTGTGAAAATGTTACGGTATCCGCCGAAGCTCCGCAGAATCCGCAGAACGGCGCGCTCTGGCTCGATACGAGCGGAGAAACGCATATCATGAAAATCTGGTCTGAAAATACCGGAAGCTGGAGTGAAATTGTCACTTCATATGTGAAGATTTCGGTCTCCGCTTCGATCATGCCGGGACTTAATGCCGGAGATACAGTAAAAATTTCGGGAATTACCGATTCCCGACTTTCATCTATCGACGGGTATTTTGAAATCACTGCGGTCGGAGAAAATTACTTCATAATACCAGCTCTGATAGAAAGCACCGTTTCCCCCTTCACTTCACCTTTCAAGGTATCTCGAAAAATGCCGGAATTTGATTTTATTTTTGAATGCGGCAACCGTCTCTGGGCGTGCCGCTGCGGTGAAAATCAGGATGGAAAACAGGTTAATGAAATCTACGCCTCAAAGCTCGGAGATTTTAAAAACTGGAACAGCTTCGCTGGAATATCGACAGACAGCTACGCCGTCTCTCTCGGAAGCGAGGGAGCCTTTACAGGTGCGGTTAACTATCTCGGATATCCTACGTTCTTCCGCGAGAATTACATTCACAAAATTTACGGCAGTACGCCGTCGCAGTTTCAGCTTCGCACGGTAAATGCCGCAGGAGTTCAGAGCGGCTGCGGCGACAGCATCGCCGACGTTTCCGGCACACTTTTTTACAAAAGCCGTACCGCTGTCTGCGCGTACGACGGCTCTGCGCCTTCGCCGGTATCACAAAAGCTCGGAGACGCGGTAAAATGCGACTCGGCCGTCGGAGCGGCCCTCGGACGAAAATACTATATCTCCATGAAATACAGCGACGGTTCCGCCGCGCTTTATGTCTATGACGCTTCGCGCGGAATGTGGCACCTTGAAGACAATACAGACGTGGCCTCCTTTGCCTCGGTTCAGGGAGAACTTTTCTATGTGGAACAGAGCGACAAATGCACTGTCCGCACGGTCTGCGGAGGCGGAGAAACCGACACGGAAATGTTTGAATGGACAGCGGAAACAGGTCTTATCGGAACGGAAACGCCGTCTAAAACATATATTTCCGCGCTCGCCGTAAGAATGTCGCTTGAACCCGGAGGCAGAGTCATGGTGTTCATTCAGTATGATTCATCAGGACAGTGGCAGCACGCCGCGTCAATCGCATCGTCAGACACGCGCTGTTTCTCGCTGCCGATTCAGCCGCGCAGATGCGACCATCTGAGACTTAAACTCGTCGGACGCGGCAGCGCGAAGATATTCTCGATAACAAGCACGCTTACGCGAGGCTCCGAGTTATAGTTATAAGACGCAGACATCTCGCTTTTAGTTCAATAAAGGGCTTGCCCAGTCCCGGGGCGAAGCAAACGCATTGCGTCACAATGCGATGCTCAGTGGGAGTACAATCTCCCGCTGAGTGTAAGATAACGACCGCCGCATATAGAGGCAAACGGCTATAGAGGCAAACGCCTATAAAGGCGGGGACATCCTTACCTAAGTTATAAAGAAAGGGACGGAAATTAATGATTGTAACTTTTGACCCTCCGCATATAGACGCGGCGACATCTCAAGCACAGATCGCACAGATAAAAAACTACCTGACTCTTCTGTCAGAAAAGCTGAACTTTGTTATGGAAGCGCTTGAATCGGCGGAGGAAAAAACAGAAAAATAAGAGCAAAAGCGCGTCAAAAATGAAAAAACGGCGCTGAAACATACGCCGGGAAAGGACGCCTTCAAAGGCAAGAGTATATTTTTTATGTCAACTGTACAGAAAAAGAAAAACAACGATGAAAACATATCCGCCGCGGAGAGCGCAGAAGCGGTCGCAAAAGCGAAAAGCGCGCTCGGCTCCGCGCTCTCGTCGCGGCCGAGTGCGGAGGGCAGTACCGGATCATACAAAAGTCAAATATCCTCCGCACTCGACGAGCTGTCAAACCGCGAACAATTTTCGTACAATCCGGACGGAGACGCGCTTTACCGGCAATACAAAGACAGCTATATAAACTCCGGAAAGCGCGCCATGCAGGACACTGTCGGGCAAGCAAGCGCCCTTACCGGCGGATACGCAAATTCATACGCTCAGACCGCCGGGCAGCAGGCATACAACAATCAAATTCAGAAACTGAACGATATAGTCCCAGAGCTTTACAAATTAGCATATACAAAATACACCGACGAAACCAAAGATCTCTACAACCGCCTGTCGGCGCTCTCGGACGCGGATCAGACGGAATACGACCGTTACAGAGATTCGGTGTCAGACTGGTACAACGATATAGATATGCTGTACAATGCATATACGGACGCGCGCGACTTTGATTACACAAAAACCACAGACGACAGAAATTTCGCTTACTCCAAGGAACGCGACGCGATAAGCGACGCTCAGAATGAAAGGGATTACAATGAGAGCGTCAGACAGTACAATCAGAGCCTCGCGGAAGAACAGCGGCAGTTTGACGCCTCTCTTGCAAGGGCAATCGCAGAAGCCGCGGCAAAAAATTCGCAGTCTTCTCAGACTAAGTCCTCATCATCGGGCTCATCATCAAACTCTTCTTCATCAAACTCTTCTTCGTCAGATTCTTCTTCATCGAAGTCCTCCTCCGGCTCTTCGTCCGCAAGCAAAGATGCCGCGGACGCGCTTGCCGACGTCGGGTATTCGCCCAGTCAGCAAAAAACCATAATTACGATGCTTGAAAGCTACAAGGCGGATTACGACAACGCCGCAGGAAATATCGAGGCGCAGAATTACGCTGTAAACCTCGCGCTTGCATATCTGTCAGGGCTTGAGCATCAGGAAAACAACGCTTACATATTTGAAAAAATATTCGGCTTTGTTCCCGACGAATTATCCGGCGGCAGTAAATCGGAAAAAAGCAGCTCCTCCGGCGGAATATACCGGCTGTGAGTAAAGCTCTGAAGCGGGAGAGCATATATATATATATAATGATTAAACAAAAAGGCGCGGCCTGCCGCAGTACACTCGGCAGGCTTTCACCTTTCGACTGAATCGTCAGCATATCTTCGGACTTCAAAGCCGATGGTTTTAAAATATTCGGAAGGAATGATTACAGACATGGACCTGATAACATGGCAGCTTCTCGGCACCTACACCGGCGCCGCCGGCGCTGTGCTCCTCATAACGCAGCTCACAAAAAATATATCTTTTATAAAAAAAATCCCGACAAATCTCTGGAGCTTTATTGTAGCCCTCGCAGTCTTATTTCCGGCAAAATATTTCACAGGCGGACTTACCCTCTCGGAAGCCGCGCTTATTCCCTTCAACTGCGTAATAATCGCGTTCGCGTCAAGCGGCGGATTTGATACGCTTCATAAGGCTTTCCCGGCTATATTCAAAAAAAGCAGCGATGAAAACCAATAAATCCGATAAAATTACAGTTTCAGGGCGGTACCTCCAAACGAAGTACCGCCCTTCATTCAATCGAACAGCTGCCCCGGAAGCTTTAATTTCGGCTTTACCGGAAATGCTGTATCAAATTTATTTACATCCGCATCATCTACAAAATACCCTTCCGGTGCGCGATAGATACCTGCAACACCGTCAAGAAAACCCTTCTTCAGCTCACGAATAAGAAAGTAAGGAACTGTCTCGCTCCTCGGCTCTGCATAATAATGAATTCCGCGCGTGCTCGCCACTGTAAATCCAAATTTTCCATAAAAAGCAATGTTCCCTTCTATACAAACGGCACCTACACCCATTTCGGCCGCTTTATCAAGAACATAATTCAAAAGAATCTTGCCGAACCCCTTTCGCTGGTAATCTGGATGAATGCTGATCGGGCCGAGAGTCATTACAGGCACAGCCCTCCCGTCATCCGATTCAATTTCAGCGCGTACAAACATAACATGACCTATAAGAACTCCGTTAAGCTCCATAACATAATCAAGTTCAGGAACAAAGTCCGGATCGTCACGTAAAGTATGCACAACATAGTGCTCGCAGCATCCGGGACGATAGACGTTCCAAAACGCTTCGCGCGTAAGGTTTTCAACTGTCTTATAATCTTTTTCGGTTTCTCTCCGAATAGTCAAATTCTCCATTTTAATAACCCCTTCATAATCGTCTGACAATCAATCACGAGAGGATATGCCTGATTGTATTTGCAAACCTCCCGTTTACAATACAATCTCCGTAACACTATTTTTCAAACAATATTTCTCCTGAAAATAAATATATAATCAGCCGTATGATATAATTCCCCCGACGCTGCCGGTATTCCTGTATATATCGTAACCGCAGCCGCCGAAGTCCGCACCGCATTCAGATTTTCAGATTTAATGTTTTTAATTCCCTTTTTAAACTACACAAAATTCCGTTTCGGAACTCTGCATATAAAATCTATATTACCTTAATCGCAAAATGAGGACAAACCCCGGCGCAGTAACCGCACAAAACGCACTTTGAGGAATCACACACAGCAGTTCCTCCGACAATGGACATCGCTCCCTGACCGCAGCGGCGCACACAGTTTCCGCACCCCTCGCAGTAATCCTCGACGACAAGACGCCGCCTCCTTGAATTCACCTTAGAGCAAAAATCATCGGAAAAGCGGCCTGTCTCAAAAAAGCGTATATTTTCAAGAACTTCTTCCGCAGACTGCATGCCGAGCGCAATTGAATCGCCGCAGCCTGAGTCAATCGCAAATCTGAGCGCATCCGCAGCGCGTTCGGACGGTGTTCGGATAAATATATTTTTCAGTTTTCCATGAGACTCCGAAGCTCCGAGAAGATGCCCTCCGCCGAACACTTTCATGAGCATTACGCCTATACCGGATTCGCGGCATCTGTTTATCGCACGCCACATATCATCGCGGAGAGAAATCCGAATTCCCGCCTCGGTTTTTGCCCGTCTTTCAGCTTCGGATTCTGTCACGTTTTCAGCACCGGATTTCGTTCTGTGCTCCGATTCGGCCTCCGTCACGTTTTCAGCACTGGATTTCGTTCTGTGCTCCGATTCGGCCTCCGTCACGTTTTCGGCACCGGATTTCGTTCTGTGCTCCAATTCGGTCTCCGCCGCCCGGACAAACGATTCCGCACTCTGCGCCCGTCTGATTCCAAGTCCTTCTACGTTAAACATTGGAAAGACAACATCAAGGCCGGAGCCATGAGAGTGTCTGACCTCCGCAGCGGCATATACAGCGTCTACGCAGTGCGTGGAAAGACCTACAGCGCGGATGATTCCTTGCTCTTTGCACTCATAAAGATATTCAAGAGCCTCCATATGTCCACGCAGAGTATGTATACTTTCCTGCTCGTGCAGCAAAAAAACATCAATTACGTCTCTGCCGAGTTTTTTTCTCGCCTCGTCAACCGCCTCCGCGGCAAGCTCGCGGTTCCACGCATATGTTTTTGTACATATCACAGGATTCTCCCTGCCCCCACGCGCCGTGTAAAGAGATATTCCGCGCTTAATCGTCTCATAATTCCGGTAATACTGTGCGGTGTCAATAAAATTTATACCGCCCTGAAGCGCGCAGGCAATCACCTCAGCTCCCTCTGCCTCGGACAGTCCGGCGCCGAGAGGACTTACGGTAAGAGAACCGAAGCATATCTGCGAAACTCTGATTCCGGTTTTGCCGAGCATATTGTATCTTAACATTTTGATACGGATTTAAACTCCCAGATAATATCTGATAAGACAATTGAGAAGCTCGTCCCGCTCGACCCTGCGTATAAGGCTTCTCGCGTTCTTATAATTGGTGATATAGGTAGGATCTTCGGACAAAAGATAGCCCACAAGCTGATTGATGGGATTATATCCCTTTTCAGTAAGCGCGTTATATACCTCGCTCATAATAGCCCTGACTTCTCTGTCACGATCCTCGGACAGGGAGAACGTCTGTGTCCTGTTGTTCATATCGCTGCCGTACTGCTCATTTTTCTTGTTTTTCTGCATTTGAATTGGATTGTTAGTATCATTTTTCTGCACAGTCATCGCTTCCCTTCCTTTAGTTCTGTTGAATAAATGTGAAAAAACGAATAAAAAATTTGAATTACTCTGTAATTTATTATGATTATACCATTTTGCATCGCATATATCAAGACTTTTTTTAACATTACGTGTTAATAATTATTAATTTTTTACCGATAGAGCCTTTTTTTGAAAATAACCGCAATTTTTTTGCTTTACGATTCGCGGGTATTTTTTCATCGGCAATTTTGCAACACAGCTCGAAGAATTTTGGATTTAATAGAAATTTATGGCAGATTATGCAAATATGAGGCAAACGTATACACTTTTTCTGCCGATAGTGATCGAAAAATTGTGAAAGCAATGTAACCTTTGCTTTAAACATTTGATTTAATATTGAAAATCATATAATTAAGGTATATAATATAATTAAAGTAAGATGTCATGCATCCCGGACAGGTTCCGCCATGTTTTTTAAGCGGCACCGCGATCCGACGAAAAGACGCCGCATCGCGGCGTTTCGCGCCTTACCGAAGTGTATCGTTAGTGTTTCTTCAGTGTATCTTCAGTAAAAAATTTACGTGTTTATTTTATCTCCAAACTGTATTTTTATTCACGCTTATCATGATATATATTATAGAATGGATTTATTATGCAGAAAAAAATTACTAAAAAACAGAAATACATTTCGCAGGATAGATCATACAAAATCGCATCGGACGACTCGCTCGCCGTGTCTCTGTGCAGTCTCACCCCCGACGAGCTCGCGCCGGGAAAATACGGCGCGGATTCCGCGGGAAAAGGACGGTTCCGCCCCGCGCGGGCAGTCCCGCTTATTATATGCGCGCTTATTTTTGTTTTCAGCGCGTCAATGCTGATTTATACAGCCTACGATCATGCCCAGGCTCAGAATATATACAACGATCTTGATGATTTTATGTTCGAGGAAGATAACAGCACAGTTCCGCAAGGCCCAGCGGAAGCGTCCAGCAGTCCGCTTCCTACTCTTGACAGCCTGCGCTCATTCCGCGGAAACCAGAATCTCGTCTCATCCAGCGAAAACGCCGCGCTCTCGCAGTACATTGCGGTTATGAGAGCGAAAATCAGCTCTCTTAAAGCTTCAAACCCCGATGTTGTCGGATATATTACAATAAAGAACACTAAAATAAGCTATCCGATTATGCACACTACCGACAACGATTTTTACCTGAATCACGATTATCTCGGAGGTCACCGGCTCTCAGGCTCAATCTTCCTCGATTACAGAAATTATGCCGACATTCCAATCAATGAAAACGCATGTATATACGGGCACAATCTCACCAACGGCAACATGATGAACAATATAACATACTTTCTCGACGAGGATTTTTTCAACGAGAATAAATATATTGAAATCATAACCGAAAAGGGACTTTACACCTACGAGGTATTTGCAGTATACAAAACCGATATGTACAGCGACTATATCACAACATATTTTAAAACAACCGAGGACGTTATCGAATTTGCCAAGCTGCAGGAGAGCAGATCGCTTTACAAACGCGAGGGAATCGAATTCAAAAGCGGACTTAAGCTTCTCACGCTTTCCACCTGCACAAATGTTCTCCAGGAGGAACGGTATACGGTGCAGGCTATGCTTGTCAGCCATGACGAATAAAATTGATTTGTCATATAAGTAAAAAATCCGCCGGGATGATTTTTCATTCCGACGGTTTTTATTATAACAATTAACGGAGAGCAAAAGACTAAGGAGATTAAAAGATTAATATGAGCAAATTAAAATTATTGCCGGTCACAGAACAGAAAAAACATATTTTTATCAAAGAAATACAAGAAGCGTTCCAGGCCGGGTATGAATCGGAATACGGTCCGTGCAGCGAAATAATTCTTCCGGAAAAGGATATCGAAGAATCTTTCACAGCTAAAGGATCAGAAGCTTACTTTGCTGTCATTGACGGCGAAATTATCGGCGGAGCAATTATAGTAATCAACACTGAGACAGGCAGGAATCATCTCGATTTATTGTATGTAAAAGCCGGCTGTCAAAGCAAGGGCACAGGTCAGGCAATCTGGAGGTCAATCGAAGAGCTTCACCCGGAAACAAAGGTCTGGGAAACAGAAACGCCTTATTTTGAAAAAAGAAACATTCATTTTTATGTGAATAAACTGGGTTTTAATATTGTGGAATTCTATAATCAGAATCACAAAAACCCGCATCAAAACGGAAAGCCGGCCGGCGGTATGCCGGAAGAAATCGGGTTTGATTTTTTCAGGTTTGAAAAAATAATGAAGTCAAGTTGAAAAAATCGCCACAGCATGAACGGACTATAAATACAGTCCTTCCAATTCAGTAAATCTGCGTAATGAAGAGGCTGCGTAAAGAAATAGTTTGCAGTTTCTCCCTTGGGCTTTCTAATCAGCCGAAATGATTGAGATTGTAGGAAAAGATCAATTCATTTGGAAGATTACACTCGGAGGATTACAAAATAAAAAAGTACATTTACGATGAAAACAACGGTCTTTTGTACAAGAGGCAAGGCGATTATTTTTCCGCCATGCCTCTTACTGTCCGAAGACAAAAACAAATCTATCGGTGTGCGAGAGCAACGACAAGCTCGATATTTACTCCAATATCACAAGACTTTGTATGTTAAATTGCTTACGAGCGGTAAACTGAACTCCTATCTGAGTGACATTGATAAGCAGGCAGAACATCTGTTTTATCGTCTCGTAAAACAGATAGCAGAGAGCGAGGCTGTAACCAAGCAGCTCAAAGCATATAACGAAACGGAATGAATTGCCCGGATGAATAAAATCCGCAGCGGTACAACCGAAATTGTAAACGCAAAATGGGATATTTATATTATATCAGCGGCGGCAGGAAGAAATCTCTGCCGCCTTTGTCTTTCGGAAAGTGATTGTGAAACGATTTGTAACCTTCTGCACCTCGTGTTGATATGGTATTTCCTCTATCTGTATTGTAAATACTCCAAAAACCGTTTGACTGCGAGTGATGTTGTTTTTTTACCCTTTATAGCTATTCCTAAATTTCTATAAGCAGGTACATCCAATTCTTTAGCAATGATGTTATAAGGACTCCTTTTTAAAATCAATTCTGGTAATATAGCAATGCCGAGCCCCTTTTCTACCATAGACATAACAGCATAATCATCAACTGTTGTGAAGTGAATGTTCGGTTTTACGTTGCATTCCCCCAAAAGTTCAGATATTTCTGCTTTTTGTCCTTTTTCAAGAAGTATAAATGGATAATCAGCAAGTGCAGTAACAGGAAATTTTTCACAATTTGAAAGTGGATGATTTTGAGAAAGTACCACAAGCAATCTGTCTTGTTCCAAAAATTGGGTATCTAAATCTGGAATGGTTGGTAATCGCAGGAAGCCGCAATCAACCCGTCCTTCCAATATCCATTCCTCTATATCGGCATAATGACCGAGAAGCAGTTCATAGTCAATGTTTGGGTATTTTTTTTGAAATTCAGCTATTATATTGGGGAGCCAATGAGTTGCTATACTTGAAATTGTACCAATGCGGATTAGTCCCGATTGCAAACCGTTCAAATCATCTATCTGCATTTGGAGTTTTTGATATTCCTCGCAAACACTACGGGCATACGGCAAAAGTTTAGTGCCGTCAGATGTAAGTTTTACACCAGTTCGGCTGCGTTCAAGCAAAGCAACTTTCCATTCTTTTTCTAAATCTCCAATCATTCTGCTGATTCCAGACTGTGAATAATTGAGAATTTCAGCAGCTCTTGTAAAACTGCCACAATCCACAGTTTTTATAAACGCCATATATTTTAAGATGTTCATATCCATAACTATTCTCTCCTTACATTTGAAATTGTAATTTTATAGATGATAAATATTCGCTTTTCAAATGCTTGTAGGTATGATACAATAAAAAAGCAGAAAAATCAAGCCAAAGAGGTAATTATTATGTTTTATGTTAGCGAAATAAAGCGTCAAGCTCCCGATACAATAAAAACAAATCTTCAAAAGATGGTTTACAAAACTCTTGAAAAGTTGAATGTTTCATTTGAGCGTGTAGATACTGACGAAGCTGTTACGATGGAAGATTGTGTAGCAATAAATGAAAGGCTCGATATGAAAATGGTTAAAACTTTATTCCTCTGCAACAGACAGCAGACGGAGTTTTACCTTTTTATTACTTGTGGAAATAAACCTTTTCGCTCTAAAGATTTTAGTACAGCACTTGGTGTATCACGCCTTTCCTTTGCCCCCGCTGAGAAAATGGATACAATGCTTGGAACAAAAATCGGTGCAGCAACGGTATTTAGCGCTTTGCTTGACAGTACACATAATGTGCAGATTGTATTTGATAAGGATATCCTAAACGAGAAATATTATGGTTGCAGTGATGGCACAACAACAGGATATATGAAAGTAAAGACAGAAGATATTTTATCTAAGTTTTTACCATATACAAAGCACACGGCAACCATTGTTGAGGTGTAATAATATGGGATTATATCAAAATCGTATTGTGGTAAAAGTAGGAACTTCTACACTGACAAATGATGTCGGCAAAAGCGATTTAAGAGCAATAGATCGCCTTGTATGCGTCTTATCTGATATTCAAAATATGGGATATGAAGTTGTTTTGGTTTCATCTGGAGCAATCGCTGTTGGCTGCAACAAACTGAATATGAAAACCAAACCGACAAGTATGCGAATGAAACAAGCTGCTGCCGCAGTAGGACAGTGCAGTATTATGTACCTCTATGATAAGTTTTTCGGAGATTACGATAAAACAGTTGGTCAAATTCTCTTAAATGCTAATGATATTGAGCAAGAAGAGAAAAAAGATAACTTGATAAATACCTTTAATTCTCTACTTGAAATGGGGATTATCCCAGTTGTGAATGAGAATGACTCAGTCAGCTATACAGAGATTGAGTCTGAAGATAGACTGTTCGGGGATAATGATATGCTATCAGCGGTTGTTGCTGTTCTTTGCAGAGCTAAAAGGCTTATTATCCTTTCAGATATAAATGGATTATATGATAGCGACCCTCGTCTGCACCCTAAAGCAAAGTTGATTGAACAAATAGACAGAATTGACGAAAGTATATACTCCCTCGCAGGAGGGGCTGGCTCAAGGCGTGGAACAGGCGGTATGAAAACAAAATTACAGGCTGCGGAACTTGCAACCTTGCAGGGCATAGATACGGTCATTACAAATGGAAAACATCCCGAAGCAATTTATGATATTGTAAATGGGGCTTCGGCAGGAACTCTCTTCAAAGGGAAACAGATATGAAAAAAGCTTATACAGAAGCAGGTCATAAATGGCAAAAACGTATATCCAATTGACATTTACTACAACGGAGTAGGTATCATAACAGCCCCATCTGCTAAAGAATATGAAGAAATGTTCCAAGAGCGCTTGAAACAGAAACGTACAAAGGAACAAAAAACGGCATAGCCACGAATGACTATACCGTAATTTGTCAGAATCGTCCTCGTCTCCTCACTTCCTTATGTGAAGGGGACATAAGAGGGACTTTTTTATTTATGTCGGCTATTTTATTTCTATTAATTACCTTATCTCACCCGGCCGATTTATACGGTTCAGGCAAGCGCCGTTTAAATTTATCTCAGCTATTCAGATTATCAATCTGTCAGCCAATTACATTTTATATAAGCTCTCCGTAACATTTGCCGAAAGCGCAGGCCGCGTTTGACTCGTCTGTATCGAGATGCACGGCGGGCGCAAAGTTCTCATTCACTCTTACGACAAGATCACCATATACAGTGCTTCTTCCGAGCCCATTATCAATTTTAAGCGAAACAATCTGTTTATCGCTCAGCCCGAACTGTTCTGCCGTCGCGGGGTCGAGATGTACATGGCGCTTAGCGATAATCACACCCTCAGAAAGTTCAATTTCGCCGCACGGTCCTACAAGCTTGCATCCGGGGGTTCCGGCAACATCGCCGCTTTCGCGGACAGGAGCTTCAATTCCGAGCGCGCGGGCGTCGGTAAACGACACTTCAACCTGCGCCTTGCCCCTTGCCGGACCGAGAATGATCACATTCGCGATAGGCTTTTTAGGTCCGACAATCGTTACCCTTTCTTCGCAGGCATACTGCCCCGGCTGGCTCAAATCCTTTTTGTGTGTAAGTTTTGCTCCGGCTCCGAAAAGAATTTCTATCTGCTCCTCGGTAATATGTACATGACGTGCAGAAGTTTCTACAAGTACTTTATTTGACATTTTTACGACCATACCTTTCATTCATACTGAATTTTGTATTAAAGATTATACTATAAATCCGAAAAAAAGTAAATAGGAAAACGAAAAAAGAAAGATTATCTACAGCCGTTACATAAAAAAGATAAAATCGTTCATAATAAAAAGGCGCGGTATATTTGCGGTATATTGCAGTACGCCGCGGTATATTGCTGTATATTTGCAATATATTACTGTATATTTGCAATGTATTACTGTATATTTGCTATGTATTGCGGTACATTGCGATACGTGCTTTATATTGCGTCAAACAATACGCCGCACCCCGGCGGAAAGGAGAAAAATCTTGAAAAAATTTCTCATTTTAACAGCGGTTTTATCCGCGCTCTGTCTTACCGCGGCTTCCTTTGTATCATGCGGCCGCGACAACGACGATAATAAAACGAACGACAGCGCGGCGCAGGGAGCCGTGGACAGTAAAGACAATAATGACCGTAACGACAATATCAGCGGAACGGTAACCGACGGTATCGGAGGCGCTGGCCCCGGACTTAATCCGTCGCCTTCTCAGAACAGCTAAATGTTTTAAAGCGCGGCCCCGATTACCGTCGAAAAAAATGAATTTTCGGGTATTATAAAATTCACACCGAACATTTTATTCAATGTATCGAATGTTTTCTTTGCAATCGGCGCGCGCGTCAGGTTTCCGGTGAGTACAATATCTCTCAGATTATACGCGCGGGAGGCAAAAATTGCGCACATGCCAATTGTCTCAAAAACCATATTTATAAGTCCCAGCGCCTTGTCATTAATCGAGGCGAGATCATCAACATTTCCAAAATTCGCGGCGGTCATATTTCCGGGCATTCCGGGAAGAATATCCCGGATAGTCATGTCGGATATCCGAAGGTCTATATTGGAAATGTCGCCGGTTTCCGCGAGACTGAAAATATGCTCTGTATTGTCGGTTCCGAGCAGCATGCGCGAAAGCCCGACAAGAGTACCTCCGCCCACACCGGTACCGCCGAGATAGACCGGCGCGATGCCGCGCTTTGAATATACCATTGCCGTACCGGTGCCCATGCTGACTACAATCGCCTCGTCAAGTCCGGAAAGCCAAAGTCCGCCCTTGCCGATGCAGTCAAATTCCGGACGGATTTCACACGGAAGCCCGAAAATATCTTTATTTATATAGGAAGAACCAACTCCCGTAATCATAACCCGATCGACTTCGTCAAGCCGTATTTTGTTTTGATTTGTAAATTTTCCAAAAGCTCCGTATGCCGACGTAAGCGGATCGGCAGCCTTAACGGCCATTGGTTCTATAAGCTCTCCCCCGTCGGAAAATCCCACGATTTTTGTCGTGCTTCCTCCTATATCAATTCCAATTACATTTTTCATAATAAATACCATGCCTTCCTAATGTGATCCTAATGTGATGCGAAAAGATTTTATACAGAAAAACAAATATCTTTAAAATTTTAAAATGTGGTAGACATTTCTCCTTTATAAGTGTATAATAATACGGCAATGCGAAATTTTTCAAAAATTCCCCGCCAAAGCAGAAAAACGGACGCTGTTCTATAAAACAATATCAAACTACTTCCAAACAATTTTCACTATTTTTAAACTACTTTAAAACCAACTTTAAAACCCTTTTCTTACGGGGCAGACGTCTTAATTCGGCCGCAGTACAAAGCGGACTTTCCAGCCAGGAATTCGGAGGTTTACATATTATGAAGCGGAAAACAATACCAGACGATAAACAACTGTTTATTTTCGATATGGACGGAACAATATATTTAGGAGAAAATGTCTTTGACTGCGCGGTAAGTTTTATCCGGCGGCTCAGAGAAAACGGGAAAAAAATTCTCTTTTTCACCAATAACGCCTCAAATGTACACGAATTTTACCTGAAAAAACTGGGACGCATGGGCTTTGAACCGCAGCCCGGCGAAATTATGACATCGGGAGATGTTACTGCGGAGTTTCTCCGCCGCGAAAGAAGCGGCAAAAAGGTATATCTTGTCGGAACTGACCAGCTGCGCTCTGAATTTGAAGAAAGCGGAATCAGTCTTTCTGACGGAGCCGACGAGAACGTGGACATCGTCGTGACAAGCTTTGACACCTCTCTGAGCTACCGCAAGCTTGAGAGAGCATGCACTTATGTTCGCAGAGGCGCTGAGTATTTTTCAACGCATCCGGACCTCAACTGTCCCACTGAAAACGGATTCATTCCCGACAGCGGTGCGGTTTCGGCATTTGTAACGGCCGCAACCGGAGCCGCGCCGGTTTATCTCGGAAAACCGTACGAGCCGACAATTGACATGATATCCGCAAAATCGGGCGTAGACCGGGATCGGATGTGCATTTTCGGAGACCGGCTTTACACCGATATAGCACTGGGAAAAAATTTCGGAGTCACTGCCTGTCTCGTGCTTTCCGGCGAAACCTCAGCCGACGATGTAAGCTGCGCGCCTCCGCAAAGCCGTCCCGATTTTATTTTTCAGGATCTCGGAGACGCGGAAAAGCGGATTTTCGGGCAAATACGTTAAAGCGTCAGCTTCCGTCTGCTCTCGGGATTTTGAAAGCAACGCAATGTTTCGAGGTTTTGCTTTGCAAAATCGCTGTTCTTAACAGCGAAACGAAACTTGTACGTTAAAGCGTCAGCTTTAACGTATTGTATCATAAAAAAGGAAAAAAGTAAAGCAGTTTGGCGCTCTCTTCCCAATACAGAGATTAATTAAAATAATGTTAACATTTAATACGCAAAATAGTGTTGATTTTGTCCGGAAAAAATGGTAAATTTTATACAGTGTTTAGCACTTGACAACCGAGAGTGCTAACAAACTGATTTTAAAGCCGATATTACGGTAAGTCAGAACCGCAGCAGAAAGTCTCAGACCCTGCATTCCGTTTGCTCACCGTGTTTAAGGCTGTGAAGGGTGGCTAAAAGAAGATGGAACGTCGCGGGGGCGATTTGAGCGAACGAAAAAAACTTATTCTACGCGCAATCATTGACGCCTATATTTCCGGCGGCGAACCGGTCGGTTCAAAATATCTGACACAAAGCGGTCAGATTGCATTTTCTTCCGCTACAATAAGAAATGAAATGGCTGAGCTTGAGGAGATGGGTTATCTCAGACAGCCGCATACATCGGCAGGACGTGTTCCGTCGGAAAGAGGATACAGATTCTATGTTGACGGTCTTATGGACAGTTACCGCATGACCGCAAACGAGCTAAGCGAGCTCAATCAGCTTGTAAGAGCGCGCGCGGCCGAGCTTGACAAAATTCTCGACCGGGCAAGCCACTTAATGTCCATGATGACGAACTATGCGTCGCTTACGGCGCGCCCCTCTCTCAGCGCCGAGTCAGTTCTGCAGTTTCAGACGCTTCATATAGACAGCGGCACCATGCTCCTGGTAATGGTTGTCGAGACAGGCGGACGTCACTGCGCAAAAACAGTGTATATCAGCGCTCCCGGAATTACAGAAGCGGCGGCAGAGCAGATTGAAATCTGTCTCAACGAGGAAATTTCCGGGCGGGCGATCGATTCTATTACACTATCCGATATTATAAGACTGAGGATGAGACTCGCGGCATTTGGCTGCGGCGATATTACCGACCGCATTATGGAAGCGGTCTATTCGGTACTCGGAGAGGAGGACGGCGAGCTCCGCCTCGAAGGCGTAAATCATCTTTTGCAGTATCAGGAATACGCAGATCCCGAAAAGCTCGGAGGGCTTCTCGAATCGCTTGAACAGAAAAATGACATTCTGGATATGGTAAAGCGCGGCGAAAATGAAGGAATCAATATATATATAGGTTCGGAAAACGGGCTTAGCTCAATGAGACAGTCGTCATTGATTTTCAAAAAAATAATGCGCGGCGGCCGCACAGTAGGAGCAATCGGAGTAATCGGTCCGTGCAGAATGAAGTATAACAGAGTTATCGCAATGATTGAACAGTTTTCACGCAATATAAGCGGTATGATAGACGGCGATATATCCGCTGACGGTATGAATTTCCGTGAAGATGACAGCGCACAGCGCCGAAGTAAAAAACAGTAATGAAAGGCAGGATGAAAATGGCTGAGAAAAGGAACGGCAGAGAAAAGGAAAAGAACAAGGAAAAAAATTGGGATAAAATAAAAAATGAAGGGATAGGCGCAACCGAGGAGTCTGAAACCGAGGCGGGAGAAAAATTATTCGCTGAGGACAATACGGCAGGAAATAACACTGCGGAGAATAATAGGACAGAGACTAATATGGCGGGGGACAATACAGTGGAAGACAAGACAGTGGAAGACAAGACAGCGGAAGACAAGACGGCGGAGGACAAAGCAGACGCCAATGAGGAAAACTTAAGCGCGGAAGAGGACGCCGACACCGATAAGAAAAGCGGCGCGGAAGAGGACGCAGGACAGGGCGGCAAAGCCGAAAAGGGCAAAAAGAAAATCGGCCGGAAGGACAAGGCCGAGGAAGAGGTCACACTCACAAAGAAAGAAGCCGACAAAATTTTAAATAAGCTCGCCGAACTCAACGACAAGTATCTCCATGTTGTCGCCGAATATGATAACTTCAGAAAGAGAAGCCAGAAAGAGCGCGAAGGACTGTACGCGGATGCTTACGCGGACGCGCTGAAAATACTGCTTCCAATAGCCGATAACCTCGAACGCGCGGCGTCATATACAGACGGAGACAAAATTGTAGAGGGAGTCGCAATGACGCTCAAACAGTTTTCGGGCGCGCTTGAAAAGCTCGGAATCGAATCTTTCGGAAATCCGGGCGATGCTTTCGACCCGAATCTTCACAACGCAATTATGCACTGCGAGGACGACAGTCTCGGAGAAAACGTCATAGCCGAGGTATATCAGCACGGCTACAAAAAGGGTGAGCGTGTGATAAGATTCGCAATGGTCAAGGTCGCAAATTGAAAAGCTCTGCTATTCTGCCATTGCCCTGTTCAGAGCCGACGGTACAAAAATCGGTCTCACGGACATATAAGAAGTATAAATAACAACTGAATTTAAAAAAACATGATGCAAAATGAATAAGATGCACAGCAAATAATTAAAAATTTATTTAATCAGGAGGAAAATATTATGGAAAAAATTATAGGTATAGACCTTGGTACTACAAACAGCTGCGTTGCTGTATTTGAAGGCGGAGAGCCTGTTGTAATCACAAATCCGGAGGGCGCGAGAACAACTCCGTCCGTTGTTGCTTTTTCAAAAACCGGAGAAAGAATGGTGGGCCAGGTTGCAAAACGCCAGGCGATTACCAATCCCGACCGCACGGTCATTTCAATCAAACGTGAAATGGGTACAAATTTCAAGGTAAATATAGATGACAAGGCATATACGCCGCAGGAAATTTCTGCGATGATACTTCAGAAGATGAAAGCAGATGCCGAAGCATTTCTCGGAACAAAGGTAAACAAGGCTGTAATTACCGTACCGGCATACTTCTCGGACGCGCAGCGTCAGGCGACAAAGGACGCCGGAAAAATTGCCGGACTTGAAGTTTTGCGTATTATAAACGAGCCGACGGCGGCGGCTCTCGCATACGGATTGGATAAGGAAGTAGATCAGAAGATAATGATTTACGACCTCGGCGGAGGTACTTTCGACGTTTCGCTCCTCGAAATAAGCGACGGCGTATTTGAAGTACTTGCAACTGCCGGAAACAACCGTCTCGGCGGAGATGACTTTGACAAACGCATTATAGACTGGATCGCAGATACATTTGCGAAGGAAAACGGAGGGATAGATCTCCGCAAGGATAAGATGGCGCTTCAGAGACTCAAGGAAGCGGCTGAAAAAGCCAAGATCGAGCTCTCCGGAATGATGAGTGCGCAGATCAATCTGCCGTTTATCACCGCAGATGCAAACGGGCCGAAACACTTTGAGGCTACTCTCACAAGATCTAAGTTCAATGAGCTGACAGCCGATCTTGTTGAAGCCACAATGGGACCGACAAAGAGAGTTCTCTCCGACGCTGGACTGAATGTAAATCAGGTGGATCGCGTGCTTCTTGTCGGCGGCTCCACAAGAATTCCCGCCGTACAGGACGCAGTTAAAAACTTCATCGGAAAAGATCCTTTCAAGGGCATAAATCCCGACGAGTGCGTAGCGATAGGCGCGGCTGTGCAGGCCGGAGTTCTCGGCGGCGAGGTTAAGGATCTTCTTCTCCTTGACGTAACTCCTCTTTCACTTGGCATAGAAACTCTCGGCGGCGTATTCAACAGAATAATCGACCGCAACACGACGATACCTGTTAAGAAGAGCCAGATATATTCTACTGCAGCTGACGGTCAGACATCGGTTGAAATTCACGTTCTTCAGGGAGAGCGCGAAATGGCAAGCGGAAATACCACGCTCGGACGTTTCGTACTCGACGGAATCGCTCCTGCTCCGAGAGGCGTACCTCAGATTGAGGTTACCTTTGATATCGACGCGAACGGTATAGTTAACGTCAGCGCTCAGGATAAAGGCACTGGCAAAGAGCAGCATATCACAATCACCTCGTCTTCAAACATGAGTAAGGACGATATAGACCGCGCTGTCAAGGACGCCGAAAAATATGCCGAAGAGGACAAGAAATTCAAGGAAAATATCGACGTCAAAAACACCGCTGAAAGCTTGATTTATCAGAGCGAAAAGACTCTTGATGAGCTCGGCGACAAGGTAACCGAGGATGAAAAGTCCGAGGTCCGCGCCGCTGTGGATAAACTGAGAGAAACCCTGAAAAACGGCTCTTCCGACGATATTAAAGCGGATACTGAAGCCCTTCAGAAATCTTTCTATAAGATAAGTGAAAAGCTTTACGCTCAGCAGGGCGGCGCTCAGACCGGCGCGCAGGACGGCGGAGCTCAGGCCGGCGAAAACAGCGGAAACGGCGGAGCCGACGGAAACACTTATTACAATGCAGACTTCGAGGATAAAACAGACGAAAACAAATAAAAGCTTGTGAAAGTCAGCCGTGGCGTGGTTATTGCCGTGCCGGGCAATGGATAAACATATAAACAGAGGGAACTGGAAACGTTTTCCCTCTGTTTGTGTGCTTAAAACTGATTTTATGGAAAAGGAATAGTCATAACGATGGCTGATAAGAGAGATTATTATGAGGTACTCGGCATAAATAAGGGTGCCTCGGACGCAGAAATAAAAAAGGCTTACCGCTCGATGGCAAAGAAGTACCATCCGGATATGAATCCGGGAGATAAGGAAGCCGAAAAGAAATTCAAGGAAGTAAACGAGGCGTACGCCGTCCTGTCAGATGAGAAAAAGAAAAGTATATACGATCAGTACGGCTTTGATGGACTTGACCCGTCCGCAGGAGGCGGCGGAGGCTTCGGCGGATTTGATTTCGGAGGCTTCGGCGGTGGCGGAATGGATTTCGACCTCGGCGATATTCTCGGAGGGATTTTCGGCGGAGGAGGAGGATCGCGCCGCAGCGCCGCAATGCAGGGCAGTGACATACAGTGCCGCGTGACGCTTTCCTTTGAGGAAGCCGTTTTCGGCTGCAAGAAGGACGTTTCCTTCAACCGAATTGAAAAATGTCCGGACTGTTCAGGCTCTGGAGCCGCGAAGGGAACGAGCGCGGAGACATGCCCGAACTGCGGAGGCAGCGGACAGGTCAAAACAACAAAACGAACAGCCCTCGGCATGTTTCAGACAACTTCGTCCTGCGAACGCTGTCACGGAACAGGCAAGATAATTAAAACTCCATGCTCCAACTGCTCTGGAAAGGGATACATCAGAGTTACTAAAAAGATGGAAGTTACGATCCCAGCGGGAATAGACAACGGGCAGCGGATTGCAAACCGCGGTCAGGGCGACGCAGGAAGAAACGGCGGAGGAAACGGAGATCTTCTCGTGCTGGTAAACGTTCGTCCTCATGATTTTTTCGAGCGGGACGGCATGAATATATACTGCGACATTCCGGTAACATATCCAGAAGCCGCTCTCGGCGCTGAAATAACAGTGCCTACTCTCGATGGTGAAACTGCATATACTATTCCGGCAGGAACACAGAGCGGCACAGTCTTTACTCTGCGCGGAAAGGGCGTTCCGAATATAAACAATCCGAGAAACCGCGGAGACCTTCTTTTCAAGGCCGTTATTGAAACCCCCACGAATCTGAACAATAACCAGAAAGAGCTGCTGAGACAGTTTGCAGATACTTTCGCGGACAAAAATCATCAGAAGAAAAAGAGATTCGCAGACAGACTTTTCAAAAACAAAAAATCCTGACACAGATAATTTCAAAATACTTATTCCGAAATATTTTGTTCTAAGTATTACCTGCGGAATATTATTTCAGAAGTATCGCTTCAAAAATATTTTTAAAAGTATAACGCCCGCGGGCGGAAAAGGACATATATGAGCGACTGGACGAAAATCAAAGCAATATGCACGCCGGAGCAGGTGGAACAGGTAAGCGCGGTAATGACGATGCTGGATTCTCATCTTATGATAGAGGACAACAGCGATATAGAAGAATATAATTCAATGTACGGAGAGCTTATCGACGATTCGCTGAAAAATAAAACCGACGCGGCGGTTTCGGTATTTATACCGAAGGAAGTAAACGCATCCGAGGCAGCGGCATTCGCGCGGCAGCGTTTCAAAGATCTCGGCATGAACGTGAGCGTTTCTCTTGAGGGACTGAACGAGGAGGACTGGGCAGACAACTGGAAAAAATATTATTATCCGGTTTCCATCGGCAGACATATCACAGTTGTTCCGGAATGGCGTATGGATTCTTATGAGCGCGGACCGGACGATGTAATAATAATCATGGATCCCGGTATGGCATTCGGTACCGGAACTCACGAGACAACCCGTCTATGCGCAGCTTTGCTCGAAAAAATCATAAAACCCGGAGACCGCGTCGTCGATGTCGGAACAGGAAGCGGTATCCTCGCAATCTGTGCGGCGAAGCTCGGAGCCTCGCATGTCAGCGCATATGATATCGATCCAATGTCCGTTCGGGTCGCAAATGAGAATATCCAAAAAAACGGTGTCTCTGATGTAATCCTCTGCACGGAGGGAGACCTTCTCGCATCGGCTCCTGACGGATCGGATATTGTTACGGCAAATCTTACCGCGGATATTATCCTCCGTATGGCGCCGGATACCGGACGTGCTGTAAAAAGCGGCGGATATATCGTTTTGTCCGGAATCATCGATCCTCAGTGCAAAGAGGTTATACAGGCAATGGAAGCTCAGGGATTTGACAAGCTTGAGGAGCTTCACGAAAACGATTGGACAGGTCTTCTGATGACAAGAAAATAAAGACCGCGGGAGAGTAAGCTGTAAGATGTCAAAAACAGCGATTTTGCAGGCAAAAACTCAAAACGTTGCGGTCAAATCAGACTTTGTAGTATTATAGAAAGGAATAGTCACAGCTATGCCGCGTTTTTTTATCGACAATACAGCCGTAAACGGCGGTTATGCCATCATAACCGGCAGTGACGCCCGCCATATTTCGCTTGCTCTGCGCATGCGAGTCGGAGACGGCATAACTCTCTGCGATTTTTCAAGAAACGAGTATACATGCGTAATTGACAGCATTACCCCTCTGGAGGTAAGGGCAAAAATAAAGGGCCGCACGGCAAATTCAACCGAGCCGCCGTACAGCGCGCATCTGTTTCAGGCGCTGCCCAAAGGTGACCGCGCAGATACGATAGTACAGAAATCGGTAGAATGCGGAGTCTCTGAAATCGTATTTTTCGAAAGCGAACGGTGTATCGCAAAGCTGAGAGAAGAAAATGCGGAAAAAAAACTCATGCGATTTAAAAGTATTGCACTCGAAGCGGCTAAGCAATGCGGAAGAGGAATCGTTCCGCAAGTATCTTTTATCGGCGGACTTCAGGAAGCCGTTGAGGCGATGAGTGGCGGAGAGCTATGTTTTGTATGCTATGAGGGAGACGAGAAGGGTGAATATCCGACGGTAAAGCTCGGCAGGCTTCTGGATGACTTTGAAAAAGAAAGAATACATACCGGAAATCAAGAATCTCCGGTTCCGCATGATATAAGATTTATGATAGGACCTGAGGGAGGTTTCAGTACCGACGAAATTCGGAAAAGTTCTGAAGCCGGACTTTTAATCGCGGGGCTCGGACAACGAATTCTTCGCTGCGAAACCGCCGCTCCTTTTGTACTCTCATGTCTGTCAATGCGGTATGAACTGTGCGGTTAAATCCGCACAAGAAAATCGCGGCATCACTTTTACAAAGTAATTAAAAATGAGATATCTGCGTCTGCAAGACATTCAAGTGTAAAGGCGTTCAGCTGTAAAAATATTCGGTTTTAAAGACGTTCCGGTGAAAAGACATAAAATATTCGACTATAAGGCATTCAACTGGTAAGGCATTCGGCTGTAAAAACGTTCTGCCATAAAGACGTTAGGCTATAAAGACGTTAGGTTCTATAGGCGTTAGGCTCTATAGACGTTAGGCTCTATAGATGAAAAATATCCTCTCACTTTTTTCGGCGGCTGTCCCGGTCGCTGCCGGAACAGCTTATGATGGCTTCGCTCCCTATTTAAGTGTACACCCCTTTTAAACCGAGAAAGGCAGAGTCATAAAATTGAAAGAAGAAATTACACCGTATATTCACCATGCTCAGTACTACGAAACAGACAGAATGGGAATAATTCATCACTCCAACTATATACGCTGGATGGAAGAAGCAAGAATAGATTTTCTGAGCAAAATCGGCTATTCGTACAGCAGAATGGAGAATGAAGGAATCACAAGTCCGGTTATATCCGTAAGCTGTGAATACAAAAGCACCGTGCGCTTCGGCGATGCTGTTGAAATCAAAACCTCACTTACGGAATACAACGGAGTAAAAATGAAACTCAGATATGTTATGACCAATCTTACGGACGGCAAAATATGTACTCTTGCAGAAAGCACACACTGCTTTCTTGAATCAGACGGAAAAGTTGCAATATTAAAAAGAAGCCGACCCGAAATTCACAAAATTCTGAGCGGAAATATAGTCCCGGTCAAGCACACTTAAAAACCGTTTCAGTCCCGAAACAAAGATTTGAAAAAATATAAAGATCTGCGCAAATGCCTGAATAATTAAAATATAATACAAAGAACCCGTCATCATTGCGAAGTGAACCCCAAAAATTTTCATGGTTCATATCACCCTTAAGATGACGGGCTTATTTTTTGTCGGCGATTAAACGCCGGCCTTTTTGTTTTCCCGGACAGTATCCGGATTTGCGGCCGCGACGCTCTGGTTTGCAGCCGAGGTGTGTAAATTTACATCTGAAATATTTTGACTTATATTCGAAGTGTTTTGCCCCGAATTAACAGTATTACTATTTTCAAGAGGTTCTCCGGTAATTTTCACCATAGCATTTTCATCAGAATCAGCGGCACGTCCAACCTTTGCCGCTTCCCTTTCGGCAATCGAGCTGGAAATAACCTTAATAGGGGCTGAATCGTCTCCTGTACTTGCGCCGGCGTTTTTCCGTTCACTGATATTTTCGGATGCGGCACAATTATTCCGTACGCCGAGGTTCTTCCGTCCGCCGCAGTCAGAGAAACTGTCACCGTCCGATATTCCGATTCCGCGCCTTGAAACGCTAATGCTGTTGTCCGCACTGCCGTTCGCTCCGCTGTCATTCTCTTTATTATTCCGAGGAAAAGAAAGCCTATATAAGCGCTCGGAAGCAAAATTCGGCATACGTCCGAAAATCGTCATTGCGGCAGAATAAACGAACATGATAAAAATCAGAAAAAGACCGATTGTCTCGGTAAGCGAAATCAAACGATACCCGGTATAGCTCAGAGCCATATGTTCAAACGATGTTCCCATATTTACCGTATTTGTAAAAACCGTCCTCAATATATTGCATAAGAATCTGCAGAAAAGCAGAACCGCCAAATCCGCGGCTGTCAGCACAGCCCCGCAGAGTGAAATATATCTTGAATAATGTGACCGCGGATTTAAAATTGCCGGAACGGGAAACATCAGCGGGAAATATGCAATACATAAAAAAATCGGATTCTTCTCCAGATCTGACTGCTTAAACATATTCTTACCGATCGGCTTTCCGGATAAATACAGCGCGGTTTTCTTCAGGAAAAGCCGCAAAAGCCGTCCGACACGCGCCGACGCTTTTTCAATTCTTTTTATACTTTTCAATAACGTGCCTGAATGTGAAACGGTATTATCCGCTTTTGCATTAACTGATATATTATTTTTCGGAACGCTCTGAACGTCGTAACCCGATTCCTTGGAATTGTTAAGTACAGCTAAAACGGCTGCCGCAAGCTCATCGCGGCTCATCCCGGCATCTGTTCGGGTAATCTCAGAATCATTTGCGCCGTAAAATTTTTCTTCCGGAAAATCTGAATCTTCTCCTGTCTTAAAATGTTCCCATTCACCCGAATAAAGCAGCTGTTTTTCAGCGGATATTTCTTCTGTTGCATCTGTTGTCAGGTTTATGTCCGGATTATCCGTATCTTTTGGTTCGTCCGTATCTCTCGATTCATCCGTATCTCTCGATTCGTCCGTATCTCTCGATTCGTTCGTATCTTTCGGTTCGTCTGTCTCTCCCGCTTCGACGAATTCCTCCAGGCCGTCCGTTTTTTCAGGTTTTTCCAAATCTTTCGGACTATATGTTCTTTTCGGTTCGTCCGTTCTTCTCGCTTTGACATCTTTCTTCGGTCCGTC
Source organism: uncultured Eubacteriales bacterium (assembly GCA_905205065.1). GTDB lineage: Bacteria > Bacillota > Clostridia > Oscillospirales > CAG-272 > UMGS911. The sequence continues at coordinate 14,641 of CAJLCI010000016.1, read as the reverse complement.
CGTTTTCCTCGGTCTATCCGAATCTTCCGAACCATCAGTTTGATTAGGTCTGTCTGAGTATCTCGATTCCATGACCGGAGCTGAGAAAAACGCTTCCGTCACCGAAATTTTATTTTGCCTTGCAGCAGGCATTTTTTCCGTACCAGTAATACCCGAAATCGTTTTTATAACCGGCGGTTCGGCTTTCAAAACTAACGGTTCGGTTTTCAGGACTGACGGTTCGGTTTTCAACACCGACGGTTCAGCTTTCAGAACTGACGGTTCGGTTTTTAATACCGACGATTCAGTTTTCAGCGCAGCTTCGTACGCGCTTGTAATATTTTCAACTTTTCGTATACGCCCATTGTCCAACGGAGACACGCCTGATTTCTTTTCCGCCGCAGATACTCCGAGGGCTTCTTTTTTTACTTTTTTTACCGCTGCGGACGCCGTACCCGGCTCCGGGGTGACCGATTCATTTAAAATTTCACCGTCATCCGAAGTTATTACACCCGGAGCATTGAAGCTCTCACGTTCTTTTTCGGCCACTTGGGCAGCTAATTGTCCGGAATTTCCGTCTTTTTCGGCTTTCCCGGCTTTTTCAGTCTTTTCGGCCTTTTCGGCGGCTTTCTCAGCTTTTTCAGCTTTCTCGGCGGCTTTAATTTTCGTCTGTTCAGACAGCTGAGCAAGATCAGAAATCGACAATCCGTCTCCGCAGCTTTTCCCGAGCGGCATTTCAGATCTGATCTCATTACGAGCATCGTTTTCCTTTATATCCGCGCTCAGCAAAGCAAGCTCAGCTATAGCCGCCTGACTGCCTTCCGGATTATTGCAGTCCAGCCTGCAGTCCGGACATATATCACCACCGTCAGGCACATTTTTTCCGCAGTATTTACATGATGACATTTTAAGACACCTTACCGCCGCAAAGCTCAGTGAAGCTGTTCAATCAGCGGAATAGCAGCCTCTGTATAACCCTCAGCCAAAAGCACAGCGCCCTCATGCGTCGGGTGGATTCCGTCCTCAGCCCAGTACATCGGCGGTCTATCAGCGGAAGCCGCATCTAAAATACTCTGGCACTTCACGAACGCATCAGCGTACTCTCCGGCGAGCTTATATACAATTTCCTTTTTGCGCTCAACATCCTCATGAATCTTAGGAAGCCCCGGTGCGTCAAGAAGAAACGGCTCAAGCATTATAATTTTCGCATGAGTTTTATTTTTTATATCCTCTAAAATCGAACGGTAACAATATTCAAAATACTCCTCCGGCATAAGCGCTTCCTTGTCTTCAAAAAACCAGCAGTCGTTCACTCCGATGAGGATAGAAATTATATCGGGATTTAAATCGACAGCGTCGGTTTTCCAGCGCGCGAGCAAATGCTCGGCGCGGTTTCCGCTCATGCCGAGATTGATGAACTCAAATTCATCCTCAGGAAATCTTTCCCTTAATGCAGGCGCGACATAACGGGGATAGCCGTTTCCGAGATAATGAAAGTCCTCGCGGTTTCTGCCCGCGTCGGTTACGCTGTCACCCTGGAACAGAATTTTGATTTTCATAGTATATACGTTCCTTTCAAAATTTTAATCTTTACAAAAAACTATTGACGAATACAAATTGTTTATATTATAATTAAAAGAAGAAAATTTGTCAACACCAATATAACCAAAAGTGAGATTCCGCCTGCGGATTCCGCTCATCTTTTCCGGCAGCGGCCGCAGTCACCGCCGGAGCGACTTATTACACGGGGCTTCTCCGCTTATTGAAAGCAATATACTGAAAAAACAAAAGGAACGGTCTGAAAGTTGAGAGAATTCAGAGTTAATTTCAACGACGCCGGTCAGCGGCTCGATAAATATTTGACAAAAAGCCTGCCGCTTCTTCCGAAGTCACTTATGTATAAATCCATCAGAAAAAAGAAAATCAAGGTAAACCGCGGAAGAGCTGAGCCGTCGCAGATTCTGTCCGAAGGCGATACCATCCAGCTTTTTCTTGCAGAGGAGCTGTTTGAAACAACGCCGGACAATATCTTCATGAAAATCATACCCGATATTTCGGTTCTTTACGAAAACAACGAGTTTATTCTTGTTGACAAAAAACCGGGAATGGCGGTTCACAGCGGAAACGCAGGCGGTACCGGTGCCGGGTGTTCGGCGGCAGACGAGAGCGGCACCCTGATAAACCATATAAAGGCTTATCTCTGGCGGCGCGGCGAATACCGTCCGGATGAGGAGCGGAGCTTTGCGCCGGCGCTTTGCAACCGAATCGACCGAAATACCGGCGGAATAGTGATCGCGGCAAAAACGGCAGAGGCACTCCGGCGGATAAATGAAGAAATAAGGCGCGGAGAGGTGACAAAGAAATATCTGTGCGCTGTTCACGGGAAGATGGAAAAAAGCAGCGGCAGACTCACCGGATGGATGGAAAAGGACAGTGAACACAATATCGTCAGGGTATACTCCGGCCAGAGAAAAACGTCTCACGGAAAAACCATGATAACCGATTACCGCGTTCTGGCGGAGCAAAACGGACTGAGTCTTCTTGAGGTAACTCTCCTAACCGGACGTACTCATCAGATACGCGCACAGATGCAGGCCGCCGGACATCCTCTACTCGGCGAAGGAAAATACGGAGTTAACAGAGATGACCGGAAACGCGGTTACCGTTTTCAGGCGCTGTACGCCTACAGTATAACGCTCGAAGGAAAAAGCTACACCGTGGAAACGAACCCGGAAAAAATAAAGTTTTTAAAGGAATTTGACAAATGTATCTTGTGATATTGCTGATATCGGGAGCGGCAACAGCTCTGCCGCTTATTTTCAATAATTTGTTTTTCATCTCATTGATGTCGATGATTCCACTGTTCTGGGTATGCTACAGGAAGGGACCCCGCTTCCGCTGGTTCATGATGTTCGGAGCCGGCTATTTCGGTCTTTCATACCATTGGTTTACTGAAATGTATCCTCTTGATTTCGCCGGTTTCGGTAAGTTTACCGGAGCTGTCGCGGTAGCAGTATGCTGGATAGGACTTGCGCTGCTGCAGACGCTTTGGATTTCACTCTCCGCTCCGCTTATGCGTCTGTGCACTCCGCTTAAAAACAAATGCGGGCGGTGGATTTACCCGTTTTACGCCGCGGCGGTCTGGACGTTTATAGAATGGACAATGACAAAAACATGGCTCGGAGTTCCCTTCTCACGGCTTGCTCTCACACAGTCGGGCTGCCTTCCGATGATACAGAGCGCCTCGATATTCGGCTCGCTCTTCATCTCGTTTCTTATAGTAGCCGTAAACGCTATGCTTGCAGTCGGATTCACGGCTGTAAAAACAGAAAAAAAAGAGCGCGGAAACAAGTCCCCGAACAACCGCGTGTCAAATGTCCCCGTCCATGCAAAACGCGCCAAAAAGCTCGTTCCGGGAGAAACGACGGAAACTTCAAAGCCTCGGTCATCGGTGCGTACAATGACGTTTTCCAAAAATCTTTTTGTAGTTGCCGCCGCTGTTATAATTATCACAAATTACAGCTTCGGTATCATGCGGATGGCGTTTTACGAAACAGGCGACAATACCCTCCGCGCGGCGGTTATACAAGGAAACATTTCTTCCTCAGAGAAATGGGAAAGCCTGACCGCGTCCGACGCTCTCGAAAAATATATCGCGCTGTCGGAAACAGCCGCCGAAGACTGCGAACCTGACATAATAGTCTGGCCGGAAACCGTAATAAACGTCGATCTTACATATTATGAATCCTACGCGGTAAAAATCGAACAGCTCGCCGTCGAAACCGAAGCGGTAATTTTGGTCGGAGCGTTTGATACAGAGACGAGCTACGATGATGAAGAAAACAGAATCGTCAGCACATACAACGCAGTTTATGCCTTTTTCCCGGACGGAACAGCGGCTTCTCTTCCTTATTATAAGCGCAAGCTTGTCCCGTTCGGAGAATATATGCCGATGAAAAATGTAATAGGGACAATTCTTCCGATATTATCGGATATGAATTTGACAGGCAGCGATCTGACACCGGGAACAGACTCAAATGTTTTTGAAACCTCCGCTGGTAAAATCGGCAGTCTCATCTGTTTTGATTCCATCTATGAGCAGCTGGCGCGCGACTCAGTACTTGACGGCGCGCAGCTCCTCGTTTTGTCAACCAACGACTCGTGGTACGGCGATTCCTCGGCCGTCACTTTGCATCACAACCATGCTGTGCTCCGCGCCACCGAAAGCGGAAGATATATTGTCCGGGCTGCAAGCACCGGAATTTCTTCGGTAATATCACCGACAGGACAGAAGATAACATCGCTCGGAGTAAACGAAGAGGGATATATATACGGAGACGTAGAGATGAAATCCGACAAAACTCTCTTTATTGTGTTTGGAGATGTATTCGTTCTGTTCTGTGCCGCACTGATTATAACCGGAGCTGTAATGACCGCCGTACCGCATGTCGGAAAACTGCGCAGCAACGTCGGAGAAAAGCTTAAAAACGCCAAAATTAAAAGGGGAAATAAAGAAAAAAAGGAGAATTCAGACTGAAATTCGCGAAAAAGTTTGAAATCTGTATAAAGAAACCATTAAGAAAATGAATTTATAATTTTTAAAGTTAATTTTTATTTTCAAATGCTTGACAAGTTATATGGACTGTGATATAATCTTCTCATCGGTCGAAATACTGTATGTAAAATTAATTAGGAGGAAAAACAATGAAAAAGATTATTTCGATTATTGCGGCAATTGCAATGATAGCTTTAATGTCAGTCAGTGCTTTTGCAGCAAGCGACAGCACCGCTAATGCAAACGAAATTCTCAAATTTCTGAAGGATTATAGCTATACAACATCAGACGGTGCAACAACTATAAGTGTAACATCAGATCAATACAACAAAATAGAGAATTATCTTCTCGCTTATGCCGCTGAGAATGAAATTTCGGATGCCGACGTTGCTGATGTAAAATCTACTGTAAATACAGTTGCTACAAAATACGGCGACGAAATAGTAAAAAATAAGGATCTTTCAAAGCTTCCGACAGATGCGTACAATGAAATCAGCAAGCTTGCGTCTGATCTGCTTGCAAAATTTGACCTTAAATACACTATTTCAAACGGAAATATCGTAGTTACAACAATTTCCACCGGCGAGCCCGCATTCTCTTTCTCAAAGGTTGTAGTCGGAGGAGTTCTCGGCACTACATCCAATGGAACACCTATAAAGCCAACCGGCACAGGTATCAACGCGACAGCAGCTATCTCAGCTGCAGCGATTATTACCGTTATAGCTGCAGGCTGCGCAGTTATTATTTTCCGCCGGAAAGTAACCGACTGAAGGATTATTGATTTATGAAAAAAACTCGTAATAATGCGGGGCGCAAGGGGTTATTATTTTATATAATAACCCCTGTTGTATTCTCGCTTATAATAATTGTCGTACTCACAGTTTGTCTGACTCCTGTTTTGGCACGCTACAGCTTTGTAGCCGATCTGTTTTACGACGCGGGAAAAAATATCTCAAATGTTGACACAGACGCGACGGACAGTCCGGATGAGATAACCATATCCAGTGCCGAAGAGGGCGACGTTTATATATCTGAAATTACTCATCCTGCCCAAAACAAGAAAATGGGAATCATTTCCGTAGAAAACACCGATATAAACTGCGATTTGTATTTCGGAGACAGCGATTATAATCTTGACCGCGGAGCGGAGCTTTATGACGGCAGCAACCTTCCGGGCGCGGGAGGAGTATCTCTTATAGCGGGACACTGCGCCTCGTTTTTCAGCACTCTCGGATCGGCGCAGATAGGCGACCTTATAAAAATCGAAACAACATACGGCACGTATACCTATAAAATAACCGAAACTGTTGTTAAAAAGGCCACAGATCCGACAGCATATGACCCGACAAAAACAGACAACAGCATAGTTTTATACACCTGTTATCCTTTCAACACAATAATATCTGTTGACGAACGATATTTTGTATATGCGGATTTTGTTTCAGGTCCTATCCTTATAAAGGAATAAAACTGCTGAAAGAAAGGACGAACGTATAAAAAATGAAGCTGTATAAAACCATTAATATTATACTTGCGTTTCTGTTCTCACTGCTTTTTTTCACCGCGTCGATTTCGGGCATATTGTGCATTACCGCGCTCAAAGCGCCGTATATGTCGGATATGCTGAGAAATTACGGAATTGAAGAGATATACCGGGATAATCTGAACACTAAGCTGAAACAGGCATTTTTAAATTCCGGAGTAGACGAAAATTTTATAGAGACGGTAACGCCGGAAAACTTCTGGCTTTCATTTAACCGCGATTTTTATGCACTGTATAACACCGAATCCGATATTACCGATGATTATATTGTTTCAATTGAAAATAAATATATTGAGGGAATAACCGACGCCGTAGTCAAAAGCGCAAAAGAACAGGGTTACACCGATATAGAAGCCGACGATCCCGCAATTATTTCCGTTGTGGAGAATGTACGGCAGATATACCGTGAAAATACAGGACTTCCCTATACCTCGGTTATTCCTAAGATCGCACCGTATATTTCGGTAGCGGAAAAAATGATGCAGACAGTTTTTGTATTCTCTGCGCTGACAGCGCTGATCACTTTTCTTCTCATTCTCTCAAACAGCATCAGACAGCATTCCGCGCATCCGACTAAATATATCATCGTTGCGCTGATAACTAACATCCTGTTATCGTCATCGGCAATACTGTTTGTAAATATAGTAAAGCCTATTTCATCGTTCCTGTCAACCTATCTCGGCTATTCCGCGATTACAGCATGCCTTGAAAAAACAGTGCTGAACGCACTGTGCATAAATATATTAATTGCCGCGGTTTTAACCGCTGTCATGGCTTTTGTTAATATACTGTGCTCTGCAAGCCGCAGAAAGAGCGAGATGCTCCGCAGATATAAGTATCCCAATCTGGGCTGAACAATATCCAAAAGCTTCAGAAAAAACAAAAAACGTCAGTTTCGCTTTAATTAACCGAAACTGTAAAATCAGTCTGAACAAATGTCTGAAAGCTTAATCAGAAAACAGAAAAAACGGCAGCGCTTTCAATCAGCCGAACCTGTAAAATAGTTGGAAACTTAAAAAATATCGGAAGCTTAAAAAATAATAGAAATATTTTCCCGGCAAAGCACGCATAACTGCAGCTTTGCCGTTTTTCTATCTTTGCGGTATCCCCGCATTCTCCGCCTTCGCCGCATTATTCTCAATTTCTGCAAATTCCTCATTACCTGCGGTGTCCGCAGTCTTCACAGCCCCGGCAAACTCCAAAGTCTCCACATCCTCTCAAGCTTTGCAGCCGCCGCAGCATACGCGGCCTCACGTACTATTTGACCGGACGGACAAATATTGTTTTTCATACAAACCACAAAATTCCCGAAATTCTTAATTTTTCTTAATTTTTAATATTTTTTATTTATTCTATTTACTTTTAATCCTAAATTTAATATAATATAGTTTAGTCGGAATCTCGGCTGGTATTTCAGACTGAATTTAGAGAACAGGCAGTTTAATCGCTGAAATATTCTGCCGCTGAGATACCGAAATACGATTTTATTCATTAAACTGGAGGCTGACAGCATTGCAGGAAAAATTGGAAAATGATATATCTTCAAAAATCAAATATGCCGGCTTCGTTTTCATTATCTGCAGTGTGTTTGGCTGGATTCTTGAAGTAATATACAGATCGGCGGTAACGCACAGCCTGTTTATTCCGGGTTTTTTGTTAGGTCCCTATTGCCCCATATACGGATTCGGAGCAATAATCGTAGTTTTTCTTTGCGGTTCAAAAAATAAATTAACGGCATTCCTCAAGGTTTTCATATTGACATCTGTCCTTGAATATTTTATCTCCTTCTTTTTTGAACACGTATACAATCAAATTCTCTGGGATTACACCGAGCTTCCGTTCTCAATAGGAAAACGGATTTCGCTTTCGTACTCGCTTGTATGGGGAATGCTCGGACTGGCGTTTCTCCTCTTCGCGGAGCCGCATATTTTAAGTTATTACAAAAAGCACAGTACCATTCTCAATTATATATCGTATGCCGGAATTGCGCTTATCTGCGCCGATACCATAATAAAATCGATTATCTGCTTTATTTAAAATTTCGGCGAAGCCAAAAAGGCCCCGCCGAAAAAATAATCAATATACGCCGTTTAACATATTAACCCTCAGCATAGATTTAACATATTTAACATAAGGAGTTAAACCAAACTGTTTACGAGCGAATGCATTTCCGCTTTTGATTTTGCATTTTTGGCTTTACATATTATACTGTCCTTTTCATCGTGCGATAAAGACTCAAATTTATGCATCGCGGCTTCATTCTGCGCAAGAGCCATTCCAAATCCAAGAGGCAATTCCAAATCCGGCATTTTGACTGTCCACCTTTCGTAAATTAAATCATCTGTCATTTTCAGCGACGATTCATTTCATTCAAAAAGCCAAAGCTTCATCTGAAAATCTGAATTTCAGATTTATGCTTCGTATTTAAGTTTGGCTGTAAAAAGGGAACAAATCCATAGATATTATTTCCATCATACATTATCTGTCATTATCTGTCATTATCTATCATTGTTCGTTATTATTTGTTATTATCAGTTATTATCTGTTATCAGCTGTCGCGCGTTAACGGCATATCACCGGACGGTATCGGCGGAAAAGGGATAAGTATTTAAACGGCGAAACAGCCGTATCGGGTTCTGCAGTAATGACGGGATGTAATCAGCTTTGCCGTTCATTATTTTATCATTTAACTGCTTTTACCTCAGCGTTCTTTACCTTAAATACAAGTCCGTTATCAGATGCGGCTGTTTCCAGCATAGAGATAAGTTTATCCTTATTTTCAAGAAGGCATTTGGCGATAAGCTCATCCTTGCTCGAAGGCGACATTTTCGATAATATCGCTTTTGCAGACAATGTTCCGAATGAGCCCGGCATTGAAAAAAGTCCGGAAAGCGCCGAAAGCGCCCCGCCGTTTTCCCTCATATGCTCTGCAAGCGCAGGAAGAAGTGTTTCCGCTGTTTTTTCATAATCAATATCATTTACCAAAAGCTTTATTTCAATCATAGCTATGACCACACCTTTACAAATATTCATATTTCATTATATGAATAATTAATATTAAAATACAGGGCAAAATTGCAAATTTTTATAATACGCAAAATTCACATTATAGCGCGTCATTTATACATCAATATTGTATATTATACCATCTTGTCAAAATAATTATTTTATGCTATACTTATGTTTAAAGACAGTTAAAAACTTATAATTTTATACGGATTTATAAGGAGGCATAGCTCAGCTGGTTAGAGTGCATGCTTGACATGCATGAGGTCGCTGGTTCGATTCCAGCTGTCTCCACCATAATGCAGATGAACTAATCTACAGTGTCCGTCGCCGCGCGAATCGTTCCGTTCCGGCAGAAAAAGCCATTACGCAGCGTTTATTCGCTGAACGGACTGTTACTTACAGTTACAGTATGTCATGAGCGCCATTATGCGGTGTCCGCTCGCTGTTTGGATTGTTCTTACTGAAGAAGGACATCCGGTACGCGGTATTTGTTTGTCGCCCGGAAGTGTGACCGGTTCGAGAGGAACAGCCGGTTCGCGGTACATATTTGCTGCCGTCCTGATTGTTCCTATATAACTATTGGAAACTTTTTTGCACTTTAGCAAAAAGTTTTATTCCCTTCTCTGTGCAAAACAGAGTATAAAAACCGACTGCATACGCGGTTGGTTTTTATTTATCTCAAGAATAAAAATGAATAAGGCAGTATTGCAAATGCCCTACACTATTGCTAATGCCCTGCACTATTGAAAATGCCTTGCACATTAGATTATTTTTTTATGCAGTAAAGGCAGAACGGAGATTTATATGAACACCATAAAAATAAAATCAGACTCGGTCAAAATAATTGCGCACCGGGGATTAAGCGGACTTGAAAGAGAAAATACATATCCCGCGTTTGTCGCGGCGGGAAACAGAAGTTATTTCGGAATTGAAACTGACATTCACAAAACAAAAGACGGAAAATTTATCATTATTCATGACCATAATACAGAGAGGATAAGTCTCGGAGAAAATGATATAAACGTTGAAGAAAACAATTTTTCATCTGTTGAAAATATTGTTCTTCCCGACATTGACGGAAGCAAAAACAGACGGGATATCAGAATACCGCTTTTAATCGATTATATAAAGATATGTAAAAAATACTGCAAAAAATGCGTTCTGGAGCTTAAAAACTCTTTTTCCGAAGAAGATATCAGAATCATAATCGAAGAAATAAGGAGCGAGGAGTACATAGAAAACGTAATATTCATTTCGTTTATCTGGGAAAACTGCACGGCCGTGCGGAGGCTTCTTCCCCAAAATGAGGTTCAGTGGCTTTCATGGGAGAAGGTCACAGATGAAACTGTAAAATCCCTCTCCGACAACGGTATTGATCTCGACATTGCCTATAATGTCCTTACAAAAGAAATTATAGATAAGCTTCATTCAAATAAAATAAAGATAAACTGCTGGACATGCGACAATAAAGACGACGCCGAAAGACTCGTACAAATGGGAGTAGATTTCATCACGACAAATATACTTGAATGAAACTGTACCTAATACAAAAAACGGGAAATCCGCATACCAATAAATAAATCCGAAAACTGCGGTATACTTCTTTCACACTTTCCACGCGCTTGCATACTTGCATACTCAGATGCAATTTAAATTGCAGTTTGTAAATTATACATATAAAAAAGTAAGAAAGGATGATAGTACAACAATGTTACGATTATTAAAATGTCTGAGAGAATACAAAAAACCAACCGTTCTTACACTTATTTTTATCATTGGTGAAGCAGTCATCGAAACACTGATTCCGTTTATCACCGCAAACCTCATAAACGGGATTCAAGCCGGCATAGGCATGAATCAGGTGGCGGTGCTCGGAATAATTCTGATACTGATGGCTATGCTGTCTCTGTGTTTCGGAGGAGCCGCCGGACTTACGTGTTCAAAGGCATCATCTGGTTTTGCCAAGAATATACGTTCGGATGTTTTTTCCAGAGTACAGGAATTTGCCTTTCAAAATATCGACCGGTTCTCTTCCTCGTCTCTCGTGACAAGAATGACAACCGATGTCACAAATGTACAGATGGCGTACATGATGCTGATACGCACAGCGGTACGCGCGCCGCTGATGCTTATTTTCTCCGTAGTCATGGCCTTTATTATGGGAGGAGCGCTTGCCACATCCTTTGTAATAATAATTCCCGTACTTGTGTTCGGTCTTTTGCTTATAGCTCATAAGGCAATGCCGGCTTTTCGCGCCGTTTTCCGCAAATATGACAAGCTTAACGAATCGATCGAAGAAAATGTGCGCGGTATGCGCGTAGTAAAGGGCTTTGCCAGAGAGGAATACGAAAAGAAAAAGTTCGGAAGCGCCGCCGAAAACATACAGGCCGATTTTACAAAGGCCGAGCGTATCGTGGCGTTTGATATGCCGCTGATGCAAATATGCGTATATTTTAACATGGTGTTTATACTCCTTGTCGGTTCAAAATTGATCCTTCGCTACAGCGGAACGGTAATAGGAGTAGGTGAAATCTCCGCCATGCTGAACTACGGCATGCAGATTCTCATACAGCTCATGATGCTTTCGATGGTTTACGTTATGCTCACCATGTCAGGCGAATCTATCAAGCGTATCTCCGAGGTGCTTGACGAACAGTCGTCTCTTTCAGAGCCGGAAAATCCGGTTTTTGAAGTAAAGGACGGTTCCGTGGATTTCGACGGGGTAAGCTTTTCATATTCTGAAGGCGCAGAAAGATATGCTCTGTCCGATATAAATCTTCACATAAAATCCGGAATGACCGTAGGAATTCTCGGCGGAACAGGATCGAGCAAATCTTCGCTTGTACAGCTGATTCCCCGACTTTATGACGCGACTGCCGGAACCGTATCCGTCGGCGGCGTTGACGTCAGAAAATACGACCTTGACACACTGCGCGGACAGGTCGCTATGGTACTTCAGAAAAACATGCTCTTTTCCGGAACAATACGCGAAAATCTGAGATGGGGAAACGAAAACGCGACTGATGAAGAGCTTGACGAGGTCTGCCGCATAGCTCAGGCGGACAGCTTCGTAAAAAGCTTTCCCGACGGTTACGACACCTTTATAGAGCAGGGCGGAACAAACGTATCCGGAGGACAAAAACAAAGGCTCTGCATAGCCCGCGCACTTCTCAGAAGACCAAAAATTCTGATACTCGACGACTCTACAAGCGCCGTAGACACTAAGACAGACGCTCTTATACGTTCTGAATTCAAAAAATATATTCCGGAAACAACCAAGCTCATTATTGCCCAGCGCGTAAGCTCGGTAATGGATTCCGATCTTATAATCGTAATGGAAGGCGGCAGTATATCCGCTGCGGGAACACACGACGAGCTGATGCGGTCCAGCGACATCTACCGTGAAATTTACGAACAGCAGACAAGAGGAAGCGAAGAGTCTGAATAATATGAATAAATAAAATGAATTATATAAATAATATATTGCTCCTCCAATTACTGAGCCGCGTGGCGCAGACATACGGCCTGCCGCAAAAATGCGAAAGGCAGAAAGGAAAGATACATCAGTGAAAAAGAAAAATAAAAATAATATCCCTGACAGCCCCAAAGCTAAATCGGGCATAAGCATACACACCTTCAGGCGAATTATCAAAATACTCTACGAAAGCTATCCGAAACTGATTCCGTTTACAGCGTTTTGCATCGTTTTTTCTGCGATTGTCAACGCAGTTCCGTCAATCTTTGTACAGAAAATATTGGCCGTGGTCACAGAATGCCTTGAAAACGGTCTTTCATCAGGCGCCGCGGGAATAGACTGGTCGGAAGCAAGCGGCAAAATCATTCCGCTGATTATCGCGCTTATTGTACTCTATATTTTATCAATTATATCCATGACAATCTACTCTCAGCTTATGGCGGTTATAACGCAGGGCTTCTTAAGCAAGCTCAGGTGCAGAATGTTCGACGGTATGCAGAATCTGCCGATCGGATACTTTGACACGCACAAGCACGGCGACATTATGAGCTACTATACAAACGATATAGATACCCTGCGTCAGCTTGTCTCACAGTCGCTTCCCCAGCTTCTGCAGTCAATTGTCATAGTAGCTGCCGTCCTCGGAATCATGATCTGGTACAGCGTTTGGATGACGCTTATAGTCGCGGTCGGTGTTGCCGCCATGATTTTTGTATCAGGAAAAATCGGCGGGAGCTCGGCAAAATATTTTATACGGCAGCAGCGTTCAATCGGAAGCGCGGAAGGATATATACAGGAAATGATGAACGGTCAGAAGGTCATCAAGGTTTTTTCTCACGAAAAGAAAGCAAAGGAAGGCTTTGAAGAAATCAATGACCGGCTTTATCATGACAGCTATAAGGCGCACGCCTACGCAAACGCGCTCGGCCCGATTATCATGAATATAGGAAATATTCTTTACGTTATGAGCGCAATGCTCGGAGGAATATTCATCCTTTCCAAAATACCGAATATCTCTGTTTCCTGCATAGCCGCGGGTACAATCGGAGTATTATCGGTTGATATTCTTGTTCCATTTCTCTCAATGACAAAGCAGTTCACGGGAAACGTAAATCAGCTTTCGCAGCAAATCAATTCCATTGTCATGGGACTTGCCGGAGCAGAGCGAATCTTTTCGCTTATGGATGAAGCTCCGGAAACGGACGACGGATATGTTACGCTTGTAAATGCAAAGCTTGGAGATAACGGAGAAATTACCGAAACCCCGGAGCATACGGGCACATGGGCATGGAAGCACCCGCACGGCGACGGAACGGTTACCTATACGCTTCTGCGCGGAGATGTACGGATGACCGAAGTCGATTTCGGATACGTACCGGGCAAGGACGTTCTCCACGATGTTTCGGTATATGCTGAGCCGGGACAGAAAATAGCTTTTGTCGGAGCCACCGGAGCCGGAAAGACAACAATTACAAACCTCATAAACCGCTTTTACGATATCGCGGACGGCAAAATACGCTACGACGGAATAAACGTCTCCAAGATTAAAAAGGCCGATCTCCGCCGTTCGCTTGGAATTGTTCTTCAGGACACCAATCTCTTTACCGGTACTGTAATGGATAATATCAGATACGGAAATCTCGACGCGACCGACGAGCAGTGCCGGGCAGCGGCGGAACTTGCAGGCGCGGATGACTTTATAAAGCGTCTGCCCAAGGGATACGATACCGAACTGTCCAATAACGGAGCCAATCTCTCCCAAGGCCAGCGACAGCTTATCGCTATCGCCCGCGCGGCCGTAGCAGATCCTCCTGTTATGATTCTTGACGAGGCAACCTCTTCAATAGATACTCGCACCGAAGCGATTGTTTCACGCGGGATGGATAAGCTCATGGAGGGAAGGACGGTTTTTGTAATCGCGCACAGACTGTCAACCGTTATGAATTCGGACGTTATCATGGTGCTTGACCACGGACGTATAATCGAAAGAGGAAACCACGATAAACTGATTGCCGAGAAAGGCACCTATTATCAGCTGTATACAGGAGCTTTTGAGCTGGAGTAAACAGATAAAAATAAA
>CAJLCI010000015.1 GCA_905205065.1 uncultured Eubacteriales bacterium | reverse complement strand
CCAGGGAATGATCCCTATTGGCCATGTCTTCACTCCTCTGCGCCTAAATAATAACATCATTATCGATAACGACATTATTATAGCGTTCTTTTTGCTGCTTGTCAATGCGAATTGCACACTGCTTTGCAAAAACACTCCTTGACAAATCTCGTCTCAAAAGAAAATCCTTTTTAAGTACAATACAGACAGCGTTTGCCCCAACCCAAGCTTTTTCAACGACGACGGTGTTTTCCGAAGCAATTTCTCACGAACGGCTTTGAAGTTATCCGACAAGTATGAAGCGTAAAAGAAAGAACTGACGGAGAGAGTTAAGACGGACCGTAAAATGGTAAATACCTACGAGCAGGACAAAGCAGACAATTGAACGAGAAAGAAAAAGCAGGAAATCATAGCCATAGCAATATCAATTGTCACGTTGCCCTGCAGCAAGAATTAAATTACTTCCTTGTGGGCGTGCTCCAAATTGATGTCAGCTTTTTTATATATGAGCCTCCTGTACGGACATACAGATTAAATCTACCAAGCTTTCCGCATATCTTCAAAATTCCAAGTGTCCTCATAACTAATATAACTGTACGCGCTCTCTGTTCTGATATTCCTGCAGCTTTCGCAAAATCCTTAGATGTAAACTCCCTGTTCAGCACAGCGGGTATTAAATTCTCTGCATCGCAGGGATTCCGAAGTTCTATAATCTCCGCTACAGTGAACGGGATTCTGTCGGCACGTCTTACTTTTTTCCTCGATCCCTTTATTTCCGATATGTATCTGTACTCAGTTATATCAAGCAAAACTGCACGGAAATGCAACCGTGGATTACAAAGTAAATCCCTTATTCCGTACAGCTCCGTAAATATGTCATATACAGTTCCCTTTTTCGGAGATACCCTTGGCTTGCTTATTTTCCCACTCTTCGTATCTATGCGTATAATCTTTTTTATGCGCGGTATCGGATATACGACCGTCAGTTCGTCCTCCTCAGTGAAAACAGGTATTTTTTCCCGGAGCCTTATGAACTGTGCAGACTGTATTTCAGTTATGTTATTGTCCCTTTTTATATCGGCAATTAAACCCTTATATTTGACCTCGTGAAAAGATTTATCCGGTTCAAATAAAGCTTTAAGGACACTGTGTACTGTTTTTTCATTATATGTGCCGATTGATTTTTCCATAGTACACCTTCTCTTTTCGTTTTACTATACACATAAAAATTGGGAAAGAAGCTAAGGCATGCCGGGTATACCGAAGCAAAAAAGTATCAATAAAAGATTGGAAAAAGCTCGCCGTCCTTTTCATACGTTGTTCTTCGGACATTAAAACAGTTTTCAATGGCTCCGGTTTTCAGACATTCTTCCCGGCTTCCGTAAAAATACTTTTTACCTCCATCTATTATCAATATATCATCCGAAATTTCAGCCGCTCTTGTAAGATCGTGCATAACTACCATAAGAGTTTTCTTATGCAGGGTTTTAAGCTTGTTGAGAATTTTTACAAGCTCAGTCTCGTTTTCCATATCCAAATATGCATCCGGCTCATCAAGAACCACTATTCTTGTATTCTGAGCGAGAATCATTGCCAGATACGCTTTTCGGAGTTCTCCGCCAGACAGCAGATCTGCTCTTTTATCACGAAGTTCCTCAATACCCGTCAATGCTATTGCTTCTTCGATTCTAATCCGGTCTGTTTGAGACAGTCTTCCGGCAAAATCAAGATAAGGATTTCTTCCAAGGCTCACAAGCTGGTACACCGTTAGAGGCACCGGCTGAAGCAATTGAGGAAGAACAGCAATCTGTTCCGCCCGCGCACGGTGAGACATAAAACGAAGCGGTCGATCAGACAGCAAAATATCTCCTGTATATCTAACCTGTCCTGTTATGCACGAAACGAGCGTAGACTTTCCGCATCCGTTTTTTCCCAATACCGCTGTAAGCCTATGAGGACGCAGACAAAAATCGATTTCGCTGAATACAGTGTGATTGCCATGGCATACGGTAATATTCTCAAATTTAAGCACTGTTCTTCCCTCCCGATGGAGCTAATAAACTGTATTTTTCCTAAGCAAAAGCCAGAAAAAAAACGGCGCACCGATCATTGCCATTACAATGCCCACAGGTATTTCTGTCGGAGCAAACAAAGTCCTGCCAATCAAATCGGCAATTACAACAAGCGTTGAACCCATAATTGCAGCAACAGGAAGAAGCTTTCTCATGGACGATCCCACAAAAGTCCGTGAAATATGCGGTACAATAAGACCGACAAAACCAAGAAGTCCGACAAAACTTACAGCAGAAGCCGCACACGCGCTGGCAATCATAACACATATGATACGAAGCGCCCTAACATTTATTCCGAGCGCAGCTGCGGCTCCGTCTCCAAGAGCAAGCGTATCAATGCGCGGACTAAGCAGAAGAGCAAATAAAAATGATACGATTATAAGTCCAATCGGAAAAACAAGTTCCCTCAGACGTACTCCGGACAACCCACCGACCGAAAAATAACTGTAACTTGCAAGAACATCCGAATCCAACATAGATATAAAGGAAATTCCGGCATTTAGGAGCGCAGTAAAAGCCACTCCGGTAAGTATAACATTTGAATTTGAACCTCCTGTTTTTGCGGCCACGGCAAGAATTATAACAGTGGTAAAAAAAGCGCCGCAGAAAGCAAA
The DNA here is from genome assembly GCA_905205065.1 of uncultured Eubacteriales bacterium. Classification (GTDB taxonomy): domain Bacteria; phylum Bacillota; class Clostridia; order Oscillospirales; family CAG-272; genus UMGS911. Next base: position 47,406 of record CAJLCI010000015.1, on the reverse strand, counting down.
AACAGGCGAGATAACCGCCATATCTGGAAACATCGCAAGAATCAATATCACGGCAAATCCCGCTCCCGCATTTACACCGATAATATTCGGTGCCGCAAGTTCGTTTCCGGTTATACTCTGTAAAATTACGCCCGAAACAGACAATCCCATCCCAGCAACTACAGCGCCGCAAATACGAGGTAACCTAACGCCGTATATTATAGCAGCCTGAACTGCATAGCCGTCAGCACGGAACAATCCGCCAAAAAACTGAGGCCAGCTTAAAGAAGCGCTGCCTATTCTGACTGCAGCGAGTACAGAAAGTATGAGAAAACCGGTAAGAATCAGAATACAACTCCCAGAATTATATACTCCGCCGTTTTTTAATCTCTTTAACATTGTAAGCTTATATCACCTTTGACGTATCTGTTGTTCAATATGATTTATAGACGTCGGGATATAGAAGCTCCGCGAGATAAAGATATGCATCGTACCACTTTGCATTTGGTTTATACTGGAATAAGTCCTTAGGCAGATAATAATATTTTTGATTCTTAACTGCGGAAAGACTCTGCCATGCCGGACTTTCAAAAACGCTGTCCATATAAACTTTTGCAGCCTCTTCATCTCCCATTGTCACAACAAAAATCATGTCCGGATCTTCATTTAGAATTTCTTCTATACTCAAACCGTCTAAAAGTATTTCTGCGTTGTCAGCTATATTGTAAGCTCCAAGCTCCTCAAGCATGCAGGCTGCAAAATGCTTGTCCGCTGTTTTTGCCTTTGCCGAACTTGCGGATGACCCCGAACGTATAAACAAAATACGTTTTTGTTCGTTCGACTCCGGAAGCTTTGAAAAAATATCGTCAATTCTATAGCTGAGATTAGTTCCGTATTCTGTAAAAGCTTCCGGTACCTCATTTATATCAGTACATATTTTAAGCATGTACAAATAATCGGAAAACGATTCAACACGCATTTCAGCGCACGGAATTCCGTAAGATCTTAAAAGCTCAGCGGTTTCCGCCTGAGCCGGAATGTCCGCAGACACTATTACAAAATCCGGCTCGTATGAAATAAGAAGCTCGTTATCGATCGTCTTTCCAGCTCCCGAATCAACAAACAATGTATTTTCTTCCGCATAACCACGTTCTTCCGACTCTCCGACAGTTATATAGCATTCACCTCCCGAAAGTCTCCATACATCGGCAAAGGATGAAAACAGTACAGCCGGTCTCTTTGGTTTTTCTCTGAGAGTAACGCTGTTTCCTGAACTGTCTTCAAAAGTATACGGATACAAAACCACAGATTCTGATACATCAAAATCAGCGGTTATATCAGCGGAAGATTCCTCAGATACAATATCCGAGGATGTGCGGCAGGAAGATAGAATAAAGCAAAAAAGTACAGGCAACATGAGCATTTTGACAATGTCAGTTATAAAATTGTTCCGCATAAACTTTATCCTCCGTTTCAGCATGTAGCACCTCCTTTAAGATGCTTTTCCGCTGCTATATTTTCCTGTTTTCTTTCTAACAGCGCGTCACCTAAAAGCTGAGACTGCACATTTTCAAAGCCAAGTCTTGATACAGTATCGGCAAAACGCTCTCCGGTTATTCCCTGCTCTCTGAAAAGAAGAATCGCTTTTTCAACAACAGAGAGAACCTCTTCTTTATCAGTGAATATTTTATCAAGCGAATGAGCCATTGCAGTCTTTTTCCCCCACCGGCCTCCTATATAAATTTTGTATCCGTTTGCTCCGCCAGCCACGGCTCCGAACGGACATTTTCCGACGCAGCGCCCGCAATGATTGCAGCCTGCATTGTCTATATGTATAAGTCCGTCGGAAAGTTTTGCCGCACTAACAGGACATGCTTTTTCTATCTGACATATTCTACATCCGCGGCACTTCGAAAAATCAATTTCCGGAATACGCTGTCCTATTATTCCGAGATCGTTCAAATCGGGCTTAACGCAGTTATTCGGACATCCTCCGACTGCTATCTTAAATTTATGAGGAAGCTTTACATCATAGTAGCCGTGGTAAAATCTTTCGTGAATTTCCTCTGACATAGCAAACGTATCTATAAGTCCATACTGACAAGTCGTACCTTTGCATGAAACAACCGGCCGAACTTTGGATCCTGTTCCACCGGTTTCAAGGCCATGTTCCGCAAGAAATTCTCTGATACCGTCTATATTATCATAAGGAACTCCCTGAATCTCAATTGTCATGCGTGAAGTCATAGCCAATTCTCCTGAGCCGAATTTTTCTGCCGCTTCGGAAATCGCTTTGCTTTCCGCGGAAGTGATTTTGCCATTTCGGGTAATAACCCGGCAATTAAACTTATCGGGAGTATTCTTATCGTGTAAAAATCCGAGAGCTTTTACACGCGCTATATCAGAAGGCGCTACCGCAACGCCTGCATTTTTAATTTTCACCTGATTTACAAACGCAGCTCCTTCAAGAACCTTCGTATTTGTATATCCGTAAGCCTTCAGACGTCTTTGAAGGAAATATCCGCGTTTTCCTTTAACGCATACGAGCAAAAGCTTCTCATCCTTGGGCAAGCCGTCAACAGGTCCGTCCACCTTTGTCAAATCAATCCATTCCGCGCCGCGCAGCGACGGAGAAGGAGCAACGTCTATAACCCGGTATCCCTCCGCTTCGCCCGCCGCATATTGCGCCGGAGTGAAAGAATCAAGATCTCCGTCAAGCTTGTTCATGAGAATAAGCGCCGCCTGGACAAACGGGTGAATTGCAGTTGAAAACGGAGGTGCATAAGCATAGTCAGCATTTTCAAAATCTTCGATACGGGCACCTAAATTTATGCCGGTCACTGCAATATCAATCATTTTATCTACAGCACCGGGACCTATAACCTGAGCTCCGAGAAGCTTATGCGTGTTTTTATCAGCTATGAGCTTGGTAATAAAAAAGGATGAATCCGGATAATAATGAGCCTTATCGTCAGTCACAGCCAAAGCGGTTTCAACATTAAAACCAGCTTTTGCAACCTGCATCTCGCCCAGTCCTGTTCTTCCGCAGTTTAAGCCGGGCAGCTTTACAACGCCAGTTCCCAATACACCCGGATAGTGCTTGTCCATACCTGTCAGAAGCTGCGCAAGAGTTCTTGCCTCCATATTTGCAGACGATCCCATCGGTGACCATTGCGCCATGCCGGTTATTCTGTTAGTAACCATCGCGCAGTCTCCCGCCGCATAAACATGAGGTAAATTTGTCTTCAACTGAGCGTCTGTCTTTATAACTCCTCTGTCCATTTCAATACCGCAGTTTTTCAAAAAATCAGTATTCGGTCTGATTCCAGCCGCGGAAACAACGATATCAGCATCAAGTATACCATAAGAAGTAGAAACTCCCTCTGCTCTGTTGGCTCCGACAATTCTGTCTACCCTTACTCCAGTAATAAATCTTATTCCCTTTTTCGCAAGAGACCGGCGCACATAGTCGGCAAGTTCACTGTCAAGTACTCCGGGAAGAATTTGATCGGCAGAATCAATGACTGTTATCTGTATTCCTTTTTCAAACAGATTATCAGCTACCTCAAGTCCGATAAATCCGGCTCCGATTATAACCGCTTTCTTTACCGAAACACGCTCAATGTACGAACGAATTTCCTCAGCATCATCCGGAGTACGCATTTTAAAAACTCCGGGAAGTGAAATTCCTTCGATCTGAGGAAGAACTGCGGACGCGCCAACGGCAATAATAAGCTCATCATAAGAATAAGTTTCGGATTCTCCGTTTAAAAGATTGCGCGCAGCTACTGTTCTGGAATCACTGTCAAGAGATACCGCCTCTCTGCCCGTAAGTACTTGAACACCGGTAAGCGCCGAGTATTTTTCCGGTGAATTTACAATAAGATCATCGCGGTTTTCAATAATATCGCCAACATAATAAGGCAATCCGCATCCTGCATATGAAATTTCATCTGCCTTCGTAATAATTGTCACATCCACATTCTGGTTACGTCGCTTAAGCTTTGCAGCCGCCTTAGTTCCGGCTGCCACTCCTCCTATTATAAGTACCTTCATGACAATCTCCGTTCTGCCGCATATTACGGCTATAAAAATTTTCTGAAATATATTTTATTATTTTATTTCAAAGTCCCTACCGATGTGACAGCAATGCTTTTCTCCTATACATTCGGGACGCATTTTTTCACATACCATAACATCGCCCCCGTCAATAACAAGTTTTCTACCCAGAACAAGAGCTCGGGCTATTTTCTCTCCCGCACTATCGTATATTCTGGAAACGGTAGACCGCGATATCTGCATTCTTTCTGCACATTCATTCTGGGTTTTTTTCTCCAAATTCAAAAGTCGAAAAACCTCATATTCATCAAAAGAAAGCAATTCTTTTTCGCTGCTTTCTCCGCATTCAGGTTTGAATTTACGATAAAGCGGCATAGAGCATATGCATCTTCGCTTTTCAGGCCTTGCCAAAAAAATCACCTCTTTAAATCATTTTATCATTATTGTGAGCATATGTCAATAATAGACTGAAATTCCTTGTTTACTTTCCGTCCAGCTTATTGACCGTTTGAATAAAAGGATGTATAATATGGGTGTCAGCAAATTACGGTGTTATAACTGAAAGCGGAATGCCTGCGTCTGTAATACGTCAACACGTGTAAAGGCATTCGCATATAAAGGCGTTTTCATGTAAAGACGCTACGTAGTAAAGGCAGCATGTAAAGGCGTTCGCATGTATAGGCACTCGCATGTAAAGACGCTCGCATGTAAAGACGTCCGAACATAAAGACGCTCGCCTCTTTAGACGGCGATGTACTGCCACTTTTTCCGGCGGTAATCCAAACTGCTGCAGGAAAGTATTGTAACGGGACTTTACCCATTAATGAAAAGGATGTGATTTCTATGCACCCTATGCTTACATATCCGTTTAATCCTTCAGAAATTTTAAAAAAGCGAAAAAAGATAAAGCGTGAACTGACAGAACAGTATACTTATAATATAAAAAAGAAAATTGCGGTTTTGGGTGGATCTACAACACACGATATTACAGAAATTCTGGAGCTTTTTCTGTTGAATTACGGCATCTGTCCCGAATTTTATGAATCAGAATTCGGCAGGTATTTCGAGGACGCTATGTTCGGAAGTGAGCTGCAGAATTTTTCTCCGGATATAATATTTATTCACACATCTGCACGCAACATTGAGAAATTCCCAGAACCGCAAATGAATGAAAATGAAATTACTGTTATTCTGAATGAGCAATATAATAAGTTCTGCGTTATGTGGGATACCCTGCGTGCAAAATTCGGCTGTCCTATCATTCAAAATAACTTTGAATTGCCGTATTACCGAACACTCGGGAACCGCGATGCTTACGATATTCACGGAAAGACAAACTTTATTGCACGGCTGAATATGAAATTTTATTCTTACGCACAAAACCATTCTTCTTTTTTTATAAATGATATACAATACCTTAGTGCGGATTTCGGACTTCAAAAGTGGTCAGACCCTCTTTATTGGCATATGTATAAATATTGCATGTGCCTTGAGGCAATACCGTATTTCGCATTTAACCTTTCAAATATTATTAAAAGTGTTTACGGAAAAAATAAAAAAGCTGCCGTATTAGATCTTGACAACACGCTCTGGGGAGGAGTAATCGGAGACGACGGTCAGGAAGAAATTGAAATCGGTCACGAAACTTCTGTAGGACAAGTATACTCTGAATTTCAGAGTTACCTAAAGGAAATAAAATCATGGGGCGTTATGCTGTGCATAAACTCAAAAAATGATATTGAAAATGCACTTTTGGGTCTGAATCATCCGGAAGGAACACTCAGGCCGGAGGATTTTGTAATCATCAAAGCAAATTGGGAAAACAAAGACAAAAATATATCCGAAATTGCTTCCGAGCTGAATATACTTCCGGAAAGTATTGTATTTATAGACGATAATCCAGCGGAACGTTCAATTGTGCAGAGCAATATTCCAGAAGTGGCATCCCCAAACATAGACAGACCGGAAAATTATATTGTTACTATAGACCGAAGCGGTTTCTTTGAAGCTTCCGAGCTTTCCGCTGAAGATTTAAAGCGCAACGAGATGTACAAAGCAAATGCGGAACGGTTAAAACTCCAGAAAAGCTTTGAAAACTATCGCGACTATCTTTTGTCGCTTGAAATGACGGCTGAGATTAAACCGTTTATTCCGTTATATCTTTCAAGAATCGCACAGCTTACCAATAAGTCCAACCAATTCAATCTTACAACACGCCGTTTTACCGAAGCTGAAATAGCTGATATGGCAAAAAATGACGAATATATATGCCGCTGCGGCAAATTGACCGATAAATTCGGTGATAACGGAATCGTCACAGCGGTAATCGGCAGGAAAAAGGCGGATCAGCTTGATCTTATACTCTGGCTTATGAGCTGCAGAGTTTTAAAACGAGGCATGGAATACGCAATGATGGATGAAATTGCGGCAGCATCGGCTAAGGACGGAATTAAATATCTGCACGGATTTTATTATAAAACACAGAAAAATAATATGGTTAAAAACTTTTATTCAGATATGGGATTTACAAAAATCTGTGAAAAAGATGAAAATACAGAATGGATACTTAATCTTACAAATTATAAAAACAAAAATAGCACAATTAAAATTGTTATCGATTAAAGATAAAAAATAGTGAAGATATTATCGGCCGCCATATAAAGGCGTGAAATTTCGTATTTTGCTATATAGTAAAGAAAGGAACTAAATTATGAGCAGAGAAGAAATATTTAAAAAGCTTAATGAGGTCTTTTGTGACGTGTTTGACGATCCTGATATACGAGTAAACGACTCCACAACCGCAGCTGATATTGACGGATGGGAATCGCTTACACATATTACACTTATTTCATCGATTGAAGATGCTTTCGATATATCATTTAGTATGAAAGAAGTCGTCAAAATGAAAAATGTCGGTGAAATGGTTGATAGAATTGAAGAGAAAATCTGAATACAGTTTTTTAAGTACAAACGCAGACGTCTCGGTTTTAGTTATAATCATAGGCCATGCCGTTTTTATATACGGCTTGGCCTATTTATTAACGGAGATTTTTATATGACATATATCAAAATGTCATTATCAAAACTGATTATACTATTATACTAATGAGAAAACTTCAATCACCACTCCCAGAAGAACCAATACAATTCCAACTGCTCTATTTAACGTCTCCGGTTTTGCTTTGTTTGCATAACGAGCCGCAATTTGCGCCCAAACCAAAGTAAAAAATATGCAAAGAATTGTTACGGTAACATCAGGCATGCTTCCGATAGCAAAATGTGAAACGGCACCTGTAAACGCCGTAAATGACATAATAAAAACCGATGTGCCAACAGCTGTTTTAAGCTCATACCCCAGAACACTTGTCAAAATCAAAAGCATCATCATTCCGCCGCCGGCTCCTACAAAACCGCATATAAAACCAATTAATACCCCACACAATAACGATTGCAGAGCCCTCTTTTTTTTGCTTTTGTTCTCCATTGTTTCTTTCGTTGTCATAACAGGACGAACAATAAACTTTATACCGAGCAAAAGTGTCATAATGGTTGAAAAACTTCCCATTGCTACCGATGGAATAAGACTTGATATATAACTTCCGACAATGGTAAATAAAAGTACGCTGACCATCATGACTAAACCATTGCGTATATCTATATTTTTGTTTTTCCCATAAGTATAGGCTGAAGCCGCACTCGCAAGCACATCGGAAGAAAGTGCGATTCCTACAGCAATATAAGGATCTATATGCAAAAAAGTAATAAGCATGGGAGAAATAACCGCCGCCGCACTCATTCCGGCAAATCCTGTTCCAAGTCCGGCCCCCATACCTGCAAAAAACGTAACGAGAATTGTAATAAATAATTCCATCTTAACAGCGGTCTCCTTCCGTCTTAAAATGTTGCTAAAAAGTATACTCACAAAAATAATCTAAGCTTCATGGCTTAAAAGCCCATTGACGCCAAACTCGGTAATTTTTTTTACAATCTCGGAAAGCTGCTCAATAGACATATTTTTGCCATGCTTGAACCATTTTCCATATACCTCTATTGTCCCTGCAAGAACATAGTCAAGCGCGATATCGAGTCTGGTATCTTCAATATCAGATTTTGAAGAAATTGAAGCCTTCACACGCTGCTTAAGCATATCTATAAGCTTATCACGAAGCACACTATTGTGTCCGGAACCCAAAAGTCCGGCATAAAAGTCAATATTTTTATTGACAATGTCGGTCATAATTCTAAATACATTATATATCCCATAAGGATCATTCACCAAATCTGTTTCAGAAATTGCCAGATCAAATTCATCAGTAATTTCATTTTCAATTTCTTCAATTAATTTATATATCCCGTCATAATGCGCATAAAATGTCTTTCTGTTTATATTTGCAACAGACGCGATCTCTGTAATTGTTATATCATTTACATCCTTTTCAGAAATTAATTCTTCAAATGCCCTGCGTATAACGTATTTTGTTCTTTTATAACGACGATCCTTGCTTTCATTTTCAATCATTTTAAAAATCCATTACTACTATACGTAAAATTAAAAATTCGTTTCTTAAGTTTCATTTACAAAAAATTATGTCCGTTGATTAACTGTAACAGTGCGTATATAATAAATATATGATACCTGTCTCTATAAATTTAATTAAAAATACGAAGAAAATAAATACATGCAAAAAGAATAAAGAACACCTCTCCGCGGAAAAACTGATAGAAAAATATGCCGGTGATATTATTTCGTCATCGGGAATGCAAAGTGAAAAAAATTTTATGCAGCACGGAGGAATAAGCTGCTATTCACATTCCGTATCCGTAGCTCTTATGAGTATCAACATCGCGCGGACTTTTCGAATTCACACAGACATTAAAAGTATGGTAAGAGGAGCACTTCTTCACGATTACTTTCTCTACGACTGGCACGAACGCAGTACAATGCATAAACTTCACGGCTTTACGCATGCTCGTACCGCCCTTCGCAATGCGGAGCGGGATTTTAACCTGTCAGAAATTGAACGAGACATAATCGAAAAGCATATGTTTCCAGTAAATATTAAGCCACCGAGACATAAGGAAAGCTATATTGTTACAATAGCCGACAAAATTTGCGCGATTCGTGAGATAATATCATAAAGCTAAAGTTAAGGTATACGCACGAAAGTATAATCTGTTAATTTATTATATCACAGTACATTGTAAAAATCTATATTAAAAGTGTTTCTTAAGTATTTATTAACAAACAAGTAAAAATAATAGAAATTCCGGCTTTGGTATTTCCAAAGCCGGAATTTCTATTATACAAAAGAGTCTGAAAACCTGATATAGTCTTTAAGTCAATAATAACTGAAAAACTAACAGCTATTCAGTTTTAAACAACAATACAGTACAATCGCAGCAGATTATTACGTCAGTTATTTAACGAGCGTAATACCTTTATACTTTGCAATCTGCCATGTCATAAGGTCATAATAAAATGTACCAAGCTGTTCAGACGGCTCTAAGTCCTTTGATCCCTCAACTGAAATTTGTTCACTGAGAATCCATTCATTCCATGTGGACAATAGAACGACTCCTGCACCGAGATCATTTGCGCGCTGGAACTGTTTTTTAAGCGTAGCGCCGTTTTGCCGCGTATATGCCGGAATAGTTCCATCGCCGCGTGAAGCTGCAACACATGTAATCGCTTCAACACGTCCATTCAAAACGGTAAATGTCTGAGTACCTCTCTCCTCCCAACTCCAAAAACCTGCTGAAAGAAGATCAGTTTTATCTGCAATAAGCTTATTTTGCTGCCCGACATATCCTGTCAACCATCTAACTGTAAACCGGCTGTCTGTCCATGAAGGATCCGCACCATATTCAGTTGGCGTACCTGTATAACAAATCAAAAGCGGTTTTCCCTCATAACTGAAATACATATCCGCATATTCGGGATGTTCCGGATTGTTCAAATAAGTATTATAAACCTGATTTACTTTTTTCTGATGAAGTCCGCTCTCTATAGGATTATCCCTGCCCAGCATATGTCCGGGTCCCACCATAATACAGATTTTTGGGGCATTAGGAATTTCAGACCATATTTCAAAAAGAAGGTCAGTAGAGCTCTCAATCATGTCCATAGCCCAAACATACTTTACATCAGGCTCATAGAAAGTGTTATTAGACCAATCGACAAATACAAAATCCACACCGGCGTCAGCAAGCAACTTACCATGTCTGTAAATGGCATCGCGGTCTTTGGAACGATATATTCCGTCGAGAGGCAAATCCCATGTTTTGTCCTCTCCCCATTTGCTCAAACTTTCAAACCAAGTAGAGTAAGCAATACCTACAAGACGATCCTCATAATCAGTTTTTGCATATTTTCCTACTCCATTCTGCTCAGCTTCCACATCGCTTGTATCACATACTACCGTACGATAAAGCTCAAAACGTTCTTCGGCTTCCGCACGTTTTTCATCAGTCAGAAGCTCTTCTTGGGCAGTTAGATAAGTAATATCGTAATCACCGTTTTCCTGTATCACCTTATAACCAAGCAAATCCGCAAAATATTCAACCGAGCAAAGCAGCCTCTCTCCCCGTGAAATAATCTGGCATTCCGCATATTCATTGCCTGCCACGTTAAGTACACCGGTTTTTATATTAAATATCATTTCGATATCCCCGTATGTATATCTGAAAGTACCGTTTTCAGAATCGAGCTCATAGGCAAAGCCGAAAATATCTGCAAGCAATTCGGAGTCTGCAAACAAAATACCACCGTCCGTCTCAGCCGGAGTATATCCAAAAAATCCTCTCAGTCCGCTGAAAGCATAGATCTGGTCGTCGGCAAAAGCAACAATCTCATTTTTGTCACCATCGTCAAAATAACCTTCGATTATGAAGTTGTCCGGCTCAGGTGATTCAGTATCGGGTACAGTAGTCACAGAATCACTGGAAGAGACGTCTGAAGAATCGTCTGAATTACTGCCTCCATTTGCAATATATTTCATCAGACGCACCAAATCCTTTGAGTTTGTTACATTGTCATTGTTAAGGTCGGTACCATATGCTTCAATGCCTTCCCCATTGTTTGCAATATATTTCATCAGACGCACAATATCCTTTGTATTGATATCTCCGTCTCCGTTTATATCTCCGTAGCTGTGACTGTTTTCAGCGTTAACAGCCGCAAACCCGATAATCGGAATACAAACAAGTACTACTGCAAGCACAACAAGTAAGATGTTTTTCTTCTTCAAAATAGACAATTCTACGTTTCCCCTCTCTAAGTTTAAAATAAACCTTTATTTCTATAAAAAATATGTTCTGTTCATTAAATAAAGTATATCATATTACAAAAACATTTTCAATATAATTAAGACATTTTACAAATACTACAGTTTTGCGTCTTCATTTATTCATTTATTTATATCATCAGCATTTTAGTAATGTAATTTATATTCAGCTTATTATTCTTTTGACGGTAATCCCGGTGATGTTCACACTCAAATTTTAAGCAATAAGCTCTTTCGCACTATATTTTTAACACTGACTAACCGACTCTTCTCAAGTTTTTCTCGTTCGATATCTCCGATTTCAGTAAAAATATATATCTTAAAAATATATGTCTTAACAGTACATAAAGCCCCTAACATTACCCGTAAACATCATTCATACAATACTAATTAATGCTAAAAAGTTCGGATATAGCGTTACATTATCCATAAAGGTTTATTTTATATTAACCGATAAACAGCTGTACCCAATAATAGGTGCTGCCGCTTTTATAGCAACCTACAGCAATAGCGGAATAGTTGCTGTTTAAGATATTCTCACGATGACCAGCCGAATTCATCCAACTGTTCATAACGCTTTCAGCGGATGGTTGCCCCTTTGCGATATTTTCTCCTGCCGCCATAAAGCTGATACCGATTTCCTCAAGAGCGGTGAAACAGGATCTTCCGTCCGGTCTGGAATGCTCAAACAAAGTCACAATTTCCTTTGCCCGTGTATCGGCAGCTGCCTGCGCTTCGGTTGCATAGCGCAAAGATGAAAGCCCATTAGCGTTTCGCTCACGGTTTACTATCTCGAAAACCTGCTTCTGCATTTCACCGGTGGAATCCTCAATATTTCCGCTGGGTTCGGTTTCATCCACAGACACTTCAGTATCCGTAACAGCAGTCACAGAATCACCGGAAGAACTGCCAGAAGAATCAGAATCGTCCGAATCAACAGCTTTATCCGCAATATACTTCATTAAACGTACCAAATCTCTTGCATCTGTTCTATCGTCACCATTAAGATCGGTACTGTACGCTTCAATACCCTCACCATCTTCTGCAATATATTTCATCAAGCGAACAATATCTTTTGTATTAATATCTCCGTCTCCGTTTATATCTCCGTAGCTGTAACTGTTTTCAGCGTTAACAGCCACATATTCGATAACAGGAATACAAACAAATACCATTGCGAGTACAACAAGCAAAATACTTTTCTTTTTTAAACTATACAATTTAGGTTTCCCCTCTCTAAGTCATCTATATCTGATTTTTTTCTATTATCATTTACATCATCCGTTAATTAAAAGTATACCATACTATAAAGAAAATTTCAAGATAAGCATAGCATTTTACAAATATTACAGCTTTGCATCTTTATTTGTCAGTTTATTTATATTCACCCTCTTATGATTTCCTATCTATACACATCAGCATTCGAGTAATATAATTTATTTTTTCCGCAAATAAAATTTCGATGATGACACAATAGTCACATCAGTTACTGCAATTACAACAGCTACAATAGCTACAGCATTCACAGAGCGGCCAGACTACTACAGCATTCACAGAACGGCCAGACTACTGCAGCATTCACAGAACGGCCAGACTACTGCAGCATCCACAGCAACTGCAGCATTCATTTCACAAACAGCCACAACAACTGTAGCATCTACAACAGCTATAACAACACAACAACAGAAACCACAATTCTTGCAATTACAAAAATCATATATATAAACATATAAAAAGAGAGACTTTCTTCCATGGTCTCACAAAAGTCTCTCAAAAAAATTTATTATTTAGCTTTTTTTGTTTTAATGTACTCATCGATTGCAGAAGCTGCTTTTTTTCCTGCGCCCATTGCAAGTATTACGGTAGCTGCACCAGTTACAGCGTCTCCTCCAGCAAATACCCCTTCGCGTGTGGTGGAAACGGTATCCTCACCGACAACAAGGCAACCTCTTTTATTGGCCTCAAGTCCCGGTGTAGTTGAACGTATCAGCGGATTAGGAGATGTTCCAAGCGCCATTATAACCGTATCAACATCAAGCGTGAACTCGCTTCCGGGTATTTCAACCGGACTGCGTCTGCCGGATGCATCAGGTTCTCCCAGCTCCATCCGTATACACTTAATTGCCGAAACATGTCCTGTAGGTTTTCCGTCCGCATCTTTGCCACCGATAATTTCTACCGGATTACACAACGTCATAAACTCTATGCCCTCTTCCTTTGCGTGCTCGATTTCCTCAGCGCGGGCAGGTATTTCCGCTTCGCTTCTCCGGTAAATTATATAAACCCTTTCCGCTCCTATCCTCATGGCACAGCGACATGCATCCATTGCGACGTTTCCTCCGCCGACAATCGCCGCCGCCTTTGAGCGCAAAACAGGCGTATCATAATCAGGAAGATATCCCTTCATAAGGTTGATTCTTGTTAAATATTCGTTAGCGGAACAAACTCCGGCGAGTCCCTCTCCGGGAATATTCATAAACTTGGGAAGTCCTGCGCCCGTTCCTATAAAAACAGCTTCAAAATGCATTTCGTCAATCAAATCATCGATAGAAAGAACCTTTCCGATTACCATATCAGTCATGATATTTACACCGAGCTTTTTAAGCTTATCAACCTCTCCGCCAACTATATCCTTAGGCAGACGAAATTCAGGAATTCCATATACAAGCACGCCTCCGGGCGTATGAAAAGCCTCAAAAACCGAAACTTCATAACCCATTTTGGCAAGATCCGCAGCGCACGTAAGTCCGGACGGACCTGAGCCTACGACCGCAACCTTATGTCCGTTTGACGCTGGCTTTTCAAGCTTATCTTCGCCGTGTCTGCGATGATAATCGGCTGCAAATCGCTCCAGTCTGCCGATTCCGACCGGCTCGGTTTTAATACCGCGTACACATTTGCATTCGCATTGAGATTCCTGAGGACAGACACGTCCGGAAATGGCAGGCAAAGCATTTGTATCCGCAATAACCTGATAAGCTCCCTCAAAATCTCCATCGGCTATTTTCTTTATAAAATGAGGAATCTGGACATTTACGGGACAGCCTGATACGCACGGCATGTTTTTACATCCCAGACAGCGTGTTGCCTCAGCTTTCGCCATTTCGGCAGTATATCCGGTAGCTACCTCGTCAAAATTTCTCGCGCGCACCGAAGCGTCCTGAGTCGGCATCGGCGTTTTTTTGGCACTCATATTAGGCATAGTCAATTGTCCCCCTGAGGAATCATTTCATGTCCCAGCTTTTCAAAGCGACACATATGTTTTTCTGTCATTTCCGATTCCTGGCTTCGGAAAGCTCCGTTACGGTTCATAAGCTCGTCAAAATCTACTTCATAACCGTCAAATTCGGGCCCGTCAACGCAGGCAAATTTCATTTTTCCGCCGACCGTAACTCTGCATCCTCCGCACATTCCCGTACCGTCAATCATTATCGGGTTTAGCGAAACACGGGTAGGAACGCCAAAAGGCTCCGCTGTCTTTACCACAAATTTCATCATGGGAACCGGACCTATAGCTATAATAACATCATACTTTTTTCCGCTCTCCAGAAGCTGTTTTTCCTTAGTTGTGGTAAAGCCCTGTTCGCCGTAACTGCCGTCATCGGTCATAATATAGAAATTGTCACAGGCATTTCTGAAATCGTCCTCCAGAATCACAAGATCTTTATTTCTGAATCCGACAATCACGTCCGTCTCAGCACCCGCGTCATGAAAGCCCTTGGCAACGGGATAAGCAATCGCAGTCCCCAATCCTCCGCCGATTACGCATACGCGTTTTATTCCTTCGGTTTCGGTAGGCATTCCGAGCGGTCCGACAAAATCAAGCAGATAATCTCCGGGATTGAGCTTTGCAAGGGCCTTGGTTGTCAGTCCGACAAGCTGAAATATAATTGTAACAGTTCCCTTCTCCCTGTCAAAGCCGCCGATTGTCAGCGGAAGGCGTTCTCCCTTTTCGTCAATACGGAGAATAATAAACTGTCCGGGCTTCGCCTTTTTTGCAACAAAGGGAGCCTCGATCTCAAGAAGTGTAATAGTAGGGTTCAACACTTCTTTCCTAATGATTTTATACATAACGGTTAAATTCCTTTCAGATAATATGCAAAAACGAAAACCGGCAGCAAAAATACGGCAGCCGGTTTCCATAGCAATCCGAAAAATTACTGTTGTCCAAGATAATATCTGCCATAAGCATCGGCAGCCTTAAGCGCGGCACAAACTGTCTCCGGTGTTACAGGGAAAGGCATGTTGTGAAGCGTATCATTTTCCGAGCAGGCAGCCTCCGCAACGGACATAAGCTTTTCGTCAGTCGCTTCTGCAATTCCAAGCTCGGCAAGAGTGACAGGAAGGCCGAGTTCTATACACCAAAGTATAATATCCTCAAGTTCATCTCCCGGCATATTTTCAAGAACAAGCTGAGTAATCGTTCCGAAAGCAACCTTTTCACCGTGATTCATTTTATGACATTCTTCAAGTACTGTAAGTCCGTTGTGAATTGCGTGAGCTCCGGCAAGTCCCCCACTTTCAAAACCAATTCCGCTGAGCAACGTGTTTGCCTCGACAATCTTTTCAACCGCCGGAGTGCATGCTCCAGCTTCAAGCGCGATTTTGGCTTTTACACCCTCGTCCATAAGAGTATCAAAGCAAAGTCTCGCAAGAGCCATTGCAGCTTCTGTCACATTACCACCCGCACATGTCAAAGCTCCGCTGTCTCTGCATGCACGAGCCTCAAAATATGTCGCAAGGGCATCGCCCATTCCGGAAACTGTAAGGCGTACAGGAGATTTTACAATAATATCGGTATCCATCAATACCATATTAGGATTTGCAGGAAGGAAAAGATACTCCTCAAACACGCCGTCGTCCGTATATATAACAGACAACGCGCTACATGGAGCGTCGGTAGAAGCTACTGTCGGACAAATCAAAACGGGAAGATCTTTATAGTAAGCGACAGCCTTTGCCGTGTCAAGAATTTTACCGCCACCAATGCCGATAATAACATCGCATCCCTTTTCGCTTACGATCGATGTTAAGCGGTTAATTTCATTTTTTGAGCACTCACCGCCAAAGTATTCATAAACAGCTGTTGTTTGCTTTCCGGAAAAGCTTGCGTCAACGATATCTCCGATTCTGCGGTATCCTGACGAGGTAATTAAAACCAAAGCTTTTTTACCGTATTTTTCAGCGTAGCCTCCAAGCTTAGACATCTCACCCGCCGCTTGAACATACTTGCTTGGGCTTATTAAAATTTTAGCCATAAAAATCACCATACCCTTCCTATTGACAAAATTGTATTTATGAAAAAGGATTATCCCTCTATCACATCGACCAATTACCAATATTCAAACGTATTACATATAAAATAATAGCATTACTCTCCGGCTTTGTCAATTATCTTTTTGTTAAAATTTCAAAAAAACGTCCGTTTTTGGCGATAATCTGTTTTACCGGCCTGTATCTGCATATATTAGTTATATCTTCCCCTGAAGTGGTTTATACAAATAAAACCGTAATCAGAGCTCTTTAAGCGTTGACAAATTCAAATGACCTGCTGTATAATGCAGATGAAAGTAATTTAAAATGATACAAATATTATATTAATTAAGGAAATTTTGATATATGAAAATAAACTTTGGTGAAAAAAAACTCGGATTCGGCGTTATGCGTCTTCCGATGCTGTCAGGTGATGTGGGCGACAACGGAATTATAGATACTGAACAAACTAAAAAAATGTTTGACGAATTTATAGACCGCGGCTTTAATTATTTTGATACGGCACATGGATACATTGGAGGCAAAAGTGAAAAAGCCGTAAAGGAATGTCTCACAGACAGATACAAACGTGATGATTATTTTTTAACCAACAAGCTGTCAGGCGAGTTTTTCACTGACGAAAAAGACATTATACCATTGTTTGAAAATCAGCTTGAAACCTGCGGAGTGTCATATTTTGATCTATATCTGATGCACGCAATAAACGGAAAAAACTACTATAAATTTTTAGATGCAAACGCATTTGCAATCGCAGCAAGACTTCGCTCAGAAGGGAAAATACGCCATATAGGAATAAGTTACCACGATTCTCCGGAACTTCTTGAGAAAATTCTTACAGATCATCCTGAAATTGAAACCGTTCAGATACAGTTCAATTACCGCGATTATGAAGATGCAGGTATACAGAGCCGAGCCGTATGGCAAACCTGCGTAAAGTTTAATAAACCGGTAATAGTTATGGAACCGGTAAAGGGGGGAAAACTCGCCAAGCTCCCATACGAAGCTGAAAAAATTCTCTCTGACGCCGGAAACGGCAGTCCCGCGTCATATGCCGTCAGATTCGCGGCATCACATAAAGGAGTTGCAATGGTACTATCAGGAATGAGCAATTTGGATCAGCTAAGAGATAATATTGGATATATGGAAAATTTTGTACCGCTTTCCGAAAAGGAAAAAAACGCTGTACAAAAGGCTGCTCAGATACTCGCGTCAGAATACGATACAGGATGCACCGCCTGTCATTACTGCGCACCGGTATGTCCGCAAAAAATAAAAATTCCTGAGCTTTTGGCGTGTCTTTCGTCAAAGCGTCAGTATCAAAACTGGAATAGTGATTACTATTATTCGGTCAACACCTCCGGAGGGCACGGAAAAGCATCCTCCTGTGTCAGATGCGGAAGATGTGAAAACGTGTGTCCGCAAAACCTGAAAATACGAAATCTGTTGGATGAAACAGCTAAAGAATTTGAAATGAACCTTTCAAAGTAAGTTTAAATGAACTAACTGACAATCGGGTTTCATCAGATACATTCAGGAAAAACGGCATAACTGAAATCTCCTGCCAATCCATATCGGACAGGATTTACTACTGATTTTTATCATTGAATATACCCCTTTTATATTTAACTAAACAGTAAAAAAATCTGTTGCAGGTTTCCATATAATAATTGCAGATTTAATTAATATTGTGACATAGATTATGATATTTTACAGATAAAATACGAACTATAACAAGAGCTCCGTTACAGCAACTGTAACGAAGCTCTTGTTTTTTTTAATTTACAGATCAGCCGTATGAAATTCCGAATATATTTTTTCGGCGCAACGAACTGTCTGCATGGCGTCTTTAGAGTAAAAGTCAGCGCCGATCATATCAGCATATTCTTGCGTCAGCACCGCGCCTCCCACAACGGTTTTAATACCTGGACACTTTTCATGAATAAGCCTTACTGTATCTTCCATCGCGGGAACTGTAGTCGTCATCAGAGCACTGAGTCCGACAAGCCTTGCGCCGCTTTGTACAACAGCCTCATAAACCCTTTCGGGAGGAACATCTCTTCCAAGATCTATAACTTCAAATCCGTAATTTTCAAGAAGAACTTTAACAATGTTTTTTCCAATGTCATGTATATCTCCCTTTACCGTTGCAAGAACAACTTTGTCACCGCGTTTGTCGCTGTCACGGGTAAGCTTGGATCTGACAACCTCAAAAGCCGCTTTGGCAGCCTCGGCACTCATCAGAAGCTGAGGCAGATATACAGTTTTACGTTCAAAACCACGCCCGACCTCATCAAGAGCCGGAATTATCTCACGATCTATAACATCTGTCGGACTATCGTGTTCCAGAAGCTGCCCGGCAGCCTGTATTGCCGCCTCAGTAAGTCCTTTCTCAATACAGTATCTCAGCCCGGATTCAGTTTTTCCCCTGCCGCTGACAGGCGCTACGCCATTAGCTGCCGCATCACTGATACATTTATACCCCTCGGCGAACTCAATATAGCGTCCGCATGCTTCATCACGTCCGGTAAGCGCCAGATATGTATAATAGCTTTTCATCATCTCAGCCGACGCCGGATTCAGAATTGCACAGTCAAGTCCATTTTCAAGCGCCATAAGAAAAAATGCGGAATTTATAAGCTCTCGCTGAGGAAGTCCGAAAGAAATATTTGAAACACCGAGACTTACCTTTATTCCGAGCCTTTCCTTTATGAGTCTGACAGCACGAAGCGTAGTATTCGCACTGTCAGGATTTGCTGAAATTGTCATTGCCAAAGGATCAGCCACAATGTCCTTTTTAGGTATTCCGTACTCGGCCGCCCGCGCGACAATCTTTTCCGCTATTCGGAGCCGCTCCTCCGCCGTATCAGGAATACCCCGTTCGTAAAGCGTAAGGGCAACAATAACTCCGCCGTATTTTGCTGCAATCGGCAAAACCGATCTAAGACTTTCTTCTTTTCCGTTTACAGAGTTAATCATCGCCTTTCCGTTGTAAAGACGAAGAGCCCGCTCCATAGCTACGGTATCCACCGTATCAATTTGCAAAGGCAGATCTGTTACTGCTTGCAGGGAAGCTGTCACACGAGACAGCATATCAGCTTCATCAATTTCCGGCAGGCCGACATTTACATCAAGAATATGAGCCCCTTGTTCCTCTTGGGCGATTCCAACACCGAGTATATAATCGACATCCGACTCACAAAGCGCCTGTTTAAATCGCTTCTTGCCTGTAGGATTAATTCTTTCACCTATCAAAACGGGAAAATTTCCTATCTCCAGAGCACGACTATAGGATGATACAATAGTATCATGTTTAGGTTCGGGAGGCAGATATGGAATCCGGCGTGTCTTCTCAGAGGTAAGACGAATAAATTCAGGCGTAGTACCGCAGCATCCGCCGAGAATAGAAGTTCCCATCTCAGCAATTTTAACCATCACATCTGAAAAAGCCTCCGCGTCAACGTCATAAATGGTTTTTCCTCCGACAGTTCTCGGAAGGCCTGCATTCGGCTGTACAATAACGGGAACGGAAGCATATCTAATAAGCTCCTCTACCACCGGAAGCATCTGTTCCGGTCCAAGAGAGCAATTTACGCCAATGGCGTCTGCATGAAGTCCCTCAAGCATTGCAACCATCGCCGCAGGAGACGCCCCTGTCATAAGCTTATGAGATGCATCATAAGCATTCGTCACAAATACCGGCAAATCGCTGTTTTCTTTAGCCGCAAGAACCGCAGCCTTAGTTTCAAGACAGTCGCTCATAGTTTCGATAATAATAAGATCGGCTCCTGCTGCTGCCCCCGCCTTAACACCTGCCGCAAACAATGAAACTGCATCCTCAAAATCAAGCTCTCCGATGGGCTTCAGAAGTTTTCCGAGAGGACCGACGTCATATGCGGCAAATCCTCCGCGTCCGCATTTATCAATCGCATTGCGAACAAGCTTAATTCCTGCAGTTATAATTTCTTCCGCATTCTCAAATTTTAACGGGTTTGCCCCAAAAGTATTTGCAGTTATTATATCGGCACCCGCCAGAATATATGCTTCATGAATTTCCTGTATTTCATCAGGACGGTTTATATTCCAGGTTTCCGGAAGCTCGCCGCCCTTCAATCCGCGGTCTATTAAAAGCGAGCCCATACCGCCGTCAAAGTAAAGCCGTTCTTTGCCAAGTTTATCTTTTATTTTCATATAATTATTTCCTCTCGGAATTCAATTCATCTAAATCGCAGGTCCGCCGCGCGATAAAATCCTCCCCGCATATGTTCGTCAGGATTCAATTCCGATAACCGCAGTCACCGATTTTGACGGAGTCATCATACATGAGTCGGTAAGCGAAAGTCCGATCTTTCGTCTGGCGTCAAGCATCTGTATAAGATTTTTCTGAAAAGATATATTAAAATCTCCGTATCCCGGACTGAAACGCGGTCGTGTCTTTATATTTTCAGACAGACTTCTGTTCAGATTATCACAAAATGCCTCGATTGCCGCAGAGCCGAGAGAATCGGCAATAAGTCCTCTAACTGAGGATTTTACCATTTCACGGGAAATCAGTCTGTCAATTTCCGCGCCTGATGTAGCCGCAAAAATAAAGGCAGCGCCGCAGTTGCTCAGATTTTTCACAAGATCCTTGCTGCGTACGGGAAGGTCTCCGAGCATAATCAAGCCGTCACGGTAAACACAGTCCACAGATGTATAACAAGCTGCATATTTCGCAGCGCGGACTATCTCGGTCTTTACATCTTCAACGACCGACAACAGCTTGTCATCCGGCGAGGTCGACGTCACTCCGATATATCTGAGAGCCTCGCGCGTATCCGGAACTACGCTTCCGCGAACAGGAAAATACAACTCAATTCCATTCATCACTACTTCTCCGAACAGCCAAAAATGATTCAATCGTCATAACAATCTAAAATTACCGATTTTCAAAACGCTTCGCTCCGGCCGACAGATTTCAATTCAAAAAAATCAGAGAAAAATATCACGCTATAATTTCAGAGATATTTTCCGCAATTTTTGCAGCCACATCAGGCTTATCCATTGAATACACATGAACCGCATTCACACCATTGGCAAAAAGATCGATAATCTGTTCGGTTGCATATGCAATTCCGGCCTGTTTCATAGCCTCTGCGTTTCCGCCGTATCTTTCAACAATACGTATAAACCGTTGAGGCAAAAGAGTTCCCGAAATCGAACAAATACGCCGAATAGACTTTGGATTCGTCACCGGCATAATTCCGGCAACAACAGGAACATTTACTCCTGAGTCTCTCAAACGATAAAGAAAATTATATAAAATATTGTTGTCAAAAAACATCTGTGTAGTAAGATATTCGCATCCGGCATTTATTTTTGTTTTCAGATGATTTATATCGTCGATAGATGAATCGCTTTCGGGATGTCCCTCCGGATAGCAAGCGCCTCCTATACAGAAACCTCCGTATTCCTTTACCTCCGAAACAAGCTCTGACGCATAGTGATACTCAAGCTTGTCCGAATCCAAATCATCTGTTAGATCTCCCCGAAGAGCCAAAATATTTTCAATTCCATTATCACGCAGCCTGTCAAGCTCCGCACGAACGCGTGCCTTTCCGGAAGAAATACAGCTGAGATGCGCAACCGTTTCAACACCGTATTTCTTTTTTATATTAGAAG
Organism: uncultured Eubacteriales bacterium; assembly: GCA_905205065.1. Classification (GTDB taxonomy): domain Bacteria; phylum Bacillota; class Clostridia; order Oscillospirales; family CAG-272; genus UMGS911. Next base: position 25,153 of record CAJLCI010000015.1, on the reverse strand, counting down.
CAACCATGACGGTATAATCAGAAGTTCCGCCCCCTGCTCCATATGTGACACTTATATATGATGGCTTAAGCTCCGCAATTTTTTCGGTAGCCGCTGTTATTTGTTCAACCGCTTCGCTTGTCTTAGGCGGGAAAACCTCAAATGACAGCGAGGGCTTTTCTCCGTTTATAATGTCGATAATTTTCATAATTTAAACCCTTGTTTTTCTGAAAGTGCAAACCGCACTATTATTTAAAACTGTAACGCTTTTTATGGCTTGCTTTGCAGAATCACTGGCTCGAAAGTGAAAAAACGACCGACATTAAAGCTTTAAATTTACAGTGATTATGTAGTAAGTTTAAAAATTAAACCGCAATATTCGTGGCGCTCTGCAAAACCGCTGTCATCGGCAATGAAACAAAACCCGCCAATCGAAAAGCGTTAGCTTTATGCTTATTATATCACATAATTTAAAATTTGAAAAGTACTTTTTACATTTTAACCTCCTTCAAAATATTCAGATTTTTCACTAAAAACAAGATAAAGGTCTATGACTTGAAAATTAAAAAATTCTGCCCGTCACAACACTACCGACAGAGCAGAATTTTAATTTACGTTATAATTACAGAAAAGCTTTTAAATCCTCTACGCTTTTCGTCTCATAATCTATAAGTTCCTGAGCAAATTTTCTGTATTTGTTTGAGCAGTCGGATATTGAGTTAAGCTTCTGAAGAAGTTTAGTTACTCCCATTTCGGTTCCCTGAATCATCATTTCAGCTATATGCGAAGTGCTGGAATCTACAGCCGTATTATATTTTGAAGACAGGAATGAACCTACCTTTGCCATCGGGCTGATATCCTCCGGCTTCTCTCCGAGACTGCGAAGCTCTTCTGCGGACTTAGTGACAAATTCATCATACTTTGAATATTGACGATTAATAAGTTCCATGAACTTATCGTCATCTACCGAGCTGCGAATCTGATTAATGCCGGTAATACCCATACGCGCATTCTGGTATATAAAACCGAGAAGCATTGCATCATCTTTTAATGTCTTAGCCTGTGCCTGCATTTTATTATCCTTTCTCTTTTTTATTGGTATATTAAAATAAAATTAGTCTTAAATACCGTCAAAAGAAATTATCTGCATTCCGCCGTTTTTTATACACTTTATATTTTTTAATTAAAAATAAATTCTTTCACACAATAAAGCAGCACATCGTCAAGTATGAATCACATATAATAAAGTCTTAAATTTCCTTATTGAATATTGCCTGAATATATGATAAAATTATTGTACTTAATATTTTTTTCAAGACAAGGAATATTTAATAATGCAACTGCAAAGTAAGACGTCAAGAATAATTGCAAGTGATTTCGACGGCACACTGATGCGCGGACAGTCCGTCACAGAAGCGGATGCAGAAGCAATTAAGGAATGGCAGGACAGAGGAAATCTCTTCGGCCTCGTAACCGGCAGAGATCTTTACGCTGCAAAAAAAGCCGCGGAAAGAGCGGCAGAGGTATCCTTCGACTTTATAATATGCTGTTCCGGAGCCTGTATACTCGACTCAGAAGAAAAATGCGTATGGAGTAATACCACGAATACTTCGCGGCTTGCCGAGCTTACCGATTTTATTCTTCAAAGGAATCCGCTCTGGCTGTCACGGAGCCTCGGCATGGAAATGTTGGGCATACCGATTGGATTAAATATCCGCTACAGACCAGGTCAAACCGATGAAAGCGGACGGGTATATGTAACGCCTGACATTTTTGCTCAAGGTTCAGGATTCAATATAATCCACACCGCGTTTGAAAATGCGGAAACAGCAAGCGAATATACAAATCAAATAAACAAAATTTTCGGAGACTATATAACCGCATACAGAAATGAACAATGCATAGATATTCCGGGAGCCGGTACAGGCAAATCTCAAAGTCTCTTCATGCTTTCAAAAATATATAAAATTCCGTGCAAGTCAATAACACCGATAGGAGACAATTACAACGACATAGGTATGATCAGAGATTTTGATGGCTGCGCCGTATCGTCAGGAAAAGAGGAAGTTAAATCTGCAGCATCAGCGGTATATGACGATATATCCGGTCTGATTTATGCACTTCTCTCATAACTTGCAAAATATACGGTTAAGCAAACAAAGAGAACCTGAAGCATATGCTCAGGTTCTCTTTTTATTATTTACAGATCTTTAGCTTCGGCAATTGATTTATAACTGAATAAAGCTTACAAGCTATATTATAAAAATAGGCTCTGCAAAAATCAGATTAAGCTTAAGTTTTGAACGGCAATCTGACAATCAGATACAATTTTAAATAACAGCTTTAAACCTTATCAGGCAAAAACATCGCAATTTCAATCTGAAAATCAGACTCGCTTATCAATCGGAATATAGTCTGCATGAGAACGTACAGCTTTATAGGCAGGACGAATGATTTTGCCTTTTCCTATAAGTTCTTCCATACGGTGCGCAGACCAGCCTGCGACACGCGCTGTTGCAAAAAGCGGTGTGTACAGCTCCTGGGGAAGTCCAAGCATTTTGTATACAAATCCGCTGTAAAAATCCACATTCGCACTTACACCTTTGTAAATATTCCGCTCCTTGGCAATAAGCTCAGCCGCAATACGCTCAACATTCGTGTGAAGCCTGTACTCACTCTCCATGTTCTTCTCCACGGCAAGCTTTTCAACAAATCTCTTGAAAACTTTAGCACGCGGATCGGAAACGGAATATATAGCATGTCCCATACCGTAAACAAGACCGGATTTATCAAATGCTTTTTTGTTCAGGATTAAATCAAGATAATTTTTCAGCTCTTCCTCATCATCCCAATTTTTAACATGAGATTTTATATCCTCAAACATATCTACAACCATTTTGTTGGCGCCGCCGTGTTTAGGGCCTTTAAGCGATCCAAGCGACGCTACAATCGTCGAATATGTATCAGATCCAGACGACGTTACGACATGAGTAGTAAAGGTTGAATTGTTTCCTCCTCCATGCTCCGCGTGCAGTACAAGCGCCATATCGAGAACCTTCGCCTCGGTCTCGGTATACGACTGGTCTATCCTGAGAAGCTGAAGTATAGTCTCTGCGGTAGAAAGCTCTGGTTTGGGAGGATTTATATGAAGTCCCATGCCGTTATGATAATATTCATATGCAATATAATTATAGCATATGAGCATAGGAAACTCTGCAATAAGCTGTATGGACTGACGAAGAACATTCGGCAGGCTTGTGTCGTCGGCGCAGTCATCATATGAATAAAGTGTAAGTACGGAGCGGGCGAGTGCATTCATAATATCGCGGCTCGGTTTTTTCATTATTATGTCGCGCACAAAATTCTGCGGAATACTCCGGTAATACCCGATTATACTGTTAAAGCTGTCAAGCTCGCTTCGGCTAGGAAGCTTTCCGAAAAGAAGAAGATACACCGTTTCCTCAAAACCAAAGCGGCCTTCCGAAACAAATCCGTTTATAAGGTCCTGAATATTAATTCCACGATAATAAAGTTCTCCGTCGCACGGAATTAAATTTCCTTCTTCATCAGGCTTTTTTGCAATGATTTCGGAAATTTCGGTAAGTCCGGTCAAAACTCCGTTTCCTTTAATATCTCTGAGACCGCGTTTTACCGCGTATTTATCGTATAGATCAGGATCAATCCGGGAATTAAGTCTCGCCATATCGGCAAGCTTCTCTATTTCAGGAGTTACTATCGAAAAATCTTTTTCTATCATCTTCCGCTTCCTTTCTTAAACAACATTAATTAGTTTATATAATACTTCTCTTAGTATTATATATTAGCATTTTAAACAAGTTGCGTCAATATCAGCTAAAGAAAGTTTACAAGTTACATATATTGATGTAACGAATACGGAACAAATAAGCAAATATTTGTAAAACCAGTATCATTATGACCTACTTGTATCTTCCATATTGATTTCATTATTAAATTCAGCACTGCTGTCTTTTACTCATTTTCTTCCAGTTTATATATCCGTAAATATCGTTGAGCAAAAACATAATAAAACATACGATTACAGAAATATATGATGAATCAAAGCATGCGGCCAAAACCCACAAAACAATTAATACAATATCGTTTGCCGCGTAAGCGAGCGCATACAGCGGACTCCGTCTGAAAGTCAGATAAACCGCAAGAAAGCTTGTTGTAACTGAAATTGTGCTAAAAACAAGATTCGCCGTATTAAAAGCCTTAAGAATAAAGTAAAAAGCAAATGTAACCACCACGGTCAGAAATAACATAAAACATACTTCGGCTCCTTTTATATGATTTACCCTGACCTCAGATTTATTTCCGTTATATGGGTTACGAAGCCATGAAATCAATGCAAACACAGCCATGGGAGCCGTCATGCCGAGATATGTTATCATCTCTCCGTAATATGAAAAACTAAACGATATAATTCCATACAATACACTAAAAAACACCGTAAGCAGCTGTCCTATCGGGTTGCCCTTTGCGTTGAAAATTAAAGACGTCACACCTATAAGAGACGCCGTCAGCGTAAGGTAATTTGTCCTGTCAAAAATCAAGAATGACAAAACGGTCATACAAACAGAAGTACCCCACAAAATGAATTCTCCCTTTGAAAAATTACTTATTATAGATCTTATCCATATCACAATATTTACCTCGCTTTTATAATAATCAAATTAAAAATGCACCCGGACACACATCTTCTACGACCTAACGATGTGTATACGAATGCATAAGCATTTTACTACCCGGTGGCAGTTAAATCTATTACAGTTATATTATAGCTTATCAGATGCAAAAAGTCAATAACTTATTATTTAAAATTTACCGTACGGCATTAAACGCAGTTACCGGCAATATCCCGGAAACGATTTTTGACACATACCCGAAAAGATAACTTTAAAGATTATAATTACGGCTGTAATAGCCTAATTCTCTCTTCGCGCTCAACCATATATCGGAATCACAGCATATCGGTAAAACTGCATACCGATAGAATAGCATATCGGTAGAACAGCACATCGGTAGAACAACACATCGGTAGAACAGCATATCGGAGGCACACCTATAAAGCTAACCCATATTTTTTCTAAACTCAAGAGGTGTAGAACCGGTTTCCTTTTTAAACGCGCGGCAAAAGTAGCTTACATCGTTAAAGCCCGATGAGGCTGCAACATCTCCGACAGGCATGGCAGTCTCGGAGAGTAACCTTTTGGCTTCCTCAAAGCGTTTGCAATTAAGATATTTCCCGATCGAAATACCCTTGAACCTTGTGAAAAGATGCGCGAGATAATATTTATTCACAAAGCACTTTGAAGCAAGTGCCTCAAGCGTAATTTCACTTTTATAATTATTGTCAATATATTCGACAGCTTTGTCAAGAACCTTATTATTTCTTAAAATATCGCTTTCTTTTCCCGACTCGTTTATAAGTCTGAAAAGATATAGCAGCATATTGCGCGAAAGATTCTGAGCAATCTCGGCAAAGAACTGATCCTTCGTCTCAAATTCAGAGAAAATTCTGTCAAAATAAAGAACAAAAGTGGAATACATATCGCTTGTCGGGTATATAAAGTCATAGTCGGGAGGAAGTAAATGATTGGGCGGTAGATCGGTTATTTCAAGCTTATCATATGCAATAAACCGTACTTCAAAACTACTTGAATCAAGACTTTTTTCGCTATGAAAAACGCCGGCATTATATATTATGATATCGCCTTTCGAAACATTGCGCGTTATTCCTCCGACCGTAACCTCGCCGTGACCGTCATAGACAAACACCATTTCGGCAAAATTGTGGCTGTGCTCATCCGCCTCCCATCCGCCTGCCTTAAACTGTTTTCCGGCATACAGCAGACGTGGTTTAAGGCGAATAGAGTAATGATGCTCTATCAGATATTGCTGCCGTTCCTCACTGTTATATATGTGTGTGACATTCATGAAAAGACCGTTCCCCTTCTGCACCGGATGTAAATTTTTATAATTATTCAGAGCATAAATAAATACTCTCCGGGCAATATATTTTTTGAATTATGGAGTAAGTCATATAAAAAAGCTTCATTTTCAAACATTTTCAAACATGAATACTGCTATTTTTCATCATAATTCAATTCCTCGGCAAAAAGCTTTTTATCTGCATGCATTTAATGAAGTAACCAAAAAATGCAATTATTCGCCTGAAGAGGCTTTTCGCCGAAACGTTGTAATCATTTGCAGTTTTAACACTTTAGCATATTAGCATATCATATTTAAAATTTGTTATTTATTAATATTATTATATATAATTTCGACAAATTTGTCAAGATTAAATGTGATATATGGTACTTTGTTGCTTTGAAAATATGACAATTATCGTCATTGTAAAACAATCGAAAATAAGATATTATTATATTACAATTATCTCATAGAGTACAAATCAGTGATTTGCAATCTCATGAAAAAGGAGGCTTTCGATATGAACGAAATTATTCTGCGGATGACCGGTATAGAAAAACGTTTTTCCGGCGTTCATGCCTTAAAATCAGCAAGCTTTGAGCTGCGCGCCGGAGAGGTTCATGCTCTTATGGGAGAAAACGGAGCCGGCAAATCTACACTTATAAAGGTTCTGAGCGGAATCCACAAAAGGGACGGAGGAACAATTGAACTCTTTGGAAAGCCTGTTGAATTTGCGAATATAGCCGAATCTCAGAAAGCCGGTATCAGCGTCATACATCAGGAACTCAATACGATGAATCACCTGACAGTCGCCCAGAACATATATATCGGCCGAGAGCCGATGAAAGGATTTATGATTGACGACCGAAAAATGATTTGTGACGCCGGAGAGCTTTTCCGTAATATAGGAGTCAACATTAACCCGGAAATCCCACTCGGTACTCTAACAGTCGGCAAACAGCAAATGGTCGAAATCGCCAAAGCCATTTCACACGACTGCCGGCTGCTCGTACTGGACGAGCCGACTGCGGCGCTTACGCAGCCGGAAGTTGAAGAGCTTTTTAAAATTATGAACGACCTGCGCGATAAAGGAATCGGTATGATTTATATATCTCACCGAATGGACGAAATCAACCGCATTTCGGACCGCGTAACTGTAATGCGTGATGGAGAATACATCGGGACAGTAAACACAAAGGATACAACTAAGGATGAAATCGTAAGGATGATGGTCGGACGAGTCATATACGGAGATAAAAAGGAAAAAAGCGCCGTACCTCAAAATGCAGAAACTGTCCTTGAAGTCAAGCATTTGAATGCGGGAAATGAAGTAAAGGACGTCACCTTTACTCTGCGAAAGGGCGAAATTCTCGGATTCGCCGGATTAATGGGTGCAGGACGGACAGAAACGGCGCGCGCAATATACGGAGCTGATTTGAAAGATTCAGGAGAAATATTCGTCCGAGGCAGAAAGGTTCGTATAAAACGGCCTGAGCATGCGGTAAAAAACGGCATATGCTATCTTTCGGAAGACAGAAAACGCTACGGTCTTTTGCTCATAAAATCAGTAGCCGAAAATTCAGCTCTGGCGTCAATTGACAGATTTACAAGAGCCGGCTGGATAGATGATAAGCAAATAGCGAAGAGTGCGGCAGAAACAAATGCCCTTCTGCGGACAAAAACTCCTTCTATGTTTCAGGAGCTTAAAAATCTGTCCGGAGGTAATCAGCAAAAGGTAATCGTTGCAAGATGGCTGATAAAAAATTCCGACATATTTATTTTTGATGAGCCCACAAGAGGTATAGATGTAGGCGCAAAAAGCGAAATGTACGAACTCATGGAAAAGCTCGCTGCCGAAGGAAAGTCTATCATTATGATTTCCTCGGAGCTGGCTGAAATACAGCGGCTTTCAGACCGCGTAATTGTCATGTGCGAAGGACGTATAACCGCTGAACTCGACATTGCAGACGCTACTCAGGAAGAAATAATGAAATATGCAACCATGCGGAACTGACCGCACATTTTCGTAATAGAAAGGACTGTTTACAATGGATAAAAAAAATATCTTTGCGGCAACCGATACTCAAAGAGCTCCGAAAAAAATCGGCCAGAACATAATAATTCTGATTGCCCTTGTATTTCTTGTAGCTGTATTTTCTGCCCTGAATCCTCATTTCGTCGATAAATATAACATTGTAAGTATGGCTCAGTCTCTTGCTCCTTATGCTGTCATGAGCCTTGGCGTTACCTTTGTAATCGCAACCGGCGGAATAGATCTTTCAATCGGCACCGTCTGCATTGCTTCCGCCGTTGTAGCGGGAAAAATGTATACCTCCGGATTGCTCGGTCAGAATTTATGGCTTACAATTCCTATCATGATTGCCATCGGTACTCTTTTCGGGTTCATCAACGGAATGCTTATTGCAAAATTAAAAATGCCGGCTTTTATTGCAACTCTCGGAACAATGATGATATCACGCGGTCTTTCCGCCTTGATCGTATCAGATCCAAATATATTTTTCCCAAGCGGAACATGGTTTAACAAAACTTTCTCAAATGCTAACGGGATACCTACCGGAATTTTTTGGATTATCGGTTTTACGCTAATCTGCATGTACATTATGTACAAAAATAAAATCGGACGCTATATTCTTTCAATAGGCTCAAACGAAGAAGCCACACGGCTTTCCGGAATTAACACAGATAAATATAAAATTATTGCTTACACCTTTGCCGGGCTCGGCGCCGGAATCGCGGCAATTTTCTGGGCATCGTCATTTCCGACAGTCGCAGCGGCAACAGGAAACGGAATGGAACTTGATGCAATTGCAGGAGTTTACATCGGAGGAACAAGCGCAGCCGGCGGAGTCGCTTCTGTTACAGGCTCGGTAATCGGAGCGTCACTTCTTGTCGTCATAAGAAACGGTCTGAATATGATTCTTGCAAAATTCAGTCTCAATCTCAATTCAACTTACGTTACCTATGTTCTTACAGGCATTATAGTAGTTGTTGCCGTACTAATGGATGTCATTAAAACAAAAAAACAAAACCGAGTAAAAGCAGACAAAAAATTAAAAGAAAAAAAATAAAAGAAAAAGGAAAAAGTACGGAAATACTCCCTTTCGGACTTTAGAAAGGCATAGGACTTTTCTGTTAACAATAGTATATCTGCCCGATAAAGGGCATTAAAAGGAGGAAATCCAAATGAAAAAAATAAGAAAGACACTGTTTACACTTCTTGCGGCTACTATTGCAGCAGGTACTGTACTTCCGCTTGCCGGATGCTCCGGCAATGGCGGGACCGGAGGAAACACGGGCGAAAACAAGACTATTGCGGTAATCGCAAAAGGCGAATCGCATGCGTTTTGGCAGTCAGTTAAAGCAGGCGCTGAAGATGCTGCAAAGAAATACGGATATACGATCACTTTCCGCGGGCCTGCCAGCGAAAGCGCAAAAGATCTACCATCACAGCAGGAAATGGTTCAAACCGCACTTTCAAATAACGTTGCTGGAATGGTTTTGGGGACAATCGGTGAAGGATTTACAGATATGCTTGCGCAGGCATACGACAAAAAAATCCCTGTAGTTCAGTTTGACTCAGGAATTTGGACAAATGATATAGAAGCTCTCAATGCGCAGAATAAAAATCCTATTGTATCATCAGTCGCTACAAGCAATACTCTCGCAGCCGGACTCGCAGCAGAAAATTTCTTTGCTGTAATAAAAGACGATATTGCGGCATCCGATAATTATGTAGTAGGTGTTATCCAGCACGACGAAACGCAAACAGGAATCGACCGCGCGCAGGGATTCATTGACAAAATTACGGAACTTGCAGACGCAGACAGTACTACAAACGGCAAATACAAAATTGAAAAGGAAGTAAAACCGGGAGATGCGGACAATGCATATAAGGCGGCGCTTGAAGCGCTTTTTGAAAAGGGCGCTAATGCAATTTTCATGTCAAATGAAGGCGTTGTCAAACAGGTATACGACGCTGTCACGGCGGCAGGAGGAAAATATGACAATATCATGTTCTGCGGCTTTGACGCAGGTTCTAAGCAAATTGAATGGATGAAGGCATCATCTGGAGCAAAACTTATCGGCGCCGTCGCTCAGGATTCATATCAGATAGGTTATCAAGCAGTAGAACAATGCGTATTTGCCATCGAAAGCAAAACCGTTACAGCGGATGTTGCCATCGCGGGCGCATGGTGGAATTCCGAAAACGTGGACAAAATGATAAGCGATAATCTCGTTTACGAGGGCTGATATGTTTGACAATCGTATTTCATAAGTTTATATATTGTAGTTTGTTAAAATATACAGCTCGTATGCAAGGCGTGCATATAACATGCGTAATTTGATTTGTCATGGCGCATAATATTTTTCATAACGCTTATGTAAATAACAAAATCCGGAGCCGGCACAGCCGAAACTCCGGATTTATATTTTTCTTTTTTTATGCATCTCAGTTCCGTATAGCTTTTTACTATATTTCTCTTTTTTCTATTAAATCGGAAAGTGTAATACCGTCAAAAAACTCATTGATCATTCTGTCAAGTTTAAGCCACATGGGGAGCGTTAAGCATACTTCCGCATGTTTACACGGCTCATTTTCAAACTCAGGACAGTCAACCGGAGTAAGACTTCTCTCGGTCAGCCTCAAAATATCTCCGACAGTATATTCATCGGGAGATTTCGCAAGTTTGTAACCTCCGCCCTTTCCATGAGCTCCGTCAACAAGCTTCGCTTTTGACAAGGACGACATAATTCCCTCAAGATATTTAAGTGAAATATCCTCAGCCGCGGCAATATCTTTCAGCGGTATATAATTATCTCCGCAGCTCCGTGCAAGGTAAAGCATCCCCCGAAGCGCATATCTACCCCTTGTAGAAACAATCATGATATATCAATTTCCTTCTTTAAAAATCAAACCATTCTGCATGCCTGACAGCCTTCACAATCGGGAAAATCTTTCTTTTCATACGCAATTCCGTTTCTGTCATAATAGTCGCGCACAGCAGATTTTATAGCCTCTTCGGCAAGCACAGAACAGTGAAGCTTATGTGTCGGCAAACCGCCGAGCGCATTTACTACGTCTTTATTAGTAACCTTAAGAGCCTCGTCAACCGTCCTGCCCTTTATCATTTCTGTCGCCATGGAACTTGAGGCTATCGCGGAACCGCAGCCAAAGGTTTCAAACTTCACATCTTCAATAATATTATCCTTAATTTTAAGATATATTTTCATTATATCACCGCATTTTGCATTTCCAACTTCTCCGATTCCGTCAAAATCTTTAATTTCACCCATGTTTCTCGGATTTGTAAAATGATCCATTACAGTTTCTGTATAAAGTGCCATAATTTTTTCCTCCTGTTTATCTCTAAAAAAGATGTCTTGCCATACTGCCGCGACGATCAAGCTCCGGTGCTGTGACCACAAAATTCAATATACCGGAGATTTTATCTAAATCCAGTGATTCAAATTAAGAAAGTCAGGCCAGTTTCCGCGACATGCCGACAGCATCAGAATAACATCAAAATAACATCAAGATAGCACCAGATAGCACCAGATAGCACCAGATAGCATCGGATAGCATCGGATAGCATCAGGTAACATCAGATAACATCAGATAACATCAGGTAACATCAGGTAACATCAGGTAACATCACGATATTATTCGTTCTTCGCTCAAATAATTAAAGTTCAAAGGGCTTCCTTCCGGCGCATTTATCATGCCAAAGCGGCGACATTTCCCTCAGTCTGTCCACCGTTTCGATGACTGATTCTATTATATAATCAATTTCATCAGTCGTATTTTCGTGAGATAATGTCAACCGCAAAGAACCGTGAGCTATTTCATGCCTTCGTCCTATAGCAAGCAAAACGTGACTCGGATCGAGCGAGCCGGATGTGCATGCCGATCCTGATGATGCACAAATGCCTTTTCCGTCAAGCATAAGAAGTATAGCTTCACCCTCTATTCCTTCAAAACAAAAGCTAACATTTCCCGGCAGGCGCGGCGACAAAGCTCCGTTAAGACTCGAATGAGGTATTTTTGACAAACCTTTTATAAGCCGGTCTCGAAGAGCGGATATATACTCAGCATTTTTGCCAAGATTCTCAATTGCTTCTTGAAATGCTGCGGCAGCACCTACAATTGCAGGAACATTCTCCGTCCCTCCCCGTCTGCCGCGTTCCTGAGCTCCGCCCTCAATTATATTCACAAGCGGAATTCCTGATTTTGCGTAAAGTACACCAACACCTTTAGGTCCGTGAAATTTATGTGCCGACAGTGAAAGCATGTCAATATTTTGCGCGGCAATGTCTATATTAACATGTCCTGCGGCCTGAACTGCGTCCGTATGAAATATTATACCTCGATTTCGGCAAATCGTTCCGATTTCAGAAATCGGCTGAATTGTTCCAATCTCATTGTTTGCGTACATAACAGTAACTAAGCATGTGTCTTCACGTATTGCAGCTTCCAGTTCTTCCGTACGTACAAGCCCGTCACAGTGAACATCAAGCAGTGTTATCTCAAAGCCGCGTTTTTTCAACTTTTCAAGCGTATGCAAAACCGCATGATGTTCAAACGAGGTTGAAATTACATGCTTCTTTCCCTTTTTTTCACCGATTGCGGCAGCAGACAAAATTGCTTGATTATCCGCTTCGCTTCCTCCTGATGTAAAGATAATTTCTCTTGGCCGGCAGCCGAGAAAATCTGCAAATATCTTCCTTGCGGAGAACAGAGCTTCGGCAGCCGTTTGTCCCAACGTATGGAGGCTTGACGGATTTCCGTAAATTTCTCTCATATATGGAAGCATAGCTTTTAAAGCCGTTTCACTTGTTTTTGTTGTAGCGGCGTTATCTGCATAAACCGTCATAAATAATACCATGCCTTTGGCCCTGCAAAGACTTTCCTTTCATCAATTCTGAATAACCTATTTAATCAGTATGTTAATAGTATATCACCATTTACCTACTTTGTCAATAGGTAAATATGAAATTCTCGTTTTTAATTAAATAAATAGCTGTCCATGTGTTTGCTAAGGAAATAGACACAAAAGCCGAAACAAAGTTTAATATTTTTTATTGTTCGCTGTTGTAATATTAAAAATTTTATTGTAAAATATAAGCAAGATTAATATCATTTCATACGGCTTGAATAAATTATCAATTTGCCAGCCGAAAACTCATATTTTATAAAAGAAAGGAATAACAAAATGATTTACAAGGATTTTCAAGGATTAAAGCTATCAGCTCTCGGTATGGGTACAATGCGTCTTCCTATTGAAAACGGAGATTACTCAGCCATTGATGAAGTTCAGACCGAAAATATGGTAGAATATGCCCTAAAAAACGGCGTCAACTACTTTGATACCGCATGGGGATATCATAATGGCCAATCTGAAATTGTTATCGGAAAAACTCTTGAAAAATATTCCCGGAACAGCTACATGCTTGCAACAAAATTCCCCGGGTACGATTTGTCCAACATGGACAAAGTCCGGGAAATTTTTGAGAAACAACTTGAAAAATGCCGGGTAGATTATTTTGACTTTTATCTCGTTCACAACGTGTGCGAATTAAATATTAATGAATATCTTAATCCCGAGCACGGTATACATGATTACCTTGTTTCTCAGAAGAAAAACGGCAGAATCAAACATCTCGGATTTTCAGCTCACGGGAGTTACAACGTTATAAAGCGTTTTCTTGACGCTTACGGAAAAAATATGGAATTTTGTCAGCTGCAGATTAACTGGGTTGACTGGAATTTTCAGGATGCAAAAGCCAAAGTCGAGCTTTTGCGGAGGTGGAAGCTTCCGGTTTGGGTAATGGAACCGCTGCGCGGAGGAAAGCTGACATCACTGCCGAAAAACTATGAAGATGAATTGAAAACTCTGCGTCCCGATGAAACGGTTACGGAGTGGGCCTTCCGTTTTCTCCAGACAATTCCGGATATTTGTGTTACGCTGTCAGGAATGTCTGATTTTGAACAGCTGAAACAAAATATAAAAACATTTGAAACCGAAAAACCGTTATCGGATAATGAATTTGATATTTTGCTCAGAATAGCGGACGAAATGACTAAAAAGAAATCACTCTCCTGTACAGCGTGCCGGTATTGCACTTCTCATTGTCCTCAGGAACTTGATATTCCGCATCTTCTCTCTCTTTACAATGAACATATATTCTCCGAAGGAGGATTCCTCGCGCCAATGGCACTTGCGGCTCTGCCGTCCGATAAACAACCATCGTCATGCGTGGGATGCAGAAGCTGCGAGGCAGTCTGTCCCCAGCAGATTAAAATCTCCGAAGTTATGTCTGACTTTGCGGATAAATTAAAAGCGTAAAGTTATACATATTTGCATTATAAGCGTGTATTCTTCTTTGACAAACTTTTAAAAGTAATGTACTCTGTATTTGCTTTCCGGTCAATTTGCGTTCTGAAAGTACTTCTTTGTAGATATATGTATAGATATTTGCTGACATAAATAAAAGCTAACTATAGCATTGTATTGAAAAAGAAGATGAATTTATCAGACCGTATTATGACCGAAATATACCGAACTATATTTATTATCTAAATAGTCAGGCATAATTGGAGAAAATAGAAATGAATAAAACAACCCCAAACTATTACGGACGCTTATGTACAGAAATGTATGAAATTTTACACAAAACTCCACCGGAAGACGAATTACAGTTTTATCTTTCCTACGCAAAAAAGAACATGAAAATATTAGAACCGTTGTGCGGAAGCGGCAGATTTTTGATTCCTTTTTTAGAGCGCGGCTTCGACATCAGCGGAATGGATTTATCAGAAGAAATGCTGGCGAAGCTGAAACAGAAAGCGCCTGACGCAAAGGTTATACAAAAAGATATTATAGAGTATTCAACTGAAGAGAAATTCAACTATATTTTTATTCCGTCAGGCTCTGTTTCATTATTTACCGATATAAATTTGTGTAAAAAATTTTTGCGTAAAATAAAAGATTTGCTGACACCGAAAGGAAACTTCGTTTTTGCAGTTGATACTATTTTTGACCGATGTACTGACGACAGCGACTATAAAGTAAATATCTCCGTGAAAACAAAAGAAGGATTAAATTTGATTTTAAAGGAAAAAAATTATTACGATGATAAAAGTCAAACTCAGTTTTCACCGTCAATTTACGAACTTTATAACGATACTGAATTATTGCGAATTGAAAATATGGATTTTCAGACACATTTATATAGACTGGGAGAAATGGAACAATATTTAAAAGAATGCGGCTTTAATACTATATTGACCTATTCATCCTACAAAAAAGAAATCGCAGTTAATAATGATTGTGAAATGTTTATATATGAATGCAGTATATAACATATCGGGTCAAATAAGTCAATCAGTACTAACGACGTATTAATAGCCGTATTATACAGCAGCTTCTCTTTGTCCGATAAGTCACGGAAGCGATAAAATCCTAAAGCATGCTTCTCTGTTATTTAGTTTCATTCCTTCAGACCTTATACCACCGTTCTTAGAGAACTCTCAGCGGTTTGTTTTATAAACCTGTTCCAAAATCCGTATTGCAATCTGTTTTATAATCTATTTTGTAATCGGCTCGTAATATATTACGTAATTTATCTCAATCTGTCTTATAATCTGTATATAGTTAATTCTTTTAAAATCGTTTATTCTCTGATATACTATAATTTTAATATACCATCATATAGTCCGGTATTGCCGTAATAAGTACAATCATTTACGGAAGTCCGGATTATTTTTATACATTCCGTCAGACACAGCGCTATTCTTTGCCCTGTCGCAATAACCACGGAGAAAATTGTAAAATTCTATCACACTGCTGTTATCAAGCTTATTAAGTTTATAAGATACTATTATATCCCGTGAAAAAAGGCCGTCCACAATGCTCAGTAATTTTATATTTTCCGACATAACCGGCCCCCATGAAAATTCAGGCCAAAATCCCACACCAATATTTGACGCGATCATATTCATAACTGCCATCGGACTGTCGCTCTCAAACACGATTTGAGGACTAAAGCCTGAATGCTGGCACAGTTTATCGCATATTGTTCTAAACTGACGCGAGTCACTCAGACTTATAAACTTTTCTCCCATGACATCTCTGAGACAAACGGAGCTGATATTTTCATACTTTTCAATATTAGGAACAGCAAGAAAGATTTTTTCATTACATACAAAGGCTGTCGAAGCTTCATCTCCGCGAAGCTGATAAAACAGCTTAGTAGAAATCTGAATATCATATATATCCTCACGGTTATTCTGCAAGAATTCAAATTTTATATCGGGATGATTCTTTTTATACTCTACAATAGCTTCCGTCAAAAAAACAGAAGACGCCAAAACGTTTAAATGAATCGTTTCGTTCGACAAGTTTGCCATAGTATGAAGCATCTCAGGAATTTCATCAAGCTCTTTAAGAATGGGCACAATTTTTTTTTGAAGATACTTGCCATATTCTGATAAAACTATATTCCTTCCCTTGTGTATAAAAAGCGGAACGCCGAACTCGTCTTCGAGATTATGGATCACTTTTGTAAGCGATGGCTGGGCAATATGAAGATTTTCCGCGCTCTTAGTAATATGCTGGGTTCGTGCAACCTCTGCAAAATATCGAAGCTGTGAAAGCTCCATTTCCGCACCACATCCTTTTTTCAAATAAGAACTTAGCACCGTCATAAGACGTTCCGACAGTGAATTATACCGCCTCCAGAAAAATTAATGGAAACCATTTCCCGTAGAGCTGAACGTTTTACAGACAGATACATTTCGCTTTTAATTATTTTTAAATTTTCTGAATTTTCGACGATAGAACAACAATTCATAGCTTATAAGCTATGCTTTTCATAGATATTATATATTTGAATTATTAAGTTATCAATGATAAAATGTTAATAACAGAAAAGAAATCCAAATGATGAAAATCTAAAGATTCTCTTTAAGAAATAGTTTTGATTACCGTAAATACAAAATTAAAGATTCTGACATTCGGTGTAAGACAAAACTATGTGTCTATATGAAAGGTATGGTTATAGTTATGGATCAATTACTTGAAACAGTTATGTTAATTTGCTTTGGGCTTTCCTGGCCATTCTCACTTTGGAGGAATATTAAAGCCCGTTCCGCAAAGGCTATGAGTCTGCCGTTTACATTGCTGATTGTAGCAGGATATATTGCAGGAATTGCAGCAAAAGTAATAAATCACAGCGTCAGCTATGTTCTTATTGCATATCTTCTTAATCTTATAGTAGTCTCCGCAAATATTGTAGTTTATTTTGTCAATCTCAAGATTGACAGAGAAAATATAAAGACAGGCGACGAAGGAGGAAAAAAGAAAAATGCTTCAGCTTTTAAGAGACAGGTTCAGGGAAATTAATAAAATTGCAGATAAAGACGGAGTTGTACTCCTCGGTTCAGATTACTTTACAGACTTTCCTATCAATGAGCTTGCGCAAAAATATGACTTGGAAACTCCGATATACAATCGGAGCGTACCGGACTCTACAATTTCCGAAATCTCAAGTATGCTTGAGCAATGCGTTTTTGAGCTTGATCCTTCAAAGGTTTTTGTGGCTGTCGGAGATTATGATATAAAAGATCCCGGATTTAACGCGAATGATTTCTTAAGTCAATATGAATATCTTCTCTATCAAATTCATTCAAAAACAAATGCGGAAATTTATATAGTATCAGTATTTTCAGACTCTCCGCTCGCTTCGGGAGTAAACAAACGGCTCCGCGGACTTGCTAAAGAAGACGGCTGCAAATTTATCAGTATTACATCCGCTCTGAATGCTGACAATCAAGAACTTCAGGTTTTTGAAACGCTTAGATTTTACTTCCGCTTAAAACCGCTCTGCTTTTCTGACGCGATGAAGTTCGTTCCGGTCAGTTAAAAAATATAAAGTGCTATAACAGCAATAATATCAGGTATTATAACCGCAATAATATAAGCTGTCATAACCGCCGAAAGTTATTTTAAATATAACTTTCGGCGGCCATTTGTTTAACAAAGATTCAGAAACCGTCATTCAGAATCGGCACATAAATTGTACCATCGTAAAAAATGAAACGGAATAAACGAAATAAATGAAATAAACAAAACTATGTCTAATTCAATAGGGAACGACAAATCTTAACTGCCGCGTCACTGCTTTCTTAATTCTAATACAGATCTGACGTATTTCTGACTTTTAGCTGCATTTGACATTAGTCTCATCACATAAAATAACATCATAAGTAGAGGAGCGAAACATTTTATTAGAATATTAGCTGTTAATTACTATAAACGTTGTAGGCATTTCAAGCTTATTCCAGTCTGTATTCAGTATTTTTCTTTCCACCAAAATATTTATGGGAACATCTGCGGCATTGACAAGTCTATCCATTCTGGCAATATCAGCTGCTTGTTTTTGCAGGTGTTTGGGAGTATGCTCGCTGAGTATTCGTTCATATGCACTGTCAAGGCTTGCTATTACATTCTGCAGATTTTTGTCAACAAAATCTCTTGCAAGATCAAACGCCTCGGAATATTGTTCCGCTGTGAATACCGGCATGGCAACTCTAAATATATTATTTTCTTTTATAACATAACCTTTTCTTATCATTTCCGCAACTGCCTCAAGATCATATTCGCTAAAATTACAGCAATTGTCATGCACAATATCACATAGTATATTAATATAGCGGGAGTTGCCGTAAAAATCGCGATGATCTCCTTTAGGATTTGGAAGATAATCAAAAAAACATAAGCGATCGCCACGGTGGCTGTATTGAGTTGAAAAATTAAATATATGATTATTGACCGATTTATCTTCTTCGATAAGCCAAAGATAAGCATGATCTCCCCAAGCGGTTTCCGGATATTCTAAAACTTCCTTGGTATCGTAAGAAATAATTACCGATAATACAAAGGCAATCAGTTGCCAGCGAAGAGAATTTTCTGTAAAATCATTTCCGGAAAATCCAATCTTTCTGAATTCAGTAAGTTTTGTCTCAATAAATTCACCTATTATATCAGCAATTTTATTGTGATATATTATTGCATTTCGATTTATTTCATCGACACAAGCCGAAGTAATAACAATGATATTTGCTTTGTAATGAGTACCGCTTTTAATCAGCAACGCCTTGTCTTCAAGCTGCTTGATTTCAGCATCAAGATACGGAAGCGGAATACCTGTTTCAAGGCTTATCTGCTCAGCCGTCAACGAATCATTGTAACAAGCTGTTATAATATTTTGCCTTATTTTACTTTGCATAAAATCATAAAATCGATTCGGCCCGGAACCGTTATAAAATGGAATAAAATTTTTAGGGTTATAGCTGAGCGCTCCAAGTTTACGATCCATATTCATTCCTTCTTTCAATATTTTTCTCGATTTGAAAAGCAAATATTTTACCATACTTTCAGATATATCTAGGACTGAGGCAATTTCTGAACATGATTTTCCGTCGATATAGTATAAAATAGTCGCACGACGATATTTTTCCGAAAGAAGCGTCAGTTCTCTCCGCAAAATATAAATATCGCTTTCAAAACCAAATTCATAATCAATTTCTTCATTGATATCATCAATAAGCTCAACGGTACTGCTCTTCGCTTTCTTTCTGCACCACTGTTTATATACATTTCCGGCAACTGCCCACATAAAAGAGTAAAACGCCCTGTCATCACGAATTAAATTTAATGATTTAATCAACTCGCACAAAATATCCTGAGATAAATCCTCAGCGTCTGCCCTTGTTTTTGTCTTTGCCATACAATATGAAAAAATAGTTTTAGATACTTCTGTAATTTTCTCAATCCGCTGAGTCTCGTTCATATGCCACCCCCAACATGCTGTATTTTAAGAAGCTTCTGTTTTAATAGTGTAAGAAAAAATAAAACGGTTAAACTTTTTTAGTTTTTTAATTTTTATAGTTTTTATTGTATCATGAATTTATCTCTTTTTCTATAAATAAAGTTCTACAAATAAAGGAGGGAATATTATTTGACGGCAGATTGTTAAACTATATTTTTCTGATCTCCGCGCTCATAAGTTAATAAATACAATCGATAAATAATTATCGTATAAATATTTGTGCAGTTTTTTTTCTTAAACCTATTGCATTTAATTTCAAAATGATTTATAATGTATAAACATGCAAGTAGTCGTATATTTATTCGTAACTTGCATATGACTCATTTTGCAATCTATTGAATTTCGTAATAAACTTTTTGAAGATGAATTATACCATATCATAAATTTTCTGCAATCCGCCGTCTCAGAGATTAACATCCTGACAAACGGAGGATATCTTATTTTTACCTATATTTATACTCGGAAAGGTTTTGATCATAAAATGTGCGGTAAAACTAAAGTATTTATAGACGGACGGTCGGGAACAACAGGACTCCGTATATATGAGCGTCTTGAGGCGCGCAATGACATCTCGCTGATCGTGCTCAATGAAGAACAGCGCAAAGATGTTTCAGCAAGAAAGAAAGCTATAGGAGAGTCGGATATTACATTTCTCTGTCTCCCGGACAGCGCAGCAATTCAGGCGGTTTCTCTTGTTGAAAACAATTCTGATACTATTATAATAGATACCTCGACCGCACACCGAACCCTCTCCGGATGGGAATATGGGTTTCCGGAAATATCTGATTACTTCTGTGAAAAAATAAAGAAAAGCAAACGAATAGCCGTTCCTGGCTGCCACGCCAGCGGGTTTATAGCTCTTACTGCGCCGCTTGTATCAGCCGGAATCGTACCGGCCGATGCGCACTTATGCTGTTTTTCCTTAACCGGATACAGCGGAGGCGGAAAACAAATGATCTCTGAATATGAAGCATCAGCAGAAAGCACCTTGCTCCGTGCCCCGCGTCAATATGGGATTACCCAGGAACATAAGCATCTCCGTGAAATGCAAAAAATCTGCGGCCTTAATTATAAACCTGCATTTTGTCCAACCGTTGCAGATTTTTACAGCGGTATGGAAGTAACCGTTCCTCTTTTCATCGATGATATTCGAGGAAACATAAAAGATATAGAAAATATATATTCAGAGCTCTATGAAGGTCCCATTGTAAAATTTACAGAACACGGCGACGAAAACGGCTTTTTGTCCGCAGGAGCATATTCCGGAAAAGATTCTATGGAAATTTCCGTCTACGGTAATGATGAAAGGATAATTTTGACCGCAAGGTATGATAATCTTGGAAAAGGAGCATCCGGCGCGGCAATCGAATGTATGAATCTTGTAATCGGAACCGATCCGTGCAAAGGATTATTGCTATAATTATTTATAATAATATAATTTCGAATTACAGTCCATATGAAAGGAAAAGACATGAAAACATTAAAAATAAAAACTATTCCGGGAGGAGTATGCGCAGCAAGAGGATTCAAAGCAAACGGTATTCACTGCGGTATAAGAAAAAATAAATCAAAGTCTGATCTTGCTTTAATTGTTTCCGAAGTTACAGCGAATGCGGCCGCTGTATATACCCAAAACGCGGTTAAGGGAGCCCCTCTAACGGTGACAAAAAATCATCTTTTAAACGGACGGGCGCAGGCGATAATATGCAACAGCGGAAACGCAAACACATGTAACGCGAATGGAATTGAGATTGCGGAGGAAATGAGTCGGTTGGTAGAAAAGCATACAGGAATTCCGGCACAGGATGTAATTGTCGCATCAACCGGAGTTATTGGTCAGCAGCTTTCGATTGATCCGATATCAAACGGAATGAAACCGCTCGTTTCAGGACTCGGAAGATACAGTGAACGCGCCGCTGCCGCAATAATGACTACAGATACAAAAATAAAAGAGCTTTCCTGCTGTTTCATATTAAATGGAAAAGAATGCCGTATCGGAGGGATTGCAAAAGGCTCAGGTATGATTCATCCTAATATGGCAACAATGCTTGTATTTATTACCACAGACTGTGCAATCAGCCCCGCCATGCTTCAAAAAGCCGTATCAAACGATGTAAAAGATTCATTCAATATGATTTCAATTGACGGAGATACTTCAACGAACGATATGGTAGCAGTAATGGCAAATGGACTTGCGGGCAATTCAGAAATAAATTCCGAGGGAGAAGATTTCGATTTATTCTGTGCCGCGCTTTTTGAAATTACAAGTAAGTTATGCCGTATGATAGCGGCTGATGGAGAGGGAGCAACGAAACTTCTTGAATGCAGTGTTTCGGGAGCCGAAGATGAAAAAACAGCAAAAACCGTTGCGAAATCGGTTATCTGTTCTTCCCTTCTCAAAGCCGCAATGTTTGGAGCCGATGCAAACTGGGGACGGGTTTTATGCGCAATAGGATATGCCGATGCAGACGTCGACGTGTCAAAGGTCGGAGTCTCTTTCCGTTCATGCAAGGGAGAAATTGAAGTATGTCATAATGGTGCCGGTATAGATTTCTCAGAAGAGTTGGCAAAAACAATTCTTTCTGAAAACGAAATTGAAATTCTTGTATCACTTGGAAACGGAAATAATTCCGCAACTGCATGGGGATGTGATCTTACGTATGATTATGTAAAAATCAACGGAGACTACAGGACATGACAACCAAAATCATATAATTTTCCACACGAAGATTTTTTTCCTTAAATCTAATATTGAAAATTCGAATATCCAGACAACCAATATTGAAAGGCAATACATAATGAATCTTACAAATGCGGAACGCGCTGAAGTTCTTGTTCATGCACTTCCATATATACAAAAATATAATAATAAAATTGTTGTAATAAAATACGGCGGAAACGCAATGCTGAGCAACGAGCTGAAAAAAGCCGTAATGGGAGATATTGTTCTGCTCTCATTAATCGGAGTCCGCGTCGTACTTGTACACGGCGGAGGTCCTGAAATTACCGATATGCTCGAAAAAATCGGAAAAAAATCCGAATTTGTCGGAGGACTCCGAGTTACCGACAGCGAGACAGCCGACATAGTTCAGATGGTTTTATCAGGCAAAATTAATAAAGGACTTGTAAATTTTATTGAAAATATCGGCGGAAAAGCGATTGGCCTCTGCGGAGCTGACGGCCGTCTGATTGAAGCCAGACCGCTTTCTGATGAACTTGGCTACGTGGGAGAAATTACAAAAGTAAACGTCAAACCTATTATAGATATACAAGAAAAAGGATATATTCCAGTAATATCTACAGTTGGATGCGATAAGGAAGGACATGTATATAATATAAATGCAGATACGGCCGCTGCACAGATAGCTGGAGAGCTTGGCGCCGAAAGTCTGATATGCATGACCGATACCAGCGGGATTCTTCGCGATCAAAATGATATTGAGTCTCTGATACCGGTTTTGAAAATAGATTCCGTTTCCGGACTTATCGAAGACGGTACAATCTCCGGCGGTATGATTCCTAAGGTTGAATGCTGCGTTGAAGCAGTACGCAAGGGAGTACATAAAGTGTTCATAATTGACGGCAGAATTCCTCATTCTATTCTGATTGAAACTCTAACAGATGAAGGCATAGGTACTATGATAGTACAAGCTTAAAATATAACTAATCGCATATATATTAAATGAAAGGTGTGTTATTTATGGATATAAAACAGACAGACTCAGAGTACATTTCTCACACATATTCACGTTTTCCGATAACTCTTGTGCGCGGAAACGGCTGCATACTTTACGATGAAACAGGAACTGAATATATTGACATGGGCGCAGGTATTGCCGTAAATACTTTCGGCGCGGCAGACAAGGAGTGGTGTTCTGCAGTTGAAAGCCAGATTCATAAATTGGCGCATGCTTCAAATCTTTATTATACCGAACCATGTGTTAAGCTTGCGGAGATGCTCTGCCAAAAAACAGGTTTAAAAAAGGTCTTTTTTTCTAATTCCGGAGCCGAAGCAAACGAATGTGCTATAAAGGCGGCACGCCGATATGCTTTTAACAAATACGGAGATGAAAAGCATTCTGTGATAATTACACTTAAAAATAGTTTTCACGGAAGAACTGTAACTACTCTTTCCGCGACCGGTCAGGACTGTTTTCATCACGAATTCGGACCGTTTACTCCGGGATTTGTCTATGCCGATACAGAAAATCCCGATTCACTGGAAACGCTTGCAGCAGCCGGAAATGTATGTGCGATAATGTTTGAAGCAATACAGGGAGAAGGCGGAGTAATACCGCTGTCTGAGGATTTTGTACGTGCAATAAAAAGGACAGCTGAAAAGTACAGTCTTTTGCTTATAGCCGATGAAATCCAATGCGGAAACGGAAGAAGCGGAAAACTATGCGCATATATGAACTTTGATATTAAGCCTGACATAGTGACATCCGCAAAAGGATTGGCCGCAGGTCTCCCCCTCGGAGTAACTCTTTTCGGCGAGAAGGTTGAAAACGTATACACGCCCGGAACGCACGGTTCAACTTTCGGAGGAAATCCGGTTTGCGCTTCCGCGGCGTTATCTGTTCTTTCAAGGATTGACGACAAGCTACTTAATGAAGTAACCGAAAAAGGCAATTATATTGTAAAAGAGCTTAACAATTCAAGCGGAATTGCAGAGATAACAGGACTGGGCCTTATGCTCGGTATAAAAACAGAAAAAAATGTAAAAGATGTTATAAATGATTGTATGGAGCAAGGCGTTCTCGTTCTCTCAGCAAAGTCAAAGTTAAGATTGCTTCCTCCTCTTAATATACCTTACGATAAACTGGAAAAAGCAGTTTCGGTTATCAAAAAGGCATGCAGTATTTAATTTTTTGACAGCGATGGATTTTATATTATAAACTTTACCCGTATGAAAGGTGTTTCCGAATGTTAAAAGCTATATTCTTCGACCTCGACGGAACTCTGCTTCCGATGGATTACGATGATTTTTGCAGTATGTACTTTGATATGCTTACCGATAAGTTATCAAAAAACGGATATGAGCCAAAAGAGCTTCGTAAAGCAGTTTGGAGCGGAACAGAGGCTATGATGAAAAACGACGGAAGTATTACAAACGAGAAAGCTTTTTGGCGTGACTTTGAAAAACATTTCGGAAAAATACCAATTGAAACTCGTCAGGCATTTGAAGAATTTTATAGAAATGACTTTAATAAAATAAGTACAATCTGTCCTCCGAATCCAGCGGCAAAAGAGATAATTAATGTCTACTGAATAATAGAAAACTCAAAAAATCCGAAATATAAAAAGT
>CAJLCI010000014.1 GCA_905205065.1 uncultured Eubacteriales bacterium | reverse complement strand
CCGGCAATGAGGCTAAGCAACTTGAAGAATCCGCTCTCTATATATTATATTACACAAAAGAATCTATTTCAAGCCGTTTTTCGGTTTTTATTATTTTTTTGTAGTTTTCATAGCCGCCATCCTTATTATATATAAAGGAAACAAACTTTTCCGAAAATTTTACTGATGCCGACACTGAGCGGATGTTACCTGAAAGGAAGCCTTTGAGCTTCAAAGGCACGGTGAATATATGAACAAAAAAACTATATTTACAGGCTCAGCCACCGCGTTGATCACACCCATAAAAAACGGCGCGGTCGACTTTCACACGCTTGGCAGCCTGATCGAAAGACAAATTTCAAACGGCACGGACGCGCTTGTAATATGCGGGACAACAGGCGAATGTGCTACGCTTTCCGACTACGAGCACAGGGCTTGTATAAGCTATACAATTGAAAAAGCAAACGGAAGAGCTCCGGTGATAGCAGGAACAGGCTCCAATGATATTTCTTACTCAAAATCCCTGTCAAGATTTGCATCATATTCAGGTGCGGACGCGCTCCTTGTCGTCACGCCTTACTACAATAAGGCGACATCCAAAGGCCTGATAAAAAGCTTTTCGGAGATCGCCGACGCGTCCGAAAAGCCGCTCATTTTATATAATGTTCCGTCAAGGACAGGCTGCAATATTCCGTTATCGGTTTACAGACAGCTTGCAAGCCACGGAAATATCGCAGGAATAAAAGAAGCTTCGGGAAACGTCGCGGTAAGCGAAAGAATCATCGCAGAATTTGGTGATAAAATCGACGTATACAGCGGCAACGACGAGCTTACTGTTCCCATTATGTCTGTAGGCGGCAAGGGCGTAATTTCCGTCGTCTCCAATATTCTCCCGGCAGAGACGCACGAAATGTGCATCTCATGCCTGCAAGGTGATTTCAACCGAGGCAAAAAACTACAGATAGAAATGCTCGGATTAATAGACGCTCTCTTCTGTGAAATCAATCCTATTCCCGTAAAAACCGCTATGGAAATGCTTGGGCTGTGCAGTTCGGAAATGCGCCTGCCATTGTGTGAAATGGAAGATGAAAATAAATCCATTCTGAAAAAGGCTTTGGAAAATTATGGTTTAATTTAATCTTATCTTCCAATATCGGGGCTTGTGTAAAATTACAGCTCCGCCTTAGAGGCGGGTATAAATACTATATTATAAAAATCACCCCATAACTGTCTGACGGTCATGGGGTGATTTTAT
This sequence comes from uncultured Eubacteriales bacterium, assembly GCA_905205065.1. Taxonomy (GTDB): domain Bacteria; phylum Bacillota; class Clostridia; order Oscillospirales; family CAG-272; genus UMGS911. The sequence continues at coordinate 50,673 of CAJLCI010000014.1, read as the reverse complement.
TCAATAAGTGGAAAAGCTCCATCATAAGGCGTTCCTGAGGCGTTTCAGTTCACCGTCGAAAAAAGTGAACACTCCAGGCGAATGCATAACCAAACGCCATTATATGAGCGATATGAGCGCGCTTCCACACACAACACCTCTACATACGAACACCTTTACACGCAACGCTTTTACAAGTTAATGTCTTTACATCCGGCTATTACAGACGCAGACATCTCGTTTTTGGTTATAAAGACTATAGACTAAGCTTAACAGCTTAATATTCAAACTCGCCTTCATACACCAGAACAGCATTACCTGTGAGAACAATTCTCTCGTCCGAATAATTTACGATCAAATCTCCTCCGAGAAGTTTTACCGTTATGTCGGCCGCTTTCTCGCAAAAACCGTTTTCAACCGCCGCCACAACGGCCGCGCACGCCCCGGTTCCGCAGGCAAGTGTTTCTCCGTTTCCTCGTTCCCAAACTCTCATACGCAAAGTTGTCCTGTTTACCGCGCGTACAAATTCTGTATTTATCCGCTCAGGAAATACAGGCGAATGTTCAAACTCAGGCCCGAGAGTTTTAAGATCCAATCCGTCAATTGACTTAGAAAATACAACACAGTGCGGATTTCCGACAGATACGCATGTAACTCTGTACTCCGTGCCGGAAACTGAGATAGGATAGTTTATCATTTTCTCCGAATCAGTCAGGGCGGGAATGTCTTTTGCCAAAAGGCTCGGTTTACCCATATCCACAGAAGCTGAGCTTACCTTTCCGTCACGGAGATAAACCTTAATCCGATGAATACCGCCGGCCGTCTCTACAGAAATATTCTCCGACCGCACATATCCCTTATCGTAAAGATATTTGGCCACACACCGCAGATTATTTCCTGCCATACGTCCTTCGCTTCCGTCACGGTTAAAAGAACGCATCTTCGCGTCGGCTACGGCCGACCGTTCAATCAGGACGATACCGTCTCCGTTAATTCCGTAATGGGGAGCGCACAGACTTACACACAGAGATTCCGGACAGGTAATTTTCCCATCAAAATTTTCAACAAAAATATAGTCGTTTCCGCAGCCGTGCATCTTAGCAAAATGAATTTTCTGTCTCCACGGACGCATAGCGCATATATCTACAAGCTCTGTATTGTTTTCATTAAATCGGCTCTCAATAATACCGGCAAGAGCGTTCGCCGTATCAAGGGATGTAAGACATGGAATACCGAGCTGCATTGCGCGGCGGTGAAGCCCTGTATAGCTGCCGACCGTTTCATCCATAACTGCGCCGGTATAAATTATATAGTTGATTTTTCCGCTTTCAAGAAGCCCGGATATTTCATCGCTGCCGGAATAATTCGAAACAGAAGTTACATCGATTCCAAGCTGAGCTATAGAAGCCGCGGTCCCGATTGTCGCATAAAGCCTTATTCCGAGATCAAAGAATCGCTTTGCAAGAGAAATAACCTCCTGATAATCGCTTTCCTCAACGCTGATAAAAACGCCTGCTCCGTTTCCGCCGCGGTTTGACGGAACTTTAAATCCTGCGGCCGTAAGCCCTTTGAACAGCGCCTCCGCCATAGACTTTCCTACACCGAGCACTTCTCCCGTTGATTTCATTTCGGGACCGAGAATTGAATTTGCATCGTCAAGTTTTTCAAACGAAAAAACCGGAACCTTTACAGCAAAGTACGGAGGAGTACGGTACAAACCTGTTCCGTAACCAAGCTCTGACAGACTTTTGCCAAGCATAACCTCTGATGCCAAATCAACCATCGGAACATTTGTCACCTTGCTGATATACGGTACTGTTCTCGAAGCACGCGGATTTACTTCGATTACATAGAGCTCATTTTCGTAAATAAGATACTGAATATTAACAAGACCTTTTGTTCCGAGCGCAAGCGCAAGCTTTTCCGAACAGTCACAGATTTTTTTAAGATGACGGTCGGTCAGATTATACGGAGGATATACAGCAATTGAATCTCCGCTGTGAACCCCTGCGCGTTCAATATGCTCCATAATTCCGGGTATAAGAACGTCTGTCCCATCGGATATAACGTCAACCTCAAGCTCGGTTCCCGGCATATATTTGTCAATCAGAACCGGATTGTCAATTCCGCCGGCAAGTATTTTTTCCATATAGCTCTCGGTCTGTTTCCGAGTGCGAGAAATTATCATGTTCTGGCCTCCGATTACATACGAAGGTCTGAGAAGAACAGGATAGCCGAGTTTTTCAGCCGCTTCCACCGCTTCTTCAGTACTCTTAACCCCGAATCCCTTTGGTCTGCTTATTCCAAAGCTCTCAAGAAGCGCGTCAAAGCGCCCCCTGTCTTCCGCTAAATCAATTCCTTCGGCGGACGTACCGAGAATGCGGATTCCCATACCGTCAAGGTACTTAGTGAGCTTTATCGCCGTCTGCCCTCCGAAGGCGACAACTACTCCGATTGGTTTTTCAACCTTTATGATATTCATGACGTCTTCTTTGCACAATGGTTCAAAATAAAGCCTGTCAGCGGTATCATAATCGGTCGATACAGTTTCAGGATTATTGTTTACTATTACAACGTCATATCCCATTTTGCGAAGCGTCCAGACGCAGTGGACAGAGCTGTAATCAAATTCAATTCCCTGTCCGATACGGATAGGACCGGAGCCGATTACGACAATTACCGGACGCCCGCTGCGTCTGAAGTTTCTCGCCTCACAGTACTCGTCTGTACATGAATAGAAATACGGCGTCTCCGCATCAAACTCCGCTCCGCAGGTATCAACCATTTTATAGCTGAAATCAATCGACGGAAGATTTTTTTCTCTGCTTATACGTGAAATTGCCTCATCCGTATAGCCCAGGCGTTTTGCCCTTGTATAATCGCCATCCTCAAGCCCGTCCCGCTCCAAATGCAGTTCAAATTCAGCCATTTTCTGAAGCTTATAAAGAAACCAACGGTCTATTTTAGTTATACTGTGTATCTCCTCAACGTCTACTCCGCTTTTAAGAGCTTCAAAAACCGTAAACAGACGACGGTCATCCTGTTCCGCAAGCCTATCAAGAATGCCTTTATCCGAAATCGGCTCCGCGTTAAGAGTGTCAAGCGATATTTCAGCACCCCTGACAGCCTTCATAAGAGCGGCCTCAAAGCTTTGCGCGATAGCCATAACCTCACCGGTCGCTTTCATCTGCGTACCGAGCTTTCTGCTTGAACCGGCAAACTTATCAAACGGCCATTTCGGAAATTTGACCACTACATAATCAAGTGTCGGCTCAAAGCAAGCGCATGTCTTTCCGGTTATATCATTTTTAATCTCGTCAAGCGTATATCCAAGAGCAATCTTAGTCGTAATTTTAGCTATAGGATAGCCTGTCGCCTTGGAGGCAAGCGCCGACGAACGCGACACACGCGGATTTACCTCAATTACAGCATATTCAAAGCTGTCCGGATTGAGTGCGAACTGACAGTTGCATCCGCCTACAATTCCGAGGGCCGAAATCATATCGAGAGACGCAGAGCGAAGCATCTGATATTCCTTGTCAGAAAGCGTCAGCGCCGGCGCGGTAACAATTGAATCTCCTGTATGAATACCGACCGGATCAAAATTTTCCATCGAACATACGGCAATGACATTTCCAGCGCTGTCGCGCATTGTCTCAAATTCTATTTCCTTCCATCCGGAAATGCATTTTTCAACAAGAATCTGTCCGATGGGCGACATATCAAGACCGGTTGCGGCAATAGTTTTAAGCTCTTCCCTTGTATTGGCTATTCCGCCGCCTGATCCTCCGAGAGTAAATGCCGGACGGACAATTACCGGATATCCGATTCTGTCCGCAATATCGAGAGCCGTCTGAAGCTCCTGCGCAATATCTGACGGAACAACAGGCTGTCCTATCTGTTTCATAGTATCTCGGAATAGCTCCCGGTCTTCAGCCTTATCTATAGCATCAATATCTGAGCCGAGAAGCCGAACACCGTATTTTTCAAGCACTCCGTCGCGGGACAGCTGCATGGCTATTGTAAGTCCCGTCTGACCTCCAAGCCCTGCAAGAAGGCTGTCAGGCCTTTCTTTTTCGATGATTCTTGCAACAGTTTCCTTATTGAGCGGCTCAAGATAAATTTCGTCCGCCAGGTTCTTGTCAGTCATGATGGTGGCAGGGTTTGAATTAACAAGTACAACATTAATTCCTTCTTCTCGGAGAATACGACACGCCTGCGCGCCTGCGTAATCAAATTCGGCCGCCTGTCCGATAACAATCGGACCGGAACCAATTACCAGAACTTTTCGTATAGAACTGTCCTTAGGCATTGTAATTTCCTCCCATCATTTCAGTAAATCTGTCAAACAAAAATTCAGTATCATGAGGACCTGAACAGGCTTCCGGATGAAACTGCACGGTAAAGCATTTTCTGCCAGGATAATCGATTCCCTCGCAGCTTCCGTCGTTCATATTGATATAGCGAAGCGTACCAACGCCTTTAAGGCTGTCGGCGATAACCGAATATCCGTGATTCTGACTTGTTATAAAGGTTCTGGTTCCGGCGAGATCCCTCACGGGCTGGTTTGCACCGCGGTGCCCATATCTGAGCTTCTCGGTTTTACCGCCCATTGCAAGAGCGGCAAGCTGATGTCCGAGGCATATTCCAAACATCGGAATATCTCCGATAAGCTTTGAAATCTGCTCTATGCAATATGTATTATCCTCAGGATTTCCGGGACCGTTTGAAAGCATAACTCCGTCCGGATTCAATCCGGTTATCTCCTCCGCGGAAGTATTATACGGCACTACGATAACCTCGCAGCCTCTCCTGCACAAGCTTCTGATAATATTCCGCTTAGCGCCGTAATCAATAAGTACAACCGAAAATTTTTTTACAGTCTCGGCCGGATAAATCCGTTTTTCCCTGCAGCTTACTTTTTCGACGGCACCACTTACCGTATAGCTGTCAAGCTCAGAATAATCATTCGGAATTTCAGAACAGATTTTAGCGTTCATCACGCCCTCTTCCCTGATTATACGGGTAAGTCTGCGGGTATCAATTCCGCAAATTCCAGGTATTCCTTTCTCCGAAAGAAAACGGTCAAGCTCATACTCCGAACGAAAATTTGAAGGGTCCTCACAGCACTCGCGTAAAATATATCCGTTCAAAGCAGGCGTTCCTTCAAAATCGGACTCAATAACTCCGTAGTTCCCTATAAGCGGGAACGTTTGAATAACTATTTGTCCCGCATAACTCGGATCAGTAAGAGTTTCAAGATATCCGACCATTCCGGTAGTAAAAACAAGTTCTCCCACCGAATCCTTGAAATCGCCGATTCCCTCTCCCTCAAATACCATGCCATTATTCAAAATCAGATATGCTTTCCTCATAATAAACCATGCCTTTCCGGTGCAAAAAAGTGCTTCACGCGAGCGTAGCCGCCATTACCGCCTTTATAGTGTACATGCGGTTTTCCGCCTCGTCAAAGACAATTGAACGGTCACTTTCAAAAACCTCGTCTGTAACCTCCATGCATTCGACGCCGAATTTATCATAAATGCTTCGGCCTGTCTTTGTTTCAAGATTATGAAAAGCCGGAAGGCAATGCATAAATTTGCACTTGCCGCCTGCCTTATTCATAAGTTCCATAGTTACCCTGTACGGCAGAAGATCGCGTATTCTTTCCGCCCATACCTCCTCAGGCTCTCCCATCGAAACCCATACGTCGGTATAGATTACATCGGCGTCCTTAACCGCTTCTGACGGATCGGAAATAAATTCTACACTTCCGCCGGTCTGAGAAGCGATAATACCGCACTGCCCGGCAAGCTCAGGCTCCGGAAAATATTTTTCCGGAGAACACGCGACAAAGTGCATGCCCATTTTGGCGCATCCGACCATCAGTGAATTTCCCATATTATATCTTGCATCGCCCATATAAACAAGCTTTTTTCCGGCAAGCGAACCGAAATGCTCCTTAACCGTCATAAAGTCGGCTAAAATCTGGGTAGGATGAAATTCATTAGTCAGACCGTTCCATACAGGAACTCCCGAATACTTTGCCAGATCTTCCACAAGACACTGAGCAAAACCGCGGTATTCTATTCCGTCGAACATGCGTCCCAATACGCGCGCCGTATCGGCAATGCTCTCTTTTTTTCCTATCTGTGAACCGGCAGAATCAAGATATACCGAATGCATACCGAGATCAGCAGCCGCCACTTCAAATGAACACCGCGTTCTTGTACTTGTTTTTTCAAATATAAGAGCTATATTTTTTCCTTCACATAACCGATGCGGTATTCCTTTTTTCTTTTTGACCTTAAGCTCAGCCGCAAGGTCGAGAAGATAACTAATCTCCTCCGGCGTAAAATCAAGAAGCTTAAGAAAACTTCTGTTCTTAAGTGAAATCATTCACAAATCCTCTCCATAAACATATTAAATAGTAAGTAATAAATATATTAAACAGACAGCAATTCCACAGTCATCTGAATTTTCCGTCACAAAACCTTAGCAAGAAATGAGCGAAGCCTTTCGCTTTGCGGATTTTCAAATATTTGTTCCGGAGAACCATCTTCTACTATACAGCCGTCGTCAAGGAAAAGAACCCGGCTAGCCACCTCGCGCGCAAATCCCATCTCATGAGTAACAACTACCATTGTCATTCCGTCTCTCGCAAGATTCTTCATAACCTCAAGAACTTCGCCCACCATTTCGGGATCAAGTGCGCTCGTCGGCTCGTCAAAAAGCATAACGTCAGGCTCCATACAGAGCGCGCGGACAATTGCAACTCTCTGCTGCTGTCCTCCAGAAAGCTGTCTCGGATAATCCTGCGCCCGATCCTGAAGTCCGACCTTTCCGAGAAGCTCAAGCGCTTTATTCTGTGCCTGTTCTTTTGTCATTTTTTTAAGCATCACGGGCGCGCATGTAAGATTTTCCATTATTGACATATGAGGAAACAGATTAAACTGTTGAAATACCATTCCCATCTTTTGTCTGTGAAGATTCAAATTTATTTTAGGATCGGTAAGGTCATCTCCCTCAAAGAAAATATGTCCCTCCGTTGGTTTTTCAAGAAGATTCAGACAACGCAAAAAGGTAGACTTTCCCGAACCGGACGGGCCTATAACACAGACAACCTCTCCCCTGTCTATCTCGGCGTCGATTCCTTTAAGTACCTCAACTCCGTGAAAACTCTTTTTAAGTTTTTTAACGCTTATCACTTTTACCGAGTCTCCTTTCAAGCAGCCGAAGAAGCTGAGTTAACAAAATTACAAGAATCAGATATATCAGCGCGACGCATAAAAGCGGGTTTACCGCATCAAACGTATTGTTTCTGATCAGATTTCCGGCTCTTGTGAGATCAACAACCGCAACATATCCGGCAACCGAAGTTTCCTTTAAAAGGGCTATAAGCTCATTTCCGATCGCCGGAAGGATATTTCGTATCGCTTGCGGAAATACAACCTTTCTTGTAGCCTGCAATTTTGACATTCCAAGACTGCGTCCCGCTTCCATCTGATGAGAATCCACCGCATTAATACCGCTTCTGATAAGCTCCGCCATATACGCGCCCGAATTTATACCGAATGTAAAAATTCCGACGGTTATACCTTCAGCGGATTTCATAATTATAAAATAAAATATCAAAAGAAGAACGACTACAGGTATTCCTCTTATTATTGTTATGTACAGATTACACAGCACCGCAAAAGGACGCAACGCCGGGGTATCCTCGGCAAAATACTTTATAACAGCGATAAGCGTACCGATAACAACGCCTATTAAAAGAGCACCCAGCGTTATTATTACAGTATTCCTGAATCCCTCTATAAGCATTTTGTAATACTGTGTTTCTATGAACGTTTCATAAAGCTTTTCAAACCACGCGCTCAATACATTCCCTCCCTTCATATAACAAACAGAAACGGGATAAAGACATAAACCTCTTTATCCCGCAAAATTTCAAATTCAATCATTCAACAGGCGATGTGTAAGGCGCACCGTATTTTGCAAAAATATTTTTAATTGTTCCATCGCTGAGAAGATCAGAAATAATGGTATTGATTTCAGCGACAAGCTCATCACTGCCAAGAGCGAATGCAAAAGCATAAGGCTCTGTTGTCATAGCCTCGTCAAGAATAACAAGCTTCTGGTCTCCCTTCGCGTTATAGTCGCTTACCATCTCGGCGGCAGTAAGATCGTCGATTACCCAAGCGTCAACCTTTCCGGTAAGAAGAGCGGACTGAGCGTCATTATTCGCAGCAAATGATTTTACATCATATCCGTTTTCAGTGCAGAAGCTTTCAGCTGTCGTAGCTGTCTGAACAGATATTTTCTTACCTTCAAGATCGCTCTTTCCTTTAATATCGCTGCCTTCGATTACAACAATCGCCTGTGCTGCGAGGCAGTAAGGATCGGTAAACAAAGCATTTTTCTGACGCTTTTCATCAACGGTAATTCCCGACACGCCGGCATCAAACTTTCCTGCCTTGACCCCCGGAATTATTGTTTCAAAATCCACCTGTTCAATTTTAAGTTCTATCTCAAGTTTTTCGCATATAAGTTCAAGAATATCAATTTCGATTCCCTCGACAGAACCGTCGGTTCCCAATGACTCAAAAGGCGGAAAATCAGGACTTGTAGCAATCACAAGCTGACCGGCTTTTTTAAGATCATCGATTGTCTTGCCTTTCGAATCTGAGGTTTCACCTGTCGTTTCGTTTTCAGTTGTTTCCTTTGCAGACGTTTCACCAGTACCTGTTTCTCCGGTACCCGGTGTCTTTTTTCCAGTGCATCCGGCAAGGCCTGCAAGCAACAGCGCCGCCGTCATGAGAACAGCAATAATTTTCTTCATAATTATAATCCTACCTTTCAAATTAACTCAAAGCCTTGCCGACACGGCCTACTGAACCTACTGAATTTTGACCGGTATCTGCTGACTGTTCAGCAAAAATTGAACAAAGCTCCGCGCTGAAGAAGCCCTTCAGCATTATTTATATAATTAAAAATTATATTTATCTTTAATATACTGTATTTGCATCTCGACCGAATTTACAGACGTACCGCCTTCGCTGATTCTCTTATCAACACAAGTCTCAAGACTTATTTCATCATAGAGATCAATGTCAAAAAGTTCGCTGTGTTTTTTGTATTCTTCTATCGGCAATTCTTCAAGTACTGTATCCTTTTTCAAACATTCGGAAACAATCCGACCTGAAATTTTGTATGCTGATCGGAACGGCAGTCCCTTACGCACAAGATAATCGGCAAGATCGGTTGCATTGATGAATCCCTTTTGCGCAGCCCTTTTCATATTATCGGCTTTTACAGACATAGAAGCTATCATTCCGTCAAAAACACGAAGACACATCACCGCAGTGCCGCATGCATCAAAGACAGCCTCCTTGTCTTCCTGCATATCCTTGTTATATGCGAGCGGCAGCCCTTTCATGGTTGTCAGAATAGACATTAAATCCCCGTATACCCTGCCGGTTTTGCCTCGGACAAGTTCAGCCATATCCGGATTTTTTTTCTGAGGCATAATCGACGACCCGGTCGTATAAGCATCTGAAATTTCTACAAATTTAAATTCCCAGCTCGACCATAAAATCAGCTCTTCTGCAAATCTCGAAAGATGCATCATTAAAATCGAGATATCGGATATAAGCTCGGCGCAAAAATCTCTGTCAGACACGCCGTCCATTGAATTCAGGCATATTCCGTCGAATCCGAGCTTTTCCGCCTCAAATTTTCTGTCTGTACGATACGTGGTTCCCGCAAGAGCACAGCATCCGATCGGAGAGACGTTCATACGCTTCCGGCAATCTGACATACGCTCGGCATCGCGCGACAGCATCATTGCATAAGCCATAAGATGATGACCGAAAGTAACCGGCTGCGCGCGCTGCAGATGAGTATATCCCGGCATAATCACAGCTTTATGCTTTTCAGCCGTCAGTGTAACCGTTACAATCAGCGCTTTCAGAAGCTCCGTAATTTTGTCAAGCTCTCCGCGAAGATACATACGGAGATCAAGGGCAACCTGATCGTTTCGACTGCGTGCGGTATGAAGCTTCTTTCCAACATCTCCGAGTCTCGAAGTAAGAATCTGCTCGACAAACATATGTATATCTTCACATTCGGAATCAATCTCAAGATTTCCGTTTTCAAGATCATTAAGAATTCCTGAAAGTCCGTCAATAAGAAGTTCGGCATCAGATTCAGAAATTATTCCGGTAGCGCCGAGCATAGCGGCGTGAGCCATGCTTCCCCTGATATCCTCCCTGTACATTCTGCAGTCAAAGCTTATTGACGAATTAAAATCATCCGCAAGCTTACTTGTCTCGCCGTCAGTTCTGCCGGCCCACATTTTTACCATTTATCCGCGTCTGTCCTTCCTGATTAAAAACTCAACTCCGACGAGAGCTTCAAAGTCTCCTGCCGAAAATCTGCACTTAAACCGCTCTTGAAAAAAGAATTTTTCAAAACCGTCTGTTAGTCCTTATCTGAATAAAAACAACTCTACTTTAATGAAAACAGCTCCATATTTAAACCAATTTATCAGAAACTGACTTAATTCAGGAAACGGCTCCATTTAAATCAATTTAATTACTGAATTACAAAAACGGTTTATCGAAATCAGACTTCATTACGAGGCCGACCTAAGTCCGCAATCGGTTTAAACAATTTATTTTCTGCCTTCCACCATAGCCTGAACTTTTGTAGGAAGTCCGAAAAGATTTATAAAACCTGACGCGTCCGTCTGATCGTAATCACTTTCGCCGAATGTTGCAATTTCCTCGCTGTAAAGTGAATTCGGGCTCCAGACACCTGCGTTAATCATATTGCCTTTATAAAGCTTTAGCTTAACCTTTCCTGTAACCTTTTCCTGCGTCTTGTCAACAAAAGCGGAAAGCGCCTCGCGAAGCGGCGAGAACCACAGACCGTTATAAACAAGTTCCGCAAAAGTTACGGACATTTTCTGTTTTTCATGCATGGTAAGCTTGTCAAGACACAGCGATTCAAGTACGCTGTGCGCTTTGTACAGAATCGCCCCTCCCGGAGTTTCATACACACCGCGGCACTTCATACCGACAAGACGGTTTTCAACGATATCAATAATTCCTATTCCGTTCTTTCCGCCGAGCTCGTTGAGTTTATAAATTATATTTTTAGCGCTCATCTTCTCGCCGTTAAGAGCAACAGGAATTCCCTTTTCAAAATCCAAAGTCACATATTCGGGAACATCGGGAGCATCAATCGGGGAAACTCCCATTTCAAGAAAGCCTTTATGCTCATACTGCGGTTCATTTCCCGTATCCTCAAGGTCAAGCCCTTCATGCGAAAGATGCCACAGATTTTTGTCCTTGGAATAGTTTGTCTCGCGGTTTATCTTAAGCGGAATATCATGTGCCTCCGCATAGTCTATCTCTTCATCACGCGATTTAATATCCCACTCTCTCCACGGAGCGATAATCGGCAGCTCCGGAGCAAAATACTTGAAGACAAGCTCAAATCTCACCTGGTCATTGCCCTTGCCCGTGCATCCGTGACAAATTGCATCCGCGTTCTCTTTTTTGGCAATATCCACAAGCGCCTTTGCAATGCACGGACGCGCGTGGCTTGTTCCCAGAAGATATTCCTCATAAACAGCTCCGGCCTTCATGGTAGGGATTATATAATTATCAACATAATCGTCCGTAAGATCAAGTACGTAAAGCTTTGACGCGCCTGTTTTCTTAGCCTTTTCCTCCAGTCCATCAAGTTCATCGGCCTGGCCTACGTTTGCGGAAACCGCGATTACTTCGCAGTTATTATAATTTTCCTTAAGCCACGGAATAATTATTGACGTGTCCAGTCCGCCAGAATATGCCAAAACCACTTTTTTGATTTTACTTTTATCGATATTATTCATAATATATGACCATACCTTTCGTATATATTGCGCCGCCGGAACACAGTGTAAAAGCTTATTTTCCGCCACTTACTCTGCGCATACAGCTTTTAATAATTATTTAAAACACATTCAGCTTTTAATGCGCGCTGAATAATTATACGTATATTATACATGCACAAATACTTTTTGTCAATACTTTTTTTGAATTTTTATTCACTTAATTGCATATTTAAAACCACAAGTAAGATGCCGCTTATCAAATAACATACAAAAATTCAGCGTTTTACACGTGCGTTTCCGCTCCATACGCTCCATATCTGATCCTCATCGGCAGGCTGGGCATAATCAGTAAGGAAAGTAGTAGCAAGCGCACCCGATGCCCATCCGAACTGTATCCATTTCTCGCTATCCCAGCCTCTGAGAATAGCATAAAGCATGCCTCCCACAAATCCGTCTCCGCCTCCGATACGGTCAAGAACGTGAATAGGCCGCGGTTCTACAACCTGCCATCCGTCTTCTGTACGCATTATTGCTCCCCAAAGATGCTCATTGGCATTTACAACCTGACGAAGAGTAGTAGCAAAAACCGATACATTAGGATACTCCCTGCTCGTACGCTCTATCATATCTTTAAAGCTGTCGATCTTGGAAGCAACATCCACTCCGCCCGCTTCAGGACCTTTGATTCCAAGACAAAGCTGATAATCCTCTTCATTTCCTATAAGAATATCGGAAGCGGACACAATTTCTTTAAATACATCCGAAAGCTCCGACTCCCGCCCTTTCCAGAAGCTGGCTCTGTAGTTAAGGTCAAAGGAAATGAGTGTACCGTATTTTTTTGCCGCGCGGGCAAGCTCAAGACAGAATGTACTCGTTTCCGGAGAAAGCGCAGCGATAAGTCCGGAAAGATGAATAAGCTGAACGCCCTCTCTGCCGAAGATACGTTCAAGATCAAAATCCTTTATATTCAACGTCCGTCCAACCTCTCCGGCGCGGTCGTTTGTAACCCTCGGTCCGCGGCTTCCGTATCCACTGTCCGCTATATTGAACTGATGGCGATAACCCCACGGCCCCCCCTGCTCAACCTCAGCGCCTTCAAACGCCATACCGCGCCTGCGGAGATCGCCCTTGATAAAGCCGGCGACCGGACTGTCTTTTACAAAAGTCGTAAGCACTTTTACAGGCAGACCGAGATACGAAGAGATACTTGCAACATTAGTTTCCGCACTCGTCGCCTGAAGTTTAAAAGTATCGCTGCAATGAACGGGCTGTCCTTCCGCCGGGGTAATACGAACTCCCATACTCGAAGGAACAACAAGCGACCACATACAATTCTTTTTGAGTTCTTTCATTACTTTAATCAGACCTTTCGGAAAAATAGTTATTAACAGGTTCTCTAATTATAGCACTTATTAGAAAAAAAAGCAATAATTTAAAAATAAAAAACCGCCGCAAATGAATAAAATCATCTGCGGCAAAAATACGCAAAATCACAAAAAGCGCTCTGTGTGCCAACGTTATCCAAACCTGCCGGAAATATATTTTTGAATAGAAATGCAATCAGAAAAAATCCTTCCGCATATCAGAACAGGAGATCCGCCTCCTGAACCTCCGAGCGAGACGCTTAATTCCCTCGCCGCACTGCGAAGCGAAAAACCGGCCGCACTTTTTTCCGGAACCGCCGCGGCATAATCATATCCTCCGTCGTCGTCCCCGGAAAGAACAAAAACGATTCCGCCGCGTTTTTCGGCAAGTCTCGTAGCAAGATTACGCCGTGACTGCGCGTCAAGCTGCGGCTCGAATACGGCGTGGCTTTCAGCGTCAAAGCCATTTTCAATGCTGCTGCACAGCGAATCACAGAGCCGACGCGACCTGCGTTTCTCCGATTCAACCTCGGACAACAGACGGGAAACGCCCTCGGCAATGTCAGTCTGCTTTACCGAAAGCATACGCGAAATTTCTTCAGCTGCGGTCTGACGCGCACAATAATCCGCAAATGCAGAAAATCCGCAGCAAACGGTTACACGGACGCCGCCTTTGTAACGCATAAAATCTTTTATTTTGATAATTCCAATCTCTCCGCTTGCCGAAACATGCGGAGCGCAGCAAGCACAAAGATCGACATCTCCGGCACGAACAAGCCGTATTTCTTCTTTTATCTCTTTCTTGCTTCTGAAATTCATTGTTTCAAGTTCTTCGGGAGAAGGATAGAAGCATTCAAATTTGAAATTTGAAAAAACCGCCTTATTGGCTTCAACCTCAAGTTTACGTATCTGTTCCGCGTTCAGCTCACTGTCAAAGTCGGCCGTTATAAATTCGACAATACCTGATTCATTCTCAGACATATGAAAGCCGACATTATTGCATCCATAAATGCTGAACGCCAGACCGGATACGATATGTTCTCCGCTATGATTCTGCATTCTGCAAAGCCGCTTTTCCTCATCTACTCCGCACCTCACTCTGCGTCCCTCCGAAACAGGGACACTTGTACGATGATAGATAATTCCATCCTTTATATATACATCCGATACCCCGATTTCAAATCCCCCGTCATTTATAAATCCGGTATCAGGCATCTGTCCTCCGCCTCCGGGGAAAAAAGCGCTTCTGTCAAGTACAATATCATATCCTTCATCATTCTCAAGACATCCGACAACTTCAGCGTCAAAATCAAACAGATTTCCCGATTCTTCATATAGCTTTATAGTTTTTTCCGTTGCTTCTTTTTCCGTTATTTTATCCATTTCCCTTTACTGTCCTCAATTCCGATATGGCGGTTCAATTCCCTTTTCCGTCAAGTATACGCTGAGTCTTTTTGCCGACCGTACTGATATAAATGCCGTAAAGAACAGAAATCAGCACCGACTGTACCATGCACATCGCAAGCTCTTCAATAAATCTCGGAATCCAGAGGATGATAAATGATCTTCCGCTGTATACAGCAAGAACTGCCTGCAATATCTTTGTATTGACAGTTGTAACAATAAGTCCCGATATTACAGTTGAAAGCATAATCTTTACAAGCTGAGGATTTACAATATGTCCGAGTATTTTCTTCTTTTGTTTTCCGTTCTTATCTTTGCTCTCGGTCCGAGAAGCCTCATAGCGGGATATTGCGGCCTCAAGAACGAAGTAGAGAATACCTATAAGCCCGATAAGCTCCAGTCCGACGGTTGTAAATGAGATGTATCCGGACAAATTTTTTCTGTAAGCGTCACTCGATTTGATTGTAAAACCGCCGCTCTGAAGTGCTGAAACCGAATAACCGCCGTCGCTGTATACAGAAACCAGCTCAAGCGTAAACTCTTCAACAGTTCCCTCTTCAAAGGATATTCCGTTCTGAGACGCAAATTTCTCCGCCGCTGAATTCTTTTCAGAAATGATTACCAGTCCCGAAATATCAATTCCGGTAAAGGCTTCATTATCTATAGAAGTATATACAGACGGTATGTATATGCTTTTCGCAGATCCGCAGGACGAAAAAGCTCCTCCGCCGATTTTTGTGATAGGACGTTCGTATCCGTCAAGATTCGCCTTTGACGGCATAACAATCGTCTCACTGTCAGAAACCGCAGTTACAGTAAAAACATCGTTATTATATTTCGCAAGATTTACTACCGCTCCGGAAACCGCATTTTTTTCAAGCGATTCCATTCTGCCCCTTGTCGCAAGCTGTGATTGAGAAGCTGTAATATCGTTAAGTATTCCGTCTGAAATCAGGCTTATATGAACTGTCAGTCCCAAAGAACCTACAATCACAAATGCAGCAAGCGCCAGAATTCTTACGCTTTTTCTCGGTCTGCGAACAAACAGCCGCCAGATGATACCCTTGAGTACACCTCCTGCAAACGCTGTCAGTGTCAGCCATGGGATATACGCGCCGTCCGGCTTTATAATATATCCGATAAAATCAGAAGCGGCGCTCGCTATACCGCCGTATATCGGTCCGCATATAAATGCCGGAAATGCTGTAAATACACCCGCAAGACTTATTCGGAGACCGTCTGCTCCGAGCAACGGAATTTTTATCGACAAAAAAAGCTTCGCTACTACGGCAAGACCGATAAAAACCGCACAGAGTGTCATTTTAAGAAGCGAGCTTTTAACGCGCCCGGAATTTGATTTAACTTTATTATCAGCTTCGTTTCCTTTATTATCCGCTTCGTCTCCGCGATCTTCATCCGAACCGTCATTTGAAGAAATTTGGGGATTTCGTTCATTTAAATCGCCGGCCTTTGTTTCTGTACCATCCTGAGTTAAAATGCTGTCAGCCGTTCCCGCTTTACTGTTATCTCCTGCCGAATCCGTTTTCGCAGTTTCCGCATTCTTCGCACTCTCAGCATTCTCCGCAGTTTCCACGATTTCCGCAGTTCTGTCCGCATTATAGAGCCGATCTGCTATGTCGTACGCTGCACCCGCCGCACCGTTTATATCCGATGCATTGACTGCCCCTGCCACATCTGTCACATTTACCATATCAGCCGCATCTGTCGTTTTTGCCGCACTTGCCGCACTTGCTGCATTTACAGTATTTGCAGTGTTTGCAGTGTTTGACGCGTTTGCGTTGCTTGGCATTTCACGGATACTAACATTTTGTGCCCGTCTCGCACTGCCAACACTCTGAACCTCCTCCGTCTCCGCGAAAAGCTCTTTTTTTACCTTGACCGCACCGTCGAGCTTGTCATCAGCCGAAGCCCGTTCTTCTCCGCCTGCAGTCTCTCCCATTCTGTCATCCGATAAACCTGTCATTTTTTAAACCGTTTCCTTTCTGCGAAACCGCAGAAGCATATGAAATACAAAAAACCGACGTCTGTGCCGTCGGTTTCCAGTTACTCCGATATGCCACAGCGGGATGCGAAACGTACACCGCATTCGCCGGCTTTAAACTCCGGTAATTTCGTCCGCAGGACAAACTCCCCGTTCCTGCGGCACTTAACGCGCACGTTCTACTCTGTAATATTGCAGATTTTACCTGCTTATTTAATATTATAACAAAAACCGCGGCCGATGTCAATACATAAACAGCAATTAAAAGCACTGTAAACTTTAAATAGATTTTACAAATCAACGATAACAAATCTTACCCGAACAATGTAAAATATAAATTAACAAAATATATCTGATAAACAACAGTTGAAATTTATTGTAAAATCATATATTATATATTTGAAGCATCACACCCTCTGTATTTTATTAATAAGAAAGGAACGGCTGTTATTAAAAATGATTTATTGTGTTGAAGATGACGCCGGCATACGAGAGCTCATGATTTATACTCTCGGCGCTTCAGGTTTTGAAGCCGTAGGATTTCAGGACGGAAATGAACTTTTTAAGGCGCTGCAAAATGAGACACCCCGGCTTATAACTTTGGACATTATGCTTCCGGGGGAAGACGGAATTTCTATTTTAAAGAAGCTGCGCTCAAACTCTGCAACCGCAAATATACCAATTATTCTATGCACGGCAAAAGGCACAGAATACGACAAGGTCATCGGCCTTGATTTCGGAGCGGACGATTATCTCGTAAAACCGTTCGGTATGATGGAAATGATTTCCCGAATTAAAGCTCTGCTCCGCCGCACCTCGCCGCAAAAAGAAGTCCGAAAGCTGCATGTCGGTGAACTTGAAATTAATCTTTGCGAACACACGGTTACGGCCGGAGGAACACGGATACAACTCACACTGAAAGAATACGAGCTGCTGCGTCTTTTCATGGAAAATACCGGTAGGGTATTCACTCGCGACGAACTTCTCTCCAAAATATGGGACGCCGATTATATCGGTGAAACCCGAACCGTTGATGTTCATATAGGAACGCTGAGAACCAAGCTCGGAGCATACGGAAACTATATCGAAACTGTCCGCGGAGTCGGATACAGAATAGAAAAAAATATCTGAACCACGGAAAAGTTCAGATTTTCTGCAGAAAAGGAGGCTTACAAACTATGACAAGCCGGATTTTTCGTTCAATATGCCTTGTTGCGCTTGCAGTCTTTCTTTCGTGCCTTATTCTGATAATGGGAGTAATGTACGAATATTTTTCAGGTGTTCAGCAAAAGCAGTTAAAAATGCAGACAAGCCTCGCAGCGCAAGGTGTAAACAACGAGGGATACGACTATCTGGACGGACTTGAAACAGACGAATTCCGTTTAACATGGATAAGCCCGGACGGTACGGTCCTATATGACAGCCAGACAGATTCGTCCACAATGGAAAATCACCTTGAAAGAGAAGAAATCCGTGAAGCGTTTGAAACAGGATACGGGGAAAGCGTGCGTTATTCTTCAACCATGATGGAACGCTCTCTCTATTCAGCCAAGCTCACGCAGGACGGCTCTGTCCTGCGCCTCTCAATATCTCAGAACACAATTCTCATTTTGGTTTTAGGCATGGCGCAGCCCATATGCATAGTCTTTGCGGTAGCAATAATACTGTCTCTGTTTCTCGCCTCGCGCATTTCAAAAAAGATTGTAAAGCCGCTCAACAGTATCAACCTTGATAAACCCTTGGAGAATGACGGATATGATGAGCTATACCCTCTTCTGCACCGTATCGACAGCCAGCAAAAACAGCTTAAAAGACAGTCCACGGAACTGAACAGACGAAAAAACGAGCTTGACGCAATTATAGAAGAAATGAACGAGGGACTTGTCCTGATTAATAAAAAAGGAACTATTCTTAGCATTAACCGGGCAGCGGCAAAGCTTCTTGACACAGATATGCATATAACCGGAGACAATCTCTTCGCAATATGCCGCAGCGGAGATATACATGAAGCTCTCGAACTCGCGGCAGAGGGACACAGAACAGAAAAAATAACCGAACTGCACGGCGAACATTATCACATCGATGCAAGCCCGGTAATCTCTGAAAAATCAGTATCGGGAGCAGCATTGCTTATTTACAATGTCTCGGAAAAGGAAAAATCCGAGGAAATCAGGCGGGAATTTACCGCAAACGTTTCGCACGAGCTTAAAACTCCGCTTCATTCAATATCGGGCTACGCCGAGCTTCTGAAAAACGGTATGGTAAAAGATGATGATGTAGCTCCTTTTTCAAAAAAGATTTACAGTGAAGCTCAGCGAATGATTCAGCTGATAGATGATATTATCAATCTGTCACACCTCGACGAAGGCGCAGACGATATGAAGCGCGAGGATGTTGACCTGTACACGCTTGCCGAAAATGCAGTAAGCTCGGTGGAAAACGAAGCTCAAAATGCAGATGTGGCTATTGAACTTACAGGTGAAACAGCTGTAGTCAACGGCATTTCACAGCTATTGTTCGGCATGATTTATAACCTGTGCGACAATGCGGTTAAGTACAACCGTGCAGGAGGAAAAGTAAGCGTTGATGTCCGAAACAATGAAGATTCTGTGATTTTAACCGTTTCGGATACGGGAATAGGTATTCCGGAAGAACATAAGGAAAGAGTTTTTGAAAGATTTTACCGGGTAAATAAAAGCCATTCAAAGGAGGTTGGAGGAACCGGTCTCGGGCTTTCAATCGTTAAACATTCGGCTATGATTCACAATGCAAAAATAACACTTAACAGCGTGCTTAACGAAGGTACTACAATAACTGTCGTCTTTCCGAAAAACAATTAAACATATGAACTCGGAAAATCAGGTTCAGAGATCAGTACAAACAATTTATCCCAAAATTATTCTGCAAATTATTCTGCGCGATTTCATTCGCCGTTCAGTTCAGGCACAAAAGACCACTTTACAAGAATTTTACGAAGAGCCTATAATAGATTTGATAAAAGTATGATACAATAATTTCAAAGATAAAATTTTGAAATCGGCAAGGTCTGCTTCACATCGCAGGCGACGGCGATTTTGCAAAGCAAAACATAAAATATTGCTTAACCTTAACCATTCAGCAAGGAGCAGTTTTTTATTCATGGATATTTTCAATCTATTGACGCTCATAGGCGGTCTAAGTCTGTTTTTATTCGGAATGACAATCATGGGACAAGCACTTGAACGCCGCGCAGGCGTCGAGCTCAGGTCTCTTCTCGGAAAATTCACTACAAATAAAATGGCAGGCCTACTTACCGGAGCCGGAGTTACCACGGTAATTCAAAGCTCTTCGGCTACTACGGTTATGGTAGTCGGTTTTGTAAATTCCGGCTTGATGTCGCTGCGGCAGGCAATCAATGTAATTATGGGTGCAAATATCGGCACCACAATTACAGCATGGATTCTCAGTCTGAGCGGAATTGAAAGCAGCAATTTTATCCTGCAGCTTCTTAAACCGACGTCGTTTACACCGGTGCTTGCCCTAATCGGAATAATTTTCTTTATGTTCTCAGGGAACAGCAAGAAAAAAGACACTGGAACGATATTGCTCGGTTTCGCGACGCTTATGTTCGGAATGGATACAATGTCCTCCGCCGTCGCAGGGCTTGCCGATGTGCCGGCATTTCAAAACATGTTTGTAATGTTTCAAAATCCGATTCTCGGTGTTCTTGCCGGAACGATTCTTACAGCAATTATTCAGTCAAGCTCCGCGTCGGTAGGAATTCTTCAGGCACTTGCAGTGACAGGACAGATTTCATACGGAGCCGCAATTCCGATTATTATGGGACAAAATATAGGCACCTGTATAACCGCAATTATTTCATCTGTAGGCGCGAATAAAAATGCAAAGCGCGCGGCTCTTGTCCATCTTTCCTTCAACGTAATAGGAACAACAGTATGGCTTGCTGTTTTCTGCGCGGTAAAGGCAATATTTAATCCGCTTCTCTTTAACGAATCGATTTCTCTCTTTGGAATCGCGGCCGCACACTCTGCGTTTAATATATTATGTACATTATTACTTCTGCCAATGTCGGGATTACTCGAAAAACTGGTTATACGTCTTGTTCCGGACTCAAAAACGCCTGAAAGGCAGACCGAGCTTGACGAACGTTTGCTTGCCACTCCCTCCATCGCTCTCGAAAGGTGTAACTCCATAGCTGTACAAATGGCAAATACATCTGTCGAGGCTCTCAAAATGAGTATTTCTGCCCTCAGCGGCTATACCTCTGAAGCTGCGGAGAAAATACGCGCGGATGAAGAGGCTACCGACCATCATGAGGATATTCTCGGTTCATATCTTGTTAAGCTCAGTTCAAGCCGTATCAGCGAAGCTGACAGCGCGGAAGCCGCCAAGCTTCTGAAAATAATCGGAGACTTTGAACGGATTTCAGATCATGCCGTCAATATACTTGAATCGGCAGAGGAAATGCGCAGTAAAAATATAACTTTTACAGACAGCGCTAAAAGAGAATTGGACGTACTTTCAGGAGCAATAAATGAAATACTTGATCTATCCCTTGCGGCGTTTATATCTAATGATCCAAGCACGGCGCTGCAGGTCGAACCGCTTGAGCAAATCATCGACGGGCTTAAGGAACAACTCCGTACAAGGCATATAAACAGACTTCAGCGGGGAGAATGTTCCATTGACGCCGGATTCGTTTGGTCGGATCTTTTAACAAATATCGAACGTGCTTCCGACCATTGTTCGAATATTGCAGGATGTATAATTGAAATGTCTCACAACGACATGAATATGCACGAATCTCTGCGCAAGTTCAGAGATTCCAGTGAAGACTACAAAAGAGAATTTGAAACTTACAGCGAAAAATATAAGCTTGCAAAAACCTAAAGCATAGCACTATAGACTTTATAAATTCTGCACGCGGCGATAAAACATCCGCAAAAAAAGTCGCAAAAAACATCAGCACACAAAAACACACGCACAAACAAAAAAATCAAAACCGCAATCCAAAAAGTTCTTATTATATAATTATTATATAAATAAAAAGTCAGACTCCTTTTACATATGAGTCTGACTTATATTTTATCCTTTTATTATACATATACTAAAAATATAAAAAGAGCAAGCCGTCAGACCTGCTCTCATATGGGGTGAATGATGGGGCTCAAACCCACGACCTCCAGGGCCACAACCTGGCGCTCTAACCAACTGAGCTACACCCACCACGTTTATAACAATATTATTGTATCACAAAAAATGTTTTTTGTCAATATTATTTTGAAAAATAATCATACTGTTTTCGCTGCAGTATGTATATTAGTTCAGTATTCCAGTTTTTGATTTTCCCAAAATGTTCAATTTAATATTCGAAATATGTTTTCCATACAGCTAAGACATTAAACAGCTTAATCAAATCAGCGAAATAAACATTTCAATAAAATTTAATAAACATTTCGAGTTAACAAAGGCAATAAATGTTTCTATTCAAACATGAAATAACCGTTTTAATTAAATAAATACAAAACCATTTAAAATAAAGCTGACTGCAGTTTTCTTCTCTTTCAAGGTTCTTTCACAGTCCGCACATCACACGGTTGACCACATAAAAAAGCCAGTCTCAAGTAAATAGAATAAAATTAATAAAATGAGACTGACTTTTTGTCTTAGACTAATGTGCCGCTATAAAATAAAAACTTTTTTTTCAAAAATAAATTATAAAAGTAACCAATGTATGCCCTAAAATTATAAAGCTTGTACAGCACACACAGATTGAATAAACATTTTAAAGCAGTAAAACTTTCGAATCAGTAAAGTTTTCGAATCAGTAAAACTCAGCAAATCGGCCGAACACTTCGACAGACATAGTTACATTATTAGGCTGCCGCCTTAAAACCCATTTCCATAACACTTAAATTTTTTCATGCCTTAGCTTAATTCTCCGGCAGAATATCCGATTCCTGAACAACCGTCCAGTTATCCTTGTCCCAAATGCTGTCATGAACGGCATACCACTTAGACGGAAGAAACTTATTTCCGTTATTTACATTTACGTCCCAAGCAAACGAAGCGATTACATATTGATCATGGGCCGTTTTTTCATCGGAACTGATAATCTTTCCGGTAAACGGATTTACCGGATTTTCAATTATTCCACTGGTAGCCAAGGTTGGAACATCTCCGTTTGTCATAAACTCATTGTTTGTTACAAATCCGCTACTGTTAAAATCTTTGACCATCAGAAGAGGATAATAATATGCCAAATCCATGCCGTCCTCCAGCATGAGTTCATCTGAATGCTCAAGAAGTCTTCCGTGATCGGACACTAAAATTATTCTTGTATTGTCATATACTCCGTTCTCACGCATATAATCAAACCATTTTCCCAGCTGAAGCATTGTAGCCATATTGGTCTGATAATGAATAATTTGCTGCTCTGTTTCCATCTTCAGAGTTATTCCGTTCAGAGTAAACCTATCCTTATTATTTTCCTCATACTCTCTGTTGTCAACATTGTTTGACGGCGTATATTCGGGCTCCTGCAGCATCATAGGCTCATGAGTCGTATCGTTCGCCATCATTAAAAATGTATTTTCAGCTCCGTCTGAAACCTCGGTAATTCCGGGGAGATTCGACAAAACATTGTAGCATTCCATAAATGCATTGCTTATACCTTCCGAGGTAAGCGTGCTTTTTATAGTTTGTCCTGAATATATTTCCTCCTGCACAGATACGCTTCGGTTATAGTTTCCGCGGTCGTACATAACCTCCTGAAGGCAAAGCGGAGCCGCTTTTAAAATTCCGTAACAGAAGAAATTTCTTGTATTGCTTTCTATAAAGCTCTCCTTCGATGAAGCTGATCCGAATTTTCCTTTAGTTATATACCTGCTGATCTCAGGATATTCATCGTAAATTGATAAATCCGGTATCCACTGATAACCAGCATAAGGAGGATCGCACACGGTAACATCAAAATCATTCTGATCAAAAAGCACCGGCATAACCTTCAGAGATTCATTATGCTTATCCTTAAGTGATTCTTTGCTTCTTTTATTCAACTCATACGGAGTATATTCATAGCCTCCGAACAAAGCGGGAGAGCCGAAATTAGTCTGTCCGCCGAAAGAAATAACATTTGAATAGTAGGTAAAGCCGGAAAACTGCTCCTTAAGTTCCGGTTTTTCATTGAAAATATACGGCACATACTGTCCCATAGCTCTGTCAAGCATGAGAACAATAACGTTTTTACCGTTTTTGCTCAGCGTAAAGCTTGGATTCTCCGACTTATTATCTTCCGACTGAGCCCTGATTCCGCTGACAGAAGAATTTATATTTACAATATTGTATGCCGACATTCCGATGACTGCAACTGTAAAAATAACAAGAATATCAAAAATTCTTTTTCTTCCGACCTTAGCCAAAATATACAGAACCGCCGCTGCTGCCAATATTATTACTGCGTTTATAAGCTGCTGCTTTAAACTGAAATTCAAACCGTTTTCATATTTAAGGCTTGCGCTCAAAAGGCCGAGATTTTTCCCGAAAAACATATAATTTATCAACGCCACACCGGAGAAAATCCAAACCGCCCTGTCAAATAACGGCTTGACGGATGGTTTTGCCAGCCAGTAGAAAACGCCCATCCAAATTACAAAAATTCCGAAGGCAAGACAAAACGAGCTTACAATATACCATATGGGATTATAGAAATAATTTATATCTACGAATTCCTGCGGTGATGACTTCATAACCGCAGACGGAATCAATACTCCTGTAAGCACGGACAGAAAGATTCCGCCGGCAAAAAACACTTTTTTATTGTAGGCTTCCCCCGCAATTTTCAAATTGAAATTAACTTTATTTTTCAGTATGGTATATACAAGAGGCAGCTGTAGAATTACGCCGAGAGCGATAAAGAATACCGTTCTTCTGAGAGTGGGAAAATTATAGAAGAAAAGTCCAAAAACAAGCACGCCGATGCCGCCCGCTGAAAAAATTACGCTTAAAACCTTCATCGGATTTTTAAGCTTGTAAAAAATAGTCTTGATCAGAGAAAATGTATTGTTAAGCGTCCAATAGAAAACAAGCCCCGACGGAGAAGAATACAGGAATACCAGGAAAAAAACAGCCATTGCGTAAAGCTGTATTTTTTGCTTTAAAGAACTCCCTTTTGTAAAAATCACGCATGAAACCAGATTAATAGCCGTCATAATAACCGGAAGAATATTGAATGCCGTTCCGGCGATAATAAGCATACCGTCGGGCTTGCCGAGATCGGATATCGGTCCGAAAGAAACTCCGCCAAGAAGCTCAAGACCTGAAAGAAAACGGTACGCTGCAATAAAAAAAGGTATCTCCAAAAATAACGAAACAGCACCGCGAAGCACGTATGTAGGCTTGTAATTATTCTGACGGTAATACGTCTGAAGCATCATCATACGTTCGTCGCCGCTGAACGTCTTTTTGATATGAGATACTCCCCTGCGCAGCTTAATCTCCATATCACGTTCTTCCTCCTGCATAGCGTCCGCGCGCTTATACAAGGGAAGAACCAAGAAATTCATAACCAGACTGAGCACTATGATAGCAAGACCCGGATTGTCAATAATTCTGTATGCTATCATATATATTACTTCAAAAACAAGCTGAAGCGGTTTTAATAAAAGTGTATTTAAAATAGTCCAAAAAGACATTTTATTTTTTTCCGTTCCTTTCGTATATACTCAAAGCGTTTTTTCTTTTGTTTCCTGCGAAGTAAGCTCTCTGTATTTGCCAAGCAAGTAATCGACAGCCCGCTCTGTGCCTTCGCCTCTGTAAAGCCATGTCTCGTCACGCACAGCCTGTCTCCCCTTTTCATATTCCGTTTCTGTAAGACACGCGTCTATCATATCTTTCAACGACGCAAGGCTGTCGGCCGTCAGTTTCTTTCCTATCCGCGGGAGCGCGGTAAACGTCCAGAACGGAGTATCAAGCCACCATGCGTCATACGGACTTTTATCAAATTCAGTGTCGGCATATATTACCGGCTTATCATACACAAGGGCAAAATCAAAAATAACACCGGAAAAATCAGAAATCATAATATCGGAGCGTTTAAGCACCTCAAAATTATCATTATCCCGATTCCACTCAAGCTGATTCGATTCCGGATATTCCCGCATAAGCTTCTCCATAAGCTCTTTTTCGGCAGTAAATGACTGCGGGTGCGGACGTACTATAATGTGGTACCCTGTTTTCAAGAGCACATCTATGATTTTTCCGCCGAATTTACCGAAAATCGAACTTTTTCCCCATGACGGAGCCAGCAAAACCGTGCGCTCGTGAGGCGGCGCCGCAGGACTTGTCCTCAGCTTCTCGGCCATTTCATCCATATAAGGAATTCCGATTTTAACAAGCTCCTTTTCCGGAAGTCCCCGAAGCTTCTCAAGATTTCTGACGTCTCTTTCCTGATAGTCCGCCGACAGCATCAGCGCGTCATAATAATCTATTCCGAACATACGGTATCCTGCCACCTCTGTTGCCGCATGCAGCATATGTACATAGCACTGCACATCCTTTGAACGCTTCCACTGGTATACGTCAAGTCCCGGAGTGCTCGAAATAACTATCGCCGCATTGAGAAAATTAAGCTTTGCAAAAGCTTTGTTGTGTTCTCCGATAAATTCGCCCTTTACATGTTTATAATTGCAATTCAGCGCCGGATCATCCGCAGAAGCCGTCATATAAACAATATCGGTTCCCCTTTTGTCAAATTCACGGCAAACCGGCTCAAATACATTCCAGTATCTTTTATCATCCGAAAATATAACAAACGGTATTTTCTTTGAATTGGTTTCAACTTTTTTTCCTCCGCTGAGTATAAAACGCAGCTTTACTATCCAGTTCTTCAGAAGATAATTAAGGGCTCCTATAATTCCGATTAAAATCGCGAACAGCATGCTTCCGGTTCCCGGATCAATGTACAGCATCATAATGTTTTCCTCTTATTTTTTTTAATGTGACGGACTCATTATAGCACATAATAATTAAAAAGTAAACTTAAAATAACAAAAAAGTAAAATTGTATCCGACAAATCTTTATCCTATTAAAAAATAGTTGTATTTTTCAGGGGATTTATGCCTATTATCATCTTGCAAAAAAGCCGTAAAAGTGATATAATGGTAAAAATTCAATAACTGATATTAAAAGATACGGTTTGAAAAGTTGTACACTGAGTAGATAAAAAGGGAATCCGGTTCGAATCCGGAACAACCGCCATTACTGTATTTGACGAGATAAAGGCGCAAAAGCCATTGGGATAATTCTGTCCTGAGAAGGCGCTGCCTTTCGTGAATCCGCCGCATAAATAGTGATATTTTAAATTATACGGTAATTCACTGAATCATAAGTCAGGATACCTGCCGTTTCTTTTCAGGTTTAACACAACTTTGGTGAGAAGAGTGCAACCGATTTATCGCCGCATCGCGGCTTGGGATTTGCATTCTTTTTATTTTTTGTATAAATCTCAAGTTAAGCCGCAGAATTTCTATGTCATGATATAATGTAATGATGTGATGTCATGTTGTGATGTCATGTTGTGATGTTATGTTGTGATGTCATGTTGTGATGTTATGTTTTGATGTCATGTTGTGATGTTATGAGCGGATTAAATCTGTTGTACTCCTTAAGGCCTGCCCCCTTAAGGAGTTTTTCTTCTCGGTACCTGAATTTTCAGTTCAAGGAGGGAGAAAAGTGACGTCAGATGAAAAAAAGTCCTGGGCGGAAGAGCTCTTGCATCGAAAAAAAGAAGAACTTGGTAGAATTCCGCGCAAGGATGATTTTGATGAACCCACCCGATCCCGAATTAAGGCATTCCTTGGACCGTGGCCGCGGGCACTGGAAGCCGTCGGACTTAAAGAACAAAAAAAACATCAAAAAAAATCAAAAAAAAGAAAAAAGACCGGCCGGAAATCCTGACACGGAATACCAACGCACAGCTAAAATAAAAAGCCGCCCGCGAGCGGCACGAAGCATTTACACGAAGTATTTACATGAGGTATTTATATGAAATTTAAATCAAATCGAATTATTGCAGTACTTCTCTCTGTTATTACTATAATATCGGCAATACCGATTACCGTATCAGCAGAAGAAGCCGACCTGAAAATCTCAACTCTTTCAGAATTTCAGCAGTTTGCAGCTGATGTAAACAACGGTAATACATATGAAGGAAAAACGGTCGTCCTTAACGCGGACATCGCTCTCGGCGGAGAAAGCTCTCCGTGGACGCCTATAGGTAACGAAACCAATCGGTTTAAAGGAACTTTCAACGGGGAAAACCATGTTGTCAGCGGTCTTTTTATCTCCGACAGTTCAGGAAAGAATCTCGGACTTTTCGGGTATGTTGAAAACGGCGCTGTTGAAAGCTTAACCGTAAAAGGAAGCGTCTACGGTTCCGGAAATGTCGCCGGAATCGTAGGATATCTTTCCGAAGGAAATGTTATAAACTGCGGAAACAACGCCGACGTAACAGGTTCAAGTGCCGTCGCAGGTGTCGTCGGATACGTAGGCGGAGCATCGTCTGTCAGCGGATGCTATTATATTAAGGGAACAGGAACAGACACTACAGCCGGCATAAGCGAAACAGAAAGCCTTTCCGCGGATGTTCTCCGAGATGCGTTTGCTGACGGGCAGGAGTATCCCTCACTGCGCCGGGAGAGCTCTGTCTGCACAGACAAACATCCGCCACGCATTTACAGAGAGTACAGAGCTTTCAGCGCAGCTTGCCGAATATATAAAGGAAGCTGCCTCCAGCACAAAAAAACATTCGGATAACGGCGGAATTCTTCACAGCACAAAGGCAACGAATGGCACCGCGCAATCGTCACAATCACGGCTCTCGTCGGCTACGGAAGCAGCTCAGATGTTGACATAACGGCAGTGGCAATACAAGCTCTCGCTCCATATTACAATGATGATACAATTTATACATGCGCAAACGAAAACAGCGAACTGACAGTTTCCAAAACTGTACGTCAGTGCGTAAATGAAGCTCTTGTCCGTCTCGGCTCAATGATGAACGAAAGCGGCGTATACAAGATTTCAGTGAAAAGCGCGATTGAACTCGGCTGCGACACAGTTTATATATCATAGGAGGTTTTATATCAATGAAAGCATTCGGTAATTATCATCCGGCTGCACTGATGATTTATTTTTTGTCTGTACTTCTCGTAGCAATGTTCGTGTCAAATCCGGTTCTGCAAATACTTGCCATGCTCGGAGGTATCCTGTTCTGCATCATGCTTCAGCGGCGCAGTGAGATAGGCGGAAATATCGGATTCTATGTTCCCATGTTTTTTCTGATTGCCGTAACAAATCCCCTGTTTTCCCATAACGGCGTTACGCCGCTGTTCTTTCTGAACGGAAATCCGGTCACCCTTGAGGCCTTCATCTACGGTATCGCTATTGCCGTAATGGTTACAGGCGTGATGATGTGGTGTAAATGCTACAGCGAAATTATGACAAGCGACAAATTTCTTTATCTGTTTGGCAAGGCGATACCTAAGCTGTCGCTTATTCTTTCAATGACGCTAAGATTTATTCCCATGTTTAAACGGCAAATGCATAAAGTAAACCGTGCGCAAAAGGCTATGGGGCTATATTCATCCAAAAGCTTCACAGATAAAATCAGAAGCGCAGCGCGCGTTTTCATGGCAATGATTTCGTGGGCACTCGAAAACTCAATGGAAACCTCAGCGTCAATGAAAGCGAGAGGATACGGCATGAAAGGCAGGACAAGCTTTTCCCTCTTCAGATTTCACACCGGTGACTGCATTCTTCTGACAGTATGCATAATGCTTCTCGGAATTACAGTTTCCGGAGTGGCGGCCGGAGAAACTGTATTTTACTACTATCCGAGGATCAGCGGGCTGAATCTGACGCCATATGCCGCCGCTGTTTATATATCATTCGGAATATTGTCTTTTCTTCCGTTTATAATTGAAGTCAAGGAGGCTGTTGTATGGAAATACTACATATCGAAAATTTAAGCTTTAAATACCCAAAATCACAAAATAATGCCGTAGACAATGTAAGTATAAATGTTGACAGCGGAGATTTCGTTGTAATCTGCGGAGAGTCGGGCTGCGGCAAGACAACACTTCTTAAGCTTCTGAAAAAAGAACTTTCCCCGGCCGGAGAGAAGAGCGGACAGATTATTTATTGCGGTACAGAACAGGAAAGTCTTGACGAGAGAACAAGCTCATCCGAGATCGGATATGTGCTTCAAAATCCCGATAATCAGATTGTAACCGACAAGGTATGGCACGAGCTTGCTTTCGGTCTTGAAAACATGGGAATTCAGACGGAAGTTATCCGCCGCAGAGTCGGCGAGATGGCAAGCTATTTCGGAATTGCCGAATGGTTCCGCAAAAAAACCGATGAATTATCCGGCGGGCAAAAGCAGCTTCTCAATCTTGCATCGGTTATGGTAATGCAGCCGAAAATTCTTATTCTCGACGAACCGACAAGTCAGCTCGATCCGATTGCCGCGTCTGATTTTATATCTACACTGCAAAAGCTCAACCGTGAATTTGGACTTACAATTCTCCTTGCAGAACATCGGTTAGAGGACGTATTTCCGATAGCCGACAAAGTTCTGCTTATGGACAGCGGAAAGGCACTCATTTATGATTCACCGAGAAATATCGGCAAAAAGCTTTCCGGGATTCAAAAGGATCATCCGATGCTTCTCGGACTTCCAAGCGCTGTCAGAATATTCGATGCTCTGAATATTGCAGATGAATGTCCTCTGACTGTAAAAGAAGGAAAAGATTTTTTGGAACGACATTTCAGCGCCGCTCCGAAATATGAATTAAAAAGCGGATACAATGAAGGCGAAGATGCAGCTGTCGAACTTAAAAATGTTTGGTTTCGTTATGAAAAGGATCTCCCCGATATTCTCCGCGGCACATCTCTCCGAATACAGAGCGGTGAATTCTACTGCATACTTGGCGGAAACGGAACAGGAAAAACCACGGCGCTGAACGTCATTGCCGGACTGAACAAGGCATACAGAGGAAAAGTCCTGATCGGAGGAAAATCAATCCGCAGTTACAAAGGCAATTCTCTATACCGTGAAAATCTCGCTCTCCTTCCTCAAAATCCGCAGACAGTATTTATTAAGGACAACGTGCTTGACGATCTGCTCGAAATTCTCGAAGCTTTGGAGATTCCAAAAAGCGCACGCGCAGAAAAGGCAGAAAAAGCCGCCGCCAAAATCGGAATTACTCATCTTCTAAACAGACATCCATATGATTTAAGCGGCGGAGAACAGCAAAAATGCGCGCTTGCAAAAATACTGCTTTCAAATCCGAAAATTCTTCTCCTCGATGAGCCGACAAAGGGACTTGACGCATATTCTAAGCATGTTCTTAAAAGTATATTGCAGGAACTGAAAAACGACGGTATAACAATTTTAACGGTTACGCACGATGTCGAATTTGCGGCTGAGAATGCCGACCGCTGCGCGCTGTTCTTTGACGGAGAAATTCTGTCGCCTGATATACCGGAGAAATTTTTCGCTGAAAACAACTTTTATACCACGGCGGCAAACAGAATGGCCCGGCTGCTCTTTCCGAATGCGGTAACCTGCCGGCAGGTTACCGAGCTATGTCAAAAACAAATTTAAAAAATTCTATACTTCAGTACACAGAAAGGTATCGCCGTAAAAATGAAAAAATGGATTTCCTATATAATTCTTTGTATTATAATTCCCGCTCTCGTCACGGCAGGTACCTTTATCTTTAAAGATAAACAGTATGCCTGGGTATCGCTCTGTACCGTCATACTGTCCTGTGTACCGTTTTTTATGCGTTTTGAAAAAAGAGAAAAAAACATAAAAAGAATGATACTGATTGCGATAATGATTGCACTGTCATCAATCGGCAGAATTATATTTGCACCGATACCGGGATTTAAACCGGTTACGGCTATGACAGTAATAACGGCTATGTACTTCGGCAGCGAAGCCGGATTCATGACCGGTGCCCTATCGGCCGTAATTTCCAATTTCTTTTTTGGTCAGGGACCGTGGACACCTTTCCAGATGTTCAGCTGGGGAATACTCGGATTTATTGCCGGATTAATCGCCGATCCGCTGAGACGCAATAAAATCATACTTACAATATATGCGATATTTTCCGGAATTTTATTTTCACTTATTATGGATGTCTGGACAGTATTGTGGTCGGATGGATATTTTAATTTTTCAAGATATCTCGCCGCCACAATATCGGCAGTACCGTTTACC
The DNA here is from genome assembly GCA_905205065.1 of uncultured Eubacteriales bacterium. Classification (GTDB taxonomy): domain Bacteria; phylum Bacillota; class Clostridia; order Oscillospirales; family CAG-272; genus UMGS911. Next base: position 18,750 of record CAJLCI010000014.1, on the reverse strand, counting down.
GTAATCTACGCTGTTTCAAACGTAATCTTTCTTTTATTATTTTCAAAGCCTATTGGAAAAATATTAGACAGAATTAAGGTAAAATATGATCTGTAACTATAAAAACAAAAGCGAGATGCCCAACGAATATGATTATAAAACTAATATAAACAAATCAGCTAATATACTGAACAATTTACGGCGGCACTTGACAATCAAAGATAAAAGTAGTATAATATCTACGGTTAGCATTAACTAACCCACTTTTTAATTTCATTTCTCTATTCAGGTTAGTGGCTGATCTATAAATGCAAGCTAAAGTTTGTTTCATAAATTCCCGAATATCAGCTATCAGCAAGATGGTAAAATGGATAAAACTCTGCATACAGAAAGGTATGGATATAAATTATGGTAAAAATAACATTAGATATAGACGGAATGGCCTGCGGAATGTGCGAGGCTCATGTCAACGACGCCGTAAGAAAAGCCTTTGCGGTAAAAAAGGTATCTTCTTCTCACAGTAAAGGACAAACAGAAATAATTGCAGATCAGCCTCTCGACGACGATGAATTAAAAAAGGCTGTTGAAGAGACAGGATATAAGGTACTCGGAATTCATACCGAGCCGTTTGAAAAGAAAGGTTTTGCTTTATTTAAAAAATAAACCGATAAATTTTTGATGATCTCATCGGGCGTCTTTGAATGCCGATACAGCAAAGACTCTGAAGGCAACGGAGTTAAAATTTATGAAGCACACAGAAGAATTACTTGAGAATGTAATATCACTTGAGAATGTAATATCACTTGAAAATGTAATTAGCACCGGTAATGAGGCTGAAAACCGCACATATCTGTTCCAAAACAATAATGGAGATGCAGAAATAACGGTTTATACCGTTTTTCCAGGTGTAGAACTGATATATAATTCTGTCCATACAGACAGATTTCATCTCGGTTCAGACACTGAGAGCAATATAATTGAGATACATCATTGCCGTGAAGGCAGAATGGAACAGCAGCTTAAAAACGAATTTTTTTACCTCATGCCGGGCGACCTATCAATATCCATGCGCTCAAAGAAGGCAGAAGAATACCGTTTTCCGCTTCATCACTATCACGGAATCAGCATTATAATAAATACTGACACATCCCCGAAATGCTTTTCATGTTTTCTCAAGGATGTAAATGTAAAGCCCGAACAGGTAGCTAAAAGGCTTTGCGGAGATGGGAAAAGCTTTGTAATACGCTCTCAGAACTACATCGGACATATTTTTTCCGAGCTTTATACCGTTCCGGAAAGTTACAAAAAGGGATATTATAAAATAAAAATTTTAGAGCTTTTGTTAGTACTAAGCGGAATTGATCCTAATGAGAACCGTGCTGCTTCTCTATCGCTGTCAAAAATGCAGGTGTACCTTGCAAAAAAAACAGAAGCATATTTGTCCGCAAATATGGAACAGAAAATAACCGTCGCCGAGTTGTCGAAAAAATTTCATGTGTCTCAAACTCATCTCCAGAATGCTTTCAGGGGTGTGTACGGCGTTCCCGTCTTTTCTTATATAAGGATTCAAAAAATGCAGGCAGCCGCATTGCAGCTTATACATACGTCCCTTACGGTTATGGAGATTGCAGGCGGATGCGGCTATGACAATGCAAGCAAATTTGCGTCGGCATTTCGCGACATCATGGGGGAAACTCCGGCGGAATACCGTAAAATGCACGGCCGTATAAAAGAACAATAAAATGTCCTTGAACATCTGATTTGTTGTTTCGGAGCATTTTTCTGTTGTTTCAGAGTGGATGAATGAAAAACAAAAGGATATAATAACAGTGCCTTTGGTAAAAGGTATTTATTTTTATTCTTTAGTTAGCATATGCTAACTAAAGAATAAAAATAAAACGGATATTATGATTTTAAATCTTATAACTGAAAGAGAGAATTTTACATCTGTAAGGCGTTCGGCTTAAAAGGTGTCCGACTTAAAAAACGTCTGACCATTAAGGCAATTGACTGTAAAGATGTCCGCCTGCAAATACGCCTGACCGTAAAGATATCTGCCTGTAAAAGACGTACAGCTCATCTGTAAAGATGCCAGCTGTAAGATGTTCAGCTATAAAGATGTCCGGCTGTAAAGATGTTCAGCTATAAAGATGTCCAGCTATAAGATATTCAGCCCTTTAAGCGGCGAGTTCCGTTTTATTTTGCGGCAGCATGTTACACTGCCGCAAAATATACCATACATTTTTTATTTTAATTTAATTAAAGGAGTTTTTATGAGTGTAGTAATTATAGGCGGAAATGAATGCATGATTCGTAAGTACAAGGATATTTGCAGTCTGTATAAATGTAAAGCAAAGATATATCCAAAGATGACAAGCGGACTAAAAAATATTGGTTCACCCGACTTGCTTGTACTCTTTACAAATACTGTTTCTCATAAAATGGTACGCTGCGCTTTAAGCGAAACAAAGGGCATGAATACAAAAATCGCCCGCTCTCACAGCAGCTCTATGGCGGCCCTCAAGAGTATTCTTGAAGAACATACTGCATAACAGTAAATTAAACATATTATATAAAAACAGTAATTTTCACCGGAAAGGCATGGTTTTGTATATGTCGGAAGAACTGATTATAAAGCACTGCGCCCCAACGCTTGCAGGTATGAAAACCGGAAATATGTTTATCTGTTCTTATTCAGACATGAACGAAATGCACAGTTCGGTCAGATATTGGAACAGATTGCTTACTAAAAAGGGAGTACGTATTCTGCCATTACAATTTAATAACAACCGGGCAATGATCTACATATACCGTCCGTCACGGCTCTCCCATGACTTACAGGATAAATCGGCATTCAGACTGCTGAGTGAAAGAGGATACAGTATGGAAACACCGGAACGATGTATAGTACAGCTCATAAGACGTATCAGTGAATGCAAAGAATTTCCTCATGAAATCGGACTTTTTCTCGGCTATCCTCCTGAAGATGTCTGTGGTTTTATTGAAGGAAATAAACAATGCTGTAAATTCAGTGGATGCTGGAAGGTTTACGGAGATGCGGAGAAGGCGCGAAAAACTTTTGAAAAGTACAAAAAATGTACAAGCGCTTACTATAAGCAATATGCAAAGGGAAAGTCTATCGAACGGCTTACAGTTGCCGGTTGATATAAATTATTTTATAGAAAGGTTAGTATAAATCTGAAAAACACTTCAGGTTCTGTACGAAAGGTGTAATATTAATAATGAAGGTAGCAATAGTTTATTGGAGCGGAACCGGAAACACTGAGGCAATGGCGTCGGCTGTTGCGGAAGGAGCTAAGGATGCCGGAGCTGATGCAGTTATGCTGACTGCCGCTGAATTTGACGCTTCTATGATGGATTCATTTGAAGCTGTTGCTTTCGGGTGTCCTTCGATGGGCTCTGAAGAATTAGAAGAAAGTGAGTTTTCTCCCATGTTTCAAGGCTGCGAAACAAAGCTTAAAGGCAAGAAGATCGCCTTATTTGGCTCCTACGGCTGGGGAGACGGAGAATGGATGCGTAATTGGGAGGAGGTCTGCATAGGCGACGGAGCATCATTTGCCTGCGATTCAGTTATTTGCAACGAAGCTCCCGACGATAACGCTATAGCCGCCTGCAAAGCTCTCGGTAAATCACTTGCATAATTTTGCTGAACTGAAGTAAAACAAACAACAGAAAGTATATAAGTTTCCGAACTCATATACCGTACATAAATCAAAACAGAGAGTATAAGTTATTATACTCTCTGTTTTTTATTTGAAGACTAACATACCATACATCTATGGTGATAATCAGCTCTCTTTGCAGCATATTTTTTATAAATGTTTGTCAAAAGTTTACATCGGAATTACCAGCAAATCATATCATTTTCCGGATTTAATCATTTTAATTATCTCTTCTTCTGTTTCGCAATTGTCATAGTCACCTACAAGCTGAACTTCAAAGTGATATGCAATTCCACTTTCTTTGTTACGAAACAGGCATTTTTCCAATTCATCTGAGCCGTATCACCTTGCAAATTCTGCAAATGAACGAATCCGAAACTTATCAAGAATACATCCGGTACACGGAAATTCAGAAAATTCCCTGCATCCGTCAAGCCTCTTTTCTGTGCAGCAATTATAGTTCTTACACCGGCTATGACTTTCGCATCCTCCATTCCGGCATCCTTTACAGTCCTTGGATTCCGAACAGAAAAAGCATACAAGTCCGCAATAAACTATAGTCCCCATTTCGGCTTGTCCCCGCTCATTATGAAATAATCAGCCTCTATATTTAAAGACAAGAAATAATTTCAAAATTTATATCCGACAAATATCCATGTCTGTAGTAATAATTCAGAACACTTTTAACAGTGTTTTCAGAGAATCTTGCATACCGTTTATTATTAGATATCAATAATTATCTTTTATAAACTTTATATGAAATATCACCGCGATTCACCGTATTGTCAGCCAATCTTAAAAAGTTCCGGAACAGCTCTCGGAGTATAACATTTGTTCTTAATCTCCGAAATTCGCTGTGGCAAAGCCATAAATGAATTTTTATTAGTAAAGCTCTGATTAATTAGTTGTATAACCTCAATCTCATTTTTATAATTTCTTCTTTGTCTCAAAAGATTTTGCAGCATTTTGAAGCACATCCATCCTTGGTAAGCATTAAAATTCCCGAATTCTATGTAATGCTCAACGTCGACAATTTTCTTATCCACCATACTCAACTCAGTCTGAAGCTCTTTCAGTCGATCATTATAACAAGACAAATAATTAATAAAATTACTGATATTAAAGTAATATTCGCTTATATTGTCATTTGTGACATTTCTGACACCTATATCATTCCAAATACTTATATTATTTTTTTCAACTATCTTATCAGTACTAATTAGTTGTACAGTATAATCTTCTCTCATCTTCTTTGAAATTGAATTACTTAAAATTTTGTTTGCGAATACAAAACTACTCCATTGTGCAGCCTCTTTTAAATTTTTTGTTGAAACATACTTACCGGAATTAGAATCTTTGTGAATATAACTGCCTTTTTGATTGGTTATCACATATACTCCCATTATCTTTTATTCCTTTCTGTAAATAAGTTTATGTTTGTTAATCTTCTCACTTTTTTATTACTGGCAGCCTGTAAGCATAGCCCCAAGCTGTTCATAATAGTTATATTAACAAAGTATGATAATCGTAAAATGTAAAAAGCCTAAAAATTCTCATTAGATAATTTTAGTCTAAACTACACTTTTTATCAAAATCATAAACTCCACAATAACGTAAGAACTACGATAAGAAAAACTTATTATATTTGTTCTGCACAAACTGCAGAAAGTATACATAAACCTTAAAATACAAAGTTCATCATTTTTCTTACTTATATATTTTTATCAGAAGCTTTAACAAAACTCGAAAGAAAAAGGTTTTATTCGATAACTATATAAATTATATTCAAAAATTTACCAGTTGTCAATAATATATTATTAAATAATTAAAATAAATATAAAAACCTTGAAAACGGCTTTTCTAATCCGCTGTCAAGGCTTCTTTCATGGCAGGGGCACAAAGACTCGAACTCTGGACACGCGGTTTTGGAGACCGCTGCTCTACCAACTGAGCTATACCCCTAAATCTATTAAATACTGTAATAGTATATCACTTTTGACATAAAAAAGCAATATGTAATAATGCACAAAAAGGAAATTTCATTTAAAAGTGCAATATACAATATTGCTTATTTATGCCGTCATTTAACATACGAAACATCTCATAAATACATACTACACATTCTTCGGCTGCCCCGACTCTTTTTGTTTTCCGAACTCTGCAAATATTTTAAGAAGTTCAAATATTCCCGCAGTATAATAAAGTTTCATATCGGATAAACTATAGGCTTTACTTTTTCGCGGACGTGGCATTACAAATTCTCCGAATCCCAAACGCTGAGCCTCACCGAGACGTTTCTCGATATCCGGTACAGAGCGAGTCTCACCGGAGAGACCGACTTCCCCCACAGCAATCAATCCGTCGCTTACCGGAATATCTCTCATACTTGAAATCAGCGCCATACATACGGCAAGGTCCGCGGCAGGCTCGTCTATATGAATACCTCCGACCACATTCAGATAAACATCATATTTAGAAAACGGAATACCGAGACGTTTTTCCAATATTGCAAGCATAAGGTATACCCGATTGTAATCGAGACCGTTGATTGTTCTGCGTGGTGCAGAAAAGGCAGTCGGCGCTGCAAGCGCCTGAATCTCGGCAATTATCGGCCGTGTTCCCTCTATCACACATACCGCGCAGTTTCCCGACATATTTTTAGGCCTGCCCTCAAGCAAGGCTTCCGACGGATTCGGAACCTCGGCAAGTCCAGCTCCCGTCATTTCAAATACGCCGATTTCATTAGTCGAGCCGAAACGATTTTTTGCCGCACGGATAACGCGGTATGTCATCTGCTTTTCGCCCTCAAAGCAGAGAACCGCATCTACCATATGTTCGAGCATTTTGGGACCTGCAATGCTGCCTTCTTTATTTACATGACCGACAAGAATAACCGAAGTACCGCTTCCCTTTGCAAAGCTTATAAGCTGAGATGCGGTTTCCTTAATTTGTGTGATACTTCCGGGTGATGATGATACGCGTTCTGTAAATACAGTCTGAATTGAATCTATTATAAGTATATTCGGTTCAAGCTTTCTTGACTCTTCAACTATACTGTCAACATTCGGATTTGTATATACAAAAAGTTCATCGCCTACTGTTCCGAGGCGTTTTGCCCGAAGCTTAATCTGTCCGCGCGATTCTTCTCCGGATACATAAAGCACGCGTCTTGTACGGCAGAGAATATCCGAAATCTGAAGCAAAAGAGTTGATTTGCCGATTCCGGGCTCTCCGGTTAAAAGAACAACAGATCCGCTGACGAGTCCTCCTCCGAGCACTCGGTCAAGCTCTTCCATTCCCGTTTCCGTTCTGATAAAACTCGGCACTGTTAAATCTGAAATACGTTCCGCCGGATCTTCATTAATAAGCACTGAGACAGGATTTACAGATACCGTCTTTTTTTCCTGAGCTGTTTCCGTATGCTCTTCCATGCAGTTCCATTCTCCGCATGCCGGACATTTTCCAAGCCATTTAGAGCTTCTGTAACCGCATTCCGTGCATATATATAATGTTTTAACTCCCTTCAATTTTTATCATTCCTTTCAGCTTCTCAGGCAAATATTTAAATTAATAAAAATCATAGCTCCGGCACAAGATGTTCCGACAGCGGCGAAACCTACTGCCGGAAAAAGTAAGTATAAACCACCACCGCGTGCAGAAACTGACGTTCCTGCACGCAAACGCCTTTTTAGCCGAATTTCTTGGATGTAAATATCTCAATTTTAATTATACCGTTTTAATTATTTTGTTTTAATTATATTGTTTTAGTTATACTGTCCCTGAAGATACTCGATTATCGAAGCGGCTATTGTAAGAGTTAATTTGTGCCGATATACATTATCAAGCAGAAGCTGTTCTTCCTCATAATTCGATAAAAAACCGCACTCAACGAGAACAGCGGGATTCTTTGTCCGATGAAGCACATAAATTTTTGAATCCGCCGCCTTAAGCGGACGGTTATTATCAGGCTGAAGCAAAGATTTTACAGACGACTGAATCATCTGCGCAAGTACCTCGCTTTCAGGATTATTCGGAGAATAGTAAAGCTGAACTCCCGAGACAGATGCCGAAGGGAACTTATTCATATGTATACTGACAAACAGCGCATCGGGATTTGCCTCCGCTATTTCAACTCTTGCACGCAGATCCCTGGTTTTACGGCTTCCACCTTTAGCATTACAGTCAAGCATTTCATCGCAGTCGCGCGTAAGAATCACCTGAACTCCGGACGCCTGAAGAACATCTCTCAGCAAAAGCGAAATTTCAAGATTCAGTTCTTTTTCAAGCGTTCCGCTGTCCGATGTCGCACCGCCGTCCATTCCGCCATGTCCGGCATCAATAATCACCGTTCCAAACGGCTCTGAGCTTACCGGAAACATAGTGCGCTCATGCGGAACAAACCTATCGTAAGCATAATATAACAGTGCCGCCGCGGCGAGAAGCACAGCAGCAAAGAATATATATTTAATCGTATATTGAAATGCGCTCTCTTTTTTTTCTGACAAAATACAATCACCCACCACTTCAAATACCGCATAAGCTTTCGGCAAACACGGTAAAATATATGCAATGGAGGGCGCCTGTATGACTTTTCCGAACTAACTGTCAGTTCGATTTATCTTTTTTTGTACCGTTTCGGTTTATTCCAAGCATACCTGATATACTTTTTCCTTTTATAGCAAGAAAATAGCCTAAACCGCTGAATATAATGGCCGGAAAAACTATCAGCACAAAGATAAAAGGATTATACGGAGAATAGGTTTGAATTATACCTATATACATAGCCTCGATAAAGCGGGCGATTACCGACGCGGTACCATAAAGATTTGCCGCCCATACAGGAGAGGAGGCTTCATGTAAAATACGGCATGAGGGATCGAGAGAATAGTATCCTATAACTATCAGAATGCCGAGAATCAGATTTATAAAATTTGCGGCAAGAGAAATAAGCGCCCCTTTAAACGGAGCATAAGCTATTCTTCCGCCGTCAAGACGAACCTTATCCTTTGCACCAAGCTCCCATCCGACTGTATATACAAGAAACATATAAAAGCATACTGAAAAAACACTTGCAAGCAGAAAAAGAGTGTCATTCTGCGAGGTAGCCATCGAGAGCACCAGCCCAAAAATCATCATACCAAGCTGATTGACAATCATCTTGGTAATAGTAGACATATTCTCCTTTAAAAAACGCATCATATAATAATATAACCGCCGTTACAGCGGCTACATACTCCTTTCAGGAAACACAGCTAATATCACTTTTATCGCTGTGTAAAATTGCAATAATTTTATATAAATAAAAGTGTATATTTAATATTAAACTTATTTTATTAACAATACAAGCATTGTCAAAAAAGTTTACAGTTTATCAAATATACAGATAAATGGATTAAAAAAAGTAAGTAGACTCCTCCGACTAAAGAGCTGAACATCTTTACAGCCAAATATCTTCATGGTCAAACATCTATTCAGTCGTATGCCTTTATAGCCAGACATCTTTAAGGCCAGACGCCTTACAAACTTAAGTATCTCGTATCTCACCTTTAACTATTTTTCAAATCCATTTTTTATTGTTTTATAATTTTCTGTCATTAAAGAAAGATAAGTAACTCCATTTTTAAGCTGTTCATCAGTAACGTTGTGACACGAATAGAGACACGCCGTTTCCGCACCGGTAGCTTCGGATATGCTGGCAGCAGTTTTTGAACTCGAAAAATCCATATAATAAACCGTTTTAATCCCCTCTTCCTTTACTTTGTCAATAAGCTTGGAAATAACAAGTATGCTCGGCTCTGTCTGAGACGCACATCCTGGAAAAGCGGCATAGTATGGAATATCATAATCACGGGTAAAATAGAGAAAAGGAAAACGATCTGCGAAAATCATAGTCTTATCTGTAACCGAATTAAAAAGCTCGGTAAATTTTGAATCCAGGTCAGAAATACCCGCAACATATGACATGCAGTTTTTTTCAAATATTTCAGAATTTTCGGGATCAAGCTCCGATAAAACAGCTTCTACCGAAGTTAAAATTTTTTCTGCATTTCGCAGCGATGTCCAAACATGCTCGTCATATTCATCATGTTCACCGTGTTCCGAGTCTGAGCCTTCACCGTGTTCTTCCCCGTCCGATACAATACCGGCAAGATCCTCTTCAAGAACAGAAACACAATCCATAAGCTTAAGAGTCCTGATCCCTTCGTCTCCGGACTTTACCGAACCGATAATTTCATCAACCCATTTGTCGGATTCTCCTCCGACGTATATAAACAAATCACAGCCGCTTATTTTAATAATATCTGAGGAAGTCGGTTCATAACTATGACTTTCGCTTCCCGGCGGTATTAAAAGCGTGACATCCGCACAATCTCCTCCAACCTGCCTTGCAAAATCATAGCAGGGAAAAATTGTTGCGACAACCGAAATTTTTTCACTTTCTTCCGACGGCTTAATGTCCGCGCATCCTGTCAAAACCATTGCAAGAGACAAACAGATAACCGTAATAATTTTTTTCATCTTTATGATAATACCTTCCGTTAATTGATTTGCAGAATGCAGAATGCAAAATTCAAAGCTTCTCAAGCATTGCAGTGACAATCTGCCAGAATCTCTCAAAAGAATCAAGATTCAGCCGTTCTTCCGGTGTATGAATATCACGGATTTCAGGTCCTATAGAGATAACATCGATTCCGGTTCCGCGGCAGGAAACTATTTTACTGTAAATAATTCCGCATTCAAGTCCGGCATGAATAGGAACAAGAACAGGCTCATCCTTTCCGGAAAAAAGCTTTTTGTACTCACTTATAAAGAGATTTTGAAGAGGCGTTTTGTAAACAGGAGACCATCCGGGATACTTTCCGGACACAGTCACAGCTCCGTCTGTAAGCATAGCAAGAATTTTCAGCTTTTCCACCATGTAATCCATTGTAATATCCAGTGAGGAACGAACTAAAAACCTTATATCCATTTCCCCTCTGTCAGCGGAATGAACTGACGCGAGATTTGACGAAGCCTCTGCAAAAACAAAATTTTGCCTGTTTCGGCGTACAATTCCGCAAGGAGCAAGATTTATAAAAGACAAAAGTCTCGAAGTTGATTTGAAGGTAAACATTTTCGCCTGTGTAAATCCTGCAGCGCCGGTTTTCCTGATTTTTATATATCCCCCGCCGTCGGCTTCCGTAAATTCTTCACTCACCCGTCTGAACATATCTTCAAGAAATGATACCGCGCTTGCTTCATCAGACACGGAAATAACAGCCTCCGCATCCGCAGGTATTGCGTTGTTCACCGAACCGGCCTCCAGACTTATCAGATTAAAAGGCATTATATTGTAAAGTGAAGACAAAAGCCTTGCCGCAAGCGTAATCGCGTTAATTCTTTCCTTATCTATATCAGCGCCGGAATGTCCGCCTGCAAATCCTCCGATTGTCACCGTCAGACACTTTCCGTATAAATCAACATAATCCGGAATAATTCTGACATTAACGTCAGCACCTCCGGCACATCCGATCGTCGCAACACCTTCTTCATCAGAGTCAAGATTGATCATAACCGAAGCTCTGAGATCCGAAACATCAAAATTCATCGCGCCGGTCATTCCGGTTTCTTCTTCTGTCGTAAAAAGACACTCGATTTCCGGGTGAATGAGAGTCTCATCGTCAAGAACCGCAAGCATTACAGCAACAGCGGAGCCGTCGTCAGCTCCCAGAGTTGTACCGTCCGCGCGAAGCCATCCGTTCTCCGAAATAAGATGCAGCGGATCTTTTTCAAAATTATGTTTGCTTTCTTTTCCGGCAACACAGACCATGTCAAGATGCCCCTGAAGCAAAACCGCAGGATGATTTTCATATCCTGCGGACGCTCCCTTCCGTATCAAAATATTATTATAAGCGTCTCTTTTATATTCAAGTCCGCGTTTTTCCGCAAATTCACATACGAAATCCGCAATTTTATATTCGTTTCCTGATTCTCTCGGAATTGCAGAAATCTGCTCAAAAAAATGAAAAAGATTTTCAGGTCTGCGTCCGTTAACAATATAATTCATAGCAATACTCCGCGCCGCATGCAGCGGCTCAAATATTTTTTTATTTCTTTTGGGCATTCTAATAATAATTATCCATGCACAAACAGAAGTTTATATTCCATGCTTAATTAAGTAATTTGCGAAATCATCCAACGCTGTGAAAAAACCTCTGTACCGTTAGAATCAGCCCAACCGGTAGTACACCGCAAAATTCAAAAATATATTAAATTTTTAATATTTAAAAATTTTAATTTGCAAAATTAGAGCTATCAACGCATAATTAAAGCTTGCTTCAGTAATCATTAGCTTTATGCTTATTATACAATATTCTAAGAAATAATGTATGTATATATTTTGAACTTTTGACAATCACAGTAAAGATGTAAAAAAAACTGCGTAAATACGTCGCAAGCTCACATACTGAAAATTTTGTAACACATATTCATCCTCCTCATGCACAAATTAAATTATGCGCACAAATACTATTATATAAAAACAGTTTGAAATCCAAATTTATTTTATTTTCTAAACTGAATTATATAACATAATTATGTGCGCCGCAAAGACCGTACGAATTTGCAGTCGGTAAATATAATTTAAATATAAAGAGATAATTTACAGCACTGCAATCAACGGTAAAAATCTTTTAAAGGATGGAACGGATGTTGTGATAAAAAGGAATTTAAAAAAAGGAGCAAATAGAAAAAGCGGCGTACACAGATTTGCCGCAGTCGTTTATACCGCGATTCTATGCGTCTCCGCTGTTATTTCCGCATTTTCCCTTTCCATGCCGGAATACGTCTCTGTATATTCGGAAAGCGAGCTTGCGGATAGCATCCGCATTCCGCTTGTATCCTATGTCAGGACAGACTGCAGAGACGAAAGCATCGCCTGCTCTGCAGGATCAGCAGACGGAGCGCAAGCTGTTTCGGCTGAAACCGCCGGCATGAAAACCGCATCACTCGGAGAATATTACAGCTGTGAAGCCAGGCTTTTCGGAGTAATACCTCTTAAAAATGTTGACGTCGGAGTTTACCGCGATGTAAAAGTATATCCCGGAGGAATGAGCTTTGGAGTTAAATTGACTACCGAAGGCGTTCTGATTGTCGGAATGTCCGACGTAAACGGCGCTGACGGCGCTGTAAATCCGGCTTATAACGCCGGAATACGAATCGGCGATACCGTCACGGCAATTGAAGGCAAGGAGATAGACAGTGTAATCCAGATGACCGAGCTGCTCAGTGAAAGCGACGGAAAAACGCTTACACTGACAATAATGCGGGACGGTGAAACAAAACAGATTCAGGTTACTCCCGTATTTGACGGAGACAGCTACAAAATCGGCGTTTGGATTCGGGACAGTACGGCAGGAATCGGAACAGTCACTTATATAATTCCGGAGACAGGCGCCTTTGCAGGTCTCGGACACGGTATTTATGACATTGACACAGGAAAGCTCGTTCCGCTTCGCCGCGGTACCGTAAATGATGTTATTATTTCAGGAATCAAAAAAGGACGCGCGGGCGCACCCGGTGAACTGCAGGGATATTTTGGCTCCGAAAAGCTCGGCACGCTTATGTATAACTACGACTGCGGAGTTTACGGTGTTTTTTCAGATATTCCCGATTGTACAAAAGACACGGAACCAATGCCTATCGGACTGTCATCCGATATAACTGAGGGTGACGCGGAAATACTCTGCACGCTTGACGACAGCGGCATCAAACGCTATACGGTTAAAATTGCCCAGATATCGCGTGACGACAGTTCTACAAAAAACTTTATAATTGAAGTAACTGACCAGGAACTCATAAACCTGACAGGCGGTATCATTCAGGGAATGAGCGGAAGTCCTGTAATTCAAAACGGAAAACTTGTCGGAGCGGTAACCCATGTAATGATCGGCGAGCCGACTCGCGGATATGGTATTTTCATTGAAAATATGCTTCGCGGCAGCGACGGTCTGTTGGCCCCGGAGGCTGAATAAACCATCGGCATTTTAAGATTAAATTTGCAGGAAATAATAATAAAACCGCGAAGTAACTTGTTCGCGGTTTTATTATTGCATAATTTACGGCAGAGTCCTTACAGTAAGCCGAATAAATCTTCCGAATATTTATCCTCATTAATCGTTGACATTAATTATAAAAAATGATATTATATTTTAAAAAAACGTTATTTATGATAAGTATTTCGGAATCAGATGTTCCTGCAGAAATACAGTCAGAAATCAGAAAGGAATCTGAATTTGAAAAAATTTAACTACCATACGCATTCGGTCTTCTGCGACGGGGAAAATACTCCGCTTGAAATTGTACAAAAGGCGCTAAAACTCGGCATAAGCGAACTCGGATTTTCCAGTCACGCCTCCATGCTGCCGTTGCCCGGAAACGACACTTTCTACTGTATGACGGCCGAAAATACGATAGAATACCGCAAAGAAATATCACTACTAAAAAAGAATTTTTCGGATAAAATTAAAATATTCTGCGGAATTGAAAAGGACTATTTCTCATCGGACAGTTTCGGAGATTACGATTTTATAATAGGTTCAGTACATTATATAGAGCATAACGGAGATTTTTTTGATGTCGATTTAGACAAAAAGAAAATGGTTGAAGCTATAGAGCATCACTGGAACGGCAAATCCGATGACTTTGCCGCAGACTATTTCCGGCTTGTCAAATCGATTTACGAAAAAACACAGTGCGACATTATAGGTCATTTTGATCTTCTGACTAAATTTAACGAAAATCACGATATTTTCGATGAAAAATCCGATAAATACCTTTCTGCCGCCGAAGAGGCTGTAAATACTCTTGCAAAAAACGATGTGCTTTTCGAAGTAAATACCGGAGCTATTTCACGCGGATACCGCACCACGCCCTATCCGTCTCCGGAAATTATGAAAATGATAAAATCGGCAGGCGGTAAGGTAACATTTTCAAGCGACTGTCACAAGGCCGATAACCTGCTGTACGGATTTGACAACGCACTGAGCTATATTAAAAGCTTTGGCTTTGACAATTTTTCAACTCTTGTATTACATAAATAGACTCAAGGTTTAATAGGATAACAGCTCCGTCATAATGCACTCCGGTTCCAGCGGCAGACTGCACCGCCGCTGTTCACTCAGTAATAATCAGCAATAATCAGCAATAATTAGTAATAATCAATAATAAAAGGCAGGAACCCTCACAGCATTGCGTCAGCCTACAGAAAAACGGGTATCCTGCCTTTTATTTTATTCATCTTCAAATTCTATCTTTCCGGACGTGACCGTAACACAATCGGGTGAGACCGCAAGAAGCCCCTTGTCCGTAACAGCTTCCTTTTCCGTGCCGTCTTCTAAAGTAACGTATACAGCTCCAGATCTTACCTCTGTAATCATCGGAACGTGTTCGGCAAGTACGGCAAGATCTCCGTCATGCCCGCGCAGTGTAAGTTTCTGAGCGTTCCCGTCAAAAATATTTCCGTATGGAGATGAAAGAATTAATCTGAAAGTTTTCATACAGAAATCCTCTTTGCCTTTTCAACAGCCTCGTCAATAGTTCCGACAAATAAAAAGGCAGATTCCGGAAGGTCGTCATGCCTGCCCTCAATAATCTCACGAAAGCCGCGTATTGTCTCCGAAAGCGGAACATATACGCCGGGAAAGCCGTTGAACTTTTCGGATACATGGAACGGCTGTGACAGAAAACGCTGAAGTTTTCTTGCGCGTCCGACAAGCAGCTTGTCCTCGTCGGAGAGCTCATCCATACCCATAATCGCAATAATATCCATTAATTCCTGGTACCGCTGAAGTATTCTCTGCACTTCGCGCGCTACCCTGTAATGCTCCTCACCGAGTATTTCGGCAGAGAGTATGCGGCTTGTAGATTCAAGCGGATCAACTGCCGGATAAATACCCTGCGACGATATAGCCCTTGAAAGAACCGTTGTAGCATCGAGATGCGCAAAGGTGGTAGCCGGCGCAGGATCTGTGAGATCGTCCGCAGGCACATAAACGGCCTGAATCGATGTAATAGAACCGTTCTTTGTAGAGGTTATTCTCTCCTGAAGCGCGCCCATTTCTGTTGCAAGCGTAGGCTGATATCCGACCGCGGAAGGCATACGTCCGAGCAGAGCGGAAACCTCGCTTCCGGCCTGAGTAAACCTGAAAATATTGTCTATAAAAAGAAGTACGTCCTGCCCCTCTTTATCGCGGAAGTATTCCGCCATAGTCAGACCGGAAAGCGCAACCCTCATTCTCGCTCCCGGGGGTTCATTCATCTGGCCGTAAACAAGCGACGTATTTGACAGAACTCCGGACTGGCTCATTTCATTATACAGGTCGTTTCCCTCGCGGGTACGTTCTCCAACGCCTGTAAAGACAGAAAGTCCTCCGTGTTCCTTAGCGACATTGTTAATCAGCTCCATAATAAGAACCGTTTTTCCTACTCCGGCGCCTCCGAAAAGCCCTATTTTTCCGCCTTTAGAGAACGGGCAGATAAGGTCGATAACCTTAATTCCCGTTTCGAGGATTTCAGTAGAGGTTGAAAGTTCATCGTATGACGGGGCAGAACGGTGAATACTCCATTTTTCCTCGGTAACCGCGGCAGGACCGTTGTCAACCGTGTCGCCGAGTACATTGAAAATACGTCCCAAAGTCTCCCGTCCCACCGGAACGCTTATCGGCGCGCCCGTATCCGTTACCTTCGTTCCTCTCTGAAGTCCATCCGTTGACGCCATTGCTATACAGCGGACCGTATTATCACCTATATGCTGTGCAACCTCTACAATCAGCTTTTTATTTTTTAGAGGTATTTCAAGAGCATTGTTTATCGACGGAAGTCCCCCGTCATCAAAGCGAACGTCAACAACAGGCCCCATTACCTGAGAAACTACGCCGCTGTGAGAATTTGCCATACTGCAATCCTCCCCCTTTATCGTAAATCGTGAAAGTTGTTCTCGGAAAAAACGCTTATGCGTCGCTCCCCGCTACAATCTCTGTAATCTCCTGAGTTATAGCTCCCTGTCTTGCCCTGTTATATGCAAGCTGCAAATCTGAAATCATCTGTCTTGCATTCTTTTCCGCAGAATCCATAGCCATTCGTCTGGCAGCGACTTCGGATGCAAAGCTCTCACGTACCTTTGAAAAAATCTCTCCCGCAACATACTCGGGTACCGCCGCGTTTAAAACATGTAACGCGTCAGGCTCAAAAACAACACCATGCTCACTCTTTTCCGCCGGTTTTCCGCCGTCGGCATCTCTGAATACCCGCTCAAGAGGAAGTAGCCACGAAAGCTCGGCTTCCTGCTTCATCATGGAAATATATTTTGTATAGATTATACCGAGCCTGTCATATTCTCCGCGCGCAAATTCCTCGCACATATAAGATGAAAAACTGCGCGCGTCTTCAAACGAAAAATTCTCTGATGATAAAAATCCGTCTCCGTACCTCTCGCACGCCCGTTTTCCGACCGGAATAAACTCAGCGCCGTCAACAGCGCCGTCAACAGCGCCGTCAACACCGCCATCAACATCGGCGGCAACACTGGCGGCAACACTGGCGGCAAGCCTGAACACACCGGCATTGTATCCTCCCGCAAGCCCTCGGTCGCCGGCTATCACAATAATTTTAGTACGTGCTCCTCCGCGGTCCGAAATGTAGGGACTGCGTCCGCACTCTCTGCATGAAGCAAGTAGCCGGACTGTATTCTCCACAGCGCCGGCATATTCGCGTCCATGAAGCATAGCTTCTCCGGAACGTCGAATTTTTGACGAGGCTACCAGACCCATCGCGCGTGTCAGATGAAGCGTCGAATCAACACTTTTGATTCGAGTGCGCAGAAGCTTTATATCTGCCCCCATACCGAATCACCCCTGCATTCCGTCAAGCACAGTCCGCAGCTGTTCGACGTCGTTGTCCTCAAAATAACCGGCTTCAAACCTGTCAAGAAGCTCACTGTACTGGGACTTCAGCTTCGAATAAAGACGCTGTTCATATTCCGATACCTTTGAAACCTCCACGTCCTTAAGGTAGCCGTTTATTACCGCATATATAATCGCGACCTGACAGCCGGCGGAAACCGGCGAGTTGCGCTTTTGTTTCAGAACCTCTACAATTCTCTCTCCAAGAGCAAGACGCGCCTTCGTATCAGCATCAAGATCGCTTCCGAACTGGGCAAACGACTGAAGCTCTCTGTACTGCGAATACAAAAGCTTAAGCTCTCCCGATACCTTTTTCATCGCCTTAAGCTGCGCGGAGCCTCCGACGCGGCTGACTGATATTCCCGGATTTATGGCCGGCATAACGCCTGCATGAAAAAGCTCCGTTTCAAGAAATATCTGACCGTCGGTAATAGAAATTACATTCGTCGGAATATACGCGGACACATCTCCCGCCTGAGTCTCTATAATCGGAAGTGCTGTAATCGAACCGCCTCCGTATTCGGGAGCAACACACGCCGCGCGCTCCAGAAGCCTTGAATGAAGATAAAATACATCTCCGGGATATGCCTCGCGTCCCGGCGGACGACGTATTAGCAGAGAAAGAGCACGGTATGCGACGGCATGCTTGCTCAAATCGTCATACACTATCAGAACATCACGTCCCTTGGCGCGGAAATATTCCGCCATAGCGCATCCGGAATACGGAGCGATATATTGAAGCGGTGCGCTTTCAGACGCGGATGCCGACACTATAATCGTATAATCCATTGCTCCCGCACGCTGCAGCTCTCCGCTGAGCTGAACGACAGACGTGCTTTTCTGACCGATTGCAACATAAATACATATTACATTCTGATCCTTTTGGTTTATAATTGTATCTATTGCAATCTCCGTTTTTCCGGTCTGACGGTCTCCGATTATAAGCTCTCTCTGACCGCGTCCGATCGGTATCATACTGTCAATCGCCTTGATTCCGGTCTGAAGCGGAACAGACACGCTTTTTCTCTCGATAATTCCGGGGGCTTCAGCCTCTACGGGATATTCCTCACTACAGTTAATCTTTCCCTTCCCGTCGATAGGATGTCCGAGAGCGTCCACAACCCGGCCGAGCATAGCTTCTCCGACCG
>CAJLCI010000013.1 GCA_905205065.1 uncultured Eubacteriales bacterium | reverse complement strand
CCGGAAGGGTCTGTTCCTTTTAAAATGCCTGAGTTGTGTCCTTCATGCGGAGAGCCTGTATTCAGAGAGCCTGATACTGCCGCAGTAGTTTGCACAAATTCAGAATGCCCGGCTCAACTTGAACGAACACTTATACATTTCGCTTCCCGCGACGCGATGAACATTGACGGCATGGGGCCGAGCATAATCAAAACCCTTCTTTCGGCCGGACTTATAAAAGGAATATCTGACATTTACAAGCTTAGGGCAGAACAAATTGAACCGCTTGAAAGAATGGGAAAAACGTCCGCTGCAAATCTGATATCGGCTATTGAAAAATCAAAAGACAGGGGAGCAGCCCGACTTATCTATGCGCTCGGAATCAGACAGGTAGGGACAGCGGCTGCGCAGACGCTTGCCGAAAAATTTGATGATATATCGGATTTGTTTGACGCAGATGAAGAAGCCCTTACTGAAATTAATGACATCGGTGACATCACCGCCCGCAATATCATAAATTTTTTCTCACATTCTCAGACAAAACTTCTGATAAACGAGCTGTCGGCCTGCGGTGTCCGGACAAACTCTGATAAAATAACGAAATCTGGCTCCGTGTTTGATGGACTTACTTTTGTTCTGACCGGTACTCTCCCGTCGCTTTCCAGAACAGAAGCCTCCGATATTATCAAAAGCCTCGGAGGAAAAATATCAGCATCAGTTTCAAAAAATACAAACTTCGTCGTCGCAGGTAACAAAGCTGGAAGCAAGCTCGATAAAGCAGAGAAGCTCGGAATTAAGATAATAGACGAAGCTGAACTAATAGAAATGGCCGAAAAATAAAGAGACCGAGGAAATATCATAATATTAGCTACAGTTGCTGTACTACGGCAAAATTCATCTGTCATTCCGAAACAATTTGCCCGGAGCAGTTCGAGCCGAGCAAAAATTCAAGTATATGAAAGGCATAATAAAAAATGCTCATAGATAACGTTAAAATACATGTAAAAGCAGGAGACGGCGGGAATGGAGCAGTATCCTTCCGACGCGAAAAATACGTATCCCATGGAGGGCCTGACGGCGGAGACGGCGGGAATGGCGGGAACATAATTATCATTGTAGACGAGGGTACAAATACGCTTCTTGATTTTAAGCACCACCGAAAATTCACTGCCGAAAAAGGCGGTGACGGTTCAGGCGCAAAATTCCACGGTGCTAACGGAAATGATGTTACCCTGAAAGTTCCTCCGGGAACCGTTATAAAAGACGCCGAAAGCGGTCTCGTAATCAAGGATATGACAGGATGCGACCGATTTGTATTATGCCGAGGCGGCCGCGGAGGTTGGGGAAACCGTCATTTTGCAACACCTACACGCAGAACTCCCCGATTTGCAAAGAGCGGTCTGCGCGGCGAAGAACGCAACGTGATTTTAGAACTTAAAATGATTGCCGACGTTGGTCTTATCGGTTATCCCAACGTCGGAAAATCTACTATCCTTTCAGTAATATCTGCGGCACGTCCCAAAATTGCAGATTACCATTTTACTACGCTCTCCCCTAATCTCGGAGTT
The DNA here is from genome assembly GCA_905205065.1 of uncultured Eubacteriales bacterium. Taxonomy (GTDB): domain Bacteria; phylum Bacillota; class Clostridia; order Oscillospirales; family CAG-272; genus UMGS911. The sequence goes on along the minus strand of CAJLCI010000013.1, from coordinate 50,834 downwards.
GTCAGCGTTCCCGACGGCCCAGGTTTTGTGGCTGCCGATATTCCCGGACTAATAGAGGGAGCTGCAGACGGTGCCGGCCTCGGACATGACTTTCTGAGACATATCGAACGCTGCCGTATGCTTCTGCATGTTATAGACATTTCTGGAACTACCGGACGCGATCCGATAGATGATATTGAAAAAATAAACTGCGAGCTATGCAAATTCAGCCAGGCGCTCGCAAATCTTCCTCAGATATTGATTGCGAATAAATGCGATGCGGTAACCGATCCGACGACAGCGGATCGTATAAAAGAATACGCCGCAGAAAAAAAATTAGAGTTGATTTTCATATCTGCGGCTACAAAGCAAAATATTAATCAGATGATACTTACCGTACAAAGCCGCCTTCTTACACTCCCCCCGGTCGTAGTATACGAAACAGAATTTGTTGACTGTCCGGAGAAAAACGTTATAGACCGCGAGAATCATGACGTGGAAATCCGCCGTGAGGGAAACACCTTTTATGTAGAAGCGGAATGGCTTTGGAGACTTGTCGGTTCAGTGAACTTTGAAGACCGAGATTCACTGCGTTATTTTCAGAGAGTACTTAAATCAAGCGGAGTAATTGAAAAATTAGAAGATAGCGGTTGCAAAGATGGAGATTCGGTTTCAATATACGATTTTGAATTTGATTTTATAAAATAATGCTTAATTCTTATTTCCTCATATATCAAAATATTGAATGCTTTAATACTTTTGCAATTTCATATAACAGTTTTTTAAAATAATATTTGCTCCAAAAATATAGATGATAAAATGGTTATACGTTCTCACTGACTAAAATTAATTTATATAAAATAAAATTATCTCTTACATTTATAAGGTATATTTAAACCGAAAGCATTTTTATTATTCTTTAAAAACAAAATTTTAAAAAAACTCCAAGTTATAAACTCGGAGTTTTTTTAGTTTCGCTGTCTGTTTTTAAAAGCCATAAAATGTGAGCGCAAACTTAAACGCCACTATCATGTTCATTTGTTAGAAATCAAATCAATAAACAAAGTATGGATTAGGTCTAAATAAAATAGTAATAAAATCAACAATTACACCTATTCCAAAAAGTCCGACAGTAAATATATATAATACACCCATCCCTGCCTTTCATTCATAAAACTTATGTCGGCCAAAACAGCCTAAGAAAAAGCACAAAAGAAGTGCAACCCATTTATTTTTCGGTCAGCCATAACCCATAGCCCCATTTTGGGCAATATTAGAATTTGTATTAACATTATTGTTGTCATTGTTGATAACAATGCTCGGTTTCTCCGTTTTAGATTTAATTTCCTCTACTTGTCTGCCATAAAGTGTACATAGAATAGCGTCTTTAGGTATTTTACCACCGCAATGTTTGCAAAATTTTGTTTTTACCTCTTGTGTTGTTGTATTATCTTCCATTACTATTTACTCCGATTTTTAATTTTCTTTTTTATTAAGTTCTTTTTGGTTACTGGCTCCTATAAAAGCAAGCACTGTAATCGGAATTGCGAAAACAAGACAAATTGGTGAGCAAGGTAAGCAGACAGTAGCAATAAAAAATATTACAGCTGCAACTATAGCAACAATATCCTTTCTTGCCGCATAAGCAACCAAAGAAACTATGCTCCCTATGACAAATAAACCTATATGTATCAAAAGCAAAAATCTTACTGCATATAAAATAGATAAATCTATACTTAAAATAGATTCATCCATCTTTAAAATTTTAAAAAGTAAATTCCAAAAAAAGTCCCCTATATTTATAATTTTTTGACTATTGACATCAATTATCATAAGCCCTATAAGGATCTCTGATATCACTATGCTATATAACGATGCTAAAATACTCGATATCAAAAGAGTTTTACTTTTCATTTAGACTTGTCCTCCTTTTCGAACAGTAACTTATTGAACAACCTCAACAAGTTTTTATATTCTCCTTAAACTCAGTGTTAATATTATACACCCACAGTTTAAATTTATCAACCCTTAGGTTGTTAATATTGACCTATAAATGCAATATAATAATTGTACGTATAATATTTGTAGGTATGATTAAGGAGTTAGGTTATGCTACAGATAGATTTAGCAGAAATTGGAAATCGTATTTCAGTAGAGCGCAGGCGAAATAACATTACACAAGAACAGTTAGCTGAAAAAATGAATGTGTCAATACAAATGATATCCAATCTTGAACGTGGCAACAAAGCGATTAAAATAAATAATCTTGTAAATTTATCACAGATTTTAGGTGTAAGCACTGATTATATACTAACAGGCAACAAGAATTTAAATGAGAAATCTGCCCTTTTGGATAAACTCTCTAATTTGTCTAGTGACGATTATTTAATTATAGAAACGCTTATAAACAAGCTTGCAGAAAAGTAATTTTACTTTCTAAGATTAAAATAAAAAGTTAAATTGACAAAGCAGCATTCCAAAAAACAATCAAAAGCAAGACTGAATTTCAGTCTTGCTTTTAGCTTTATACCATATCAAAGAAAATGTGCGAGGAGGAAATTTCAGTGAAATATTTTACTTAAGCAAAATGTGAAATAAAATTTACCTCTTAACAATCGGGTGCAAGCCAAATTTCTCATACACTCCAGTTTATTTCATAGCAAAAATATCTCACTCACCAAAAAGCGAATTTTTAAAAAAACTCCAAGTCAATGTACTTGGAGTTTTTTGTGCTTATTCCACGAAAAGACAAACACCCCAAACGCTTTAGTTTTTCGATAGTTTCCTGCGATGTCTTTTCTCAACATTATATATGCAAACGAAATAATTCGCTAATGTTTAATAAAGGCAATATTTTGAGAAACAAAGCCTAACTTTTTAATTACCCTTTGCATATAATAATTATCTTCCTCAGTTCTTATGGTCGCAGTTCTGTCTTGCTCCAAAATATAGTTTAATACGAACGAGCATACTTTAAAAGCACACCCCTTGTTTCGACGGTCTTTCGCAACACGGACATCGGCAATTTCCCACATCGTTTCTGAATATTTTTCAACGCAAGCCCGTGCAACAGGCATTTCATCCAAAAAAAGCATACAGTATATTGTACCGTCATCATATATTTGATTCCATACATCTCTCGCTAAAGTTTTTTGTCCGCAAATAAGTAAATGATGATTGAATATTTCAAGATCATTTCGCGACAACCAGCGCACATCCGTATCATCTTGCTTTATATGTTTCCCGTTATAATGATATAATATTTCAGCCATCTGAGTCTTCCCCCAATTTTGCGGTGCTGATTGATGAAGTCAGCATTTTCTTAATTTTTTCGGCAAGTGAAAGCAGGCTTGAAAAGTCGTAATCTATTAACTTTGTTCTGTCTAATAAAGTAAGCCAATAAATACTTTCACTTGTTTCTTTAAGCAAAATATGCAGCTTTGAAATAAAATCTGCTTTGCTACTTCCGCAAACGGCCTCATTTATGTTTGCACCGACACTTGTTGCAGAGCGAAGTAGTTGTTTGGCTATTGTTGCGTCCCTCCTTGATTTTGAATACTCTCATAAAACAAAACTATTCTTGTTGCGAAATCAAAAGATTTGTCAAGACGCAGACTGTTCGTTATTATCACCCTTCTATAAAGTATAACACAACACATATCCAAAATCAATTGCTTTTCGGAGCAAAGCCACCTTTTCTCTTCTCTCTTCACTGGAAAAGTCGCTTGTTTTCTTTAGAGGAGAGAGAAAAACGAGAAGAGAAGAGTGAAGAATACAAAAAAAGCCGCTATGCGACTTTTTCTTTGGCCTGCCCAACAGGATTCGAACCTGCGACCAACGGAATCGGAATCCGGTACTCTATCCAACTGAGCTACGGGCAGAAATTTTTAAACTATAATGTTTATTATATCATTTATTTTCCTATTTGTAAAGTATAAGTTTGTAAAAAAATTAATACAATTACTTAAAAATTCAATGCATACAATATATATTATATCCAGGAGTCACTTGGGCGGCAAAATATATTGCCGCCCAAATAAATATTTAAAAATCATCCCCGGAACGGTCAATATCACTTATATATTCCGAACCATGCTCGGTAATAAAGGCCTTTCGTGACACGATATCATCTCCGAGAAGAGTCTCAAAAATCCAGTCTGTCTGAATCTCATCCGTAGGGGTTACTAAAATAAGCCGTCTTGTTGCCGGATCCATTGTAGTCTGGCGCATCATTTCCGGCTCGTTTTCGCCAAGCCCCTTCGAACGCTGAACGGTGTATTTCGAACTGCCCAGCTTATTGATTATTTCTATTTTTTCTTTTTCATTATAAGCAAAGTAAGACTTATCCCGGCAAACAATTTCATAGAGAGGCGATTCAGCTATATAAACCTTCTTTTCCCTGAGCAGAGTAGGAAGAAGTCTGCGAAAAAGAGTCAGTAAAAGAGTTCTGATATGATAACCATCTTTATCGGCATCAGTACATATAATAATTTTATTCCAGCGAAGTGCGCTAAGATCAAACGGCACCATATCCTTAGATTTGGTTTTTATTTCAACTCCGCAGCCGATTACACGCAAAAGATTTAGTATAACCTCGCTTTTAAAGATTTTATCGTATGAACTGCTCTGGCAGTTAAGTGTCTTTCCCCGTACAGGCATCACCGCCTGAAAATCAGCGTCTCTGCCCAATTTAACCGATGTCAAAGCGGAATCGCCCTCAACTATATACAACTCCCGTCGCTCCGGATCCTTAGACCGACAGTTTACAAATTTTTCAACACGATTGGCAATATCCATGCCCGAACTTAACTTTTTCTTAAGATCGAGACGAGTAACCTCCGCTTTTTCACGGCTGCGCTTGTTTACAAGCACTTGTCCTGTAAAACGTTCCGCTTCAACAGGACGTTCCGCAAAATAAACTTCAAGCTGATGCTTTAGAAATTTTGTCATTGCATCTGCAATAAAGGTATTGGTAATAGCTTTTTTTGTCTGGTTTGCATATGAAGTCTCAGTTGAAAAACTGTTTGTAACAAGCACAAGGCAGTCTTCAATATCCTGAAATGTTATTTTGCTCTCATTTTTATTGTATTTTCCATTTGCCTTCAAATATCTGTCAACAGAGAAAACAAAAGCGTTTTTAACCGCTCTGTCCGGAGAACCTCCATGCTCAAGAAAACTGGAATTATGGTAATATTCAATAATCTTTACCGTATTGGAAATACAGAAAGCAACATCAAATTTTAACTTGTAGTCTTTTTTATCTTCCCTGTCCCTTCCAGCCGTCTCATGATGCCAAACCACGGGAGCCGTCAGAGTATTGTCCCCTGCAAGCTCTGAAATATAATCGATAATTCCGTTTTTATAAAGATACTCGCTCTCCTCAAAGCTGCCATCTGCCTGCTCCAAAAGCAATACGAACTTAACACCGGAATTTACAACAGATTGCTTGTGCAGGAGCTCTTTGAAATACTCGTGCGGTATATTTATATCTGTAAAAACATCAATATCGGGCTTCCAGCGAATAACCGTTCCGGTACGTCTCTGACCGCGCGGCAGTTCTGTCTCGGAAAGTCCGGTTACAGGCTCGCCTTTTTCAAATGAAATTTCATATACACTTTTTCCGTCATATGACTTAACGTTCATATATTCAGAGCTGCACTGCGTCGCACAGGCGCCAAGTCCGTTCAAACCAAGTGAATATTCATAGCTTGAATTTTCCGAATTATTATCGTACTTTCCACCTGCATACAACTCACAATAAATAAGCTCCCAGTTATAGCGGCCTTCCGGTTCATTATAGCCAAGCGGGACTCCGCGTCCGTGATCGTCGACCTCAATCGAATTATCAAGATAAACGGTCATTTTGATTTCATCACCAAAACCTTCCCGAGCTTCGTCCACAGCGTTAGAAAGAATTTCGAAAACAGAGTGTTCACAACCTTCGAGGCCGTCCGAACCAAAGATTACCGCCGGACGTTTGCGGACGCGGTCAGCTCCCTTGAGCGCAGAGATACTTCTGTTATCATAGGAAGAGTTTCTCTGCTTTTTTACTTCTGTCTCACTGCTGTTAATTTCGGTTTTCGCCATCCTGTATTTATTCCTTTCCAAAATAAAATTTAAAGCTGACAATATTATCGGTTTTAATGATATATTCTTTCAAAAATACCGAGCTGCAAAGCTTATTTCGCTCAGACTTAATATTGTTTAAAATACCGCATGCAAATCCACATATATTATATATTTTACATCACCTGCTTGATTTTGTCAACAACGGATGCTATAATATATCTATGAATACAAAATACATGCCTGAAGAAAAAAACCGTTTCAGCGAAGCGGTAAACTATGTCTGTTCAATCCTTGAGAGTGCAGGATGCTCTTCAGCTTCAATTCTTGATATCTCGGATTGCATAATCGACAGAAGCTATCTGATGCCGGAGCATGCATCACACGCGCTGATTTTTACCGTACCATACTTAAGCAAAGCGGCTCAATATACGAAAGGAAATCTTTCTGTCTATGCCGCGCCGAGAGACTATCATATATTTTTTTCAGAACTGTTTAAAAACATTAAGGCAAAGACGGAAAAAATATTTCCCGAATTTAGTATCAATGGATTCTCAGACCACTCTCCGATCAACGAAGTCAATGCCGCTGTTCGTGCCGGTCTTGGTATCCTCGGCGATAATCATCTTCTGATAACCCCTGACTATGGCAGTTATGTTTTTATCGGAGAAATATTTTTTTCTGCCGATGAAGAAAAATACAGAAAAATAAGCCGTTCTATCACCGATACAACATCTGAAAACGGGAAAAAGTCAACGATGATATCCGGATGTCTGCATTGCGGAAAATGCATTAAAGCCTGTCCGTCACCAAATGAGTGTTTATCCGCAATTACGCAGAAAAAAGGAAATTTAACCGAAGCAGAAGTGAAATTGATTTCAACAACGGGTACAGTATGGGGCTGCGATGTATGTCAAAAGGTTTGTCCTATGAATCAGGGAATAAAGTTATCAGAAATTCCTTTTTTTTCGGAAAAACTGTCATTCAATATAACGTATTCAGAGCTTGAAAACATGTCCGAGCCGGACTTTTCCGAACGAGCATATGCATGGCGCGGAAAAAATACAATAGAGAGAAATCTCAAAATAACAGACAAAAAGAATTAAAATACAAAACCATTGTATTATGAGACAATTTCGGCAGCAAGTATTTCAAAAGACGTAGGAAATGCCGTCTTTAACTAAATAGAAGCGATAGCTTTTAATGAAAGTTCCGATAATAGGTACTAACCTGAAAAACGTCACTTTATCTATAAATATCCACACCAAATTATCATATAAACTGATAATTATGGTGTGGATATCTTTATTCTATCTTTATAAATATGTCAGAGCTATCAGACATATTTAATAGCTTCACCGCATTCCGGGCAAAATTTCGGATGCTCAGAAGAATCTTTCGGTTTCCATCCGCATTTTACACAGCGAGTTTCAATGGAGCCTACAGGTCTCTTAGCCCCGCATTCTGTACAAAACTTTCCCTTATTCAAAGCTCCGCACATACATTTCCAAATCAATGTCTTAGGTTTTTCAGCTCCGCATACAGAGCAAAAATTACCTGTGCATGTTTCACCGCAGCTACATTTCCATTCTTCCAAAGAATTTTGTGACGAACGGGCAGTATCCATCGCGTAAAGCTCCTGAATATTCGAGGTACCGCTTTGCGATGCAAAACCCATACCCATGAAACCAGACATTGCTCCGCCTGAATTTTTTGCCGCATCCTGCATTGCTTGCGCCTGTGCGCCTATAAGCGTAGCGGCGCCCATCGAAGGATTACGGAGTACAGCAGTTTTCTGAAGCTGCTTTATCATCTCCAAGTCTTCATCCGGAAGAGTAACAGAATTTAACGCAACTGAAACTACCTCAAGGCCGCGCAGTTCTCTCCACTTTTCGGACAGCGCGCTGTTCATCGCCTGCTCAAGCTCTGTATTATGGGCTACAATCTGATTAGGCCTGATTTCAAGATCTGAAAGCCTGCTGAAAGCGGGCTGAAGGGCGCTTATAAATTCAGACTTCAGCTGAGCGTCGATTTCTTGCCTTGTATATTCTTCTTCAATATTTCCGCACACATTTGTATAAAAAAGAAGAGGGTTTGATATTCTGTAGGAATATACTCCCGAACAGCGTACCGATACATCGACATCCAAATCGATTTTTGAATCTACTATACGGAAAGGAATCGGATTTGGCGTACCAAACTTATTATCTATAAGTTCTTTGGTATTAAAATAATAAACTCTCTGATCCTTTCCCGAATCACCTCCGTACATGAAACGTTTTCCTATCGTGCGAAATGTTTCCATAATACTGTCTTCCAGATTTCCGCCAAATAAAGACGGCTCGGTAGAAGCGTTGTATGTATATTCTCCGGGCTCTGCACAAACCTCAACAATTTTACCCTGTTCGACAATCATCATGCACTGACCGTCTGCAACGGCGATTCCGCTTCCGCTCGTAATAACATTGTCGTTTCCCTTTTTATTTGCTCCTCTTGAAGAAACCTGTTTTTGTCCTCTGACCGCCAATACTTCCTTATCAAGAGCATCGCAGCTGAAAAACTCTTTCCACTGATCGGCAAGGGTTCCCCCCACAGCACCGGTAAATGCCTTAATTAATCCCATTACAATCACACCTTTCGTACATATCTAAAATTTTCCTCCTCCGCCCCCATGACTTCTGCCGCTTGAGGACTTATGAACCGAACTCCCACTGGAAAAAGCCGGTTTGGGTCTCGCCGTTTTAGTAACTGTTTTATAGAGAAAATAGTCTCCAGATCCGGTCAGGTTAAAACTCCCGTTAACCACCGAATTGTTTGCAGCCGACGAACACTTAACCGGATTCATTTTAGAACGCATTACCGAAGTTGAAACAAATGCAGTCACAAGGCCGACTACAAAACATACTCCTATATAAAAGAAAGTCTCAGATGTCTTTCGTGGCAAAGCTTTTCCGGAAAGAGGGTACTCGATCATGTCAAGATATTTATTAAAAGCAGCAAAATATTCACCGCCGCTAAGATACGTCTTAATATTATCCCCTATCTTTTCAATATCAGCGTCGGAAAAGTCATCGATTGCGCTTCCGTATGTAGATATATACCAGCCTCTTCCGGAACCAAAATTCACAAGAAGTAAAATACCATCATACCCCGCTCCTAAACCATAACCGCCGTAATCGTAAAAATCATCGGCGTAATCACGGTTGCTTTTTCCGCCGGTATTTACAGTAGTTACAATTATTACATCAGTTCCGTATTTATCGGAAAGAGCAGTCATACTGTCAAGAAGCGAATCCTCCTCATTTTCAGACAATACGCCGGCATTATCTACAAGTCTCGGAGCGTCAGGATCGTGAAACTCAGTATATGCACCCAAACTAAAATACGTCTGAACAGGAACAGAAACCAACACAGCCGCCGCAAAAACCGAAATATTTTTTAAAACACTATTCATAGAATATATTCCTCTGAGATTTCAAACCTGAATCAAAATAACAGCAAAGACAGCACGGATAACAAAAGCGTAACCGATGCGGCAATTCCGGCAAACCACCCGCAGAGCCTTCCCCATGAAACAGGAAGCTGCCCGACAATCTTTCCGGTCTGTCCGTTCATCGCATATGTGTATTCCTTTCCGTTATATTTTGTTTTTATAAGGTATACCGGAAGCATAGCATATTTGACACTTGTATTTGAAAGCTGAATTTTTTCACTGCGTTTTGAAACGCTCGCATATCCTCTAACAGTTGAGCGGAAAAATTGTTCCGCGCTTGTTTCAACCCTTTCGCTCGCGCGGGGAAGATTAGCATCCGCATCATCATTATAGCGGTCTGCGACAAAACCGGAAAGATATTTAGAATCAAAGCCACAAAGATCTTTCCAGTCAAAAGGCTCAATCGAATCCATAAGCGCATTATCCATACGCAAACTTCCGTCTACCGGAATACGTTCAAAATCAAGCGTCCCTTCCCGCTTTACAAAGAAATGAGAAGTTTCAGTAAAATTATATTTTTCCGTGCTCCACGTCCTAACCTTGATAGTATTATATGTCATAGATCCTTCCGCCCTGCAGCCGTATAACCAGAACGGAACATAAATTCCCTGAATTTCCTTTAATTTATTTTCATCAATAAAGTTCTTTGGCAGCAAAGGCTTTCCGCGGCACATTTTATGAACTGCATTCAACACTCCGTCTCTGTCTATTTTAAAAGGTATTATTACATTAGGACGCAGATTTCCGGACAGCTTATCTGAAAGAACAACAACGTTATCGCAGTACGGACACTTGGTAGCCGCGGTTTCAATATCTGTGACTATTTCGGCACCGCATGATGAACATACATAATTAACCGTATTTTCAAGATTTTCTTCCGAGCGCATGCGCCGCATTTCGCCCCAGTCAAATTCTTTACGGCAGGAATTCTGACTTTCATCAGTCTCATTCAGAGCCTCGATAACCTCAAGCTCATACTCATTTCCGCACGCCTGACATACAAGCTTCTGCTCTTCTCCTGAAAATTCAAGAGGAGAAGCGCATGACGGACACTTATAGGTTACAGCATTCAATACAATTCACCCGTTTAATTATCATATATATAGTTATACAGTAAAATACCGAAATTTCGGCGTTGCTTTCGCGTATGATTATACTTTATAAATAAACTTTTGTCAACAATTTTATGCCTCATACACTGCTAAAGATATATCAGCACCTAATATATACCTGCAGCGACTATTCGAAAAGAAGCTTGACATTAAACGTAAAAAGATTATAATAATAATAGAAATAAATATTAGTCTGTCGTAATTGGTAACATAAGCTTCCTCCGGTCAGATTAACACATCGTCATTACATAGCTCATTTCAAAATAGTTCATTTTAAAAGTTTTTTGCTTAATATATTGACTTGATATATATTTAAAAAAGATTTCCGAATCAGAAAGTCGTTATTACGACAGTAAATTATACAAAAGATAAAAGGAGATAATGTCAATATGAAAATTACGGTATGTATCGGCAGCTCATGTCATCTTAAAGGCTCAAGACAGGTTGTAGAAAAATTGCAGAAGCTCGTCGACGAACATAATCTCAAGGACAAAATTATACTGTGCGGAACCTTCTGCATGGGTAACTGTCAGAAGGGAGTTTGCTGTACACTCGACGGTAAGCCTTATTCTCTTAACGAAGATAATACCGAAGAGTTCTTTTTCAGTGAAGTACTGCCTAACATTTAAGAATAAAATTTACTCGTCTGCCGCATTCCGAGGCTTCATGAAATCAATACGGAGAAATTACAGAAAGGAACTGTTAACGCAATGGCTGATTTTTTAAAGCTAAAAAAATCAAACTGTAAAAGCTGTTATAAATGTATTCGAAACTGCCCTGTAAAATCAATTCGATTTTCCGGCGGGCAGGCAAATATTATCGGGGCAGAATGTATTCTATGCGGTCACTGTTTTGTTGTCTGTCCGCAGAATGCCAAACAGATTGTAAGCTCGGTTGAACAGGTTAAGGTTCTTTTATCTGGAGACACCCCGGTATTTGTAAGTCTTGCACCATCTTTTGCCGCAAATTACGAGGGCGCTGGAATCGAATCAATGCGGGAAGCTATTAAAAAGCTCGGCTTCGCCGGAGTGGATGAAACAGCAATCGGAGCGACTATTGTAAAACGTGAATATGACCGAATTCTGCATGAAGAGAAAAGGGATATTCTCATCTCATCCTGCTGCCACTCTATAAATCTTCTCATTCAAAAATATTTTCCGTCAGAGCTTCAATATCTTGCAGATGTAGTATCTCCTATGCAGGCGCACTGCCTTGAAATAAAAAAACAAAATCCCGGATGTAAAACCGTGTTTATAGGACCATGTGTTGCAAAAAAAGACGAAGCGGATGCCTACAGCGGTATTGTAGACGCCGTACTAACATTTGAAGAGCTGACGGCGTGGCTGAATGAAGAAGGAATCGAAATCAAATCGGAAAGAGATCAAAACCCCGAAAGCCGGGCGCGTTTCTTTCCCACCACCGGAGGCATATTAAAAACAATGTCGTGCGACATGCCGGATTATTCGTATTTTGCGATTGACGGAGTTGAAAATTGCATCGCCGCTCTTAAAGATATTGAAAAGGGTGGTCTGCATAAATGCTTTATAGAAATGTCGGCCTGCATCGGAAGCTGCTCAGGCGGTCCGGTCATGGAAAAATATCATCGTACCCCTATACGCGATTATCTATGTATCAGCTCCTACGCCGGAAAATATGACTTTCCCGCACCTGAACTGCCGAAGCAGGACATTAAAAAGTTTATGCCGCCGATACTAAGCAGCCATGAAACTCCTACCGAATCGGAAATCAAAGACATTTTACATCAGATGGGCAAGACGATGCCGGAACATGAGCTGAACTGCGGTTCCTGCGGCTACAATTCCTGCCGTGAAAAAGCCGTTGCGGTATTTCAGGGAAAAGCGGAGATTACAATGTGCCTCCCGTTTCTTAACGACCGTGCCGAGCGTTTTTCAGACAATATCATAAATAATACTCCGAATGCAATTATTGTGCTTAATGACAGCCTTGAAGTTCAGCAAATCAACGGAGCCGCTCTGAAACTAATGAATATCGCAAGCGATTCGCATGTACTCGGTGAACCGGCAATAAGGATTCTTGACTGCAAAGACTTTCTTTCTGTTCAGCAGTCCGGCCGTCCGGTCATGAACAAGCGAACATATCTGGCAGAATATAAAAAATACGTAGATGAAACAATCACATACGACAAAAATTATCATTTACTTATCTGCATTATGAGGGACGTAACCGACGAGGAGACAGAACGGGAAAAGAAGGATGCAATTGCGCGTCAGACCGTTGAAACAACCGATAAGGTAATCGATAAGCAAATGCGTGTTGTACAGGAAATTGCGTCTCTTCTCGGTGAAACAGCCGCTGAAACCAAAATTGCGCTTACAAAGCTCAAGGAGTCGATAAACAATGAATAATCTATGTGCCGATATAGGATACCGCAGTTTAATAAAATACGGAGAAGAACTTTGCGGAGACAATATCCAGGTCATCGAAAAAGATGACGGCTCTACGATCATTGTGCTTGCAGACGGCCTCGGTAGCGGTGTTAAGGCAAATATCCTTTCGACACTGACCTCCAAAATTCTGTCAACAATGATGGCTCAGGGAATGAAAGTTGAGGACTGTGTGGAAACCATGGCGCAGACATTGCCTGTCTGCTCTGTTCGCGGAGTAGCGTATTCTACTTTTACAATCATATATATACGCGATAACGACGAGGCGGACATTATTCAGTATGACAACCCCGATGTAATACTTCTGAGAAACGGTCAAAATTACGATTACCCGCAGACCATTTCAGACATCTGCGGAAAAAAGATTTCACGCTCGACAATTAAGCTCTGTGAAGACGATATTTTCATCGCTATGAGCGACGGCTGTATTCATGCCAGCATTGGCCAGGAATTAAATTTCGGATGGGACAGAAGCGAAATAATCGAATTTATGGAATCTTTCTTTCAGGTTGGCTTTACCGCAAAAACGCTCAATACAATCCTTCTCGACGAATGTTATAAACTATACGGCGGACAGCCGGGAGATGATACAACAGCCTGTACGGTAAGAATCCGCAAACGCGAACCGATGAATTTGATTATCGGTCCTCCGTCAAACCGCGATGACTGTAATAAGATGATGGCGCTCTTCTTTTCAAAGGAGGGCAAGCACATCGTATGCGGAGGCACAACGTCAACTATTGCGGCCGAATATCTCGGAAAGCCTCTTGTTCCGTCAATTGATTTTCCCGATCCTGAAATTCCGCCTATTGCAAAAATCGAGGGAGTCGATTTGGTTACCGAGGGAGTAATAACAATTAATAAGGTTCTGTCGTATGCTAAGGACTATCTCGAGGATAATGAGTCATACTCTCAATGGGGATATAAGAGGGACGGCGCTTCCATGATTGCCCGTCTGCTTTTCGAGGAGGCAACCGACATTAACTTTTATGTTGGAAAGGCGGTAAACCCGGCTCATCAGAATCCCAATCTTCCAATAAATTTCAATATAAAAATGCAGCTTATTCAAGAGCTGTCTGACTGTCTGAAAAAAATGGGAAAGCGAATTAAAGTCAGCTATTTTTGATAATTACTTTGATTTGTATCTATGTATTTCCTTAAAATAAAGACACAAAAGGCTTTCAGACTTTGTCGGACAAAAGCTCTGGCAAAGCTTAAACAAATGAGCTTTTAGCATATACGAAAGGTATGGTCACATAAATGAGAAAGTTTGACACAAAGGTTCAGCACTTAAAATATAAGGTTCTTCGCGAAGTTGCAAGACATGCATGGAATGATACGCTTCTTGAATCACTTTCGGACATTCCCAAAACCATTGTTCCGGGCAAAAAATCGACAATGCGGTGCTGCGTATACAAAGAAAGAGCTATACTTTCCGAACGTGTCAAAATTGCCATGGGCGGAGATAAGAATAACCCTAACGTTATCGAAGTAATAGATATTGCTTGTGATGAGTGTCCGGTCGGAGGCTATTCGGTAACCGAAGCATGCCGCGGTTGTCTTGCACACAGATGCGAAGACGTATGCAAACGCGGAGCAATTACTTTCGATGAACATCAAAAAGCTCATATAGACAAAAGCAAATGCGTCGAATGCGGCGCATGCGCAAAGGTTTGTCCGTATTTTGCAATTATAAATCAAAAACGCCCCTGCGAAAGCTCATGTAAAGTAAAAGCAATAAAAATGAATGAGGATAAGGCGGCGGTCATTGACAATGATAAATGTATTTCCTGCGGAGCTTGTGTATATCAGTGCCCATTCGGCGCAATTACAGATAAATCCTTTATTCTTGATGTCATAGATACTATTAAGAAAAGCGAAGAAAATCAAAAGTATAAAGTATATGCAATTGTAGCCCCATCGATTTCAAGTCAGTTTACTTACGCAAAACTTGGAAACGTTATCTCCGGAATAAAAAAGCTTGGATTTTATACCGTTGTCGAAGTTGCCTTGGGAGCGGATATGGTAGCATATAATGAAGCTAAGGAGCTTGCCCAGAAAAAAGCCCTTACAAGCTCTTGCTGCCCCGCATTTGTAAGCTATATCCGAAAACAGTTTCCCAGCCTTGAAAATAACATATCTCATAACCTATCTCCAATGGGAACTATCGCTGAATATATTAAAACTAAAGATCCTGAAGCAAAAGTAATTTTTATCGGACCTTGTACCGCTAAAAAAATGGAATTTCAGCAGAAAGAAGTACGTCCTTACGTAGACTCCGTTCTAACATTTGAAGAACTTCAGGCCTTGTTTGACAGTAAAGATATTGACATAACAACACTGCCCGAAGATGTTCTTGACAATGCATCGTACTTCGGAAGAATCTTTGCACGCTGCGGAGGTCTCGCCGATGCAGTTCAGGAGGGACTTAAAGAATTAGGTGAAGAGGACTTCGATTTAAAGGCAATTTCATGCGATGGAATAGAAGAATGCAGAACTGCACTTCTTAAGTTTTCAAAGGGTGTGCTTCCTGAAAACTTCATAGAAGGAATGGCGTGTGTCGGTGGATGTATAGGAGGCGCAGGATGTCTTACTCATGGAGAAAAAAACAAAGCCGAAGTCGATAAATACGGCAGAGAGGCTTACGAAAAAACGATTTCTGACGCAATATCACAGCTTAAATAAATATTCAAAAAGGAATAAAATGAGCAAAGTTTCGTGTCATATCATAAGGCGGATCCTGTAGTGAAGTGCACCGACGCTAAAAAAACGAGCGGATCTGACCGTTTGAAGAGAGTCTGAAGAGACAAACGCCTTTACGCGCGAACACCTTTGCATGCGAATGTCTTTATACGCGAATGCTTTTGCACGCATACGCCTTTACATGCAAATATCTTTACGCGAGGACACCTTACAGATACAGACATCATGCTTTTAGTTATATTCATATTTAATTACAACAAGGACATCGCCGAAATCATGTCTAATTCAACTCAGAAAAATCGACGCGTGTCCTTTTTTATTAACTCAAATAATGTCATTTATGCAGTTTCCTCGCAATATCACAACAATATATTTGTCCGCCGAATAGGCGGCTGTAAAACCGACATTCTTTTATAAATCAGACAATCAGACATGTATAAATCAGACATGCGGGCATTCGGTTGCAAGATATTTGACTTTAAAGCGCTTTTATTCATTTTTCAAGTGTATACAATCTGTCGATGTATGTCACACTATGCCCCTTCAAATTCCTATTATGATACACTTTGATATACTTTTCTGTAATATTAATTTGACTCCAGTTTATAAAATTACGTGTTATGTGTTGATTTTTTTAAGACCGGGAGTATAATATATAATTGAGTTTATATATAAGCAGTTCTGCCGAAAAAAATAACGAGGTTCTTTCCGATTTTATAAATATAATAGAGCCATACATTTAGAAAGGCACATCTTTACAATGGAAAATAATTTACCGTCAAGACTTAAAACAGCACACCTTAAAAGCACGCCTGACTTCGAGACTGACGCAGACAAACTGAAAAACTATATATTAAACGCAAAAACGCTGATGTCCTACTACCGCTGTGCCATTCTTGAGGTTGAAACAAAATTTAAAGTACTTGACGAACAGTTTTCACTTCGTCATGAGAGAAATCCGATTGAAAGTATCCGCACACGGCTGAAATCCATAGAGAGTATAACAGAAAAAATGATACGTAAAAATCTGCCGATGACGATAGAATCAGTCGAAAGCAATATTTATGACATTGCAGGCGTACGTGTAATCTGTTCTTTCATAGACGATATTTACATGCTCGCCGAATGTCTGAGCAAACAGGATGATATTAAAGTTATTGCAGAAAAAGATTACATAATCAAACCTAAAGAAAATGGATACAGAAGTCTTCATCTTATCGTTGAAATCCCGATTTTTTTACAGCAGGGCAAACGAAGCATGAAGGTCGAAGTACAGTTCAGAACAATTGCTATGGAATTTTGGGCAAATATTGAGCATCGTTTGCGATACAAAAAAAATCTTTCTGATGAAATCTTAGAAAGCACTGCAAAAGATCTTAAGGAATGTGCAGAAACCAGCGCACTGCTTGATTTGAAAATGCAGCAAATCAAAGCTACAATCGAGAAAAATACTGAAGAAGGGATACAGTCTTTTTAACAATGGATAAAAAATTAAAGCAAAATCTGATACTTGTAATATGCGGTGCATTAATCTTTGCAATTTTAATGAATTTTTCATCCGTAATCAGTATTGCCAGCACCCTTCTGTCTTTGATGATGCCGGTTATAGTAGGAGCTATACTGGCATTATTCATAAGCGTACCCGTCTGCGGTACCGAAAAAATCATCAGAAAAATATTCGTCAAAAGAAAACATAAGCCGTCTGATAAAACGATTCTGATAACAAGCTTTATCTTTACAATTATATGCATTCTTCTTGCGATAACTCTTGTTACGGCTTTTATAGTACCCGCTCTTCTCCAGTCAGTACAAAGCATTTACAGTATCGCCGAAAAGAGAATTCCGGATTTGCTTCAATATCTGCTCAAATTTCTATCCGAAAGAGGAATTTCAACAGAATGGATTTCAAAAATAATATCAAAAATAGATCTTGAAGGTCTTATGAAAAATGTCTCGTCCTATCTAACGTCTTTTCTGTCATCATTTATCGGTGTTATATCTTCAACTGTAAATATTACAATATCATTTGTTTTTGCTGTTATCATAGCAATCTATATGGTGCTCGATAAAAAACATCTTTGCAGATCGGCAAAATACTTAGTATATGCATACCTTAAAAAGCCTGCGGCGGACAGAATCACTTATTTTTGTTCTCTTTTCGGAAAAACCTTTGCAAAGTTTTTGTCAGGACAATGCTTTGAAGCAATTATTCTCGGCGTTCTTATGTTCATAGCATTTTCTGTTTTTCGCCTGCCTTACGCAAGCCTTGTTGGTGTTATCACCGCTTTCTGCGCGCTTTTGCCATACGTAGGAGCTACACTGTCATGCGTTGTCTCCGTCTTGCTTGCATTTATCGTTGACCCTTCGAAGGCAATACTATGTGTCATTGTTTATCTGTGTGTGCAGTTTATTGAAAATCAGTTTATTTATCCTCATGTTGTCGGAAATTCCGTAGGTCTTTCCGCGCTGTATACACTTGTTGCAGCTCTCATTGGTGGAAGCCTTTTCGGAATCATCGGTATATTGTTTTTTATTCCGCTCACGGCGGTAATTATTACTATTATCAAAGAAAATTCCGCCAAACGACTTTCGAAAAAAGGACTGTCTGATATGATTTCTGAAAACACGTTACATGATATATCTGAAAATGGTCATACTGAAAATACAAAACAAAACTAAACTGATAATTTAGTTATACTGTATAGATAATATTCTGCCTTTGCTGAAAGCTTGAACCATTTATTAAATAATCAATAGCTTATATAACCGAATAGCTGTCCGGACTAATAAAAATACCCCTGCTGAAAATACAGGGGTACAAGTCCGTGACAGTTTATTTTAACTCAAGAAGTGGCGAAGCTCCGCCATAAGGCATTCCGATGGAGGACTAAACCATCAGCGGAAAAAATTCAGTCGGCCGACGCCTGCAGAAGCGAACGGTTTTTCGCGCAAACGCAAATGGGCTTCACAGGCCACATACGAACAAGTTTTACAGGCATAAGCAAACAGTTTGTTCTACAGGTACGCCGCGAACAGCTTTGACAGGCGCAAGTGAACAGTTGTTTTACAGGCACACCGCGAACAGCTTTGACAGGCGCAAGTGAACAGCTGTTTTACAGGCACAAGCGAACAGCTTTACATGAAAACGACTTACATACGAATGACTTGCAGACGGCAAACAGCTTGCTTTTAGATACAGTTTCTACCGGCTGTCATGAATTTGTCATAAGCCAAATCATAACCACAACACTGACCGCCAAAATCGGAAGTGCGGCAAAAATCGCCTTAAATCGGAAGCGTGGCGACTTATTCAGGGGCGCCGATGATAATTCCGACAATTCAACATTATCAAAAATAGGAAGATGTGAGCGTCTCAGCGCAAGCATTATCGGCTTGTATAAAATAAGTGTGAGCGACATATTCAGTCCACCTTTCACAAAATTGAAAGGCAGAAATGCAGGGATAAGAAGATCTACAACTGCGGAACGCGGTATTCCCATATACAGCGGAGTGATAATCCAATTCCAGAGAATCATCAATATAATCATTGACAGCCATCCGGAAAAGAGTCCGAGAACAGCGCCCTTAAAATCGTGCTTCTTTTTATATATTATGGACGCGATACATGCAAATGAGCAAGTTGAAATTACATTCATCAGGAATCCGATAACACCGTCTTCCGATATTGTTATCATTTCCAAAAAAGATACAATCAGAGAAATTAGCGCGGCAGCGGCCGGGCCAAGCGACAAACCGCCGAGAGCAATTATCACATCCTTGGGATCATATTTAAGAAACAGTACTACAGGAATTCGTCCGAAAGCAACCGCTATATACGCAAGCGCACAAAGCATTCCTATCATGGCAACTCGAAGAATTTTGGATTTTTCTTTTTTTAGTTCGTTCATAATGTTTTCCTTTCCGGTTTTTAACCTAAAAAATTCAGCATCCGGAAAATATTTCAAAAAGGTGAAGAAACCCATTGTAAGGCGTTTCGTCGGCCGGCCAAACCATCGCAGGAGGCGCCGGAAAAAGTGAGTAAAAACCGCCGATTTTAGAGGTAAACGTCTTATAGTCGGCATCATCTCGCATTTGGTTATAAGAAAAGATCCTCCGGATACTCTCCGGAGGATCTGCTGAAAGCGATGAAATTTGCAGATATACAGAAAAAGATCTGCATACCAATGCCGTTTCTTCTTTCATCCAGACTTTAACTGTCGGTTTTGGAATCTAACCAAATCTGCGCAATACGCGCTCGCGGACTTTACCGCCGATCGGGAATTACACCCTGCCCCGAAGAATAAATATATTCTTTATTTAATGAAATGATAACACAAATCCTGCGGTTTGTCAAGAATAAAATAATTAAAAATTTTAAAGAAACCGGTTGACTTTAGAAGTGTCATTTGATATAATGCACGCAATAGATTGATTTTTATCATTCTAAATAATAAAAAGGATTGGATTAAAAAAATCCTACCGGTATCGGAAAGGAAAAATATTATGCAGCACGAACGCAACAATACATATGTCAATTATTTTGACCTCGCAGTTCAAATTGATCCTAAAACAAGGCTCTCCCGTTTTATATATGAAGGACATGGAATAATCGCAGATAATATTTCGGTCCGTTTTGAAAATTCTGAAGGAAAAACTATAGCAGATCTTTGTTCCTTCGGATCAGTAAAGTATGTATGGGATCAGCCGTTGCACGAAACTTACTCAATGATTAGAATGGAGCTTACAGAAGCTCCGGACGGATTTTCAGAACAGACAAATTTTACCTTCCGTGTTAAGCGTGACCGAATCGAAGCTGAAGCTGAATTTCTTCCCGATGATATTACTCCTGTAATTTCAGGCAATGTTCACTTCGGAAAAGTTGAAGACTGCTTTGCTATGTGTCTTGACCGTGACATTTCATCAGATGATCTTCGGGCTGCATACGGTCCAGCTTCTTCCACAATCGATGACTGTCTATTTGACCGCAAATGCGACGAGGCGCTGCGTTTTTCGGGAAGCAAAGGAAGAAAGCTCGGTTTCTCCCACGCAGACGGCTGTTACACATTTGAAGCACGCGGATTTTTCACTGTAGAATCCATTATTCACGTTTATGAAACACGTTTCCGCACCAAATATTCCTGCATAAACAAGAATAATGCATTTCCAACCGCCCATACAGGATGGATGACATGGTATTCCATCAAATTTGAGGCAAACGAAGAAAGAGTTCTTAAAAATGCAAGATTTCAACGCGAATTTTTGTATGACTACGGAGCTCAGACAATATGGATCGACTGGGATTGGTGCCACAGAGATTTCGGAGACGAAAACGCTCCTGATAACATCGGATTTTTCCAGCCCAATTCAGAAAAATATCCTCATGGTTTTAAATACATGTCGGATGAGATAAAAAAACTCGGATTTATTCCGGTTTTATGGGTTGCCCCGACGATAGAGCCTGGATTCACTGAAATCTGCAAGGAATTTGAAGACTGTATCTATACAGACTGCACTACATGGTGTGGAAAATACTTCTTTGACATTACGGACGAACGTGTAATAAATGAATTAATTCCGCGTGCTTTCAATCAAATTAAGGAATGGGGATTTGATGCCGTAAAATGGGATTGTCTTCCCACCACTGTAGGATATGCAGATGCATATCATGAAGTTCTTAAGCATCCCGAAATTACTTCTACAGAAGCACTGCGCCGCGTATGCCTTAAAGCCCGCGAAGTTGCAGGAGACGATTTCTATATGATGTCTTGCGCCGGAGGAAATGACCGTGAAGTTCTGATGCTGTCTGATGTAGCCGACACGGCAAGAATAGGAAATGATATTTTCCACTGGTGCGACTTTATAGGTGATTTTGTTGAAAGAATTTTGCGTTTTTATTCCTTCCATAACGTATCATTTTACTGCGATCCCGATAATGTAGTCATTCGTCCCGAATTCAGCAATTTTGAACAGGCAAAATCGAGAGTATCGGCGGTTTCGCTGCTCGGTCTTCCCGTAACATTCGGAGATGAGCTAACAGAGCTTCCTGCCGACCGTATTGAAATGCTGCGCCGCGCACTTCCCACGCTCGACATCCACCCAATGGATATAAGAGAGTCAACGCATGATGGAAAACGCTTCTTTGTAACACTGGCGGTTAATACTGCGTTTGAATGCTGGAATGTCTTTGATCTTCTCAATATGCAGGACTGTGATGCAAAATATACCGTAAATCTTCAGAATCACCTTCATATTGAAGATGGCGATTATCTTGTGTTTGACTTTTGGAACAAAAAACTTCTTGGAATATACAACAAGGAAATCGAGCTTTCACTTTCCTCTAACGCATCTGCAGTATGCGCTGTACGCCGGGTAACTGGAAAACCCCAAATTGCATCAACAAGCCGTCACCTTTCTCAGGGCGCGGCAGAGCTTGTTTCTGTATGCTGGGACGATGAATCTCTTTGCCTTAAAGGTAGTTCAAAGGTTGTAAAGAATGATGATTATCAGATTTTCATATACGTTCCGGATGGCTATAAACCAACAGATGGACAAGTTATAGACAACATACTTACGCTGAAACCCGATAACAGCGAAAACAAGACGGTAAACTGGAAAGTTTCTTTTACTCAAAACATTTAAACAATGTTCTGACTCAACAAATTAATGAAAAATTTAAGACCACCGTATTTCCGGTGGTCTTAAATTTAAGCATAAAATACATAGGTAATAAAGCTTTATACTAATTAACAGTATGATGTTAATTCATTCTTTTATGCCTCTATTCTTTCATAATTTTACACTATTAATCTTTTAATTTATTTTTTTCCATTCGGATTTCATAAAAATAATATTTTCTGCACATATATACTATAATTTGATGACTTAATATAAAATGTATACCCATATTTATATCATAAAAATTTAACAAGGAAAAACCACGTCACAATGCGTTCCGGCGGCGAAACATCTACCACCGGAAAAAGTGATCGTTCCCGCCGCCTATAGAGACAAAACCTTTTCAGACAGGTGGACATCTTGCTATTAGTTATAATTAAATAAAAAGGATGGGCAAAATGATTTATACAGTTACATTCAGTCCCGCGCTTGATTACGTTATTCATACAGACAAGCTGAAAGACGGAGCAATCAACCGTTTTTCAGAAGCAAATATATTCTGCGGCGGAAAAGGAATAAATGTTTCATTGGTGCTTAAAGAATTAATGCAGGAATCATGTGCACTCGGTTTCACAGCTGGATTCAGCGGTCAGGAAATAGAAAAAAGGCTCAGCAAAAAAGGAGTAAAGCACAACTTTATTAATTTAGGCAATGGCTTTTCAAGAATAAACATCAAAATTAAATCAGATAAAGAAACAGAATTGAACGGCGAAGGTCCGTCCATTCCCGCAGCAGCAGTCGACAAACTTATAAAGCAGCTCTGTAAACTCTCGCCCGGAGACTATCTTATTTTGTCAGGCTCCGTTCCAAGCACTCTTCCGAATAACATATATGAGAAAATTCTATCTGAACTTGAAAACAAAAATATAATCTCTGTCGTTGATGCTTCAGGAGATTTGCTTACCAATACTTTAAAATACAAACCTTTTTTGATAAAACCAAACCAGCTTGAACTAAGCGAAATCATTGGCAAAAAACTAAACAATATAAAACAAATAAAAGAAGCCGCAGCAGAAATGCAGATGCTCGGGGCGCGAAACGTCCTTGTTTCGATGGGAAAAGACGGAGCCGTTCTCGCAGATGAAAACGGACAAATTTTTCTCTGCAGCACAGCCTCAGGCAGAATAAAAAATTCTGTGGGCGCAGGAGACTCAATGGTTGCCGGATTTATTTCGGGATATATTACATCGGAAAATTATGAATATGCATTAAGACTCGGAACTGCAGCAGGCAGCGCAACTGCATTTTCAGAAGGTCTCGCTGATAAAGCAAAAATTGATGAGCTGTTCAGTTTGACTTCGACTGAATTAATATAATAACAAAACACAAGCGTAATGGCCAAAATATTCAATTAACTTATCAAATCAATTTATTATATAATCAAGCGGCCGATTCATTTGCTTCATAACTATGACTATACGAGCGTCTAATCTAATCCTCAATAAATTTTGCGTTAGCGTAAATTCTCTCCATTCTCTCATCGGGAAATCTTTCATCTAAAACTTTTTCGATAAAATTTGATGCAGGTTCACCGCTTCGACGTTCAGACCAGCGAAGAGACGCTCCGAGGGAAACAATCGAATTTACCAATAAAAAGGCGGCCAATAACCATGTCATTATTTTACCCGGTTTATTAGGAATTCGTAATATCCATTTTGAAAGCCGAGGAAATATATTTTTAATCCAAAAAACTCCGAGTATGCCCCAAAAAACAGAATAGAGCAGACAAATTCTGCCGTTTATATTAAATGGTAAACTACTGTAGTCCCACGAACGAGTTCCAAAAAATGTTTCCTGCCACCATGAACAGGCGTATTCAACTACAGAACCAATTACAAATGCTCCAGCAAATGAATATACAGACGACCTATTCCGATATCTGTATAATGTGACAGACAAACATACCGCGCCAATACCATATAATAGATTAAAAGGGCCCCATACGAGTCCGCTGCGGCTTTCTATATATCCATTTTGAAAAAGGCACCACAAAAGCTCAATCACAACACCTATAAAGCTCCCTGCAAAGCATATTAAAAAAAGCTTATAAAAATTGATGCCGCTGGCAAAATGAAGCATTTTTTTCTCTTCAAAATCTATTGCCGCATTTGCCGGCGCCGGAGGTAAAAGTCTCCGGCGCTTTACGCTTTTGACAGTATCCTTCAATCGGACTTCAAGCTCATCGGACGCCGATGAGGTACGCTGAAAAAGACGTAAAAACTGGGCCGAGGACTTTTTCAAAGACTTTATTTCTTCCTTAACCTCATCATACAGCTTCGAATCCTCCTCCGATTTCATGGAAGCTTCTTCCGCAAGGCGATCATAATAACCTTTGAGTCTTTCTTTTGTATGCTGTTCGGCTTCGGCAAGATCACCATAGAGCTGATCAAATCTTTCCGCCATATATTAACACACCTTTCCAACATATGATAAGAGTTCCAACGTACATATTATATATATATTTCATAAGGGGCTGTCGCAGTAGGGCAGCCCCTTATGTCTATCTATTGCAAATAAAATTCACTCAGGAACAGAGCACCGTCATAAAGCATTCCGGCGACGATTGTACTGCAGCCGCAAAAAAACGAACGGAAAACGCCGCTTATTGAGACGAGCATTTTACAAGACGGCGGTATCTCGCTTATAGCTATAATTAGCTATAATTATAGCTATAAGCTGTAGTCAAACTGTTTTCTGTATAACAGTTTACTCTTATTATTTTCAGCGAAATTCCGCATTTGCCTTTCGACTTATTTAAAACAGTTCTTTATTGTCATATTATAATAAGGCGCAACATCCTTTTCTGCGTGAAGAAGCTTATATCGTTCAAGATACAGCTCTGATGCATGGTTAATTGCCTCATGAGTTCCCATGCTCTCGGTCATACCGTCAGAAGAAACTGCTGAAACCTTATAAATTACAACCTCATGCTTTGAAAAGTCAAGATTATTATCGGTAAATTCGGGAGATGTCAAACCTTCTGCAATAACATCATAGACCGGTGTCTGATCACATGCACGGTATACCTTGTATGTAACTCCTTTTTCAGGCGACGGTGTCCATGTAAGATGAAGCGATTCACGATCAATCACGAGATTTGCAGGACGGGTAAGATTTGCTTTTCCCGGAATTTTTTCGAGAAGGTATGTTTTTCCGGGTTCAGTATCAAAGCTGATAAAATCAAGTCCGTCTGAAACTGCAGATACCGCCTCTCCATCGGATGTGACACTTGCAAGCGAAACATTTCCCGATTTAATCTTCACGGGTCCGCCGACACGAGAAGTTATTCGAATAGTAAACGGAGTTCCGGATTTCCATTCGGCATCAACTACAAAATTTCCTCTTGCCACCAGACCTGAAAAACGACCTTCCGACCATTCGCCCGGCAGACACGGACAAACCGATATATACCCTTCATGGCTCTGCATAAGCATTTCAGCTATGCCCGAAGTTCCACCAAAGTTACCGTCAATCTGGAAAGGAGGATGTGCGTCAAATAAATTCGGATATGTGCGTTCTCCAATCAGGAAACGCAGACACTTATAGCAATCATCGCCCTCTCCTGTTCTTGCCCATGCATTAACTCGTTGTGCAATCGACCAGCCTGTCTGAAGGTGACCGTCACAGCGGTATTTCAGAGAAACAGCAGCGGCGTCCTGCCAAACCGGTGTTTCTGAAGTAACCGTATTTCCGGGATAAACCGCCATCATATGTGAAATATGCTTGTGCCACCATTCTCCGATTTCTCCGTACAGGTTTTCTTCCGGAAATTCTTTAATCTGACCGGACCATCCGATACGTATCGGCGAATAATGATCTATCTGTTCGCGCTGGATTTTCTCTGCCTGTCCATCCATACCGAGTAATTCCGCAGCCTTAAGAAAATCCTTTCCGTTTTCATAAATAAGCTCCTGATCATACGCGCACCCTACAGTGACATAGTAGCACGCTCCGCCTACCCATGCTCCGTTGAGAACCTGTTCCGGAGATACTGAAGGAGAGATCAAATATTCATCTCCGTACTTTCTCACAGCCTTTGTCGAGAATTTGCTAACTTCTTTAAGCGCCGGATACGTATATCTTTCAAGAATTTCTTTATCACGTGTGAAGTCATAATACTCCCACAGCAATTTGGAAGCAAGTCCTCCGTTTCCGGGACCTCCACAGCGGTCCGGCGGCGAAACCTCAAGCGGCCAGTTGTTTGTTCCAATGGCAAAGCCGCACTCTCCTTCGCCGTCTACATACTGCTCAGGATTGTTTTCCTTTACAAATTCGCTTGCATATTTCTGACACTGCGGCATAATAGCTTCAAATAAATCCGCATACGGCTTAAACATTTCCGTCATATTCGTTGTAAATGCGGGCCAATAGTTCATCTGAACATTAATATTAAACCAATATCCCGCTCCCCACGGTGAACGCTCATGAGCATTCCAAATTCCCTGTAAATTCGCCGGAAGACCGCCCGGACGGGAAGAAGAAATAAGAAGATATCTTCCAAACTGAAAATAGAGCATCTCAAGATACGGAATTCTCTCTCCCTCAGAATAGCGTTTGATAAGTTCCGGTGTTTCATCTTCCGGTATATCGCATTCAAGTTCAAACTCCGTACGGGCAAATATACTGCGGTAATCAGAGATATGACGCTCTTTAAGCTTATCATATCCGAGCGCTTCCGCAGCTTCCAGATATGAATTTACTTTGGGGCGTACATCTTCATATTCAAGCTTTTTCAGATTGTCCTGCTCAAGAAATATTTTTGAAGAAAGCTTATAGTTAGTGTCTGTGCAGAAGTATACAACAGCATATGACGCATTTTCCACTCTGATTTTCCCTTCAAAGCTCGAAATAGTTCCGTCGCTTTCAACACTTGTGCTTACAGCATACTGAAGTTTGTAGCAGTTCATCTGTCCGTGAATATTTGCTTTTCCTCCGCTGCATTCTATATTAGCCGTTCTGCCTCCGCCATCACCGGGAGTCTTGGCGTAATCACGGACAAACGGAATAGTAGGAGCGTATGTAAAATTAAGCGTGCCATCCTTTGAAGCGGTAAATTTTACAGCTAATACTCTGTCAGGATAAGAGATAAAATACTCTCTTTCATATTTTACTCCGCCAAAGCTATAGTGAACCGAAGCAAGAGCATTATCGATATTCAGTTTGCGCTCATAATTTTCGACAGTGTTATGTCCGAATTCAAAATACAGCTCTGCAAAATCTGTAAGGCCTCCCTCGGCATTCGAGGCAACGAATGAATTCTGAGTTATCTGAATCCGTTCACGGTCCGTACGACCGAAAATATTTGCACCGATGAAACCGTTGCCCATCGGAATAGAGTACGCCTCCCAACCTTCAATACTGTCATCCGCGGGAGAAAAGTAACGCGTTGATAATTCTTTCAATTCTTCCGTAACCGTTCCTTTCTGAAATAATAGCACATACCGCAAAGCATAAAAATAAAAACTCGGTTTTCGGTTTATGCATCCGGTACCTTCTGTTTTAATAAAGCACATCACGCCGTCCTGCGGCATTTCCCCGGTTATTATACAACAGCCGAAAAAATGAAACGTAACTTGACTGTCTTAAAAGTATACGTCCTATCTCCGACACAATACAGCGACGAAAGCTTCATTCTGTCATACTTTTTATATATACTTGTTTTTCCGTTAATGTATATACGCCGAAAGTATATCACAAATTCTTCTGTATTGTCAAGCATTAAAAGAAATAATTATTTATTTTATATATTCAAATTAATATTTCTATTGAAAATTAAAGCCTCACATGATATAATTATAGACATTACAGAAAGTTATAAAAATATAATCGTTAAAAAATACAAACTGTATACTATATAAAGGAGCGAATTATATGGAACTGTTTAAAGTTAACCGCGGACTTACATACGTCTACAATCCATATGCCGAAGAAAACAAATTTCTTCATATGCCGGTTGAAAACAATCCCCTTCCATTGTATGAAAACAGCAAGGACAAGCTTCCGAAGCCTATTTGGGACGGACACGAAAATTATATTAAATGTTATGATTATGCCTGGAAATTAGCTTTCAATAATCTCAGGACGCCAAATGCCGAGGCAGGTTTTGTATCAAATTTCATCGATACTGCATTCAATGGATTTTTATTCATGTGGGATTCATCATTCATTGTTCTTTTCGGAAAATACGGATCACAGATATTTGATTTTCAGAAAACGCTTGACAATTTCTATTCTCATCAGCACTATGACGGTTTTATTTGCCGCGAAATCTGTGAAAGTGAAAACGGCGAACAGTTCTGCCGCTATGATCCGTCGGGAACAGGACCGAACATAATGCCCTGGTCCGAATGGGAATCATATCTCCAGACAGGCGACAAAGAACGTATATCAAAAATATTTGCTCCGCTCCTCGCATACCATCTCTGGCTTAAAGAAAACCATACATGGCGGGACGGCACATACTTCAGCACCGGGTTAGGCTGCGGAATGGATAATCAGCACAGGCAACAGAAAGGGACAGAATTCGGCTGTTCTCACGGACATATGATATGGATGGATACCTGCGCACAACAGGTACTGTCGGCAAACATACTGATAAAAATGGCAAAAATACTCGGACGTGAAAATGAGGACGCCGTAAAAACAATTGAAGAAGAGTCCGCTTACCTTACCAAATACATCAACGAGAAGCTCTGGAGTGAAAAGGATGCGTATTATTATGACATGTACCGTGACGGAAGCCTTAACGGCGTAAAAACCATCGGGGCATATTGGGCTCTGCTTGCCGGAATAGTACCCGATAACCGTATAGATGCCTTTGTAGCTCACCTTGACAATCCTAACGAATTTAAACGTCCGAACAGAGTTCCGACTGTTTCTGCAGATGATGAAAGCTACAGCCCTGTCGGAGACTATTGGAACGGATCTGTATGGGCTCCTACAAATTACATGGTGCTAAAAGGCCTGGACTATCATGGATATAACAAGCTTGCTTACGAAATTGCAAGTACATGTCTTGACAACGTAGTCGAAGTGTTCAACAGTACCGGCACTATCTGGGAAAATTACGCTCCGGAGACCGCAGATCACGGTTCACATTCAAAAGACAAATTTGTCGGATGGTCAGGGCTCTTCCCTATCAGCATAATGTTTGAATATGTATTCGGAATACGTCCGGAAGCAAGTAAAAATACTATAGTATGGTATGTAAACCGCACGGAGCGTCACGGAATAGAACGTTATCCTTTTAATGGGGAGACAATAGATCTTGTCTGCGAGACCAGAAATAACGAAAACGAAAAGCCTGTAATTACCGTAAAAAGTCCTAAGCCAATAAAAGTCGAGCTTCACTGGGGAGACGGAAAAACTGAGATAATTGAAGCATAAATTGTTAATCCGAATGATTTTTCAATATTTTAGTTAACCGCATTTTAGTTAACCGCGACAATATAAATTCTTTTGATTTAATTCATGATAAAAATTTTTAGTCTTATAATGAAAAGGAACATAAGTCATGTTAAATTCGTCAGCTGAAAGGCCGATAGCCGTTATAGATTCCGGAGTCGGAGGTATTTCTGTTCTGAAAGAGCTTACAGTTCTTCTCCCGGAAGAAGACTTTCTGTTTTTCGGCGACGAGGCTAACGCACCGTATGGAACCAAAAGCCGTACAGACGTATGTTCCATTACAGTTAATAATGTAAAAAAACTTATTGTGGACTACAATATAAAGGCGGTCGTTATCGCATGCAATACGGCAACAGGCGCATCGGTTGGTGTTCTGCGTAATATGTATCCTGAAATGCCTATAATCGGAATTGAACCTGAAATAAAAACGGCCGCCTTTTCATCCGAGCATCCCACAGTGCTTATTATGGCTACTCCTCTTACTCTAAGTCAGCCTAAATTTTTATATCTGAAAAATAAATACAGAAAGAAGGCTGATTTTAGGCTGCTTCCCTGTCCCGGACTGATGGAACTTATAGAAGAAGGGCATCTAAACGATAAATCGCTTAAAGACTACCTGGAAAAATTGTTTAACAGTCTACGCGGAAATAAGTTCGACGCAATAGTTTTGGGATGTACACATTATCCTCACATAAAAAATTCAATTTCGGAATTCTTTCCGGGTATTCCAATTTATGACGGCTGCCGCGGCACAGCCGCGGAAACTCGGAGAAAACTTGAAGAGAGCGGTCTTGCAGAACATTCCGGACGGACCGGAAAAATCCATTTTCTAACAACCGCAAATAATCCGAAATTTTGTAAAATCTGTCACACATTGCTGAATATGTAATAATAAAAGTAATAAAAAATGTATTGCGCAAATATATTTTGTACATTTATAAGAAGTTCTATTGAATTTTTGAGTTTAAACCATTGACTTTTTATTATTGAAGTGATACAATTATTTCGGTTTTTTGTATATTCGGTCTTATGGTCCAATATAAAATATAATAAAAGTAGAAAGGTTTAAAAGAAAGGTTCAAAAATGAAAAAAGTAATAACTGCTATTCTTGCTTTGGCTTTAGCCGTATCTTTCGGCGGATGTTCGGGGAAAGAAAAAAATTATGTAATAGGTATATGCCAGCAAATGCAGCATGACGCTCTCGACTCGGCAACAGAAGGATTTAAAGCTGCTCTTACCGAGGAATTCGGTGATAAGGTAACTTTCGATTATCAAAATGCTTCCGGCGATTCTACGAACTGCTCTACAATCATAAACAGCTTTGTTTCTAAAAACGTTGATCTTATTATGGCAAACGCTACATCAGCAGTTCAGGCTGCCGCAGCGGGAACAATCTCTATTCCAATTCTCGGAACTTCAGTAACAAATTACGGTACAGCTCTCGAAATTAAAGACTTTACGGGCACAGTCGGCGGAAATATCTCCGGCACATCAGATCTCGCTCCACTTGACCAGCAGGCGCAGATGATTGTCGATATTCTCCCGAATGCTAAAACCGTCGGTCTTTTATATTGTTCCTCGGAGTCAAATTCACTGTATCAGGTAGAGATTGTAAAGCAAGAGCTTGAGGCAAAAGGAATTACATGCAATACATACGCTTTTTCTGATTCAAACGATCTCGCGGCTATATGTTCAAAAGCTTGCGCGGACTGCGACGCAATTTATATCCCTACCGATAACAC
Organism: uncultured Eubacteriales bacterium; assembly: GCA_905205065.1. Taxonomy (GTDB): domain Bacteria; phylum Bacillota; class Clostridia; order Oscillospirales; family CAG-272; genus UMGS911. The sequence continues at coordinate 19,233 of CAJLCI010000013.1, read as the reverse complement.
GGCTGCTAATTCAACAGGAGTTATTGATTCGGTATGCCGTCCGGCAGGAGTACCGATAATTGCAGGTGAAGAAGGAATATGCAAGGGATGCGGAGTTGCAACTCTTTCAATCAGCTATTATGATCTTGGTTATCAAACCGGTAAAATGGCAGTTAAAGTATTAAAGGGTGAAGCTAATATTTCCGAGATGCCTATCGAATTCACTTCTAAATTCACAAAAAAATATAACGCGGCTATCTGCGAGGAATTGAACATTAATATCCCTGATGACTACATCGCCATTGAAAGCTGATAAAATACATCGCGGCAACAACTATTGTTGCCGCGATGTATAAGACGTTAATACCAAAAACGGCGGCCGCCGTGACAGGCAGGAGACGCTTTATTTTTTTAGTTATACAATATATAAATCTGAAATTCAGATTTTAAGCCTTATTGGGGGATTTTTATGTCTATCATAGATCTAATAAACTCACTTCCCGGAGCTGTCGCACAAGGCCTTATTTGGGGCATAATGGCTATCGGTGTTTACATAACATATCGTATCCTTGATTTTGCGGACCTCACTGTGGACGGCTCTATCTGTACAGGCGGCGCCGTTTGCGTCATGATGATAACCGGAGGATACAGCATTCCTGTAGCAGTACTTACAGCATTTTTAGCCGGGCTGCTTGCAGGACTCGCTACAGGTTTGTTTCATACCTTCATGGGAATCCCTCCTATTCTCGCTGGAATTCTCACTCAACTGTCTCTGTATTCAATCAATCTTAAAATAATGGGAAAAGCTAATCAGGCAGTTAATGTACGCAATTATAAGCTTTTAGTTTCAATGCAGTATAATAAAGGTGTCCCTTTCTACCAAAATACCATATTCGTTGTTGGAATTATCATAGTAGTTATAATCCTGCTCCTCTATTGGTTTTTCGGAACAGAGAAAGGATGTGCGATCCGAGCAACAGGAAGTAACCCGAATATGAGCCGCGCCAATGGAATAAATACAAACATAAATAAAGTAATTGCATTAATGCTGTCTAACGGAATTGTTGCATTTTCCGGTGCGCTTCTGTCTCAATATCAGGGATTTGCAGATGTTCAAATGGGACGCGGAGCAATTGTAATCGGTCTTGCAGCCGTTATCATCGGAGAAGCAATTTTCGGGAAGTTCCTTCACAACTTTTCACTTCAGCTTCTGAGCGTTGCTTTAGGCGGTGTAATATACTATCTTGTTTATCAGACCGTTATTTGGCTCGGCCTGGATACCGACCTGCTTAAGCTCTTGTCTGCAGTTGTTGTAGCAATCTTCCTTGCTATTCCGTATTGGAAAAAACAATACTTCAGAAAAGGAAATAAATCCGATAAAAAACTTCTTCAGACCAAGGAATAAATAACATAATACACGGAATACAACAATATATCTTAGCAAAAACCGTTTTTACAGTCATAATTTATGCGGCAAGAATATTTTTATTTGTTCAATAAGGATTTGTCCCGTAATAAGGCGTTCCGACATGGATTGTATCATCCAGAAAAAGTGAACGGAACCCATCCCCTACAGACGTGGACAGCTCACAGACACGGACATTTCACTTTTGGTTATTAAAAAATTAGTGCCTTTGCAGGCTTAAGCTATCATATAACTTCGGCCGGCAGAAAGGAATGATAATATAGAAATGCTAAAACTTGTAGACATCTGCAAAACCTTCAATCCTGGTACAAACAACGAAAAGGTTGCGCTTAATCATCTTAATCTCACACTTGCTCCCGGTGACTTTGTAACAGTCATCGGTGGAAACGGCGCAGGAAAAAGTACCATGCTTAATGCAATTTGCGGCGTTTGGAAACCGGATTCCGGAAGTATTTTCATAGACGACGTTGACGTTACTGATATACCTGAATACAAAAGAGCAAAATTTCTCGGAAGAGTTTTTCAGGATCCAATGATGGGAACTGCCCCGGAAATGCAAATTGAAGAAAATCTCGCAATTGCATATCGGCGCGGAAAAGTACGCGGACTCGGCTGGGGCATAAGAAAAGATGAACGCGAGAAATACCGTGAGCTTCTCAGAGAATTCGATCTTGGACTTGAAGATCGTTTGACTGCGAAGGTCGGACTTTTATCCGGAGGACAACGTCAGGCGCTCACATTGCTGATGGCATCTCTTCAGAAACCAAAACTTTTGCTGCTCGACGAGCATACCGCAGCCCTCGATCCAAAAACTGCCGAAAAGGTTCTTCGGTTATCCGATAAAATCGTGGCGGAGAATAACCTCACAACATTGATGGTAACGCATAATATGCGTGATGCCATCGCACACGGAAGCCGTCTCATAATGATGAGCAACGGTCATGTTGTAGTTGATGTCAGCGGAGAAGAAAAGAAAAACCTTACTGTGGAACAGCTTATCGAAATGTTTTCAACTGCCAGCGGAAGTGAATTCTCAAACGACAGCGCGATTCTCTCTTAAATTTAAAAAATATTAAAAAATCACAAATATAAAAACAGCCTTAATTATTACTGCATACAAAAATGTATTAGTAATCAAGACTGTTTTTATATTTTTTATTCATCGCCGCTTCTTTCAATCATAGCTTTATATATAATATTTTTTGCTACCCCTCTGTCCGAAGCAACCTCTTTCATAGCATCCATTCTTCCGTATCCATTGCTCTCGTAAAAAGATACATGCTCGTAAATACTCATTTCATTCCAGAAAGCAATGCCGTTATCTTTACTGCCGCTAACCACAATTACATACTCTCCACGCGGATTGTGCTCAGTGTAGTAACTCAGCATTTCATCTATTTTTCCGCGCAGAACTTCCTCATTTAACTTCGTCATTTCGCGGCATATAGCAATCATGCGGTCTTTTCCAAAAAATTCTGAAAATATTTCTAAAACTTTAAGCAAATCATGAGGAGAGGAATAAAAAATCATTGTTCTACGCTCTCTTTTAAGCTGGGTAAGCAATGACTGAATTTCCTTTTTCTTTTCAGGAAGAAATCCCTCAAAAATAAAGCTGGAAGTATCAAGACCTGAGAGAATTAAAGCATTTACAGCAGCACACGGTCCCGGTACAGCCGTAACGGAAATTCCCCTCTCTATACAAAGAGCTGAAATATCACTGCCTGGATCTGAAATTCCGGGAGTTCCTGCGTCCGTAACCAAAGCACAGCTCTCCCCATTTTTCAATCTTCTTACAATTTCTTCACCGGCAGATCGTTTGTTATGCTCATGATACGAAATAAGCGGCTTATTCAGCGACAGGTATGATAGAAGCTTTGCGGTAACACGCGTATCTTCCGCAGCTATAAAACTGCATTCTGAAAGAACCTTGACAGCGCGCACAGATATATCTGCAAGATTCCCTATCGGCGATGCAACAAGATACAGCGTACCTCTCTCTATGCGATTCCTTTCGCCTGCCATGTTTGTTGACTCAAGGAATCCATCGTATTCTCTCTCCATCTTTATAATAATTCCTTTCAAAACATATAATAAGAGCTTAAAAACTATACAAGTCAGGACAAAAAATTACTGAAAATATTTCGTCAAGAACCGTTTCGCAAATAATAATTTAACTATTCCGAATAACAGTATGATCCATACAAAAATATGGTCTTTTCAAATTACTCTTTATTTACTGATTAAAGTTAAAATTTAAAGTTCTATATATAAATTCGGCACGCGATGTTGTTTTTCCGTTATCTTCCGAAAGCAAAAGCGCAGGCATAACTGCAAGAGAGCATTTACCCCCGCGTATTCCTTCAACAAGCACAAGCGAAGGCGCATGCGATAAATCCTTTTGCACAAAACAGCATCTCTTAGGCTCTATTCCCGAATTTCTCATTGAAGAAAACAAATCTACAAGACGATCCGGACGGTATACGGCGTAGAAAACACCGCCCCATTCAAGCGCGGCAGCTGCGGCTGAACAAAAATCTGATATGCCTCCATTTAATTCATGACGAGACGCATTGCGTCCGAAATTATGAGCATGCTTTCCGCTGTCAGAGCGCATGTAAGGAGGATTAGTAAAAACTACATCAAATTTTTCATGCCCCGAAGTTAAATTTCTAATATCATTATTTGTTACAGAAATCAAATCACTCAAACCATTAAGGCATACGTTCCTTTCACACAGCTCTGCATATTCGGACTGAAGCTCAATTGCTTCTATATGATCAAATTTTCCTGAAACAGCGCAAAGCAATGAGATCGCTCCACTGCCGCATCCTAAATCAACAGCGCGTTTGCGCGGAAACGACTTTATAAACGCTGCAAGAAGCAAAGCGTCCGTACCAAACACAAAACCCCCATCACGCTGAATCATTTTCAGACCAAAGTTTATATCGGTAACCGATTCGCCTTCCTTCAGCTCAAAGCCTTCTTTATTAAACATATCTATGACCGTCCTAATATAATATAAATACCAGATATCACTATCCGGCAAATTAGATATCAAAATAATAGTCACAAGTAATACTCAATCACACAAACATAGACAAAGTTTCTTATAATATTCAATCAATAAATTTAAGACAAAAATATTATATAACTCAATAAATAAATTTAAGCTTATAATTTTATATAGCTTAATCATTAAATTTAAGCAAGAAATTTTATATTACTTAAATCAATAAATATAACTTAAGATTTTATAAAACTGAATTGGTAAAAACAAGGTCAAAGTTCTTATAAAATCAATCGGAAAACGTAAAACATGATGACCGCAATAATAAAAGGCACCGTCAAGCGGCGCCTTTAAATTATTACAGCTCATTCTGCTTCTGCAGGAGCATTTACGGGACATACCTCTGCGCAAGCACCACAAGAGAGGCATTCGTCAGCATTTATCTCATACTTCTGATCTCCCTCTGAAATTGCCCCAACGGGACATTCGCTTGCACATGCGCCGCATGAAATACATGCATCACTGATTTTATATGCCATTATAAAACACCTCCAAATTATTTTACCTCAGTTATTATAGCATACTTATACGACAATGTCAAATACAAATTACGATTTTATACATGTAAATTCTCACATTTCAGAACATTTATAATACCATTTTTCAAATACATTCTTATACTTATATCATAAAACTCGATTAAGAATCATAAAGTCAACACAAATCCTTAAATTCGATTGTTTAATATCGTTTTGTCAGCAAATTTTACAGGAACAGAAAAATATAAGTTAGGTAAAACACAAGTCCATATCTTAACATTGTACAGTCCCACTGTGTTCTAATTCGGTATTAGTTCTTTTTATTGCTGTACTTCCTGCTTATAATAAATACAGTTTAAAATTTTCAGTCAGTTCAACAAAAGAAATCATTGTCCTTAGGAGTACCGTCGATAAATTGCATCCGCCTAAAAAGGAATGGAATACGCAACCTACAGAAACAAAAAAACTTTACAATTAAACACATTTGCAATTAAACATCTTTACAAGTGTACATCTTTATAATTAACATATTTACAACTTAACATATTTTCAACTTAACATATTTTCAAGTAAAGATATTTAATTTATAAATGAACATCTTCAACTATGCGGAAAAACGTCTTTACAGATGCTTTATAGATATTTTAAAGATGTAAACATCTCACTTTTAATTATAAATTAACCTTTAGGTTTCAATTCTTTTTTTGATTCTGCCTTTTTAAATTTCCCGATGACTTTTTACTATTAGCTCCTTTTTTCCTACGCACTAATTTTCCGGATCTGGATGTTTTAACAGTTTCTTCGTATAGCTCAAAATCACCGTATTCTGCGTCTAAATTTGACTTTTCAAGTCCCGGCGCTGCGGCAGGATAAAACTTCAAAGACTGATTTCCCTCGGAACGGCATTTCGGTATTTGTTCTTTTTGTTGCTGTGCTTCTTCTGAACGAAGCCTTGAAAATACAGATTTAGACTGCTTTTTTTTCGACGACTGTACATTTGTTGACGACTGTACTTTAGAAACAGAAGCCTGTCTCTTTGAAGTGTTTATCTTTGACGGCTGCTCATCCTGAATCTGGGCTTTCTCTGAATAATCCTTATTCGATTTTTTATTAAAAGAAGCTATGCTCTCCTTTTTCTCCCTTTTTTCCCTGGTGCCGTCATTTTTTTCATACGATTCTCTTAATTCAACTTTATTATCTTTTTCACCATTAATTCTTTTTTCATCTTTTTCGGACTTCTCTGCAATTTCGGCCAAAAACTCTTTTACAGTCTTACCCTTTATAACATTAACTTCATCACGGCTTAAAACTTTTAATAAAGTATCGTTATTATTTCGAAGCTCTACCTTTACCATACCGGCAAGAGGTACCGTTTCTTTTACAATTCCGTCTCCTTCCGGAGTAGAAACAACAGAGTCAATTTTAGGCGTTTTTTTAATTTCCTCACTGTAGGTATCATATTCATAGCGAAGACAGCACATAAGCCTGCCGCATGCTCCTGATATTTTAGATGAATTCAAAGAAAGATTTTGTTCCTTTGCCATCTTGATTGAAACCTGAACAAAATCAGAAAGAAAAGAATGACAGCAAAACGGTCTACCGCATATTCCAAGACCTCCCATAAGCTTCGCTTCGTCTCGAATTCCTATTTGACGAAGTTCAATTCTTGTCCGGAAAATAGATGCAAGATCCTTTACAAGATCACGAAAATCTACCCGTTCCTCCGATGTAAAATAAAAAATAAGCTTTGTATTGTCAAATGTATACTCAGCATCTACAAGCTTCATATCAAGGTTGTGAAGCGCAATTTTTTCCACGCAGGCATTAAACGCTTCAATTTCAAGCTTCAAATTTTCATGATGATGCTGCTCATCTTCATTCGTTGCAACTCTTATTACTTTACGAAGTGGAAGCACTATCTCAGCGCCGCTCACAACTCGATTAGGATATACTACCGTACCATACTCCAGTCCGCGAGCGGTCTCTACAATAACGTGATCATCCCTCTGAAAAGTATTTCCGTCTACATCAAAATAGTATATCTTTCCGATTTTTTTAAAAGTTACGCCGATAACTTCATACTCTGTGTTTATATCCGCGGTACACCCATCAATGTCCGAAGTACCGGCATTATAATCGTCCAGAGCGGAATTTTCGATATAATCCAAATCTTTAATAACGGAGTCAGCCTTTGCCCCGTCTGCGTTCCGCTCCTTATCCGAATCAAAAGTGTTTTTTACATCAGATTCAGAATTGTTCCCGATTTTCTCTGCTTTCTCCGCAGCTCTCTTTCTTTTTGAATATTTATGATATTTGCGTTTTGATTTTGTATTATTAGTTTCGGATTTCTTATTGTTTTTTTCACCGGAAGTCCCAGACTCCCGGGAGGTATCCTCTGAACCGGATACATTCACAAATTCTTCCATTGATTATAACCGTACCTTTCGCACATACTCAAAGTCTCATCTGATTTTACAAGTTCAGCATACAATTTTTCTGAGCTGATATGACAACTCGGTCAGTATTTGCCTTACATTTCCGTTCTGAATAAGGCGCTCTGAAAATATAGAAAAAACATAGCCACACTGCATAATCTCTGACATTGATAGTCTTTGAGCATTTATTGCAGCTTCGTTTCCCGATTCATAAAAACACAGCTGCTCCGACAAACATATTGCATTAGTATCATCGGCATCTTTTTCGGCCATCAAAGATGCTTTGCACAAAATCAAATCACGAACAGCTAAACCACAAAAAGACATCAAAAGAGATATCCTATTCCTGTCTGAGCCGAGCTTGCTTATACAAAGCATAATAGGAGCACTTCTTCTACCGGCTATGCATTCTATAAGCTCAGCCGCTTTCTGCATAGAATTTTTACCAGCCGAATCGGGATTATGCTCTCCTGTGACACCCGGTTCTCCGCACAAATCAAGAGCCTTTCCAATTCTGCCGTCAGAAGCTCTGACAATTGCATCAAAGGCATAAGGATCTCTGGAAAAAATATAAGAACCCCTTTTGCTGCTTTTTAAACATCTTTTTATACTTTCATTATCACACCGAAGCATTCTAAGTATTGAAGCACGTGAACGCACTGTAGGAAGCAAGGCAGAAGCATTTTCACAGAGCATGAGAAAATACACACCTGCCGGCGGCTCCTCAAGAAGTTTTAGAAATGCATTCTGAGCCTGAACAGTCATAAAATCAGCATTTTCTATAATTGTCATTTTAAAATCAAGCTCATTCGGTGTAACAGATGAAAGATAGCCAAACTCCCGAACTGTTTCGATACCTATTGTTTTTCGTCCGGCCGGAATTCCAAAAACTCTTATATCAGGGCAAAGTCCGTCTTTAATACGTTTAAGGCCTTTTTCGTCAAATCCCGCCATAGCGGTTACCAAATCAAAAGCCAGCGTATGCTTGCCGATACCGGCGGGACCTTCAATTATGTAGCCGTGAGCAAGCGTTCCTTCTCTTATTTCTCTGGACAGAAGAGCCTTAAGCTTATCGTTCCCGACGAGCCTTTCAAACATTAACTGAATTTCCCCTTCTGAATTTTATAAATTTAATATAAATTATATAATCTGTCTTACAATGTCATTCCGAAATTATAAGACATTTTTGATTTAATTGCACTACAATTCCAAATAAATACTGCAAAGATTCGACTCGGCAGAATCATATCACAAATTGCGGTATTTCTGTCAAAGCACAGTATTTCATAGCTAACATCGAAAAAATACTGTTTTAGCGATGAAATGAATCTCGCCCCTTAAAGCGTTAAGCTTTATGATATTATAACATACAATAATATTTTTGTCAAACTAAACACATATATTTTACCTGTTTCGGTTATTATTGATATATTATTATTTTCATCACAAAAACGTAAAAAATATATGATAATATAGAGTAAAAATGATTAATCACTATACGTGATTAATACGTAAAAGGACATAAATACAGACCATGAAAGTTAAAAAGATAATTTCCGCAATCATTTACCCGGCATGCTTATTTTTTACACTGCTCACTCTCATATCACAAACTATCGTCACTCTCGCCGGATTCACTACTCTCATTCTAACATTTAAAACGTTAATAGCATTTTTTGTTTTTTCATTGTTGCTATCCGCACTAAACCGCATATTTTATATAAAATCTTTTGGAATCGGTTTAAAAATATTTCTTCATTATATAGGCTTTTTAATAAGCTTTTTAGTAATATTTCTCGTAATTATATCCGGAAATTCAAACACGGCAGGCGCTTTAATTACAAGTCTTATTCTGAGTATAATATACTTTATAATTGCTGGTATTACCTTAATTATCCGCCGCTCGTTAAAGAAAACCGAAAAAGAAAACAAAAAATATGAAAATGTTTTTATTGGAAAATAAAGATTTTTAGCATTATTTTAATAATAGGGAGAATATTTATGTTTGATATTAAAATCGGAACTTTAATTCCTGCTGAACATGCTTTGAAAATGATTCCTCAGCTTAACCCTCTTGGATTTGAATCTTATGAACTCAATTTCGGATCAGCGGAAAGCACTAAAATCGACATTAATGAATTCAGTAAACAAATTAACGAAGTACTCGAAGGCAGAGAAATTTCGGCACTCGGTTTCTACTGCAATCCCATAAAAAACGATGAAGAACGCAGCGGAATTGCCACTTTAATTGAAAACGCACATCTTTTCAACTGCGATTGTATAGGGACTTTTGCCGGTGGTAATGAAAAAAGCGTCCCCGATACAATTCCCGATTTTGTAAGAGCCTTTAAACCTCTTGTTGAACTCGCCGAAGACAAAGGTGTTAAAATCGGTCTTGAAAACTGCGGAGACGGATGGAACGGAGATACTTATAACATAGCTTTTTGTCCGGAAGCATGGGAACTGATTTTTAACGAAATCACAAGCGACAGTCTCGGCCTCGAATGGGAGCCCTGCCATGCGCTGATGGCTCTGATAGATCCAATAGCACAGCTGCGTAATTGGGCGAAAAAAGTAGTTCATGTGCATGGAAAAGACGCAACTGTCGCATATGATGTCATCCGTGAATACGGCATACGCGGTATCCATGAGTTTGCATGGAACAGAACGCCCGGCTTCGGTGATACAAACTGGACTGATATCGTAACCATTTTAATACAAAACGGATTTGAAGGCGCTATAGATATCGAAGGTTATCACGATCCGGTACATTACGACGATATGGAATGGACGGCACAAGTTACAGCTTTAAATTATCTGAAGCGCTGCCGAGGCGGAATTCAATATACCTGCGGTCCCTGCGAATACCGTGGTTATCAGGGTAAAAGAAAATAGGCATAGTTCGCATAGACTTAAATGTAAATCTCGAAAAACCGGCGCCTCAGGTACCGGTTTTTATATGTTACAAAAAATTGCAAAAAAAGACTATGCAAAATCGCAGAAAAGTGCTATAATATAGTTAATATTCTGATATTATTAATTTTTGAGATTTTTGCATTGCTATATAAGCTCTTGTTTTTAACCGCAGATGATTTCGATATTACGCAATTTATTTACGGTTTGTTTGATAACGTATCTGTCATTTCATACTATTTAACGGATATTACGACGAGCGATTATTATTGGCACCTTGTTTAAGAAGTAGATATTTTATTCGTAATACGCAATAAGCGTCATCACATTAATATCAGGATTATATTTTAAGTTATAAAAAACTGAATATGCCGAATAAATATTATTTAACAAAAGGATGGATCATTCATTGAAGGCCTATGGAAAAAAGACATGGCTTATTCCGGATACGTTTTTAAATTCTGTATCAGGAAAAGACGAACAGCCAAGTCACGAAGCTATCTGCGTTATAAACACAAGCGGATGCGATGCACATATTAAAATGACGCTATTGTTCGAGCAAAAAGAAGCTCTGCAAGGATTTTGCGCGGTATGTCCGTCTATGCGAACAAATCATATCCGCATGGATAAAATAAAATCAAAGGACGGATATACGATTCCAAAAGATACGCCGTATGCACTGATTGTTGAAAGCGATACACCAATTGTAGTACAATACAGCCGTCTTGATACATCAAGTACAAACATGGCGCTTATGACTACAATTGCATATCCTGTTGATGATGACGGTCACGAATCATAAAAACATATAATAGCTGACAACAGCTGCGCTGACAATAAAATCAGGGTAATTTTTATGATGATAACGGAGGGAATTATCTGTTTATTCCAAAATCTGATGATACTTAGCCCCGTCAACACAGAACAGTTTATTCTGAAACGGAGCATGTATATACACTATAACTTTATTGAAAGGAAACGAAAAATGGGATTACTTGACAGTATTAAAGGTATATTCAGCGGAGCCAAAACGATTGAAGAAAAATTAGCAAAATGGACTGAGGACAGAAAATCTTCCAAGATCGAAGCTTACACCGATGAATCCGTAGAAAAGGAGATTCGTCTTCTCGCCATAAAGGCACTTGCAGATATTTCACGTGATGAGCTCGCTGTGAATACCTGTATGAAGCTCATTACCGATGATGACAATGATATAAAGCTCGCGGCTTGTGAATCGCTTAAAAGAATCGGTACCAAGCGCGAAGTAGACAGACTGTATTATGTTGAAACGACAGAGCAGGATCCAGAAGTGAAAAAGGCATTACTCGCGGCAGCAGTAAGCTCTAAAGAACGTTCTCCGAGATTTCTCTGAAATCCATACTGTTTCATAAGGGGACAAAGCCCCATAATAAGATTTTCCGGCGGCGAATTGTAACGCCGCCGGAAAAAGTGAGTGAACACCGCAGCCTATAGAGACAGGGTATTTCGCTTTTCATTATAAAAAATGCAATCTCGTCATACTCGTCATAAATCGTTTGCACAGAAAGACGCCGCAAGACGCCGAAAACCGCTGTTTGAAGGATCGTTTTTGCATGAAAAATTTCCCCTCCGAATTTTACAACACCGGAGGGAAAAATATACAATAAATCATAACCATATTGAGAGGACAAGCTTAGTAAAGATGCCAAAAAATAAAAAGTCATCTGCAGAGCAAAAAAACTTTGCAGCAGCCGAGATTCAGAACCAGCCGATAACCGAGGCAGTAGAAAAAAATTTCATGCCGTATGCAATGAGCGTTATTGTATCCAGGGCAATACCGGAAATCGACGGATTTAAGCCGGCTCACCGAAAACTTCTTTACACCATGTATAAAATGGGATTGCTCACTGGTCAAAGGACAAAAAGCGCAAATATTGTCGGTCAAACAATGCGTCTGAATCCGCACGGCGACAGTGCAATCTATGAAACGCTCGTCCGTCTGACTCGTGGAAATGAAACCCTTCTTCACCCATTTATAGACTCAAAGGGGTCTTTTGGAAAACATTATTCTTCAGAAATGGTATATGCGGCCTCACGTTATACAGAATGCAAGCTTGATCCATTCTGCGCTGAAATATTCGGAGGAATCGACCGAAATGCGGTCGATATGTGCGAAAATTATGACGGCACTATGTTAGAGCCTGTTCTATTTCCAACATCATTTCCAAATATACTGCTCTCTCCAAATAAAGGAATTGCAGTCGCTATGTCAAGTTCTATCTGTTCCTTTAATCTTTCAGAACTGTGCGATGCAACAATCCAAATGCTTCTATCTCCGGAAACAACGGTCGATCAACTTCTTGATATAATGATTGCCCCTGATTTTCAGGGAGGAGGATATTTAATCTATAACAGAGAAACTATGCGGGAAATTTACAGAACAGGACACGGAAGCCTTCGTCTCCGTGCCCGCTGGCGGTATGATAAATCGGAAAACTGCATAGAAATATTGCAAATTCCATATTCTACAACAATAGAGCTCATTATGAAAAAGCTTACTCAGCTTATTAAGGAAGGAAAAGTCAAAGAGATTACTGATTTCCGCGATGAAATTGACGTGAATGGCTTTAAGCTGACTTTGGATCTCCGACGCGGAACCGCTCCTGATAAGCTTATGAATAAGCTGTATAAATATACCCCGCTGGAAGACAGCTTCGACTGCAATTTCAATGTACTGATCGACGGAACTCCGAAGCTTTTAGGCGTCGGAGATATATTGAAAGAGTGGATTCGTTTCCGTTCCGATTGTGTAAAAAGGCAGCTCCAATTTGACCTTGATAAAATGAGAAAAAAGCTTCATTTGCTTTTAGGTCTCGGAAAAATTCTTCTTGACATAGACAAAGCGATAAAAATAATCCGGGAAACAAAAAAGGAAAGCGACGTCATTCCAAATCTTTGCGACGGCTTTGATATAGATCAGGAGCAAGCCGAATTTATTGCAGAAATAAAACTGCGCAATCTAAACCGCGAATATATCCTTAACAAGCTCCGTGAAACAGATGAGCTTAAGGTCGAAATTGCATCTACCGAAGATATTATTGCAAGCGAGCGAAAATTGAAGTCCTATATAGCAAAGCAATTAAGAGATATAAAATCAAAATACGCCAAGCCACGTCAAACACAGTTGCTTTATGAAGATGAACTTGATGAAACAATAGAGGAAGAAAGACCTGATGATAACACCGTAAATCACATTATGTTTACTAAGGAGGGATACTTCAAAAAGATTTCCCTGCGTTCTTTAAAAGCGAGCGAATCTCAGAAGCTTAAGGACGGTGATTCTGTCATACTCGAAGAAGACGCCGTAAACTCAGACGAACTGATTTTTTTCTCCGATGCCTTTCAGGTCTACAAAGCTCATGTCGGCGATTTTGACACCCTAAAATCCGGAGAGCTTGGAGATTATATCCCTGCTAAGCTCGGCTTTGACGAAGAAGAACATGCTATCGGGATGTGCCGCCTGCAAAAGGATAACGAATGCCACAGAATTATCCTCGTTTTTGAGAACGGAACCTGTGTACGTATTCCTGCAAATTCATATGACACAAAATCAAACAGAAGAAAATTGACCGGTGCATATTCAGATCATGCTTCGCTTGTTGCGGTATTTTATGAAACTGCTCCGCTTGACATTCTTATGATATCCAAATCAGGAAAAGCTCTGCTCACAAGTTCTGAAAATATTACAGAAAAAGCATCACGAAAAAGCCGCGGAGCTTCGGTCATGACGCTCAAAAAAGGAGATTTTGTAACAGAAGCGACAATTGATCCGGAACGCGTTGAAAACTCCAAAAAGTACAGAAAAAATAAACTTCCCTCGTCGGGAACAGTAATTAAGGAATAAACCTTAATTATTTGATTGGTATATATCATAAAAGACGCCTAATCTCTTTGAATGATCATTAGGCGTCTTTTAATTATACTTATTTGCCGCAATTCGGAGAATATCCGTCAATTCCTGATTTCTGCATTGCTCCGAAAATACGATGCCTAACCCCGTTATATTTTCTCTCAAGCGAACTAATCAGCTTTTTGACTTCTTCTCTCTCTGTATGCCCGTCCTCCGGACAGCTTGTCTCAACCAGTGGAAGATTGTTATGCGACACAAAATATCTTATATCTTTTTCAGGTGCATAAATTAACGGCCTGATTATGGTTATATCTCTTCTGTCAAGGTATGTTTTAGGTGAAAATGATCCAAGCCTTCCCTCATGCAGAAGATTAAGCATAAATGTTTCCACAGCATCATCAAAATGATGTCCGAGAGCAACCTTATTACATCCGGCTTTTTTTGCCGTGTCATGAATAATTCCCCTTCGCATCTTGGCACAAAGTGAACATGGACTACTTTCTTCTCTAATTTTAAATATTACCTCTGCAAGAGAAGTTTTCACAAGTTTATATTCAATTCTGTGCGCCGAGCAAAAATCTGCGATCCCGGAATAGTTCATTTCCGGGCGGCCTATATCTTCAAACCCCATATCGACAGTAACACCAATCAGCTCAAATCTTTTAGGATAAAAAACAGAAAGATTTATCAGAGCACATAGAAGCGCGATTGAATCTTTTCCTCCCGACAAACCGACCGCAATGCGGTCACCGTCAGAGATTAAATCATATTCATCTACAGCCCGCCGCGTACAACTTAGAAGTCTGCGAATCTTATTAAAATCAGAAATATAACGCAGATCAGAGTTAAACTCATTTTCTGTATGACTTTTGCCCGAAGCATTTTTGACTTCACCCATGTTTTGTATTCTCCATCTTTTTATTATCCTTTTTTACTTTTTTGATTAGTACCACAAAAATGATAATGATAACCGACAGAAATACAGTTCCGGTTACCGCCGCAATAACCATCTGGGGCTTAACATAAAATAAAATTTCACCGTTTTCGCTAAGTCCAACAGTATATTTTCCGTCCCTGACTTTAAAATGTGATGCAGCAGACGCAATGTTTTCAGCGGAATCGCCATCAATCAGTAAAGTTCCAGCGTTGGTTTTCTGTTTGTATATATAATTTCCATCAGAATCGAATGCCTCGTCATATACTTCAATATAAGCAGCAATGTCCGCACCGTTAAACTCACCGACTATTATCTTATTTAATCCGTCGGACGTTCTAATAAGCGCAATAGCGCTGTCTTCATATACAAAAGCGGTCGCGGCCATATAGATATATCCTCGGTTAAATACGGCTGTACCGATTGTATCCGCAACTGCCGTGGTATGCCCAATAACTCCACCGCGGAAGAAAAATTCTCCGTCGTTAAACACTCCTCCGCCAAACTCTGCACTGTTACCGGTAATCGAGCCATACTCCAATACAAAAGTGCCTTCATTTAACACTGCTCCTCCGTATGAGGCAGTATTAGCGCTTATATCTCCATTTGCAAAACTAAGATTTCCTGCATTATAAATACCACCGCCGCGCTCCGCCGCATTATCATTTATCTTAACATACGCAGAACTCACTTTACCCTTATTATAAATTGCACCTCCGAGATTAGCCTCATTATTCACAAAAGCTGCACCTGAAAAGCTCAGAGACACATTTTCCTCTGCATACAAACCACCACCGCATTCTGCTGTATTTCCTGAAATATATCCCCCCGAAAAAATGGACTCTCCGTTGTTTATAAATATTCCGCCTCCATACAGCTCTGCTTTATTTTTTGCACCAATTGTAACAGCACCGCCAGATGAATTTATTCCTGTATATTCGCCTATTATTCCTCCGCTAATTTCTAATACTCCTGAATCTACATATATGGCGCCTCCAATTTCTGCACTGCAATCTGAAATTATACCACCATTTATTTTCAGCCTGCCGGATTTTAAGTAAACGGCTCCTCCATACTGAGCGGAAAAAGAACTTATCTGGCCTCCCGAAACAATGATAACACCTCCGTCAGAGTACAAGGCGCCGCCGTACGTTCCTGCTCCCCCGGTTAATACAACTCCGCTGTTCAATGTAACAGAGCACTCGTTTCCAACAGAAATAAGCGATGCATGCTGTGTTTCTTCGCATTTCAGTGACAGAGAATCGGCGGAAGAATCATTTTCTGATCCTAAAATAAGCTCTGCACCATTTTCAAGTTTAAAAATGGATTCACCGCTGAATAAAGACGAAATTTCACAGCCTCCGCCTGTCAAGCGATAACTTCCTCCGTTCAATATTAAAGGGCTTTCGACTTTTATGTCACATACTAACAGTATATTTCCGTTTTCCGATATTATCGCAGCCGACTCCCCTCCAAGTGCCTGAACAAAATCGGAGACGTCTTCAACCAATCCTCCGGGTACAGTACGTTCGCCGTATTCAACACATTCCGCATGAATTCCAAAGCAAAACAATATCGCAGTTAATACCGAAAATAAAGCAAGCTTAAGCATTCTTTTTTTCTTAATATCCATAATCATATATTTTACCCAAAACAGACTTTTCTCAATGCAAGTTAAACAATCCCGGACTCTAATATTCAAAGACCTAAAACATCCTTACAAATAATAACAAAAAAGGCAGTACCGCGCATATGCAGCTCTGCCGATTTGTTTCAATACTATATAGATTTAACAGAAACGTCAATTATTCCGCATCCTCGGCATGAACATCAACCGATCTTACCGCGGTGCGAAGAATACGGATTTTTGTGCAATTTCTTGTCGTCTCTATTACAAGTGTTTCATCCTTAATGCTGACAATTTTTCCTATAATTCCGCCTATTGTTGTGATTTCGTCACCAACCTGCAGACCGTTCCGCATAGCATTAGTTTCCTTTTCCTGCTTCTTCTGAGGACGAACCATAAAAAAGTAAAAAACAACAAGAAGCACCAAAAGCATACCTATTGAAAGCCATGAACCGGCCCCGGTAGACACGACCTCGGCCGCCGCATCTCCTTCAAGCAAACTGAACATTATTTATATAACCTCCGGTATTTCTTTATAGCTGTTTATCATTATACACGAATACAAAGTGTTTGTCAATGATATTAATCCCATTAAAAAGAAAGTTAACAATCTTTTCCCTTTATCTTAGTACATTTTACCTCAAAAGAATCTCCTCCTGGATATTGCCGACACACAAACAGCATATCATCGCCGTTTTTCATCATTTTCATTTCATGGTAATATGCATAACCGTCGCAAAGCAAACGTATTTTATATTCGCTGCCATAAAAAGCATATGCGGCATTTAAATGACTGTACGGTCTTAAAACAAAAGGAAAGCTGCATTTAGGAACGTCAAATCCCAAGTCATTATAAATCCATTCATTATATCCGGATTTAATTTCATAACTGCCGTTATTCAATTCAAAGACGGTTAACCCATACGAGACAAGACGAATTACTTTAATTCCAAGTGTATTATCAGGAACTGAATATGCTTCTCCGAATAAGCTCTCCGTATCCTGGTCCTCCGGAACAGACAAGCCGAATGTAAATTCACTCTTCCTTTTTTTGCAAATTGCAGAATCACCGATAACCGAATTACAGCATTCAATTCCGGGTATGAGACAATCCCATATTCCTTTAAGCAAATACTGTGAGCATTCCGAGCCGGAAAAAACCGCTACAACAAGATCGTGTTCCGGAACGACAACACAATACTGCCCAAAAGCGCCGTCGGCACGATAAGCCCCGTTATAAACACATCGCCATATCTGCCATCCATATCCGCAGTCCCAATCTGACGGCTGCCATTCCTTACACTTTCTGAGTTCGTCAAGCCACGCCTGCCCCTCCATGTTTACAGTAGGTACAATCGCTGACGTTGCCTTATCAATAAGCTCCGGAGACAAGAGATATTTACCGTCAACACATCCCCGGTCAAGCAAAAACTGGCCGGTCTTAACAGCCGATAGTATATCTATATTTAGTCCAAAACCTCCATATGAATTTCCGTCCGAATCGCTTTCCCAAAATAATTTTTTAATATTTAAAGGTTCAAACAGTCTTGGAGTTAAATAATCAGCTAAAGACTTTCCCGTCACTTTGCCGATAATCAGAGAAAGCATGTATGTAGCTCCGGTGTTATAAACAAATTTAGTTCCGGGTTCAAGCGAAATCTCTGAGGAAAGAAATGCCTTTACCGGATTGGGATCGGATATTATAAAATCTGCATTATCCGGATAGTGTCCTGTAGTCATAGTCAAAAGATGCTTGATTTTTACTCTTTTCATATTATCGCATATTTTTACATCCGAACATACATCCGGGAAAAAAGATATTACATAATCCTCTTCGTCAAAAAGTCCCTCCTGTATCGCATACATAACACCAATTGATGTAAATGTCTTACTCATCGAATTCAGCATGTGCAGGCTATCTGCCTTATAAGGCTCCCATGTTCGAAGCGAAATTAACTTTCCACCGCGCATTATCGCACATGAATGTACGTGAGTATTCATTTC
Organism: uncultured Eubacteriales bacterium; assembly: GCA_905205065.1. Lineage (GTDB taxonomy): Bacteria > Bacillota > Clostridia > Oscillospirales > CAG-272 > UMGS911. The sequence continues at coordinate 480 of CAJLCI010000013.1, read as the reverse complement.
ATCCCAATAGTCAAACATTCGTTCGATGGCAGCACTGTCTACGTTTTGTTCTTCGGGTGTACATTGTTTAAGAACCATAATAAAATATATCCTCTTTACAGTATTTTTATCGCTTAATTTACTTAAATCCGCGAAATTCTACCTTCAATCAGGGATAAAGCCCCTACATAAAGCGTTCGCGTGAATTATACCTGGTTCGGAAAAACGAGCAGATTCATCCGCTCATAGAAACAAAAATCTTACAATTTTATATATTACGCTTTTATTTATAAAATTTGAGACTTGTCCTTAACTGAAGAATCCGAAATATTTTCAGACCGCGTTCTCAGCTGTGCAAATATAATTCCGGCAAAAATTAATACACATCCTATGTATCCACGCAAAGGCATGGTCTCATGAAGAATTAACGCTCCTCCTATTGCTCCAAATACAGATCGGAAGAGCACACGTCTGAACTCCAGTCACCACTCAATCTCGTAT